>DASWUM010000043.1:0-37907 GCA_036401595.1 Pyrinomonadaceae bacterium
GTATTTCACAAACTAGATGAATAGAACGAACTTGAACAATCCACCAACTGCCGTTGGTGGGATTCGAATTCGTGGTGTTTGCTGTTGTTTTAGAAAGGACTTGAACCATCCGCCCACTACCGTGGGCGGGATTCAAAAGCCAGTCAAATGTAGCTGATTACTTTTACGAGCCCCGCGCCGATTTTCTGAGTTGCCTCTGTCGCAGAGCTGATTGACGGAAGTCCTTTCGGACTTCGATCTGACCGGCACTGAGCTCTTCGTCAGGCTCCTGGCTTAGGTACTTACTCATCGAACTGACAGTGGGATACTGGAACATGTGGACCATTGAAATGGGGCGGTCAAGATTCTGTCTCAGCTTATTGTGTACTTGAAGCATGCTCAAAGAGTGCCCGCCGAGATCGAAGAAATTGTCGTTGGTTCCGACCATCTCAATCTGCAGTACCTCCTGCCAGATCGAGGCAATGATTCGTTCGAGCTCAGTGCGAGGCGCAACGTAAGGCGTCTCCGATTGCGGCCGCACGTTTTCGGGCTGCGGCAGTGCGCGGCGATCAATCTTGCCGTTTGTCATCAACGGCCAACTCTCGAGGAACACGAACGTCGACGGGACCATGTATCGTGGAAGTTTGGTTTCGAGAAAACTCCGCAACTCGCTATGCGAAGGCGTTGCCTCTGCGTCTCGAAGAATGTATGCAACCAGTCGTTGGCTTCCGGCATTGTCGGGTCCGGCCACGACTATTGCCTCGCGCACTAACGGGTGTTGTTCCAGCGCACCAACAATTTCTCCGAGCTCGATACGGAAACCACGCACCTTTACCTGATCGTCAGTACGGCCCAAAAAGTCCAGGTTGCCATCGGGCAAATAACGCACCTGGTCTCCGGTTGCATAGAGTCGTGATCCGGGTTCACCACTGAAGCGATCGGGCACGAACCGTTCCGCCGTCAACTCCGGCCGGTGCATGTATCCACGCGCCAGGCCACTACCGCCGACATAGAGTTCTCCGGGAACGCCGATCGGCGCCGGCTGTAAGTACTTATCCAAAACGTAAACGCGAGTATTTCCGACGGGCCGTCCGATTGGTATCGGCCCGGGCTGCCCGCGGACACAGACTGACTCGCTGACAGCAATGGATGTTTCGGTTGGTCCATAGGAGTCGTGCACGGCTGCATTCGAGAGCTCGAAAAATCGCTCCACGGTCTCGCGCGGCACCACCTCCCCGCCACAGATCATGTACCTGAGCGAACGGGCTTCGCTCAGTCTTGGTTCGTCAAGCAGAACCTTGATCAACGAGGCAACAAAATAGATTCCCGTGACTCCATTTTTGATGATGCAATCCACGAGATAAGCAGCATCCTGATTCGCGCCTGGTCGTGCTACAACAACGGCGCCGCCGATAGTCAGAGGCCAAAACACTTCCCATACGGAAGGATCGAAATTAAGAGACGTCTTAAAGAGAAACCGATCCGCCGGTGTTAACTGGTAGGTTTTCTGCATCCAGTTAACGCAGTTAACCAGGCCGCTGTGCGGAAGCAGCACCCCTTTGGGTTTGCCGGTGGATCCGGAAGTGTAGAGAACATAAATCAGGTTCGCAGGCGTCGTTCCGCTCACCGGATTCGTCTTACTCATGGAACTAATCGCTTCCCAATCCGTCTCGAGACAAATAAAGCGCGCGTCGTGCCGCGGCAGTTTATCAGCCAGTCGCTTTTGGCCCAGCAGGAGCGCAACCTGCGAATCTTCCAACATGAACGCCAGTCGCTCTTTCGGATACGCGGTGTCAAAGGGCACGTACGCACCGCCCGCCTTTAGAATTCCCAACAGTCCTACGACCAACTCCAACGAGCGATCCATGAACAGGCCAACTCCGACTTCCGGTCCCACGCCAAGCTCGCGCAGATAATGGGCCAGTTGATTTGCCTGCTCGTTGAGTTCACGGTAGGTGAGTTGTTGGTCTTCGTAAATGACAGCGGTGGCGTCGGGTGTCCGCTCGACTTGTGCTTCGAAGAGCTCATGCATGCAAGCTTGCGGATACGGTAGGGCAGTGTCGTTCCATTCCACCAGCAACCGCGACTGTTCCTGAGCGGGCAAGAGAGCCGCTTCATTGTGGCGAGCCATTGGTTCGCTGGCGATCGCTTCAAGAGTCAGCGCGTAATAAGAAGCGATTGCGTCGGTTTGCTCCGCCGACATCTCCCGCATATCAAACTCGAGCACGAGCTCGATCGTCGACGACAGGACATCGGCGCTAAAAGCAGTCGCGAGGACAAATTGAGTCTCTTCAGCTCTCCTCACACCGCCAGATTGAATCTCCACCTGGCCTGAAGTCAGGACCTCGCTAAGCGCATGAAAATGGACGTAGTTGAATTGCGTTTCGACAAGTGCCTGTCCGCCGGCCTTTCGTTGCATCGCTGACAATGGATAACGCCGGTAAGGCAACAACTCCCACTCGGCCTCGAATGCCTGACGCACGAGATCGAGCCAGTTTCCGTCTTCTAATTGCAACCGCAATGGCACGACATTGAGAAACAACCCACGCACCTGCGCGCCATCCATTTCTTCGGGGCGGCCATTGCACAAAAATCCACCCATCACGTCGCTGCGTCCACTCACCAGGCTCAGCACCTTCATGTGGGCAGCCAGCAGAACACTCTTGAGCGGGACCTTGGCGATGCGCGCCACGCGTCTTAGTCCCTGGTTCAGTTGAGGCGAGAGCGGGACACGTATGGTGCGAATTCGCGACTCATAAGGCGTACGATTCTGATCGGGAAGACGCGGCAGCTTTACGGGTTTGGAACCGCGGAGCTTGTTGTCCCAAAATTGTTGGCATTCCTCCGACTCCAGTGCGAGTCGTTCCAACCTCACAAAATCTCGAAACAGAAAAGACGGCGACGACTGCGCGGGCGGCGCCTGATTTTCAAGGAGTGCAAAATAATGAGTAAAGATTTCAGCAAGTGTCGACGTCAGACTCCAACCGTCGAGGATCGCATGACATTCAGTCAGCGTGAATTGAACAGTCTTGTCCGTCAGCCGATGAAAATGAAAACGCAGCATCGGAGGGCTGCTCAGATCGAAGGCGCGTTGCGTTTCGCTCTTCACAAACTCGTCGATGATTTCATTTTGCTCGGCGGTCGATGCGTTCCGCAGATCAAAAACCGGCACTCGCATCGGCGCCGAGCGGTGGACAAACTGGAGCGGTTCGCTGTAGTTGGTCAAATCAAATGAAGTTCGAAATATCGCGTGACGGGCAAGGATTTGATTTGCTGCCTCCTCAAACGCCTCGTGATTGAATGGCATGTCCAGCGGCCAACTATTGACGTTGTGATAAAGCGGCGCTTCCGGCATCAACTCCATGTGGTAGAACATCCCCATTTGGAGCATCGTCAACGGATAAGCATCCTCGACCGTGTCGGGCAACTTCAAGCGATCGCTTTCAGAAATAAGTCCGAATGGTTCAACTCGCGTCGACGGAAGCGAGTCGATCTCCTTCAGCTTAATTCCGCCAGCCAACGCGGCGATGCTCTGATGGCGAAACAGTTCCTGGAGTGTGATCTCGAGTCCTCGTTCTCGAGCGAGCGCCAGCACCTGGACGCTGCGAATCGAGTCGCCACCAAGCGCAAAGTAGTTGTCGTGAACCCCAACCTGGTCAACTTTCAGCACGCTGGCCCAAACGGCTGCCAGTATCTCTTCGACCGGGGTGCGCGGCGCTACATAAGGTTGGTCCAGGTGAGGTCTGACCTGGGCCGGGTCGGGCAAAGCTTTCCGATTTATCTTTCCGTTCGTCGTCAGCGGCAATTGGTCCAGCATCACGAACGCCGCCGGCACCATATATTCCGGCAAACGCGCTTTCATGTGGCCGCGCAATTCGTCGACCGATAGCTCTTCTCGCAAAGAGACGTACGCGATCAGCCGTTGAACTCCCGCCTCTTCCTGTCTCGCGATCACGGCAACCTCACGGACCGACTCATGTCCGTTCAAAACCGCTTCAATCTCTCCCAGTTCGATACGGTGTCCGCGAATCTTCACCTGCTGATCGAGACGGCCCAGGTACTCGAGGTCGCCATTCGTCAGGTACCGCGCTTTGTCGCCGGTTTTGTACAACCGTGAGCCCGGCGCATCACCAAAAGGGTTGGGGACAAAGCGTTCCGCGGTCAGGTCAGGACGATTTAGATAACCACGCGCGAGTCCGTCGCCGCCGACGTACAACTCGCCCACGATGCCAAACGGAGCCAGTTGCATTTCCTCGTCGAGCACGTACACCTGTAGATCTGGAATACCCTGGCCCACCATACTGCCGCGCGCCTCGCGAAGATCGTCGAAGGTCAACGGGCGATAGGTAACGTGGACAGTGGTCTCCGTAATGCCGTACATGTTGACGAGTTGTGGTCGCTCGTCACCCCAGCGCGCAAACCACGGCTGTAAGCTTTGCAGCTCGAGCGCTTCGCCTCCGAAAATAACCAGACGAAGTGACAAACTATGCTCGGCTTCAACAGACTCGCCGGCTTTAATAAATTGACGGAACGCGGACGGCGTCTGATTCAGCACCGTCACTTGCTCGCGACGCACGAGATCGTAGAAGGCATCCGGCGTCCGGCTCACCAGGTAAGGAACAACCACCAGCCGGCCGCCGTAAAGAAGTGCGCCCCACAATTCCCAAACGGAGAAATCGAAAGCATACGAATGGAACAACGTCCACACGTCGCCGGCGCCGAAGTTGAACCATTGATCGGTAGCTTCAAACAAGCGAACCACGTTCGAGTGCGTGACCACAACACCCTTGGGCTTACCCGTCGAACCTGACGTGTGAATTACATAAGCCGCGTTCTCGCAATGCACGTTGACTCCCGGATTCTCTGTGCTCTCGCCGGCGATCAACTCCCGGTCATCCAACTTCACGATCTGGCCGCCGAATTCGGGCAGATTCGGAACCAGTCGTTCCTGCGTCAACAGCACACGAGTTTCAGTGTCGGCGAGCATGAACGACAAGCGTTCGGTTGGCTGGGCCGGATCGAGCGGCACGTAAGCGCCGCCCGCTTTCAGCACTGACAGGATGCCCACGACCAGTTCGAGCGATCGTTCGGCGTAGATCGCGACGCGCGATTCCGTTTCGACGTTTAGCTTTCGTAAGTGGTGCGCGAGTTGGTTGGCACGCTGGTTCAGATCTTTGTAAGTGAGAGTTGTGCCATCGAGCGTCAGAGCCGGCGCGTCAGGAGATCTTTCCACCTGCGTTTCAAACCACTGGTGAAGACTGACATCACGACGATAATCCGCAGCCCGGTCATTCGACGCTTCCAGTAATCGCCGGCGCTCCGTGTCCGGCAACCAGTTCAGTTGTGAAATCGGCAGGTCAGGGTTGGCGCTGACGCTTTCCAACAACGTCTGGAAGTGGTCCAGCAGACGTGCGATCGTCGAACGTTCGAAGAGATCCGAGTTGTACTCTATCGATGCCGACAAACCGGGATCCATCTCATACATCCGCAACGTTAGATCATACTTTGCAGTCTGGTTATCGCTCGCTTCCGATCTCAGACTTAACCCCCGCAACTCCATCTGCTCATGCGGAACGTTCTGCAACGCAAACACGACCTGAAACAGCGGCGTGTGACTCAGGTCACGCTCCGGTTGCAACTCCTCTACTAACCGCTCAAACGGCACATCCTGATGCCCAAACGCTCCCAGCGTCACTTCCCGCACGCGACCCAGCAACTCCCGATAACTCTCGCGCCCATTCATCTCCACGCGCAGCACCAGCGTGTTCACGAAGAACCCGATCAACGCTTCGACCTCCGCCTGGTTGCGGCCGGCGATCGGCGTTCCCACGCTCAGATCTGTCTGTCCCGTGTAGCGCCACAGCAAGACGTCGAACGCCGCCAGCAGACTCATGAACAGCGTTACTCCCTCACGCTGGCTCAATGCCTTGAGCTTCTCACTCACTTCAACCGGCAAGTCACAAGACAGCACTGAGCCGTTGAAGGTTTGAAATTGAGGCCGTGGACGATCCGCCGGCAACTCCAGCACGGGCGCTGCGCCCGCCAACTGTTCGCGCCAGTAACCGAGCTGCTTCTCTAACACGTCGCCCTGCAAATACTCGCGTTGCCACACCGCATAGTCCGCGTACTGCACTTCCAACTCCGGCAACGGCGAACTCTCGCCTTGCGCATACGCCTGGTACAACGTGCCGATCTCTTTCACCAGCACACCTAGACTCCAGCCGTCGGAGACGATGTGGTGCATCGTCAGTAACAGCACGTGTTCATTTGCACTCAACTGCAACAGTTTCGCCCGCAGCAATGGTCCTGTGCGAAGATCAAACCCGCGCTGCGCCTCTGCGTGGGCCAACTCCTGCACCGCTCGCTCGGCTGCTTCGCGCTCCAGACCGCTCAGATCTTCAACCGCCAGGTTGAACTCCACCTGCTCGTCTATCACCTGCTCGGCTTCGCCATCGCGCAGTTCAAACCTGGTCCGCAGCACTTCATGCCGCCGGATCACTTCTCGCAGGCTGTCCTCCAACACGCCAACTACCAACTCGCCCGTCACGCGTAGTGCGAACGGCACGTTGTAGATCGCGCTGCCCGGCTCCATCTGCTCCAGAAACCATAAGCGTTGTTGCGCGTACGACAACGGCAGGCGTTCCCCGTCCGTTCTGTGCCGAGGCGTGATAGTTCGTTTTAACTCCACGCCCTCTACGGCCAACAGGTAGGCCAGAAGCTCCAGATCATCCGTGGAGGATCCTGTCGCCAGCGGCTCTTTTCCGTTCACGATACTTGTCCTTTGCTGCGTTTCATCTGCTCCCGGATCTCATCCTTCTCTTCCGTCGACATGTTCTGGACTTTCTTAATGGCCACGGCGATTTTTTCGATCCGCCCGGGCGTTTCCTCAACGCTAACCAGGACCGTGGCGATCCGCGCGACACTTGGGGATTCAAAGAGAGCGCGCAGCGGTAGTTCAACTCCGAAACTCTGGCGCAACCGCGACATCAACTGCATCGCTAACAGCGAATGCCCGCCCAATTCAAAGAAGTTGTCATAGACTCCGACCTGCTTTGCACCCAACACGTCCTGCCACAGTCCCACTAACACTTCTTCGACTATCGTCCGCGGCGCCATATATTCCACGCCGCCGTCTGTGCGCTCGGGCGCCGGCAACGCGCGTCGATCTACTTTTCCGTTCGCTGTCAGTGGCAGCTTCTCTAAAAACACGAACGCCGACGGCACCATGAACTCCGGCAGATGTTCCTTTAAATAAGAGCGCAAGCCCGTCGCCGTTACGGCCGCGTTCTCGTTTGCCACTACATAGCCGACCAGTTGTTTGTCAGTTTCATCTTCGCTAAAAACCACCACGCTCTCGCGCAGATCGGGATGCTTGTTGAGTGTCGACTCGATCTCTCCCAACTCAACGCGAAATCCTCTTAACTGCACTTGATGGTCGATGCGACCGAGAAACTCGATATTTCCATCCGGCAGGAAGCGCCCCAGATCGCCAGTGCGATACAACCTTGATCCGTTCTGTGCAAACGGATGCGGTACAAATCTCTCCGCCGTGAGCTCCGGTCGTCGCAAATATCCACGGGCCAGTCCGTCCCCGCCGAGGTACAACTCTCCAGCAACACCGATTGGAACCGGTTCGAGGTTCTGATCCAGGATATAGACTTGTGAGTTAGAGATCGGGCGGCCAATCGAAACCGTATTGGCGCCCTCTCTTACCTCCTGAACCGGATAAAATGTCGCATACGTCGTGGTTTCTGTTGGCCCATAACAATTGAGTAAATGTTGCGGCGCGCCTGCCTCCAAAATTCGCCGTACTGCACCAGGATCGATCGCTTCCCCGCCGAACATAACGTAGCGGAGTTTGGCAAACGCCTGAGGCGTCACGCCGGCAAAGTGATTTAATAGCGCGGTCACAAGAAACAGGACCGTGACGCCGCTTTCCTCTAATTGCGCGGCAAGCGCCGGTGGCGAAAGTATCACCTCGCGGTCGAACACAATCTGCTGAGCGCCATGAAGCAGCGAGCCCCAAATCTCAAACGTAGCCGCGTCGAACGATGCGTTCGCAGTGGGCGCAAACTTGTCTGACGATTGCAGCTCAGCGTAATTCGTGTTCATGACCAAACGAATTACTCCCCGGTGTGGGATACACACACCCTTTGGGGTTCCCGTAGAGCCTGAAGTGTAGATGACATAGGCCAGGTTCTCCGGCTGTACCTCCAGACCCAGGTCCTGGTCGTCCTCGAGGGCTATTTCCTGCCAGTCAGTATCAAGACAAATGCGCCGGAGTTGGTGCTCAGGTAGACGTTCGCGAAGCGACTCTTGCGTCAGCAACGTCGCAATGCCAGAGTCGGCAAGCATGAACGACAATCTTGACGCGGGATAGTTCGGATCGAAAGGCACATAAGCGCCGCCCGCCTTCAAAATGCCGAGCAAGCCGACATTCAACTCAATCCCGCGCTCACAGCAAATGCCCACCAATACATCAGGGCCCACGCCCTGTTTCTGAAGGTAGTGTGCTAGCTGATTCGCTCGGCGATTCAGTTCCTCATAACTCAGTTGCCGATCTCCCTGCGTAATTGCAACCGCTTTGGGAGTCCGCGTTACTTGTTCCTCAAACAATTTCTGAATAGAACTCTCACGCGGGTATTGAGTCGCTGTCTCGTTCCATTCAACCAGCAGCCGGTCTCGTTCTGCGCCGGTTAGCATTGGCAAATCAGCGATGGGCTGATCCGGATTGGCACTCGCCGCCGAGAGGAGCCTCGTGAAGTGCTGCACCATTCGTTCGATCGTAGACGCGTCGAACAGGTCGGTGTTGTAGGTCAACGATCCCTGCACGCCGGAATCGCTCTCGTGAAGGATCATTACCAAACTAAACTTTGCAGCCTGGCTTTCGCTTTCTTCGGCTCGCAGAGTTATTCCCGGCAATTCGATCTGCTGCTGCGGAACGTTCTGCAATGCAAACGCCACCTGAAACAACGGTGTGTGACTCAGATCTCGCTCCGGTTGTAACTCCTCCACCAACCGCTCAAACGGCACATCCTGATGCCCGTACGCTCCCAGCGTCACTTCTCGTACTCGTCCCAACAATTCCCGAAAACTCTCACGCCCATCGAGCTGCACTCGCAGCACCAGCGTGTTCACGAAGAATCCGATCAACCCTTCGATCTCCGCCTGGTTCCGCCCCGCAATCGGTGTCCCCACACTCAGATCTGCCTGACCCGTGTAGCGCCACAGCAACACGTCAAACGCCGCCAACAAAGTCATGAACAGCGTGGTCCCCTCGCGCCGGCTCAAGGCCATCAGCTTGTTACTCAATTCCACCGGCAAGTCAAATGTCAGCACCGACCCGTTGAAGGTTTGAAATTGCGGCCGCGGCCGATCCGTCGGCAACTCCAACACCGGCGCCGCTCCCGCCAACTGTTCCCGCCAGTAACTCAGTTGTTGCTCCAACACTTCGCCCTGCAAGTATTCGCGCTGCCACACCGCATAATCCGCGTACTGCACTTCCAACTCTGCCAACGCCGCTCGCTCTCCCTGCGCATACGCCTGATACAACTGCCCTAGCTCTTTCACCAGCACTCCAAGACTCCAGCCGTCTGACACGATGTGGTGCATCGTCAACAACAACACATGCTCGTTCGCACTCAGCCGCAGCAGTTTCGCTCGCAGCAATGGTCCCGTGCTCAGATCGAATCCCCGTTGCGCTTCCGTGCGCGCCTGCTCCTGCACCGCTCGCTCCGCCGCCACCCGTTCCATCCCGCTCAAGTCTTCCAACCCGAGCTTGAACTCCACTTGTTCGTCTATCACCTGCTCGGCTTCGCCGTCGCGCAACACAAACCTCGTCCGCAGCACTTCATGCCGCCGCACCACTTCGCGCAAACTCGCTTCCAGCACTTCGACCGCCAACTCGCCACTGACGCGCAGCGCGAGGGGCACGTTGTAGATCGCGCTGCCTGGTTCCATCTGTTCCAGAAACCACAACCGTTGTTGTGCGTACGACAACGGCAACCGTTGCGCTCGTGATACTCGTTCAACTGCCGGTCGACTGCCGGCCCCGCCAAATCTCAACTCCTCGATGTTTTCCGCCAAGGCCGCGATCGTCGGAGTTTCAAAGATCCGCCGCAGCGCAACTTCCACCGCGAAACTCTGCCGCACCCGCGACATCAACTGCGTCGCCAACAGCGAGTGCCCACCCAACTCGAAGAAGTTGTCATAGACTCCGACCGGCTTCACTCTAAGCACGTCTTCCCACAAACCCACCAACACTTCTTCCACTATCGTTCGCGGCGCCACATACCCCACTCCACCATCTGCGCGCTCCTGTTCCGGCGTCGGCAACGCGCGTCGATCGACTTTCCCTGTTGACGTCAGTGGCAACCTCTCCAAAAACACGAACACTGCCGGCACCATGTACTCCGGCAAGCGTTCCTTCAGATAACCACGCAACGCGGTGACACTGAGCTTTTCCTGGTGCTTCAAAACAACATAGGCAATGATCCGTTTCTGCGCCGCGGAATCAGTGCGAACGACAACTGCGACTTCCTGCAATAGCGGGTGGTCCGTCATTGCGGATTCAATCTCGCCGAGCTCGATGCGGTAACCACGAATCTTCACCTGATTGTCAATGCGGCCCAGGTATTCAACGTTGCCGTCCGGCAGAAAACGAGCCAGGTCACCGCTGCGATACATTCTTGCGCCGGCATGCTTGGAGAACGGGTCAGGAACAAACTTCTCCGCTGTTAGTTCCGGTTCATTGAGATAACCCCGTGCCATAAAAGCGCCGCCGATATACAACTCTCCCGGCACGCCCACCGCCGCCAGCGCACCGAGACGATCCAAAACATACATGGCCCGGTTGGCAAACGGCCGCCCGATCGGTACTCGCGCTCGCAACCGATTTTGAGAGTTTTGTGGCACATCAAAGGCCGACGCGGTGACCGTCGTTTCAGTTGGGCCGTATGCGTTAAGCAAGCGCAACGACTCGCCGTGAACTTGTTCGCCGGCCTGAGCGGACTCCGGCATCAACACGTCTCCACCAATAATCAACAGCCGGAGACTTTCACCCCACGTTGTCTCAGCGCGCTGAGTTTCTGAGACCACTTGATGCCAGTACGCCGTCGGGAGATTGGCCACAGTCAATTGCAGTTCGCGCGCCTTCGCACGAAAGTCTGCCGGAGTCCAAAGCTCTGAGTTCCTCAGCACGACGCACGCACCACTCATCAATGTGGGCAGTATCTGTTCGAGTGAAACGTCGAAGCTTAACGAGGAGAATTGAAGCACGCGGTCGTTAGCGGTCAACTCAAACTCTTTTTGAATTACCTTGAAGTGATTGCAGGCTGCTTGTTGTGAAATGCAAACACCTTTCGGACGACCTGTTGAACCCGATGTGAAAATGACGTAGGCAAGATTCTCTTCACTCGCCACGTTGTCAGGATCTGCAGAGCTTTCTTTTGCAATGACCGGCCAGTCGGCATCAAGACAAACAGTCGTCGCCTGGTATCCGTGGAATTTGTGCAGTTGTGGCTGCTGTGTTAGTAACACCGGCGTGCGCGTCGCTTCAAGCATGTGAGCCAACCGCTCAGGTGGGTTTTCAGGATCGAGTGGCAGGTATGCGCCGCCTGACTTGAGGATTGCCAGCAGACTGATGACCACTTCCAGCGAACGCTCCATACAAACACCAACCACGACTTCCGGGCCCACTCCCAACGAGCGTAAGTAGTGGGCGAGTTGATTGGCACGCATGTTTAGATCGGCGTAAGTCAGTTCGTCTGAACCACACACGATGGCCGTCGCCTCTGGAGTCTGACGTGCCTGTTGTTGAATCAATGTGTGAACGAAGTCGGTTCGCGGGAAGACAGTTTCGCGTGGGTTCCAGTCATTCAACAATTGTCGACGTTCGTCTGGAGTGGACAACGAGAGTTCCGCGAGTGGTCGCTGCGGGTCGGTCAACGCACTTTCCACTAAAGTCTCGAGGTGCTGGGCCATGCGTTGCACCAGCGCCGGATCGAACAAGTCTGTGTTGTACTCGAGAGATCCCAGCAGTCCTTCCTCTGTCTCTGTCATCAGGAGCGTCAAGTCGAACTTTGCCAGCCCACTCTCGACCGGATACATGCTCAACTCCAACTCAGGCGACGTTACTGTTTCGCGTCCCTGAGAATGGATGACGAACATCACCTGAAATAGTGGATGGTGACTCATGTCTCGCTCGGGCTGCATCTCCTCCACTAACCGCTCAAACGGCAAGTCCTGATGTGCAAATGCACCGAGCGTTACTTCGCGCACGCGGTTCAGTAATTCCAGAAAGCTCTCGCTGCCGTCGATCCGGACGCGCAGCACCAGAGTGTTCGCAAAAAACCCGATTAGACCTTCGGTCTCTGATTGATTGCGTCCGGCTATCGGTGTGCCTACGCTCAAGTCTGTTTGACCCGTGTACCGCCAGAGCAGGACGTCGAAGGCCGCCAACAAACTCATGAACAGAGTCACTCCTTCACGACGGCCCAGTTGCTGCAACTGCTCTTTCAATCGCTGTGAGAGCACTATCGGTTGACTGGCGCCGCGAAAGCTCTGCACCGCCGGTCGCGAGTAGTCCGTAGTCAGTTCCAGCACCGGACTGGCGTCGGCCAACTGCTGGCGCCAATAGGAGAGCTGCTTCTCCAAAACTTCACCACGCAGGTACTCTCTTTGCCACACCGAGTAGTCGGCATACTGCACCGGCAACTCCGGCAGGGGTGAAGGCAGTCCTCCGATGTAGGCGTGATACAGCACGCTCATTTCCTCGAAGAAGACTCCCAGCGACCAGCCGTCACTGATGATGTGGTGCATCGTCAAATGCAGCAGATGATCCTCATCGCCGAGACGCAACAAACACGCACACATCAATGGACCCGTGGTCAGATCGAGAGGGATGGTGGCCTCTTCTCGGATGACCTTGGGAATTTCATTCCGGAGCTCATGGACTGTGAACTGTCGCAGGTCCAGCATTCGCAACGGCAGGCCGATAGAAGGATCGATCACCTGCACGGGTTGACCGTCGATCGTCGCGAATCTTGTGTGGAGTGTTTCGTGACGTCTGGCGATTTCGTTCAACGTTCGTTCCAGAGCAGCGAGGTTGAGTGGTCCTTTGAGGCGAACAGCTGCGGGCGCATTGTAAAAAGCGCTGCCGGGTTCCAGTTGGTCTATGAACCACAACCGTTGTTGCGCGTAGGAAACCGGAAACGTATTGGAATCCCTGCCGAGATAAGGGATTCGCGTAGATGTGGTGTCAACGCGCTTGCGCTTCAAGCGCAACTCGAGGACCGCGCGTTGTTTGGCAGACAGATGAGCCAGATCACCCGCAACGCTGCTCATTTTAGTGTCCTTTTTGTAACTCGGAGAAAGCCTGGTGAGAGACCCGGGAAATGATTTACGAAACGCGAGACGAACGGCGGTGAAGAACCACCGCCGTCTCACGCGTGTTTTAGTTAGTCGTTAGGAAAAGCGTCAGGCCCACAGTCGCCGGCCGATGTGCCCTGTGGATCTTTCATCGTGATGACCTTCCGCAACGAAGGTTTGCCGCCCGGTACACTCTGGATAAAGTCGAGGGTGATTCCGCGCGCGCTCAGACAGATGATCTGTTTCGCAGAAAGATCTGTGTACCCCAGCGAAGCAAGCCCGTTGACGTATTTGGCGGTGACTCCCTGAGTGCGCATGCCGATGAGTTGATCGATCGTTGGCTGCGTGGAGAAATAGGGACTTATCGCTCGTACGAAATTAAGCGTTACTCCCTGAGTGTTCATTGCCGCCAGTTGATGAGCAGAGGGACGTCCATAGCCCAGGGTTTCCAGCTCACTAACGAAGTTGCTGGTGGCACGGCCCGGCTCCACGATTATTGGAGGCTGCGGTGCAGGAGTTCCCACGCTTCCAGCACCGGCAATCGACTCGGCTCGTTCCATTCCCATCTTGATCAGTTGCGCGACAGTGAGTTGATTGTAGCCCGCTGCGCGAAGATCACTCACGAATGCCGGAGTGATGTCGTAAATGGCCATGATGAGCACCGTTTCCGGCGAGAGATTATCGTAGCCCTGTGCTTGCATTTGGGCCGCATAATTCGGATCGGCGGAGAACTCAAAACCTCCCGAGCCGTTTCCATTCTTGAAACGGCCGCTGCAGGTAAATGTGCCGCCGCCTCGTTTGAGTTGAAAGTTGACCGGCGATCCTGAAGACGTGATTTGCGCTTGTGTAAGTCCCGGCACTTGATCGTAGCCAACCCTGAAAAATTTCTGATTGCGGCCATATTCAGATCCGGCGTCAACTCCGAGCATCATGTGAAGAGACCCGGTCTCCGGTCTGAAGTCAATGGCCCACTTGCGACTTGATTGTTGTTGCGCGTATGTCATGGTGATTGTGAGTACCAACAGTAGTGAAACCAGTCCGGCTACTTTCTTAAGCGTTTCACCGGTGAGTAATTTACGGTTGTCTTGCTCCCTTTTCTGTAATTCGATCGTTCCGCTCATTCCTAACTCTCCTTTTTGTAGCGAGCTGGTGATCTATGGCCCGCCTGTCAGGCATCGACCCGCAGAATGGTCTGTGCGTTTTAAGTATTGATGTAAGGACACAGCTTTTCATCTGGTCTCACATTGAGGGGGAATTGTCGATGTAAATCCAATCAGAGCAGGCAGGTAATGCGAGAATTGCACACCTTCTCGACCAAAGTCAATGGTTTACTTTTCGGGCCTCAGATCAAAAAATATGAATCACCTTCACTGATAACGAAGCGCAATGAGCGGGTCCACGCGCGTCGCTCTGCGAGCGGGAAAATAACAGGCCGCAATGGCTACCGCGAAGAGCAACAACATCACCCCACCGAAGGTCAATGGATCGAAGCTGCTCACGCCAAACAGGAATCCCGTCAAGACGCGCGTCAGGGCAAAGGCGGCAATCAACCCGATTACCTGACCGATCAGCACGAGTTTCATTCCCTGCTCCACCACCAACTTAAGTATCTTCGGTGGCGAAGCCCCCAATGCCATTCTGATGCCGATCTCGTGTGTCCGCTGACTCACCGAATACGACATTGCGCCATAAACACCAACCGCGGATAACACCAGCGCAACTCCGGCAAAGACTCCGAGCAACACCATTGCCAGGCGACCCAGAGCCGCTGAATCCGAAACAACTTGCTCCATCGATTTGATGTTATAGAACGGTTGATCGCGATCCAATTGGGCCACCTCGTTCCTCACCGCCCCGACCATGCTCAACGGGTCTGTCGAAGTGCGGATGACAAAGGTCATCCCTTGCAAAGGAGTCTGCGCGTACATCTGGTAAAGCTCGGCCAACGGCTGCGCACTTAACGCCGAATGCCTGACGTCTCCGGCCACGCCGACGATCGTCAGCCACGGCGCTTCCGGAGCTCCCGGAGGTGTCACCACACGGATTCTCTTGCCAAGTGGATCTTCGTTGGGCCAGTACCGTTTCGCCATCTGCTCACTAATGACGGCGACCGGGACGGCTTTCTCGTTGTCCTGATCGGTGAACGAGCGACCCGCCTTGATCGGGATTCCCAGCGCGCGGAAGTAATCCGGGCTCGCATAACGGAAGTTGGCTCTCGGGACGTTGCCCCCGACTGGCGTAGGTAGCCCTTCAATGAAAAAAGTGCCGCTTCGATCGCTTCCTCCGAGTGGAAGATTGCTGGTGATACCGACAGCCGTTACACCGGGTATGTTCTTAACTTTGTCCAGTGCTTGTGTGAAGAACGCGCCGGCCTGACTGGGTTCAGGATACTTTCGCGGCGACAAAGAGAGATCCATCGTCAAGACTTGCCGCTGATCGAAGCCTGTTTTCACGTCCAGTAATTTGAAGAAGCTTCTAATCATTAACCCCGCACAGATGAGTAGCACAAACGAGAGCGCTACTTCCGTAATTACCAGGATACTGCGCAAGCGCCGGCTCCGCAGGCCTTTCGAGGTATTGCCACTCTCCTTCAGTGTTTCATTCAGGTTTGGTTTGGAGGTCTGCAGGGCCGGGGCCAGTCCGAACAGGATTGCACTCAGGAGAGAGACGCCGAGTGTGAAGAACAACACCCAGCGATCGAGCCCGATGGTTTCCGGACGTGGCAGGTTGATCACGTTGTTCTTAACGATGTTGGCAGCGAGCACCGAGATGGCCCATCCGCCTATCAGCAGTCCCACCAAGCCGCCAATGAGCGACAGTATTACGCTCTCGGTCAATAATTGCCTGATGAGACGGTTTCGCTTGGCGCCAACCGAGACGCGAATGGCGATCTCTTTTTGGCGGGTAGCTGCTCGCGCCAGCAGTAGATTGGCAACATTGGCGCACGCGATCAGAAGCACAAAACCAACTGCCCCCAACAGCAGATAAAGGCCTAGTCGGGCGATGCCAACAACACTGTCGTGCAAACCCAGCAGCGGGAAAGTGATGTTGGTGTTGGTTGCCGGAAACTGTTGTTCCAACCTTCGGGAAATACCGTTTACATCCTGTTGGGCCTGCTGAATCGTCGTACCTGGTTTTAGACGTGCCGCGGCAATAAGGAAGGAGCCGCCACGCGTTTGCCGATCCTCAGCATCGAAGACTAGAGGCGCCCAGGCTTCGGCGGGACGGTAGAACTGAAAATCGGGAGGCATGACACCGATCACAGTTCGTTGCCTGGTGTTGATAATCAGCGTCTTGCCGACGATGTTCGGATCGAGCCCAAAGCGACGTTTCCACAGTTCGTAACTCAACACGACGACGCCATCGTTACCGGCTACATCCTGTCCCGGTTGAAAGGTTTGCCCAAGCACCGGAGCCACACCGACGGTGCGAAACAGATCCGCTGTAACCGTGAAGCCTTGCAGCCGCTCGGGCTGGTCCACACCCATTAGCGTCGCATTCCAGAAGGCCATGGCACCCATGTTTTCAAAGGACTGATTTTGTTCTTTGAGATCTAAATAGTTCGCCGGCGAGAGCTCATGCAGCGCGTACCCAACCATTACCAATCGATCCGGTTCTGGGTAAGGCAACGGGCGAAGGACAACCGCATTGAGGACACTGAAAATTGCACTGTTGGCGCCGATACCCAGTGCAAGTGCCACCACCACCATGAAGGTAAACGCAAGGTTCTTCCGAAGCAGACGCACCCCGTAACGCAAGTCCTGCAAAAGACTGTTCATTATGCTGCCTCCGTGTCTTTGTGAGAGCTGTGGAGTTGTTAGTCTATTACCGTTTGCTTAATACGCAAAGTTTTTTAGTCCACAGATTACGCAGATTGATTAATTGATCTGTCCCGTCACGCCGGCAAACGCTCTTTCCACCGGTTGCGGCACTGGCTGTGGGGCAACAATCTTGCCGTAATCCAGCTTAATAACACGATCGCCCAGATGGTAATAACGATCGTCATGGCTAATAACGAGAACCGTCTTGTTCTTTCTTTTCAGCTCCGCCAGGATTTGCAAGTAAAAGACTTCTCTAAACACCGGATCCTGGTCGGCTGCCCATTCATCGAAAATGTAGAACGGGCGATCTTCAAGAAACGCAGTGAGGAGTGCAAGGCGTTTGCGTTGACCCTGCGAGAGGTCGATCGTGGATAGCTCGCCTTCCTTAATCTGCACCTTGTGGTCCAACTGGAGTTGGGTCAGATAATCCCGGGCCCGGTCGTCAAGCTTCTCGGGATCGAGACCGAGCAGGGTCTCGAAAAGGAAGAAGTCGTAGAACACAGCCGAGAAGAATTGCCGGTACTCATCTCGATTCTCATCAGTGATCGGAGTTCCGTCGAGAGAGATATCACCATTCTCAGGAATGTAGAGTCCCGACAACAATTTCGCCAGCGTGGTTTTTCCGCTCCCGTTGCCGCCCACTAAAAAGACCAGCTCGCCGGGCTTAAAAGCAAAGTCGATCGGTCCGAGGGTGAAAGTGCTGCCGTCGCGTTCATTGTGATAACTGTGAGTGACACCGTTCAATTCCAAACGTTGCCAATCCTGATCGGGCTTACCGCTCTCGACTTCCTTCTCCTTCACGTCACTCGTGAGCGAGATCCCGAGCTCGTCTATTCTTTGCAGGGAAATATTTGCGCGGGCCATGCTGGGAATGAGACCGGTAAGATCTTCAAAAGGTATCAGCATGTAAAAAATGGCCAGCACGTAACCAGTCAAAAGACTGGAGTCGACAACTTGAATCAGCGGCAACACAAAGAGAAGTAGTCCGATCAGAGTGAAAAACAAAATCTGATACCAACTGCTGGCGACCGCCATAATGCCTGTGCCGGTCACGTTATTGCGGCGCAGCGAAAGGGCCGTCGTGCGCATCACCTCGTTGATAAAAGTATTCCGCCGCGACCGGTGGAGTTTCAATTCTTTCGCGCCGTCGTTGAGCGCACGATAATGACGGAACAAGACATCTGCGTCTCGCCTCGCCATTATCATGTATCTGGTTGCTTTATTGACGGCGGCCCGAAAGCTGAGGATGCCGAGCGCCATGAAAACCAGAACGGTAAGAAAGGCCGTCCACGAGAGCCATGCCATGTAAGCTAAACAGCCGAGTACTACGGCCAACTGCATACACAGCACTGGAATGCTGATGAGCGTGGTGGTGATGATAAACAGATCGTCAGTCAAACTCGACATGATGCGGGCCGAGCCGACCTCTTCGAGGCGTCGCAGCGGCGCAGACAGAATTTGACGGCTCATCTGTAAACGCAGCTCGAAGATTCCACGTTGCGAGAGCTGCGTTAAAAGAAGTTGCGAGGTGAAGCGCGACAGCGGCAGCAGGAAACACAGACCAATATAAGTGGCTAACAAATACCCCGGCCTGTCTTTTCCGCGACCGAGAATGTTATGGACCAGCGCTACCAGGCCGGTGTTGGAGATCCCGCTTACTAACCCAGCGACGATCGACAGGATCACTATGCCCTTCGAATACTTCATCATGAAAGTAAGTATCTTCATTGTTTGCTCCCTAAAAGTTTTTTAGCCACGGATGACACGGAGAAAATCCGGATTTTAAATCCGTATAATCCGTGGCTAAATTGCGCTGCGTAGGTACGGGAATGCGTTGGTCGTGAGATTGAGACGTAGCTTGTTGATTGCCTGAAATGTCAGCTTGATGCCGAGCCGCTCGAGGATGTTTCTCATTGGCTCAGAGTTTTCACTCGCCAGTGAATCCAATATTCGCTGGCAGTCAGGCTCCACATGGGGAACGACCGGATGCGGGATCTCCTGCTCCGCCAGTTCATATTTCCCCTCGAGGTCCACCATAAAGACTTTCTTCTTCGTTTGAGCTTTTACGAAGCTCCGCTCGAGAAATTCACGACACAACTGTCGTTCGGTCTTGATCTCCCTGCCCGCGTCGTTACGCTGAAAGTAGAACCACAACATCGGCGACCGATCGAGCTTCAAATGGTTCGACACTTGCCAACGACGCAGGTCGGGTAAGGCGTCATAGTAGTTCTGTAATTTTGGGTTCCCGAAATCCATGTTCCAGGAAAATGACCGCAGAGTTTTATCGAATTGATTGATGCAGGGAGTTACAAATTCCAAACCGCTTCCGGCGGTTAAGGTCATCAGTGAAGAAATCGTAAAAGCATGTTCTACCGGCTGCAACAACGTATCCGCCATGGCTGTTTCCGGGACGTCCTTAAAGCCCGCCAGAAAATGTTGCATGACGGCGCTTTCCATACCGGTGCCGTTAATAAGCATCTTGACGATCTGCATTCGCGCATCGAGATGCGGCTCGTAGTCGTCTTCCGTGTTGTCCTTCACAAAGGCTTTGAGAGCTTCCTGGCAGGCGATTGCTTGAACGCGATGATAGTGGTTATAGACCATCAACTCTAAAACACCCGCCGGCTTAAGAGCATTTCTCAGCCTGTTAAGACAGGCTTGAATGTCTGCATTGTGATGAATGACGCCGGTGCAGATGACATAGTCAAACTCTTCCCGATAACCGACTTCATTAATACTCTCCTGCTTCAAGGTGAGATTCGCGATGCCGAGTTGGGCAGCGTGCGCAGCGCAGGTCTCAAGCGACTCCGTTGACAAATCAGATCCGACGACACTCGCTCCGGGAAAACGCAGGGCGGTGAAAATTGCCTGGTTAGTACCGCATCCGGCCACCCAGATCCTCGGCTTCCGTGGTACGACTGAAAGTTCCCAGCTTCCGAGAGTTTGATTCAGCATGTCAGTCTCAAAATCCGGATCCGTCAGGCAATCAAAGGACGAGGAAACCCACGGATATTGAAATCTGCCGTAGAAGATCGCGTTGATCTTATCGACCGAGCCAATATGATCGGACGAATTGAGATGTTCGGCTTCCCCGCCAATCATGATGTTGCGTCTCTCCAGATCGTCAAATGCGGCGCTGCTACAGTCCCAGCCTCGCCCGCAGCCTATGCTCTACGCTGTTTGGTGTTTGTTCTTCTGTCTCTTTCTTAACACCGGACAACTGTGCTCTCTCCAGGGAGGCTTGAAGCGCCGCCGCGAGCCCCTGCACATACGGTTCTTCACACATTCGATCGTGGTGGCCGGGTACCCAGTGAATATCTACCGGCCCCGCCGAGTAACCGCTCCAACCGTACGCCGGATCCTGTGCGTCGACACCTGCCCGCTCCATCATCTTTATTGTTTCCTGATCTTCTTCTTCGCACCGGAAGAGTGTTACCGAACCAGCGAATGAATACTGCGGAAAATACTTTCGTTGCGCTCGTTGCCGGGCCGAGTATCCGACTAGAAAACGACGAAGCAACGAAATCTCGACGTCGTGAGGTGTCAGCTCAGCGTCCTTCATCTGCTCTAGAAAATAGTTCAGGCGCTCTTCCGGTTCGAGTCGTCGCAGGACTTCCGGATCCAGTTCGAGATACTTCCCTTTTTGTCGCGCGGTGACCCAGGCGAGTCCCACTAACTGATGCACTTCGTCATCTTCGGGAAGCCGGTGCATGAAGAGCGGCGAGTGGGTGTCCATTACCGCCAGCAGCGATACTTGTTGACCCTGTTTCTCTAACTGACATGCCATTTCGAATGCGACCGTACCACCAAACGAGAAACCACCCAGCAGATATGGACCAACAGGCTGCAGTACGCGCACTGCCTGGACATATTGCGCGGCCATCTGCTCGATTGACGTGCTCTCATCATCGATCTCGAACAGCGCCGGGGCTTGTATTCCATAGAAGGGTTGGTCCTGACCGAGATGCCGAGCCAGGTGATAGAACGTGAGCACTTGTCCACCGACCGCGTGCACGCAGAAGAATGGAGACTTCGAACCAAGTGGCTGGATTGGCACGAGGGGAGACCACGGCTGAGGCTGGTCTTCCTCAGATAGAACCTCGGCCATGAATTCGATTGTTGCTCCTTTAAATAAGGTGGTAAGCGGAACATCTTTGCCAAACTGTTTCTCAACCAGTGCCACCATGCGCACCGCCAGGAGAGAGCTGCCTCCGAGATCGAAGAAATTATCCGTAATTCCGATCGGAGTGATGCCGAGCAGTTCCTCCCAAAGTTTTGCGAGCGCGATCTCAAGCGTGTTGCGTGGCGCGGTAAAAGCTTTTTGCCTTTCAAGCTTAGGGACGCCGAGCTCCAGTAACGCACGCCGATTCACTTTTCCATTCGCTGTCAGCGGCAGTTTGTCCAACTCCATAAATACTGCCGGCACCATGTACTCTGGCAGTTGCTCTCGTAGTTGAGCCCGCATTCGCTCGACCAGCAACCCCGCTCCCGCTTCCGGCACGACGTAACCAACGAGGCGCTTCTCTCCCTCGCGCTCCTCTACGATCACTACCGCTTCCTGCACTCCCTCACTGGCTCGCAAGACACTCTCGATCTCTCCCAACTCGATGCGGTAGCCGCGCACCTTCACCTGCTCGTCCAACCGCCCCAGAAACTCCAACTCTCCATCGCTTCCATACCTCCCCAGATCTCCCGTCCGATACAACCGCTCGCCACCTACTGCTGCAAACGGATGCGGCACAAACTTCTCCGCCGTCAGCTCCGGGCGCCGCAAGTAACCACGCGCCACTCCCACGCCGCCGATGTAAATCTCTCCCACTACTCCTACCGCCACCGGCTCCAGCTCCCGGTCCAGCACGTACATCTGCGTGTTCGCTATCGGCCGCCCGATCGGCACCGCTCCTTCCCAACTCGTCTCCTCCGTCACCTCGTAAACGCAGCAGCCCACCACGGTCTCCGTCGGTCCATATTCATTGATCAGCCGCACCCCCGGCGCCTGCTTTCGCCACACTCGCACCTGTTCGCTTCCTAAGTTCTCTCCACCCAGCACCACTACCTTCGCACTCCGTCCCAACTCCTCTGCTGCCAGTTGCTGGTTGAGTATCATCAGGTGCGACGGCGTCAGCTTCACCACTCCGTACGGACCACGCTGCCGCAGTCTCTCCAGCAAGCCCTCCACTCCTTGCTCCTCCGCCACCAACTCCACACTCTTCCCGGCTACCAACGGTCCCCACAAACTGGTGATGCTCAGGTCAAAACTTATCGATGAGTGCAGCACCGCTCCCATGCCTTGTTCCTGTTTTGCTCCACTGAGCCCATAGCTCCGCGCGCCCCAGTACAGATAGTTCACCAGGCCACCGTGACTAATCATCACTCCCTTGGGCTGGCCCGTTGAACCCGACGTGTAGATCACGTACGCCAGATTCTCTGGCCCAACTTCACTATCCACTCGCGCGCGACTCTGCCCCGCCACTTGCTCGGCCAATTCCTCCACGTACAACACCGGCACGTTCGTTCCACTGAGCGCTTCGGTCTTCACCGATGTCACCAACAGCTTCGCTTCGCTGTCACTCAGCATGTAGCGCAACCGCTCCGCCGGATAACTCGCGTCCAGCGGCAGATACGCGCCTCCCGCTTTCAGGATCCCCAACAGCGTCACCACCATCTCGATCGTTCGTTCCAGACACACGGCCACCAGCGTCTCTGGTCCGACTCCCAAACTTTGCAGGTAGTGGCCCACCTGGTTTGTGCGCTCTTCCAACTCCCGATAACTTATCTGCTCCTTGCCGAAGACCAGCGCCACTGCCTCGCCCTGCTCGTCTACACACCTTTCAAACAACTGGTGCATGCTGGCGCCCTCCGGGTACTCCGCACTGCTCCGGTTCCACTCCACCAGTATCTGTTCGCGTTCTGATTCCTGTAGCAGAGGTATGTCGACCAGCTGCTGGCCCGGATCAACGACAACGCTTTCCAGCAACGATCGGAAATGTAAAAGCATGCGTTCGATTCTTTCTGACTCAAATAAGTCAGTGCTGTACTCCAGCGATATCGCTAGCCGCTCTCTTAGATCCATCACACCCAGCAACAAGTCATACTTGGCCGCTTCCTGCACGGCGCCATAACCCGACATTTTCAGCCCGGGAATCTCGAGCACGGTTTGCCCGGCATTGAGGAAGGCAAACATCACTTGAAACAGTGGTGAATAACTCATGTTGCGTTCGGGATGGAGAGCCTCAACCAGTTTTTCAAATGGAACATCCTGATGTGTATGTGCTTCGAGGCACACCTCGTGGACGTGGCGCAGCAATTCCCGAAATGTCGCCTTGCCGGAGACCTTCGTCCGCAAAACCAGGACGTTGGCGAAGAAACCGATCAGCCCTTCTGCCTCAACTCGATCACGTCCGGCGACCGGCGTTCCGACACAGATATCGTTCTGCCATGTGTAACGGAAAAGAAGGGTCTTGAAGCCTGTCAACAGAACGTTGAACAGCGTGGTCTCTTCACGACGACTGAGCGATCTAAGGGCTTCCGAGAGTTCCGGTGAAAGCATCAAGGAGCGGGTTGTTCCGCGATAGCTCTGCTCCGGTGGACGTGGGTGATCCGCGGGTAGTTCCAATAATGGCGGAATGCCGTCAAGTTGCTTCTGCCAATACGAAAGTTGCGCTTCAAGCATCTCGCCCCGCAAATATTGACGTTGCCATCGCGCATAGTCTGCGTATTGCAAAGGAAGCTCTGGCAACGGCGACGGTTTGCCGGCGGCCATCGCCTGATAAAGCACCATGATTTCTCGAATGAGAATGTCCATGCTCCAGCCATCTGCGATGATGTGATGCATAGATAGCATCACGATAAATTCCTCTTCCTCGAGCTGCAGCAGTTGGACACGAAGTAGTGGTCCGGTAGCCAGGTTAAACGGCTTGCGAGCTTCGAGGTTGACTAATCGCTGCGCCTCTACCTCTCGCTCTTCTACATTCCAACTTCTCAAGTCGAGGACAGGTAGCGAAACCGGCTGCGCCGGATTAACCATTTGAACGGGCTGGCCCTCGATTGTCGGGAAAGTGGTGGTCAGGCTGGTATGGCGACGACAGATTTCGGTCATCGTCATCTCCAATGCCTGCGGGTTTAGCCGGCCCGTTAGTCGAACGGCAGCCGGAAGGTTGTAGAGCGAGCTATCGCGGATCAGTTGATCGATAAACCATAAGCGTTCCTGCGCGAAAGACAGCGGATAGGTTCTCGACTGCTGCTGGGCCTTCTTACGAAGTAAAGACGCAAGCAAGATGCGCTTTTCCTCGGGTGAGGCTCCGACAACTTGTTTAGAGACACTATCCATTCCGGACCTCCTCTGCGCGGAGGAGATCGTTCAGTAGGAGATCGACCTGCTGATCGGAGAGTTGATCGATATCCTCGAGCAGCCGCTCCTTATCGTCGGCAACGAAGCTGTCAATACTGCTCTCCTCTTGTGTCCCGCCCGTCAATTGTATTTGGGTAATAGTCGCTGCCAGTTGGGCCACTGTGGGAGCTTCGAAGATGTGACGCATCGTCAGTTCCACCTGAAAGGCGTTGCGCACGCGAGCGATGATTTGCAGGGCGACCAGTGAATGTCCCCCCAGATCGAAGAACTTGTTTTCGATTCCTACGCGTTCAAGTCGCAGCACTTCGGCCCAAATTTCGGCCAACACTCTCTCGGTTTGATCTCGCGGCGCAACGTACGACTCTTCCAATTGCCGGCTCGTCAAACCAGCTTCACTTGGATCGCGTCGCTCGTGCACTTTCCTTTGATTGCTTTCACCGATCAGCAATTCGATTTCGCCATCCGCCAACTGCTGTTTCTCGCCGTCGGTCAACAATGGCAGATCCCGAACGGCCTGCTGAGGATCTGACACAACGCTTCGCATTAAGGTCAGGCAGCATTGCATCCAGCGGTCTATCGTCCGAGCATCAAAGAGGTCTGTGTTGTAGCGGCATTCGAATCGGAGTTCGTCGTCAATCTCGTTAAAGATCAAGCAGAGATCGAACCTCGCGGAGCTGCCCGCGTTTTGGACCACCTGAACTGAAAGGTCCTCCATCAGTAAGTCGGAACCCGACTTGTCGAAATTGAAAGTTACGGAGAACAGCGGCGAGCGGCTGGGATCCCAAATGATGTTCAGTTTCTCGATCAAACGGCTGGGCGAGTAGTGCTGGTGCTCGAAGCCGTTCAGCAAACTCCTTCTCATGATGTGTAAATACTCAACGAACGTTGGATTCGAGGTCCACCGGCTGCGGATGGGCAGCATGTTGAGGCAATAACCGACTGTATCTTTCACTCCAGCCGCGACCTGTCCCGCAGCCGGAGAGCCGACTACGATGTCGTCCTGACCTGACAGACGGTGGAGCAGAATGTTGGAGATGGCGAAGAGCGTCATCAAGAGCGTCGTGTTGTTTTGCACGCTCACTCTTTTCAATTCCTGATACAACTCGGGATCTACAATCAGAGTTTTTGGCGCGCCGTGGTATGTCTGCACGAGCGGCCTCGGTCGATCCGTTGGCAAGTCAAGGATCGGCAGTGAATCCGCAAACTGCTCGAGCCAGTACGCTTCAGCCTCCGGAGTCTCTGACTTGCTCTCATCTATCGTTTGTCGCTGCACGTACTCGCGGAAAGGCCGCGCGGGCGGCAACTCGCAACGAACGCCGTGAAGTTCAGCAGCGTAAAGCGCACGCAGGTCTCGCATTAGTACTGCGCCGGATTCGCCGTCCGCTACCAGATGATGATGTGTGATCACTAGTAGATGGTATTGCTCCTCAACCTTTGCAATGCGACCGCGAAACAACGGACCTTTGACCAAATCGAAAGTTTCCTGCACTTCACTTGCAATCCACTCCGCTACTTCCACCTCACGTTGCGCAGGCTCCAATGATGAGAAATCTACGTAGGGCAACTCGAACGCGACGTAGGGCGAGACCCATTGGAGATCACCTTCCGGGCTGAATGTCACTCGCAGCGATTCATGCCGGTCAACCAGTTGCTGAAGGGCTCGCTCGAGCGCCGGTAGATCCAATTTCCCTCGCATGTATAGCGTGATTGATTCGTTGTAAGCGGAAGAAGCCGACTCTCCTATCTGCGAAGTGATCCAGAGTTGTCGCTGCGCTTCAGTAAGCGGTATTGAATACGACGAAGGACCGGAATCGCCGGTCAACGGTTGCTTGCCGTTCGCAAACTGCTCACGCAGCTCATTAACGTATGGCAGGCTCTCCAATACCGAAGCAGTATCAACCCCGAAGTCGAGCAGGCAGCCGATCTCATCAACCCCGACCTCAATCAACCGGTTGACGATGGAGGAGCAGGTGTCGGGCGTGCCAATCAGAGCAGCACTGTTGATGTAACGCTCATAACCATTCGCCAGCACATACTCGAGGTCATTCTCGGAAATCATCGCCAGATCCAATGGCCGGCCCTGACGACTTCTTAACGTATTTCCCATCAGGCCCAGGGACGACTTCATGTAGTTGTAAAAAGGAAGCCGGGCTTTCTGTTTCGCACGGTCCATGTTGTCGACGATGTAGGTGTGAAGCAACAACGTGACATGACCGATTTTGGGATCGTGGCCGTTCCGAACCAGCGCCTCTCGATACAGAGTTATTTTCTTCGCCAGCTCTTCAATTGTCTGATCTTGGAGATTGCTTAAAACACGGGTTCCCATCTCACCCGCTTTGATAAAAGTCCTTTCACTGGCGCCCGTCAGCCACATCGGCAAAACGGTCTGCATCGGCATGGGCGAGAGCTTTACACTGATCTCTTTTCCGGATCCGCTCAGTGTCTGAATTGATTCACCGCTCCAGAGTTTCCTGACGATCTCGATTCCCTGGTACATCCGCTCGTGTCGTTTCTCGTAGCCGTCCGGAGCGAATACGAAATCGTTGGGTTGCCAGCCGGAAGCAAAGGAGATGCCGACTCTTCCCTGCGACAAGTTGTCGACTACCGACCACTCTTCGGCGACTCGAATCGGGTGATGCAGAGGCAAAACAACGCTGCCCGCCCGTATCTGTAATCGTTTAGTCTCGCGCGCGAGTGCTGCCGCAACCACTGAAGGATTGGGCGAGAACCCGCCGAATGCATGAAAGTGTCGTTCGGGAATCCACACCGCGGCAAAGTCATGTCCATCGGCAAACTTTGCACCCTCTATCAGCAGTTCATATTTGTTGCGGCTAAACTCCGCTTCGTAATTGCCGAAGTAGTAAACGCTAAATTGCGGACTCGTTTTTGTCCCCGGAGCATTCACTTCACGTTTGCGCGACACGACGGTAGCGTGTACTGGTTGGGCCTCGGATTTACTTTCCGCGGGTGTAGTTTTTTGTTCGCGAGTTGGAGTTGACGTTGAGCCGGGCAAGAAATCACCAGCACGCATTTTCTCGACGCTGTCCTTGACCGCGGCAAGGATGCGATCGAAGTCTTCTTCCGTGTGCGCAGTTGAGAGGAAACAGTTTCTTCCTTCCCAGATAAAGATGCCGTTATTCAGCATGTGATAGAAGAAAAGATCTATCCACTTCAACTCGGGCGCTATCATGAAACGGAAGAGCGAGCCGTAGTTGACGACGCGAATCGCCAAATCTGTTTGCTCAAAATAATTGTTTAGCGAATCGACTAACCGCGCGGTACGTTGATTTAACTCCGGCAGCAGGTTCGGGTTGTTATTGAGATGCGTGAGTACCGCGACGGCCGCGGCCATCGTCAGTGGATGTTTGAAAAACGCGCCGGCGAAGACCGTCTTATTGGCGGGTGGATAGGAATCATCGCCGTAGCCCCACATGCCTCCGTCGAATGCATCCATGTACTCCGGCTTGCCGGCGATGGCGCCGATGGGCAATCCGCCGCCGATGACTTTTCCATACGCCGCAATGTCGGCCTGCACTCCAAACCACGCCTGCGCGCCGCCGGTGTGAATGCGAAACCCCGTGATCATTTCGTCAAAGATCAACGGGAGCCCTGCTTGCTTCGTAAACTCTCTCAATTCGTGCAGGAAGGCGCGTGGCTGAATATCGGGACGGCGACTTTGCACCGGTTCCACCATCACCGCAGCCAGCTCGTTATGATGCGCGCGCAGAACGTCGAGCGACTGCGGATGGTCCCAATCTAAAATCAACGTATCTTTGACGGAGTTAGCTGGAACTCCCGGTGCGACCACTGCGGATTGCAGTTTCCCGTCAACCATCATTGGTTTGGCGAGCGTTCCATCAGACCATCCGTGGTAGGCTCCGGCGAAAATTGCGATCTTGTCGCGGCGTGTTACGGTACGCGCGATGCGCATCGCCGCAATCACCGCTTCGGTTCCGGAGTTGCAGAAGTTGACGCGCTCCAAACCAATCATCTCCGACATCATCTCGGCCACCTGTCCTGCGAGCTGGGTTTGTGGTCCAAGCTGCATGCCGAGTTTCATCTGTTCTTCAAGCGCCTGGACTATGAATGGCGGTGAGTGACCGAACAGGTGAACCCCAAACCCCATCGCGATATCGAGATATTCGTTTCCGTCGACGTCCCACATGCGCGAGCCTTGCGAATGATGTCCGACGATGGGATAAACAAGTTCTTTCCACAACAAACGAAAACCGAAGCTCGACCTGCTGTCTGCGAGAAAGGGTCGGTAGGATTGAGTGATTCGCTTCGACTCCTGAGTGCGCCGGTTGTAAGCGGCGATGAACTCATCGAGGTGTTGCCGCTGTTGTGCGTTCACGCCTCCGCGTGAACCCGGCTCGATTGGTTGATAGGGAATGTACGGCGGAGGGTTAACGTTCAGTTTGGTGGCAGCCTTTGGAGCTGCGACTGAGACTGCGGGCGGCGCTGCCGGCTGCGCTACTCCATTCCCGGTCTTTTCTGCCGGCGCGGGACTAGTGGCGCGGGAACCCCGCAGCATCTCCAGTTGCCGCGACATGAGATGAAGTTGCTCGGACATGATCCTTTCCAACGAACTTGCGCCAACGGACCGCCGCCCGTTGCCATTCGACGGTGCGCCGTTAGTCTCAGGAGCCGGAAGAATCTCAATCGGCTCTTGCAGAGTTGCCGGCGTCGTGGAGAGTTGTGGTTCCGCGTCTGCTAAAACTACTTCAGAGACTACCTTGGAAGGCGTAGCGATAACTGGCGGCAACGCTTGATCCGGAACTAGAAAGTCTGGAGGAAGATTCTGGTCGAGATAGCCGGCCACCGCGGCAATGGTGCTGTGCTCTTCAAGCATCTGGACCACGGACAGCTTCACCCCAAATCTCTCCTGCATCGCCTGACTTGCCTGGATCAGTGTCAAAGAATCAATGCCGGCCTCGAGGAAGTTGGCATTGATATCCATGTCTGCGCTGTCAATGCCAGTTAGATCATTGACGATCGTTTTGAGCGTCGACAAGATGCTTTCCAGGCGTTTCACGCTCGTGTCTGGTGCAGGTTTAACGGTAGACATAACTCTTCCTTTAATGAAAGTTCTTATCCACAGATTACGCAGATTCCGATATCAATCTGCGTAATCTGTGGACAAGGTCGAAAGGCTATCCAACTGCGCGGCGATGATTTTTAGCTGTTGCGTGACAATCGACTCGATTGCGGAATCCGGTTCTGGAGCATGCGTATGGGATTTTCCGTTTTGACTTGTCGTCACCTTAGGTGAAGCTGTGGCAGCAGATTCGATCCAGTATCTTTGTCGCTCGAATGGATAAGTAGGCAAAGGAAGGCGTCGGCGTTTATCTCCGGAATGAACTCTTTGCCAATCCACTTCCACACCCGCGAGCCAAAGTTGGCCCACCGATTTCAGCAACTGCGCTTCATCAGGCTGACTCCCCTGCGCGTGCTGCAAACTATTGACGACATCATTCGCGAGTGGTTTGGGAGAAGATCGTCTTGCCAGGCTGGTCAATGAGTGGCCGGGTCCGACTTCCAGCAACACACGTTCGGGATCTGATCGCAACTCCGCGATGCCGGCCGCAAAGCGAACTGTGTGTCGCAGTTGTTTGGTCCAGTAATCCGCCTCCATCGCCTCTGCTGGTGTAATCCAGGTGCCACTCAGATTTGAGATGAATGGTATCCGTGGCGAGTGCAAAGCAACCTGGCGAACTTGTGCCGTGAACTCCGGCAGAATCGACTCCATCATCTGCGAATGGAATGCATGTGAGGTGAGCAAACGGTGCGTCGATACTCCCTTGGACGCCAGCGCTTTTTCCAATTCCTCGATTTCCTTCTGCGGACCTGACACGACGCATCGATCAGGTCCGTTTACGGCCGCGAGCGAAAGGTTTTCGTCGATTAGCGTGACGGCTTCGTGTTCGTCCAAGTCCACCGCCAACATTGCGCCCGCCGGCGCTTGCTGCATCAATCTGGCTCTCGTAGAAACCAGGGCTACCGCATCTTCCAGCGACATTACTCCTGCCAGAGCAGCGGCGACATACTCTCCGATACTGTGTCCAATCATCCCCTCAGGAATAATTCCGAAACTCATCCAGAGTTTTGCTAATGCATATTCGACGATAAACAGCGCCGGCTGCGTATTGACAGTTTGATTCAGCCGCAGTTTAGCGGACTCAATTTCTCCTTCTTCCGGAAACAGGATCTCGCGCAAATCGAATTTGAGATGAGCTTCGAAGAGTTTGGCGCAACTATCCACCGCCGAACGAAAGACACTCTCGCTCGAGTACAGACCGCGGCCCATGTTGACGTATTGCGACCCTTGACCCGGAAACATGAATACGACGGGACGACGCCGCGGCTTTTGTCGATCGGTAAAGAGTCCTTTGCTTTGTTTCTTCAAGACCGAGATGGCATCCGTCAGCGTGTCGACCACGAGAATGCGCCGGTGTTCAAAAGCTCTGCGGCCAAGCTGAAGCGTGCAGGCAACATCGGCCAGGCAGACGTCCGGATGTTGTTCCAGGTGGGTTGCCAGATTTGCAGTCGCAGTTTCGAGAGCTGATTCCGTTTTGGCTGAGATGACCAGCAATTGCCAGTCTTTCGAAGCGCGAGATATTTGCGGCTGGGGTGCTTCCTCGACAACGACGTGCGCATTCGTGCCGCCGATTCCAAATGAACTGACACCACAGCGGCGTGGCGCTGGTCCATTCTTCCATTCGCTGAGCTGGGTGTTCACATAAAATGGTCCGCCATCGAAATCAATCTCCGGATTCGGCTGCTCGTAATGCAGACTAGGCGGAATCATTCTGTGTTCGAGCGCCAGCACAGTCTTTATCAATCCGGCGATGCCGGCGGCCGCATCGAGATGACCCATGTTTGTCTTGACCGAACCGATCGCACAGGTTTTCTGCTGCTCTGTAACGGGACGAGAGTTGCCGTGACGAAAGGCTTTGTTCAAGGCAGCGATTTCGATCGGATCGCCAAGCGCTGTACCGGTACCGTGGGCCTCAATGTATTGGATCGTCTCCGGAGACACGCCGGCGATTGAGATCGCTTCGGCAATCACTTGTGCCTGAGCATCGACGCTGGGCGCTGTATAGCCAACCTTGAGCGCGCCGTCGTTGTTTATCGCAGTGCCCTTGATGATCGCTCGGATGTGATCGCCGTCAGCCAGTGCGTCCGCGAGACGCTTGAGCACAACGATCCCGACTCCACTGCCACCAATCGTTCCCTGGGCGTGTCGATCAAAAGCACGGCAATGACCGTCGGGCGAATTGATGGCTCCTTCCTGATAGAAATAGCCGGCCTTCTGTGGAATCTTCACCGACACTCCGCCGGCGAGGGCCATATCGCATTCGCCGTTGAGCAACCCCTGGCAGGCGAGATGAACACTGACAAGCGATGTGGAACAAGCGGTCTGGATATTCACGCTTGGTCCTTTAAGATTCAATTTATAAGACACGCGGGTGGGCAGATGGTCCTTGTCGTTCGCCAGCAGGATTTGGAAACTGTTCATGGCCCCAGCCAAATCAGCGTTCGCGTAGATGTACCAGAGATAGGTGCTGATACTGACTCCGCCATAGACGCCGATCAGCCCGCGATACTGTTCAGAATCGTAGCCCGCGTTTTCCAGAGCCTGCCACGCGGTCTCGAGAAAAATTCGATGTTGCGGATCCATCAGCGTCGCCTCTTTGGGGTTGATACCAAAGAAGTGACCGTCCAACAGTTCCACGTCCTCGAGCACTGACGCTGCCTTCACGTACTGCGTATGCTTCAAGAGTGCGGGCGGGACCGACGAGGCCAACAGCTCTGCGTCAGTAAAGAAAGTAATCAACTCCTGGCCATCACGAAGCTTCTGCCAGAATTCGTCCAGGGTCGGCGCCATCGGAAAACGGCCGGCCATGCCGACGATCGCGATTTCCGATGTCGCGTGTTCGTCAGCCAGAGCCGAGTTACTCAAGTGCTGCTCGCTTTCGTTCGTCATGGAATCATCAATCACCCGCTAAACGGCTGGGCCATGCCAACCAGAATGGCGCGGGGACCTTTGTAGGGCGATCGACCATGGGCCACCATCATGTTATCGAGTAGCAGGAGATCACCCTCCTGCCACGGAAACGTCACCATCTCGCTTTGGTAAGCCTCGCGAAGTTCCGCGAGAGTTTCCGCTTCGATCGAGGAACCGTCACCGTAACAAGTGGTCGAAGGCAGGTCTTCCTCTTTGAACTGTCGCATCAGGACCGCACTGATCGTGGGATCCAGTGTGGAAACATGAAAAAAGGTAGCGTGATTAAACCAGACCGGTTCGCCTGTTGTCGGGTGTGATCTAACTGCGGGACGCACCGTGCGAGTGCGCAGGCGATCATTGTCTTTCCACTCGGTCTGAATACCGTTGAATCGACAATGCTCATCTACAACACCCTTATCCGTAGTTTGAAACACTGTCTGCCAGGAAAGACCGAGGCCGTCGCCAAAATTGCGAATCAACATCCACTTCCGGTCAATGAAGCGGTCGCGGAGTTTGGCATTGAGACGTTGATAAATCTTGCGGCAGTCGGCGATGGGAGTTTCCCCACCGCTTTGAGGCGCTGTTTGACAGAAGAAGAGAATCCGCATCGGCCAGGTTTGTTGATAGGAATTCTCGTTGTGGAGAAATATGCTCTCGCTCGGAGGATAATCCGTGGACGTGTAGACATTGCCACGAACCTGCCGGCGAGGCGATGAGCGTTCGTGGTATTCAAGTAAGTCACCGCAGACGACCGTGCTGAACTGCTCAAACTCGGTTGCGGTTTTCATCCCGAAATTCCTGAACAGTAATCCGCCGTGCGTGAGCAGGTTGGCCTCGATGTACGACTTATGCGTGGCGGCCCAGGTAATCGGATTCATGCCTTTGACTCTGGGTTGAATTACCAGAGGCAAAGTCTGACCTGGTTGCAAGTATTCGGCTCTGACCAGGCTGTCAGTGGCCGTGCCTGAAGCTTCGCTGCTCATGGGACTTGGTTTTTTTAGAGTGGTTGAGTGTCGTGCGCCTTGGGTAGCGCATCAGTTTGAATTACGCCGAAGGCGTTCGCTAACCCCAGCCCAGGGTTCGAGCAAAGCGAGAACCCTGGGATCAAACCATCAATTCCATATCAACCCTGAAAGGGTTCGGCAATTGGCGAACCCTTTCAGGGTTGGCCTCATCATTTGTTGTCTTTCCCAGGGTTGTCGCTGCGCTCCAACCCTGGGCTGAAATTAGCGAACGCCTTCGGCGTAATTCAAACTGATGCACTACGGCTCCTTAGATAGACCGCAGGTACGGATATGCCGAGGTCGTCAACTTGAGCCGAATTGGATTCACATTCCGGAACGTGGGCTCAATCCCAACTCGTTCCAAAACGTCACCCATCGTCAGCGTCGCATCGACGGCGTTGTAAACTTCCTTCACTGGCCCAGCAGGTGCCGCCATCGGATAAGGCACCAGGGTAGACGAGAGACTGTATTTGTTGTCTTCGTCCTTTAGGTAACTTCTTTGCGTTGTCTCAACTCGCTCGAATCGAGTCTGAAGAAACCCATCGCAAATCTGTCTTTCGGATTTTCGCGGACGGTTTGCGTCCTTGCGTTGAAAGTAAAACCAGAGCAACGGCGAATTCTCCTGCAACAGCAAGTTTGTCACCTGCCAGCGACGTGAATCGGGAAGCTTGTAATACTCCTCGCTCAGTTCGGGATCCTTCATCTCAAGATTCCATTCGATGGCAGCGAGGTTTTTGGCATACATGCTGATACACGGCGCAACCAGCTCGAGACCGCAACTGTCGGCGAGCTCTTCGAACGACTCGACGGTGTAGCTGTGTTCAACTGGTTGAATCAGCAGATCGGCCAGGTCCGACTCCGCCCAATCCATGTATTGGATGAACGCGCGCTCGAAACTCTCCCGCAGCGGCAAGCTGTCGAGCAGTTTCTTAGCCATCACCAGGTCGGCATCGAAGTCAATTTCTTCTTTTTGTTCTCCGAAGATGCGGATGGCTTTCTGAAAAGAGCTGGTGACAAGACGGTGATAGCGATTGTAGACCATCAGTTCCAGAATTCCTGACGGCTTCAATGCGCTCGCCAGTTTTTGCAGCGTCGCATGCGGATCGGCATTGTGGTGAATGACGCCGGTACATACGAGATAGTCAAACTCATCGCGATACGGAACATGATTGATGCTCTCGTTCTTCAACTCCAGGTTTGACAGGCCGAGCGCTTGCCTGTTTTCTTCGCAGATGCTCAGTGATTTCGTTGAGACGTCTGATCCAGTGACGGTTGCATTACGAAAACGCAATGCGGTGTGAAGCGCCTGATTGGTTCCGCATCCAGCCACCCAAACCCGTGCCCGCCGGGGAACTGTTTCATGCTGCCAGTCGCCGAGATCCTGATTGACCATCACTGTCTCAAATTCGGAGTCTTCAAGATAATCAAACTTGACCGCCCGCCACGGCCATGGAAAACGGCCGTAGAATTTCGCCAGTAACTGGTCGACTGAATCGATTGACTGCGCCAGTACCAGGTTCTGTTCCTCCTGCTGCGGAAGAGAGACGCTGGTTACGCGCCTTTGCTTGAGCCGCATTTCGAGAACGGCGCGCTGCTGTGGTGAAAGCTCGTCGATCGTCTTTGATATTCCGTTCATTGTGACTCCTTCTGTCTCGCGTCTTGCATCTCTCCCTGCAGTGTGAATTCCAGTGCATCCTCGCTGAGGTGCTTGATCTCTTCGATCATCCGCGCCATCTCGTCAGCATCTTCCGATTCGACCTGTAGCTGCGTGATCGCCAGGGCCAGGCCGGCAACTGTGGGCGCCTCGAAGAGCGCACGTAACGGCACTTCCACATCCAGGATGGTGCGAACTCTCGACAAGAGTTGCGTCGCCAGCAGTGAATGACCACCCAATTCGAAAAAGCTGTCGTTGATGCCGATACGCTCCACGCCCAGCAACTGACACATCATGTCAGCCACTGACTCTTCAACCGGAGTGCGTGGCCCAATAAAATCTTTTTGGCCTTTGGCATGCGCCTCAGCCGGAGTCGGCAACGCACGTCGATCCAGCTTGCCGCTGGTGGTAAGCGGCAAATCATCCATCACCACAATTGCCGAGGGGACCATGTAAGCAGGCAGGTTCTGCGCCAGAAACTCCCTCAACACGGCGACGTCTGCATTCTTTCGCAGGACGACGTACGCACAGAGATACTTGTTGCTGCTCACGTCTTCCAGATCGACCACGGCTGCGTTTTCGACTGACTCATGACGTTGCAGGAGATCTTCAATCTCTCTCAGCTCGATGCGCACGCCTCTGATCTTCACTTGTTGATCTTTGCGGCCCAGAAACTCAAAGTTGCCATCGTCGAGAATGCGGCCGAGGTCGCCGGTCTTGTAAACGATGTCGTTTGGATCGTCTTTGAAGGGATTCTGAACGAACACCTCTTTGGTCAGTTCCGGCTGGTTGTAATATCCGAGGGTACGGAAAGGTGTCCTGATATAAATTTCGCCCACCGCTCCCGGAGCACAAGCCCGTCCCTTCGCATCCAGCACGAGCGCTCGCGTTCCCTCGATCGGCTTGCCAATCGGGATGAAACGGCGATCCTGATCTCCTGGTTGAACAAAGTAGGCAAACTTCGTCATGGTTGTTTCGGTCGGTCCGTATAAGTTGACCAACTGAACTCTGTCGCCATAACGACTGACCCACTTCTTGACGTCCGCCGGAAGCAAAGGTTCGCCGGATAAGAGAACGTGACGCAGCGCCAGGAAATAAGCGGGGCCGGTATCCTGATTCAAGATGGAACGAAATAGGGACGGTACACAGTGAATGAGATTGATCTGCTGATCTTCGATCCAGGTGACGAGTTTCCGTCCGTTGAGAACTGTATCTTCGTTATCCGGCACGCAGATCGTTCCGCCCGAGCAAAGCGGCAGGAAAACATCGCGAAGGAAAGCGTCGAAGGTGGGCGCGGTGAGTTGGCTCACGCGCCCGCCGTCTGCGAGTGCCAGCGCCTGCAGTTCCCATCTGATGAAGTGGTCGATTCCCTTTAGCCGACCGGCAATCCCCTTGGGCTTACCCAGCGAACCGGAGGTGAAATAGATGTAGCAAATGTCATCGGGTGACATCGGCACGAGCACTTTCTGCGGATTCATGTAAAGCGGATAGTCGTCGTGATGGACCAGGCTGCCCGACGGTTTGTCATACACGTCGCCGTAATCCAACGTGATCACTTCGACTTTGAGCGGACTGCTCGTCACCGCCTCGTTCAGATCCGACAAGAATTTCGACTCGATCAGGATCCACTGCGGTTCTGCCTCGGCAATCATTGCCTGCAGCCGGAGCTTCGGTAGCCTTGGATCGAGAGGAACAAAAACGCCGCCGCTCTTCAGGATGGCAATCAACGCCGTTATGACGTCGATGGAATTGTCAGCCAGGACCGCAACCCTGGCGCCTTTTTCCAGCCCTTTCTCAAGCAAGTAATTGGCGAGGTTGTTGGTGCTTTCTTCCAACTCCGCATAAGTGACGCGGCGGTAGAGGTAATCGATCGCAATCCGGTCGGGATATTTTTCCACGGTCGCACTAAACCACTCCTGAATGCTCACATGTTGCATATGCTCTCCTTTTTAACTTCTCTGGCGATAATACTGAGCGGATCAATGCAGCCACGTTCGCCGTCATTACCGCGAAAGTGCTTCGCCAGCAGGTGGAACTCGGTGCAGCCGGCGATAAAGGAATTGACCCGGTATTTCGAAAGAAGTGTGTCGATGATTGGAATCAGTCGACCAACATCGTCGTTCTTCTTGATTTGATAGATAAGTCCATGAATCAATTGCTGGTCGTCGTCATCTGGTAGAACGAAAAGATGGTGGGCCGCGGCCCATTGCGGATGAAGCTGAAAAGCTCCCAATTGTCGGGTGCCCGTTGAGCAGAGCAAGAGATGTCGCTGTTGACTTTCGATCACTTGTTCGAACACTACGTCGAGCAACGACCAGATGCGGCTGCGTAATCCCGGGGGTAGCTGCGGGAGGAGGTGATGCAAAGTGACGCAACAGATAACTATGCGGTTCGCGCCTAATTGTTCGAGATGCCTGAGTGCTTCTACGAGTGGGACCAACAGGAGTTCGTCAAAGCCGGCAAGTAGAGTTTCGGTGCGATCGGGAAACGTCGGATCCGAATACATCACGACGCGCGGATATTCCTGTTCGCAAGTGGACGGGCTGTACTCGTAGATCGTCTTGAGAAACTCCGCTGAAGCCAGCGGTCCCAAGCCCCCCAGAATACCCAGGAGGTCTTCCTGTCGAGTTGTTAGTGCTTGCACGTGAACCGTACCCCAAAAGTCAGGACGTCTTGCTTGGGCGGGGTCAGTACCGTCCGCGGTAGCGGATGGGTAAGACCA
>DASWUM010000044.1:0-44978 GCA_036401595.1 Pyrinomonadaceae bacterium
TAGGGGCGGCCCTCCGGGGCCGCCCCTGCGTGGAACTCATTCCGTTGCAGATCAGGCGATGACTGCGCTGGCATCGATAGTTGGTGATAGCAACATCGGTTTAAAGTATGACTCCGTGTCGGTCACACCGGCCAACACTGAAGAGATCTCCGAGATTCTGAAACTCGCGTCACACGAAGGCTGGAGCGTTCTGCCAGCCGGAAACATGACCTGGTTCGAACGTCAGAACAAACCCACAGGAAATCTGATCGTCAACACTAGTCGTCTCAACCAGATCGTCGAACACGTGCCAGCCGATCTGATCGCAATCGCGCAAGCGGGAGTCACTCTCAACGACTTCAACGCAAAGCTCGCAGAAAATGGTCAGTGGCTGCCGCTCGATCCACCTAACGATGGTCGCGCAACACTCGGTGGCGTCGTCGCTACAGGAATTGGCGGTCCGCAACAATTAGGCTACGGACGCCCGCGTGGATCGGTGATCGGAATGAAAGTCGTCCTCGCCGATGGCAGCAGGATCAAAGCAGGCGGACGAGTGGTTAAAAACGTCGCTGGTTATGATCTTTGCAAGTTGTTCACCGGCAGCTTTGGCAGCCTCGGAATCATCACCGAACTAAATTTCAAACTACGACCACTGCCGGCCTGTGAAGCTACCGTGATTGCTACGGGCTCGATTGACGATCTCCGTGCCTGCGCGCGTGCCGTTTTGGAGGCGCGATTATTTCCGGTGGCTGCGGAGATCGTGTCAGAGAGGTTGCTCGTTCGTTTCGCCGGAAATGAGAAAGGTGTTTTGTTTCAGATCGAACAAGCGCGGAAGCTCTTGAAGGATGCTGAGATCGTAATGCATGATGCTGATCTCTGGAAAAAGATTGCTGCCGAGCGAGTAAGCGAGAACCGGATCCGTAAAGAACCGACTGGGACCGTGAAAGCTTTGCAGGAAAGAATCAAGAGACAACTCGATCCAAAGAATATTTTTGCCGCGGATTAACGCGGATTGTTGACGGATTAAGACGATGAAGACAATTAAAGTGATCGTTCTGCTATTGGTTGTGGCGTTGAACGTACCGGTGACGATGGCGCGGGAACCGGTGCGGGCGCGACACGGAATGGTGGCGTCTACAAACGAAGTCGCATCGCAGGTGGGCGTGGACATCATGAAGCGCGGTGGCAACGCTGTCGATGCCGCGATCGCGGTTGCGTTCGCGCTCGCCGTCACGCATCCAGCCGCAGGAAATCTCGGCGGCGGCGGTTTCATGATGATTCGTCTCAACGACGGCAGGACCACCGCGATCGATTATCGCGAGATGGCGCCTGCGTCGTCGCACCGCAACGTCTATCTAGATAAGAACGGCAATCTCATCGAGGGCGAAGGTGGATCGCTCGTTGGTTATCGGGCTGCTGGTGTTCCCGGCACGGTGCGCGGAATGGAGCTCGCGCTCAAGAAGTATGGTTCTGGCAAACTCACCTGGGCGCAGCTTGTCGAGCCTGCCCGACGACTCGCCGGAGCCGGATTCACCGTCACCTACGAGCTGGCACGCTCGCTCTACGGTAACCGCGAATACCTTTCCAAATACGGCGAGACGAAACGAATTTATCTGAAGAACGGGCAGTTTTATAAAGAAGGAGAACTCTTCCGCCAGCCAGAACTTGCCGCGACCTTCGCTCGCCTGCAACGATTTGGTCCAAATGAGTTTTACGAAGGTGAAACGGCACGATTGATCGTCGCCGACATGAAGCGCAACAACGGTCTGATGACGATGGAAGACCTGCGCGGCTACGTCGCCAAAGAGCGTGCGCCGGTGCGCGGGAATTATCGCGGCTACGAGATCATTTCGATGCCGCCGCCGTCGTCCGGGGGCGCAGTGCTGATCGAGATGCTGAACATTCTCGAAGGCTTCGATTTGCAAAAGTCAGAAGCGAGTTCGTCCGACCGGTACCATCTCATGGCGGAATCGATGCGGCGCGCGTTTGCCGATCGCGCCGAGTACATGGGCGACAGCGATTTTGTGAAGGTGCCGGTGCAGGGATTGATCGACAAGTCGTACGCCTCGACTTTGCGTGCGACTATCAACACCGATCGGGCTTCGACGAGTGCTGAAGTGCGTGCCGGGCGTCCGGCTGGTTACGAATCGGATGAGACAACTCACTTCACCGTCGTCGACGCTCAGGGAAACGCAGTTTCCAACACGTACACACTCAACAATTCGTACGGCTCGGCGGCTGTTGCCAAGGGCACCGGGCTAATCCTTAACGACGAGATGGACGACTTCGCCGCCAAGCCGGGCACGCCGAATATGTACGGGCTGATTCAGGGCGAGCGCAATGCCGTGGCGCCGAAGAAGCGCCCACTATCGGCGATGACGCCGACGATCGTGCTGCGCAAAGATGGCAGTTTGTGGTTCACGGTGGGGAGTCCGGGTGGTCCCACAATCATCAATACAGTGCTGTGCATCATCACCAACGTCATCGACTACGAGATGAATATCCAGCAGGCGATCGACTTCCCGCGCATTCATCACCAGTGGCTGCCGGACGAGCTCGTAGGCGAGCCGTTAGGGCTGTCTGGCGATACGCAGCGCGCGCTTACGTCGCGAGGACACACGCTCGGCAAGCTGCGTTATCTCGGCGATGCGGAAGGGATCATGATCGAAGAGAAGACCGGGATGAGATTGGGCGCGACGGATCCACGGCGGAGTGATGGACAGGCTGTTGGTTATTGATTGCCGACGAAGTTTTAGACACCATAATGCATAGCCTCTCCCACGCCTTATCACATCAGGAAGATAAACTACTCGCCTGCATCCATTGCGGTCTGTGTCTCGAGGCGTGCCCGACGTACGTCGTCACCGGCGACGAGAACGATGGACCACGCGGGCGGTTGTATCTCATGCGCGCGGTGGCCGAGGGACGACTCGAAGATACTTCCAGCGCTTTCGCTACACACATCGATCGATGTCTCGGTTGCCGCGCCTGCGAACAGGCGTGTCCAGCCGGTGTTCAATACGGCCAACTGCTCGAAGCGAGTCGCGAAGTAATTCTCGATTCGCAACCAAAGACGGATCTTCCAAACAGACTTCTTCGTTTCGTTCTGCGTCACGTCTGGCAATCACCAACTCGACTGCGGCTGTTCTTCAAAGCGTCGCGACTATTTCGTGATCTTGGCCTGGCGCGGCTGTTGTTGAAGTCACGATTAGCGCGACTGATCTCACCGCGTGCCGAGTTTGGTCTGGCGCTGCTGGAAAGCTCAAGTGGGATTTCTTCCGCGAAGGCGCAAAGGCGCAAAGGTGGACGTCAGGACAAGGGCGTATTGATGTTTACCGGGTGTGTAGGCGAAGGACTTTTCGCCGGTGTAAATCGCGCGACGGAACGAGTGCTGAGTGCCAACAACTTCAACATCAGCACTCCGTCCGAACAAGTTTGTTGCGGCGCGTTACACGCTCACGCGGGCGATCTTGAAGGCGCACGCAAACTTGCTCAACTGAACATCGCGGCATTCGATTCCGACTTGCCAATCGTCACTAACGCGGGCGGCTGCGGCGCGATGCTCACCACCTACGGGCACCTGTTTGCCCACGACAAAGATCTGGCCCAACCGGCAGCGCACTTTAGTGCTCGTGTTCGCGACGTCAGCCAACAACTCGCGACTACAGAAATGCGGACAGCGCCAAGCCCAGTCGACGCTCCCGTAACCTACGACACCTCGTGTCATCTTCTATACGGACAGCGCGGCGGTGAGACTTCTGAACGAATGCTGCGCGCAGTCACCGGAAACAATTTTGTCGCGCTAAACGGCACCGAGCGCTGTTGCGGTGCTGCCGGTGTTTACAACCTGTTGCAGCCGGAAATGTCGCAGCGTGTGTTACAGGAAAAATTGGACCACGTCAAACAAACCCACGCTGCTATACTGGCGACCGGCAATCCCGGCTGCCAGATGCACATCGGCGCAGGCGCCTGCCTGTCACACATGGACTTGAAAGTCTGCCATCCTATCGAGCTTGTGGACCAGGCATACGAACGCGCCGGTTTCTACGAGGATCTGAAAGATGGAAAATAAGACCCTCAATCAGAAAACTCTCTTGATCTTCGCGCCGTTGCTAATACTGACGGGCATCGCGGGCTTCGTGATTCCCGAGCAATACAGTCTCATGAGCGGCGCCGCGCCTTACAACCTCTTTCACATCATCTTTGGTTCAATCGGATTGGCGATCACCATGACCAAGAGTGACTTGCTGGCGAGCTCGTTCAATCTTGGCTTTGGGCTGATCGATCTTTATCAGGTGCTGGCGAGCGTGGTGGGTTTAGCGCCAATTCAATATTTTCACTGGACCTACGCGGACGATGTGCTGCACGTGCTGATCGGGTTCGCCCTCGTGATCATCGGGGGAATCGGATTAATGCGGATTTGGAACGGATCTACCGCCGATTAGCGTTAGTTTGACTTGGCCGTGCTGATCCAATGCGACGAGGTCGGCGCGTTTGCCGACTTCGATCGCACCGCGATCGTGATCGAGGCCGAGTAGTTTTGCGGGGTTTGAGGAGGCCATGCGTGCCAAATCAGTGTAGGGAATGCCGAGGGAATGGAGGAGATTCACGGCATCGAGCACGCTGATCACTGAGCCGGCGATACTGCCGGCGATATTCGCGGTGCGACGATTTTTCACGGTTATTGTTTCGCCCCAGATCTGATAGTCGCCATCCCCGTTTCCTGCTGCTGCAATTGCATCACTGATCAAGCTGATACTGCTCGCGCCTTTGATCTTCACGAGCAAGCGAAGCATGAAGGGATCGAGGTGGATCCCGTCAGCGATCATATCGACCGTCACGTCGTCGCGCGACAATCCCCATGCAATTGGACCGGGACTGCGATGATGCAAAGGCGCCATCGCGTTCATGAAGTGTGTCATGTGGCGCGCGCCCGCCGCACACGCATCGTCGAGCAGATTCACATCTGCACGTGTGTGACCGATCGAGATTACCCAGCCGCGTCTCTTCAACTCACGAACAAGCTCGACTCCGCCGCCGACTTCGGGTGCCATCGTGATCATTCGCACTGCGTTGTCCGGCACCGGCAGTGAATCGAGATCCTGCGGATTGGAATAGGTCTTAAAGTATTCAGTGTGCAAAGCACCGCACTGTGCCGAGTTAACGTATGGCCCTTCGTAATGAATGCCGAGAACACGCGCGCCTTCCGAGTGGTTCATCGACTCGCCCACAGCCGCACTCACACTCGCATAATTCTCATCACTTCCCGGCACAAGCGTCGCCAGCCAACCGGTCACGCCCTGCGTCGCCAGATACGCGGAGATTTCATTCAACCCATCAGCCGAAGCCTCCATCACGTCAACTCCGACTGCGCCATGAATGTGCACGTCAATAAAACCGGGCAGCACGGTCAATCCGCGCGCCGAGAGTGTTTCAACATCCGAGCGCAGTTCAGTTTGGCCCTCTCCAACGGAGACAATGTGCTCGCCTTCGATCAGGATCGTTCCGTCTTCCACGATCCTGTCTGGCAATACGATCCGGGCGTCGAGTATGAGAAGTTTTCCGGGAGAGTTATTCATGGCAGCGTAGACAACATCGACATGATAGTGAAAAATGCAAACTGTGACACGTCTTCTTTTAGTTTTCCCGCTGCTGGCTTGTCTTCAACTCTGTGCCATCAACGGCAGGGCTCAGGGGATCAGCCCTGAATGCGTTCCGGCCCAGGAACAATTGAAAGCAGCAGAGGCGGCCGCAAGGCAAAACAATTGGGCAGGCGCGGCGAGCCTCTATCAGGAGGCAGGGCAAACTGCTCCCGGATGCGTCGAGGCGATCGTCAACCTCGGCGTCACCTTCAATCGTCTTAATCTACCTGACGAGGCCGTCAAGGCATTTCAACGCGCACTCGCAAAAAACCCGCAGCTCGTTGCGGCTCATCTCAATCTTGGCCTCACTTACTTCCGCAGCGCGAAGTTCGATCTCGCAAAAGAATCGCTCCGGAACGTGTTGAAGCTCAATCCCGATCATCTGCAAGCCCGGCAGTTGCTGGCTCTCGCACTGATTGGTACGGAAGACTTTAAGGAAGCGGCAGTCGAACTGGAAAAGATCGTCAAAGTCACACCCGAGGACGCCGGCACCGTCGCTGCACTCGGCGAAGTTTATTTACGTCTCAAACAATACCCCAACGCAATCGGCTCATTCGAAAGAGCTTTGATACTCGATCCGAAAACAGCCAAGACACATCTGTTGCTTGGTGAAGCGCTGGACAACTCCGGCCAGACCGACCGCGCGATTCAGGAGCTACAGCGCGCCACGCAGCTAGATCCGCAATTGCCTGAGGGTCACTACACGCTGGGCCATCTTTATCTGAAGCGCAGTAGTTTTGACGACGCATTGGTCGAGTTTCAAAAAGAGTTACAGCTAAATCCCGAGATGGTCCTGGCTCGATATCAGGTCGGCAAGATCTATTTTCAACGCGACAAGCTCGACGAAGCCATCGCCGAGCTCACCAAAGTCGTCGAGGCCGACAAATCGTTTCGCCCTGCAATTGAAACTCTTGCGCAGGCGCGACTGAAACAAGGCTCAATCAACGAAGCAATTGCACTCCTCGAACGTGCCACTACTCTGGATCCAACCTGGCCCAACGCCTTTGCCCTTCTCGGTCGTGCGTACACACAAGCCGGCCGGCGCGAAGATGCTCAGAAAGCATTTGCGACTGCAAAGAAGTTGAGTGCGGAAGAACGGAAACGCCTGGAAGACGCGGTAGGCAAGCCGTAAAGAAGTATCCACAGATTACGCAGATTTACTCTGCGTAATCTGTGGATGGCCTTCTGTTAGAAGTTAAACTTCAATCCAAACTGAATCTGTCGCGGATCTCTTGTCGCAACGAACTGTCCAAAGGGGCTGATAGCAACGAGATTCGAAATGCTGTTGAAAGCCGGGTCTGTTGGCAGTCGATCCGGGATCGTCTGGGAAACATCTGTAAAGATGGTCTTGTTGAAGATGTTGAAGAGCTCGGCGCGGAATTGAAGCTTGTACCGCTCACCGAAGTGGAAGTTCTTAGTCAAGTTCAGATCGGTAAAGAATTGGCTCGGGAAGCGGAAAGGCGCGCGTGGCGAATTTCCGATCTGTCCCGTTAGTGTGGTGCGGAAAGCCAGCGGATTGAATCCGTATGGAATGCCACCGACTGGATTCGCTGGAATATTTTCCGACGGATCGCTCACGATGTCGGGACGCGTACCGCGCGCCGGCACCGCAGTAGCACCCTGAACCACACGATTCAAAACTAGACCAGTCTGCGCAGTGGTAATGCCTGCAAGCTCCCAACCACTCAACAACTGCTTGCCAACTCCTGTGCTAGCAAAGCCGCTGTGGAAGGTCGGCACTTCGTAAACGTAACTGGCGACGAATACGTGCGTGCGATCCAGACGTGAAACTGCACGCTCTAAATGCAGGTTGGTGCGAATCTGTGGGACGTCAATCGCATCGCGATCGTTAGTTGCGTCCGTAAGATTCTTCGAGAAGGTATAGGCAATCTGCGCCGTGATGCCGCGAGTTGGACGTAGCCGGAACGAAGTCAGCAACCCGTGATAACGAGAAGTAGCGCTCGTTTGCCGGTCAACGAGTGAGCCGAAACCTCTGAAGGGTCGCGCACGGTTAATACAGTTATTCGGATTGTTGGCGGCGTTCAAAGCTGTGTCGCAGCCAGCAATACCTACCGATGCCGCTACTATTTCCTGCGGCGTAGGTGCATTGATGTCGACTGGGCGGATCAAATGGTTACCTGCCGATCCGGAATAGCCGATTTCTACCAACGCATTTCGGAACAGTTCCTGCTGCCAGGTAAGTGACCATTGTTGGATCAGTGGCGTCACCCAGGGAGCGGTAGTGGCATTCACAGTTCCCAAAGTGCCTCGAGTTGCCGGGTTCGCAGGCACCGGATTACCAAACGGGATTGGTGCTGCTTGCGTGCCACTGACGGTATTCGAATTATTGAACGGCGGCGTGGTGAAAGCGTTCTGCTCCACGATACCGACTAACGCCTGATCGTAATAGACACCGTAGCCACCTCTTAAGACGCTCTTTGCGTTGTTCCATGGATCCCACGCAAAGCCGATTCGTGGTGCGAAGTCGTTCTTATCGCTTTGCTGCACTCGACGACCGAATGGCGAATTAGTTCCGGCATACGCGAAGCCATTAGTGACGTCGAACGTTGCAGTATTGAACGCCTGGCAAGTCGGAGTGGAACAAACCGGAGCGTGCGCCGGATTGTAGAGCTCGGGTAAGAACGTCGCTAAGACGTTGTTCTGATCGATCGGCTGGCGATAGCGGTAGTAACGCAAACCATAATCGAGTTGGAGGTTTGGCTTAACCTTCCAGGTGTCCTGAACGTAGAACTCCGTGCGTCCGAATTTTAAGGCTTCGGTCACATCCCGCTCTGGTTCCGTGTAACTTGACGCGCGGCCGAGCAAAAAGTCAGCCAGGCCGATGCCCGTCCCAGCCGGGCCGCGGGTTTGTACGCCCGTGAATCCGTAACGCCCTTGCGTCAAGCTTGCTGCATTTTCATCCTTCGATTCCCAACTGAGGTCAAAACCAGTTTTGAAGGTGTGATTGCCAAAGATCATGGTCAAATTATCTTTGGGGTTCCAGTTCTTATACTGCACGGCGACTAACTGCGGGGAACCAATCGTGGGCGAGCCCGTGACATCGATTACCGGCGGCAAGTCGGAATTGTTTTCTGGGAACAGCTCATTGTTAGGTACCGCGAAGTCGCTGTTGTAACGACCCACCAGACCATCGGTGATCTTGTTTCCGGAGAATGTGAAGCTAAATTCGTTGACAATCTTTGCTCCAAAACTACTGGTCAAACTGATAGCCAGCACGTCGCCCGGAACAGTCGTGTCGGTAGTTCCGACATCGGGAATCGTCAGACCAAAAAACAGTCCGCCAAACTCACGCGTCTGTGAAAGATCGCGTGTGTAGCGACCGGTGAGTCGCTGTGTGGACGAGAAGTTATGATCGATACGCACGGTCTCCTGACGCGTGTTTTGGATGCTCGGTGTTCTAACTGCAAAACGATTCGGCGCTCGGAGAGGATTTGTCGAAGGGACATTGGGTAGCGGATACAGCGCCAGAATTGCCTTTGCGGTTTGATTAATCCGAGCATCGGGAATCGTGTTGTTGGTAAATTGAACCGCGGGGTTCAGCGGATCGAATATGCCCACATTCCCGGCCTCCGAGAAATTTCCCTGGCGCTCGAGCAGGCTGGGCACTGCGATCGGTGTGACGCTGCTGGGAGCTCTGATGATGCGTCTCCACTCCTCCGAGAAGAAGAAAAATGTCTTGTCTCGTTTCTTGTTATAGAGTCCCGGAATCGTTACCGGTCCGCTTACGAGATAACCGAAATTGTTGTAGCGCAATTTCGGGCGCGGCACGCGCTCTTCACCGGCAGCATTCAAACCTAACTTGACCTGTTGATCGTTTGGACCAAACGAACCGGCGGCATTATTCAAGAACGTGTTGGCATTCAGCCTGTCGTTTCGCAGGAACTCGTAGAAGCCGCCGTGAAAATCCTGACCACCGCCACGGGTGATGAGGTTTACGACGCCACCTCCGGACTTGCCAAATTCGGCAGTTGGAACTGAAGTGATTACGCGGAACTCCTGAATGGAGTCGACCGTCGGAATCGCGAGCAACGTGATGCCAGAACCGATGTCCGTATTGCTGGCGCCGTCGACGAGGAAGTTGATCGAGTTACGGCGTGTGCCGTTGACTGAGAAGTCAACTGTGTTGGTCAAGCCGATGCCGATTTCCGAAGTTCCGCTGCCGGTTACGCCTGGCACGAGTGTGAGCAGTTGCATGAAGTTGCGGTTATTGAGTGGGAGCTCAACAACACGACGATTCTCCACGACGTCGCCAACTGTAGGGCTGGTCTGCAGCAAGGGAGCTTCCGCAGTCACTGTGATTGACTCGGTAATCGCACCTGTTTCCAGTCCGATATTGATCGTCTTGCGATCGTTAACACTTATTTCAAGACCCCTGCTTAGATATTCTTTGAATCCCTGGGCCTTGACGGATAAGTCGTAAGTGCCGGGCTGAATCTGCGTCAGCGTGTACCCGCCGGAGTCGTTCGACACGGCCGTACGGACCTCACCGGTTTTGGTATTCGTCAGGGTGATGGCCGCGCTCAAGACGACCGCCCCGTTCGGATCGGTAACCTGTCCATCAATTCGCGCTGTAACATCCTGCGCAAACGTATTACCTGCAAATCCCATCAGGACTAAGATCACAATGCAAAGTAGATGTTTATTCATATGCTCCTCGCGGACGAGTCTGGGTTGGATCGGAGTGCCGCCGAAACACGGATGGCTGAACTACCCACCTGGAAGAATTTTTTGACTTGGCAAATTAGAAATTGCTGGAAACTTTCCATGAACTTATACACCGGCTCAAGCCGATTAACAAGATCTGAAAACAGGCCGACTTTTGCATGCTATCTGGTCAAAAGGCAGCGCGCCGGAAGCGTTCCAGATAGGCGCCGTCCGGATTCAATTCGCTGGGTCGAGCCGTAAAGTCGTACGAGAACAGAATGAAGCCTTCGGCGTTGAGCGAGCGGGCGACGTTGATCTTTTCGACCGCCGAATCCGAGGGTATCCGATAGGCGCCGATGCCAGCCCAGACCCCTCGCTTTGAACTGTGGGCAGTAGTAGCTGCCACTTCAATCTGTTTCTGAAAGACCGCGGTGTCCGTCGAGTATGCCATCGGACACGCAACGTCAAGAATGCCCATCTGCAACCAGCGCCGCCAGTCCTGAAACCGGCGTGTATAGGCGTTTTCATCGTTGGCGAAAACGGCTGCCGAAACAATGACCTCAGGACGCCGTTTCTTCACTGCCCGGTAGATCCGTTCGACGAGTGTCGTCACTTGCAAACGTTGAAAGTCTGCAAACTTCGCTGCGAACGTCTCCGGCGCGGCGAGTGGATTCGACTTCAATGAGAGCTTCAATTGGGCACGTTCTTCTGACTTGAGCTGCGGCTCGAGCCATTTGCGAAACTTTTCGAGCGACGTGTGGCTGTAGTCAAAATCGGGACTCGCGAAACGCACGTAGTCGAAGTGCAAACCGTCAACCGGATAGTGCTTCAGCACGTCCATCCAGATCTTGTAGATGTGATCGCGAACTTTCGGATTCGCAGGTCCGGTGTAAACGCCTTCCAACTCGCCGCGATTTGCTTTTGACCACTCGACAATCTTCTGCCGGAACGCCGGATCACGTGGCGACAGATCATAGAGCTCGGCCGCAACGGGTTTTGGTACTGCGAGCCACTCAGGATGTTTGTTGTAGACGTGCGCGGGATCGGACGGGAGTGCGTCGAGATTGGCAAGCAGGCTCGTGTTTAGCCAGGCGTGTACTTTTAGACCGCGTTTGTGTGCTTCGGCGAGTGTGAGTGCGAGCGGATCGAATGACTCCGGCTGATCCTTCAACTCACTCGCACGCGGTTCGACTCTCGATTTGTAATACGCGTCGCCGCGACCGCGGATCTGGACAATCAACGTGTTGAAGCCGTTGTCCGCGGCTGCGTTGACTAACTGACGAATCTTCTCAGGCGACGTGAGCGTCGTGCGAACCACCCATAAAGCACGCACCTCTTGTGTCTCGCTGTTAGCACCGTACACAAAAGAGGCACAGAGAACACAAAGGCTGCACAGAGAAATCCGAAGTATGAATCTCATTCTCAGTACTGATAACGCAACGAGACCTGAATATTTCTCGGCGCGTAGAGCGTCGCAGCGCTCGTGATAGCTCCAAAGTTAGTGTTAGTTGTGACTGAGCTCGGGAATCCGTACTGCACGTGGTTGAAGGCATTGAACAAGTCGGCGCGTACGGTCAGCTTGTGCCCTTCCCACGGCATCGAAAAGATCTTGGTCAACCCGAAGTCTACGTTCTTTACGCCGTCGAGGAAGAATGTGTTTCGTCCAAGTATCGACGTGTTGAAGTCGGCGCTGGTCAGTGCGCGGAATGCGGCACGTGGAAGCTCGTCGCGCGAGGTCGCAGGATGATTGACACTGTTGCCGAGTATCGACGGATCGAGAATCACCGGCCTGCTCTCGCCGAAACCGTCGAAGTTTAGATCGAGTGCAGTAGTCGTAACCGTGAACGGTGTTCCCTTCGCGAGTTTGACGACACCTGAAAACTGCCAGCCGCCAAACGCCTGCCCGAGCAAACCTTTCTGACCGCTGAAGAACGGCAGACGGTAAGTGCCATAGATCGTGAACCGGTGCGGCGTATGGAAACGCGAGAGTCCACGACCGGCGCGCGCGTCGTTTCCGTTTTGATTGGTATCGCCCGTTCCGACAGCGGTCGCTTCCGACGTGGTGTCGATCGCTTTGCTCCACGTGTAGGCGGCCTGGAAATTGAGATTGCTACTCAGTCGCTTAGTCCATTCCACCTGGGCGGCGTTGTAGTAACTCCACGCCGCATTCGAAACCGCGAGGTTCGTTCCATACAACCCATTCGGCCGGCGCTCGTTTATGCGCGGCACGCGGAAGCTGTATTCATTCGCAGCAATCGGAACTACAACCGGACACTGCGCCGTGAACGGGATCGCGGTCGTGCCCGCCGTGCCGGCGCATTGAAAGTCAGCCGCGAGTCTGATGACCTGGCCACGCAGGTTCGCGGGATTGTTTGGATGGTTCGCAACCAACACGCCATTCACCGGATCGTGCACCGGCAAATTGTCGAGCGAGTATTTCAACAAACCAATGCCGCGATTGCCCGTGTAGCTCACGCGCAACGCAGAAGAGAACGGCATCTGTCGTTCGAAACTCACATTCCATTGCTGCGTGTACGGCATTTCCAAGCCCGGATCGATCAACGTGACGGTGTGACGTGCGGTTTGTGGACCGGGCACAAACACAAAGCCGTTCGTTGGATCGACGAGGTTCACCGGATTGAAAGCCGACGTCGCCACACCCGATTGGTTGTAGAAGAACGCGTTCGGTGGATTGAATCTCACCGTCGCACCGCCTTGCGAAAAGATCGACTGGAAGAGTCGACCGTGATAGATGCCGTAGCCACCGCGGAACGATGAATCGCCAACCGAGCCAAACAGCGAATGCATAAAGCCCGTTTCAAAATTCGGACTCCACGCGAACCCGATGCGCGGTTCCCAGTTGTCTTTGTCGGCGCTGAATCCGTAGTTGATGCGACCAGCCGCTTCTTCAGGCGCCGAAACGTATTCATACCGCAGACCAAGATTCAGCGTCAGGTTGTGGCGAATCTTCCAATTGTCTTCGCCGTAGAAGTTTCCTTCGCGAATGCGATTCTCGAGGAAGAATGGTCCATAGCCTTTTTGGTAATTCGGCGTGCAACCGTTGATGAATTGATTGAAGCCATTCGTGTAGTTGATGCCGTTGCAGGTCGCGGTGGTGCTGCTGTAGAAGCCGCGCGAGAAGTTGTCAGCGAGATCGTCAAGCCGCTGGCGACGAATGTCGGTGCCCAGCTTCAGATCGTGCGAGCTAAGATGCGTGACGAAGTTGTAAACAAACTGGTTATCAGTTTGATATCGCTGAATCGGGAAATTGCCGGCGCTGCCGATGCTCGACTGCGTCGTGACCGGACTCGGATTGAAGAAGCGAATGATCGGCGTGTCGTTGCCCGCGGCGATATTGACGAGTGTCGTGCGTAAACCGAGCCCGTAGCGAAACTCACCGACAGAAATAGCGGAAAACGAGTGAATCCAGTTTAAGCCGAAGTTCTGTTGTTTGTGGTTCTGATCCGCCCGTTCACCGTGAATGATGTCGTCGGCCACAAATCTCTGCCGCGTGTACTGCCAGCGAGCGGTGACGTTATCGACTGAGCGCGGGTTCCAATCGAGGCGTCCGGAATAGTCACGCGCCGGAAAATCGAAACCCTGTTGCCCGCGAAACACTCTTGGACCAGCCGCAGGATCGTTCGGAACTGCATTGGCAAAACGATCGATCATGCTTTTTACGAAAGCTCGGTTCGCCGGCGTGTCGTTCGCAGGTGTTTGTTTGAACCAGTTTGCCGGATTGCGTTCCGCGAGGGTAAAGACATCGCGGTTGAAATTGTTTGCGCCGGAGTTTTCTGTGTGGTCCAGGCTGATAAAGGTGAAGAGGCGATCTTTCCACACCGGAAAACCTGAGGTGAATCCAAACTGATTGCGGCGCGTCACGCCTTTTTTCACTCCGGGCGCGAAGACGTTGTTCGTCGCATTCAAAGCACTGTCGTTGTGATACCAGTAAACGTCGCCGTGAATCTGGTTCGTGCCTGACTTCGTTTGCACGAGGACCACCGCGCCATAGCCGCGGCCAAACTCGGCACTGAAGTTGTTGGTAATGACTTGAAACTCTTTGATCGTCGAGAGCGACGCGCCCTGACGATTTTGATTCTCGGAAGAGTCGTCGTTGTTGACGCCGTTGATTTGGAACGTCGCGCCGCGTGTGCCGGTGCCATTGAAGTTTATCGACGAGCCCGACGAAGCGGTTGGATTGTTCTGACCAGAAGTCGGGTTCTCCTGAAATCCGGTGAATGTTTCTGCGAGAGACAGGAAGCTGCCTTGATTGAAGGTGGGCTTCTCCATGATCTCCTGAGCGTTCAGTGAACCCTTGATCTCCGCATTCGTCGTATTGATTGGAGCCGCCTCAGACGTGACCACGACAGCTTCGGTAACGGCGCTCGGGCTCAACTCGAAGTTGACCACCCTCGTTTGGTTCAGACCGAGCTCGATGTTTTCCTGCGCCACCTTGCTGAAGCCAGGACCGGTTGCGGTGATCGTATAACGGCCGAGCGGCATGAAAGGCGCAACGTAAACGCCTTCGCCGCCGGTTTTCAGAGTGCGCTCCTGACCGGTTTCCATGTTGCGGATAATCACATCCGCTCCGGGAACAACCGCGCCTTTGGAATCGCTCACGGTGCCGCGGAGGGTGCCGGTAACCGTTTGGGCGGCCGCAACGCCAGGCAGGAAGAGAAGAACGAAAACCATTCCGATTGAGAAAACCGTGAGATTGTTTTTAGGGCTCCACATAAACTTCTCCTCCTCTCGAGGGCAAAAGGGTGTCCTTGTAGGGGCGGCCCTCTGTGGCCGCCCCGGCGGGGAATTTAAAACGAGGGGCGACCACGGAGGGCCGCCCCTACAGTACGTTCCGAGGATCCTGGTCCACGAAGAGCAACACCAGGACGAGCTTCGGTAATTTGATCGTTTGCGAGAACTAATTGCCCATTGACTAAAACGTAACTGATTCCCAACGGGAATTGGTGCGGCTTGTCGAACGTTGCCTGATCGACGATCGTCTTCTCGTCGAAGATCACGAGGTCTGCTGCAAAGCCTTCGCGAATCAAGCCACGGTCGCGAAATCCAAACGTCTGCGCCGGCAGCGACGTCATCTTCCTGATCGCATCCTCGAGCGAGATCAAGTTCAATTGCCTGACGTATAGACCAAGCACACGCGCGTTGTTGCCGTAACCACGCGGATGCGGCACGCTCTCGTCGATCTGGCGCACACCACTGTCAGAAGCAATCATCGTGAACGGCTCCTGCATGATCCGCTTCACGTCTTCTTCACCCATGCCGTGATAGATCATGGCGGCGCCGCCCGCTTTGTACATCTCGAGCATCTGTTCGATCTGGCTCTTGACGTCGCTCTTGTTCTTTACCTGTTTGGTGATTTCGGCGATCGACTTGCCGTTGAAAGACTTGTCAGGACCGTACGACGCGACGACGGCAAACGAGTAGTCCTTGAAGCCGCTGCGCTTGAGAGCGTCTTTCGTGTCGTTTATCGCACGCTCGCGGGTATCTTTATCGGCGAGTCGTTTCTTGGCTTCGTCGAGACCGCCCGCGCGCAGCCACGACGGCAAACGCGAATCGAGCGACGTCGAGCTGGCGGTGTAAGCGTACTGATCGACAGTGACCGCGAGGCCGCGTGCACGAGCATCACGCACAAGACCAAGGGTCATCGGGCTTTGGCCCCACAGCTTCTTGTTACTGATCTTGAAATGAGAAATCTCGACGGGGAGTCCCGCCTGTTCGCCGATTTGAATGCTCTCGCGGATCGCATCCGCAACCTTATCGCCCTCGTTGCGCATGTGCGTCGCGTATAGACCACCGTACCTTGCCGCGACACGTGCGAGAGACACGATCTCGTCGGTCTTCGCATAAGTTCCCGGAACGTAAATCAGTCCAGTCGAAAGACCGACAGCGCCGTCTCTCATTCCCTGCTCGACGACACTCTCCATTTGTTTGACTTCTTCCGGCGTCGGCGCGCGATCGCCGAGTCCTATCACTTTACGACGCACCGAACCGTGGGCGATGAGGGTGGCGAGATTTACTGCGAGCGGCTTCTCCTTGATGCGTCCGAGAAACTCTCCGACTTCGGTGGTTGACGTACCGCAGTTTCCGGTGACAAGCGTCGTCACACCCATGCGCACAAAGTTTTCAGCGGCGGGTTGGCTGTAGATCGATTCGACGTGTGTGTGAACGTCAATAAACCCGGGCGCAAGTATTTGCCCGCGAGCGTCGATCGTCCTCGTCGCAGTCTCCGGTCCTAAACGTCCGATGCGCGCGATGCGACCATCTTTAATCGCGACGTCAGCCTTGAACCAGGGATTGCCGGATCCATCCACGATTCGTGCATTTGTAATCAAGAGATCGTAGGAAGGAGCAGACGCTTCGGCATTGACGCGTCCGCGCATGAACAGGAAAACGCCGAGAGCGAGCGCAGTCAACAGCACTGCTGCGGACTTAAGGAAGAGACTCGTTTTCACGCTGCCAGTTTGGTCCGATGCTTCTGAGTTTTTGTTGCCTGGTACGAAGTGAGCGGATTATAGGCTGTCAGGTGGGATAATAATAGCTAAATGTTCTTATCACTTTGATAACAATTTCTGATACTTCCGTCGTCAAGAAAACCACTCAAAACCTTGACGTAAAACTGGGCGGAGATATACTGCCGCTATCGAAAATTAAGTCTGATTTTCGCGGTGGCGGTAAATCGCAACCGTTCCTTCCGGCGTCGCGTGGCAAGCGGTTAGCCAGTTGTTTTTCCTCTCTTCGTTAACAACTTAAAGGAGGTCTCTCCATGTCGCGTTCCACCCTACTACAATTAGTCGTAGTTATTTTTGTGGCTGCCTGTCCGCTTACGGCATCAGCACAAACGAGCACATCACGAATCACCGGCCGGGTCGTCGACGCGAAGCAGGCATCAGTTCCGGGCGCAACCGTCACGATCACAAACGACGCAACGGGCGTCTCGCATACACAAACGACAACCGAAGCAGGACTCTATGCCTTCGAAGCGCTTCCTGTCGGCGACTATACCCTCGCCGTCGAACAAAGTGGCTTTAAGAAGTTTTTGAAGACCGGGAACCACCTCGAAGTAAACAATCCTTTGACTGTCGACGTGAGCCTGGAGGTCGGACAGGTCTCTGAAGTTGTAACAGTGCAGGGTGGTCCGGAACAGTTGCAAACAGCAAACGCCACCATTGGCAATGTGGTCGAACAAAAGGCAATCGAAACCCTGCCGTTGAATGGACGCAATCCTTTGACGCTCCTGCTACTCGAGCCGGGAGTGGTGCAACGTTCATTCGGTGGCGCCGGCTCGGGCGTCCACGTGAACGGCTCGCGCGATCGTGCTTACAACGTAACCATCGACGGCATCGAGGCGAATGAATCGAGCGTGCCCAACCCCGTATCCAATCTTTATCGCATCACCCCTGACAACACTGCCGAGTACAAAGTCACGACAAACAACGCTACGGCAGAAGAGGGCCGGAATAGCGGCGCCTCGATCTCGATTGCTACTCGCAGCGGATCGAGCGAATTTCATGGCACCGCTTTCTACTTCCTTCGGAATGAAGCGTTGAATGCTAACGAGTGGTACGCGAACGCGCAGAAAGCTCCCAAGCCTCTAATCAGGCTGGGCCAGTTCGGATTTGATTTCAGCGGTCCAATCAAAAAGAACAAGACTTTCTTCTTTGGTAGCTATCAGTACAACCGGGTGGACTTCACCCAGCCGATCGATCAAACGTTCGGATTCCCGGTTGTGTACACGAACGAAGCGCGAAACGGGATCTTCCGCTACTTTGTTCCTGACCCGGCGAACCCGCTGGTGATCGGCGGGACAACGATTACGCGAAACTCAACGCTGCTGGTTAATCCAAGCACGGGAGCACTCATCGTTCCTTTGTGCGCGACACCAACCTCGCTTCGTTGCGTTCGCACTTACAACATCAAAGACCCGCTCAACAACACGCAAAGCCGACCCATCGACACGGCCGTCGCAGGCTTGTTCACGGCTTATCCTTCCGCGAACAATTTTGCCGCGGCCGGTGACGGTCTAAACACTGCAACATTCCTTTGGAATCCGCCCACCGCGATCAGAGGTCCCGCAATCAACGTTCGCGTCGATCACAATTTCAACGAGAACAACAGCATCTTCGTTCGTTACTTGTGGTCCGACTACAACACGTTGAAAGGCGATCCATTGAATGGCAGACCTCAAGTCTATCCCGACAATCCGCCGCTCGGCGAAGTATTCCGCCGCACTTCGAACCTGGCAATTGGTTGGCGGCGCGTGTTCTCACCGCGAGTTGTCAACGAGTTCACCGCCGGCTACGGCCGGTTTGGGTTCCTCTTTACACAGGGTGAAGCTAATCCCTCCTGGCCCGACGTGCCGCCGTATGATTTCAATAGCGTCAGCGAGCCATATATCAATACGCCGCGCACTGCGCGCTGGGTGACAACTCCTCAACTGCTCGACAATTTGAGTATTGTCAATGGCTCTCATGTCTTCCGCCTGGGTTTGAATTTCCGCTTTTACCGGCACGTGGACCAACGCGGCCAACCGGGAGGAATTAACGTCACGCCGTCTGTGACCTTCTCGGCAACTACCCGTCCGGTGTTCATCGGCACCACCGGAAACTCCGGATTCCAAGTCGCTTCCAACATCAATTCCACCGATCAAACACTGCTCGGCAGTCTGATCAATAACCTCTACGGGTTACCGGCATCGATGAATCAGGTGTTTATCTCGAACCTTCAGGACGATAAGTTCCTGCCATTCAAGGTCGGTAATGAGATCACGTTGTATGCCGAGAAACACAATCTCGATCAGTACAACTTCTTCTTCCAGGACGAGTGGAAAGTCCGTCCCAATCTCACTTTGAACTACGGTGCGCGCTGGGAAGTTAATTCGCCGGCGAACACGTCGCCACAGGCAAATGTTTTTGTGGCAGCAACGCCAATCGCCGGCACTGCCCTGCCCGCAACGCCCGTGGTCAACCAACCAGGCGCAGTCAGTTTCGTTCCCGCAAAGCACTGGTACGAAGGTGACTTCAGGTGGGCTATTGGACCACGCTTCGGGCTGGCCTACAGTCCTGATTTCAAATCGGGCGTGATGCGCAATTTCTTCGGCGAAAACGGCAAGAGCGTGATTCGATTGGGTTACGGTATTGCGTTCGACACTATCTCGTCATTCCAGGTAACCGCAGCCGCCGGCAGAATTCCCGGCCTGGTGCAGAGTTGTACGACTTCGTTCAACGCGACCGCCGGGGCTTTCACTTCAATCACTGCCGGCTGTGTAAACTCCCCAGACATCAACAAAACCGTCGCGGGCGGTTTTCCAACACAACTGCCCGCGCCTTCTGTGAAACCATCATCGTTGTTAACACCACCGCAGCAGTTAAGAGCAAACTCACCGCCTATTACCGTGTTTGCTCCGAAGATGCAGTTGCCAACAGTTCACGAGTGGAATCTCAGCCTTCAGCGCGAATTGCCGTGGGGTCTGGTAGCCCAGGCTTCGTACATCGGGCGTCGTGGCCAGTACCTGTTCATGGCGTACGACATCAATCAGGTCAATCCGGACCGAATTCTTCCGTCGTTCCTGATCATGCAGCAGAACCGAGCTAAGGGCTGCACGCCAGCGGGCACGGGTTGTCCAGTAGGCGTGACCGGCGTAGCTCCGCCGTTACTATCACAGTTACAAACGCAGGGTGGCCTGACTGCCACTGCGGCTGCGAGTTTTCTCAACTCATCCACAACGACCAGCGAACTGGATATCAATGGCGCCGGGAGTTTTGCGAGACGCATTGAAGACAACACGCTGGGACTCAAGCTTAGACCGAACCAGCAGTTTGCGTTGATCACTTATCTCGACAACAGTGGCGACTCGAACTATCACGCCGCGCAGTTCACCTTGCGGCGCCGGTTCAGCACTCAACTTGGTTTAAGCATGGCCTACACATTTGGTAAGTCGATCGACAATCAGTCGGTCGATCCGGTCGGCGCTTCGTCTGGTGGTGGTTTATCGACGACGAATTCGCGCACGCCGACTGATATTCGCAACTTCCGTGAGGAGCGCGCGCGGTCCGACTTCGATCGCACCCACGTTTTTACGGCCGCATCGGTATGGGAAGTACCAGTCGGTAGAGGCCGGCGCTTTTTCAACAACGCTCCGGGAATCGTTAACACGATTCTTGGTGGTTGGACCATCAACACGATCTACACGCAGATGTCCGGTGAGCCATTCGCCGTTCGCAGTGGCGCGTTCACGTCGAATGGAAGTCACGAAGGACGGGCCGGCGTGCAAGGTGAGGTCAAGGCACAGCTTCAGGAGTTGCCAGGATCTCCGCTTGCTGGTCCGGTGCTGTTTAAGCCGGTAAATGCGCTAACGTGCGGTGTCGATCTGAGTCAGCCGTTCTGCATTCCGGCTCCGGGACAGAACGGCGCCGGCCGGAACATCTTTGTCGCGCCGGGCTACTGGAATGTCGACTTTGGTTTCATCAAAGCGTTCCAGTTAACCGAGCGATTCAAGCTTCAGTTTAGGACGGAGATGTTCAATGCTTTCAATCACACAAACTTTGACAACCCGCGCGATGCGTCGACCGGCTCTCCGAGCATAAGGTCAAGCGTATTTGCTTCGGCGTGCTGTGCCGGCGTGGCACCACCTTCAACACAGACGATCGTGCAGACGGGTGAAGCTGCGAGGGTGATTCAGTTTGCGTTGAAGTTGCAGTTCTAAGAAGGACCATCCACAGATTACGCAGATTTCAAACCTGCGTAATCTGTGGATAAAGGCCGCCTAGAAGCTCAGCTTGCCTGACACCTGAATGCGACGCGCGTTGTTGGTAACCGAGTCGTTGATGCGTCCGAAGATCGTCGAAGTAAAGACGGCTGTCGGATTATCAAACGACGGGTTGTTCAAAACGTTGCGCGCATCAAAACGCAGGTCGAACGCCACGCTCTCCGTAATTTTGAATTTCTTCGAAAGCGAAGAATCCCATTGGAAATAATTCGGAGCGAGGAAGAAGTTGCGTCCTGTATTTCCGATCGAGCCCGTGACCGGCTGGCTGAACTGGGCACGTGTGGCGGTGTCGAACCAGAAGTTCCTGCCGGACTCGAGAACCAAATGGCCACTGTTTCGTGTGCAGCCATTACAGTCGGCGGTTGATTGGACCACGTTGCTGAGCGTGTTGATGCCCGAATAGACCGTGAACGGTCTGCCTGACATCCAAAGCACCGTGCCTGCCATCTGCCAGCCGCCAATCACCTGGTCCACAACCTTCGGCACTCCGGAAAGAAACTGCTTGCCCTTGCCGAACGGCAGCTCGTAGGTGTAAGTCCCCTGAAACACATGACGGCGATCGAAGTCCGACCAGGTGTAGTTGAGACTTCGATCTCGTAGATCGAACGGCGTGCTCGAAGCCGATTGGACAGAGCCCGTAGAGACCGTGCTCAGTGACGGATCCCACGAACGATTATCTTTCGACTTGGAGAGCGTGTAGCCGAACTGAAATCCCAGACCCGCGCTGATTCTGCGTTTGAAGATGAACTGGAGACCGTCATACCTCGAGTAGTCGCTGCTGTCGAAAACGTTCAGGCCTCCGGAGAATTGCGGGTACGGCTGAAACAGAAATGGATTGTTAACTGTACGGCCGATGAGCTGAACGCCGGTCGCCGTGCAAATTCCAGCGTTCACATCCGCAGTCTGGCACAGCCGCTGGGACGTATTTAAAGCCGCCGTCGCCGCGTTCCCGTTTCTAATCGTAGCCGCTGTCACTACGCTTCTGAACGTTGCGGTGCCCGCATTGTTATTCGGATTACCGGTGTACAGGAGATTGATAAGTGGGCTGAAGTAAGTAATGTTGGTGTCGCCGTTGGTACGGATGTCGTTGCGAATCAAGTCGAAAGCTTCAGCAAAGCTTTGATTCACTCCGGCAACGCGCGCGAAAATATTTACCTGGTTCACATTGTAGCCACCGAGCAGGTGCACTCCATGCTTTCCGATGTAATTAACTTCGACAACATTGTGTCGTATTTCGCGCTGGAAGCTGATGGACCACTCGTGAATCTGCGGGAACTGTAAATCCGGATCCAGCACGCTCAGAGAACCTGTGCTAAATGGAGGCGGCTGTCGCAGCGCTACTGGAGTCTGTGTCGGCACCAGAGCGGCGATAACTGGTCCAACATTACGGAATAACCCGCCGGCCTGACCGAAAGCCGAGTTGCTGGGGCCGTTATTGTTGCCGGGCGTGCTTTGGTAAATTGACGAACCAAATAGGAATGTGGCGATTCGATCGGATGCCATACGGTAGTTTCCACGAATCGAAGTCTTACCACTCTTGAATGGATCCCACGCAAAACCGACCGACGGGAGCAGCTTGTTCAAATCGCTGCTGTAGATGTCGCCTTCCACCCATTTGAGCGTATTCGATGGCGCAGCTCCCAGCGTAACCAGCTGATCGGGAACAAGACTCGGCCTGCCTCCGGCTACTCTTGGAGAAAGCTTCGCTTCCCAACGAACTCCAAGGTCCAAAACGAAATTCGAGCGGAGACGCCAGTTATCCTGGAAATAGAAATCCAACTCCGGATAGGTAACCTGGTTCAACCAACGACTTCCTGCCGGTGCAAACGTATCACCCTGAGAGACAAAGGCCCTCGAAACGCTGTTCACTTTTCCAAGCTGATCTCTGATCGTGTTTTGTAATCGCGTTAGATCGTCGGTGTTGATACTTGTGCTACCTGACGACGGAAGCGCGAAATTGCCGAAAAAGGCCCCACCGGTTCCACCGAACGAAACCAACGGCTCGATTGCCGACCCGGCCACAGACGACCGATCGTCGTTGTGCCGATTGAAGCGGAAATTGATACCGCCCTTAAACGTATGTGAGCCGTGGATGAAAGTCAGGTTATCGATGTACTGCAGCGTCCTCACTCCGCGTGCGTTGTAAGAGAAGTTTGTGTTGGCTGTGGCGACGTTGATAAACGAAAACGGCAGATTCTGATCGGGAAAAGGCGTCAGGAACGAGAAGAAGAATTTGCTGATACCAAATATCGCCTCGTTGGTAACGGTTCCTGTCGGCGACCATCTCCAGTTGACGGCGAGGTTCTTTGGCGTGCGATACGTGTCGACAAAGTTCGGCGAGTCAGGAAAGACAGGTCGACCGGTGTTAGCCGAATCACCCAAAGTCGTTTGAGACCCTTGCGCGTAGCGAACATACACCAGATTCTTCGGGTTGATATTGAAGTCAAACTTGGTGACGAAGTCGTACTGCCGTTCGTGTTGTGGCGATCCGAAATTGAAACCTGCCGTGTTGAGACCATCGCCAACGGTGAAATTGTTGGGCAACGGCATCGCATTCAGGTAAGCCATCAGAGCTGGATCTTGAGTGATTCCCGCCGGATTCCCCACGATGTTGTAGGTACGAGTGCAGCGGAAGTTTAATGGTAACGGATTCGGTAGCGGATTCGGACACGCACCGAACAGCTGATTTCCTGCCGAACCTACGGTCGCTATGCCGTTGCCACCATCGGGCACATTTGGTCCGTTGACTGTGTAACGGAAGATTCCCTGGCGCGCACTCTGCGTATAAACGGTGCGTGTAACAAGGCCGGTGTCGTAAGCGCGAAGTAATTGCAGGTTGGTAAAGAAGAAGGCTTTGTTTCGCAGCCATCCCATCTTAGTTCCTTCGCCAAAGCCGGGATTGAAAAGCGGGCCGCCAATACTGCCTCCAAAAATATGCTGTACGAATTGGTCTTTCGGAGTTTTGGCGATCGTGTTCGGATAACTCTTGGCGTCGAGTCGCGGCGTGCGGTAGTACTCAAACACGTTACCGTGAAAGTCGTTTGATCCCGAGCGTGTGACGAGCGTCACCTGAGCGCCGCTGCTGCGACCGAGCTCTGCGGTGAAGTTACTCGTGACGATCTGAAATTCCTGCACCGAGTCAGGATTCGGACGAAGCGGAGTGAAGTTTGAACCGCCGGCAGTGGACTCGTTGATGTCGATACCGTCGAGCGTGAAGTTGAAAGCGCGATCGCGCGAACCGTTGACGTTAACTGCGCCGCCGGTGTTGCCGCCGAAGACCACGCCTGGTTGAAAGTTCAAAAGGTCGAGTGGGTTTCTGCCGCGCGTACCGACAATCGGAAGCGACTCGAGAGTCTTCTGTTCGATTGTGCTGCCGATGTTTCCTGAGCTGCTGGTCTGCACTTGTTCGGCGCCGGCCTGAACGGTCACAGTCTCCGTCACGCCGCCAGTTTCAAGCGTCGCGCTCACGGTCGCAGGCTGGTTGACATTAACCGGGGTCGCCTGGCTGATGAACTTTTTGAATCCCTGTTTCTCGATCGTAACGGTGTACTTTCCAACCTGGACTAAATCGAAGGCGTAGTTACCGCTCTCACTGGTCGTGGTAGTAAAGGAAACTCCGGTAGCTTCGTTGGTGAGACTCACCATTGCTCCGGCAACCGCGGCGCCGTTAGCGTCCTGCACGGTTCCTGTTACGCGAGACGTGGTTCCCTGCCCGCGTGCAACCGCGACCATACACAAAAGTAAAAGCAAAGACGCAAGAATTGAATTTCTCATGTTGTCCTCGGTTTGAAAGAAAGGATTGAGCTACGAAATTTCGGACGGATTATAGATCGCTTTACGAATAATGGTAGCTAAAGATTTTTATCCGTTTGATAAGAATGGCTGATGAATAGGGTGTTGGCAATCACCTCGACTTATCCTATTGATCCTGAAAATCCCGTCTCAGTGATCTGTTAGACTCACGCCATGCCGAAATTTGTGTTTGGTTCACAGTCTCTCAACGCGCCGACCGCTGAGATCACGGCCAAACACATCGACGAAGTTGTCGGCGTTCTTGAATTCGCCGAGAAAGAATCAAAAGCAGGTTCGTACGTCGCAGTGATGCTCAGTTACGAGGCTGCTCCGGCGTTTGACTCTGTCTTCTCCGTTCACACACCGTCCGATTTTCCACTCGCCTGGGCCGCAGCATTTCCAGGTGCATCCGATCTTGAAAGCCTCAACACGCCGTCGATAGACTCGAACTCGTGGATGCCACGTGTCGAACGAGACGAGTACGACAACGCAGTCACACGTATCCGAGAACTCATCGCCGACGGCGATACTTATCAGGTCAACTACACCTTTCCCGTTACCTCAACCTTCAATGGCGATTATTACGCCTGGTATCGCAGTCTCTGTCTGGCTCAGGGCGCAGCGTACTCCGCCTACATCGATCTGGAGCGTTACAGGGTTCTTTGCTTGTCGCCGGAACTGTTCTTCAAACGCGAAGGCAATCACGTCGTCACGAAACCGATGAAAGGCACAGTCAGACGCGGGCGTTGGACGAAAGAAGATCGGGAGCTTGCGCAGTGGCTCAAACACTCGGTGAAGGATCGTGCCGAGAATGTGATGATCGTCGATCTGCTGCGTAACGATCTCGGGAAAGTTTCAGTTCCCGGCAGCGTCCACGTTTCGTCGTTGTTTGATGTCGAGCGTTTTGAAACTGTCTGGCAAATGACTTCGACTGTCGAATCAACCCTCAATGAAGGGACGACTTTGCCGGAACTGATGCAGGCGTTGTTTCCCTGTGGCTCGATTACGGGCGCGCCGAAGATTCGCACGATGCAGATTATTCGTGAGCTCGAACGTTTTCCGCGTGGTGCTTACACGGGAGCGATTGGGCTTTTGCAACCGGGTGGGGACTGCGTCTTCAATGTCGCGATTCGCACGGTAGTGATTGACGCTGAATCCAATCAGGCGACGTTCGGTGTCGGCGGCGGCATCACGATCGATTCGACGGCTGAGCGTGAGTATGAAGAGTGTCTGGTGAAGAGCCGGTTTCTGCATGCGACGCCGGTTGAGTTTCAGTTGTTTGAGTCGATCCTCTTGGAAGATGGAAATTACTTTTTGTTAACGGAGCATCTTGAGCGGCTCAAAAATTCGGCGGAGTACTTTGGCTTTTCGTTCCCGGGAACACGGATTAACGCGGATCTGGAACGGATCGCGTCTGAGACTGGATCGTTCAAGGTGAAACTAACGTTGTGGAAGAACGGGCGCATTGAGCCACAGATAACACGGATTGAATTGCTCGATGAGATCGGATCAGTGGCGCTCGCGGCGCAGCCGGTCGATTCGTCGGATCGGTTTCTGTTTCACAAGACTACGCGACGGCGCGGTGGGGATAACGTTATCTTCTGGAATGAGCGCGGTGAGGTGACCGAATCCAGCATTGCGAATCTCGTCGTTCCGATTGATGGTGAACTTTGCACGCCCCCGATCGAATGCGGCCTGTTACCAGGGGTCTTTCGCAATCACTTGTTAGCGGAAGGAAAGATCAAGGAACGAATAATCACAATCGAGGAGTTCAAGAACGCGAAGGAATTTTTTCTGATCAACTCAGTACGAAAGTGGATCCGTACAAAATCCGCGTTTATCCGTGGCTAATACAGCAAGAATTCCGCACGTGCTCGCCGAAACTCATCCAACTCCGGATTCCACGCAGTAAGAATTTCTTTTGCACTCACACCACGCTTCACTCGGTCGAACGTTGCCGCGTTCACGAGCAGTCGCAAATACTTATCCACCTGCCAGTCCTTCGCATACAACGCCCGCAGCGCCAGCGCCATTTCGATTCCCGTCAACAACGGACGAAACAACGCCCGATCGGTGATGATGATGTTCACACCCTCACACTGCTGATCCTTAAACACTGAAGCATTCGGTGTAAATCGCAGCGGCACAAACCGCACCCCGGGAAGCCCACGCCGGTTCAAATACTCCGCCAGTTGATCTCCCTGAATCCACGGCGCGCCCACGACTTCAAACGGCGTATCTGTGCCACGGCCAACGGAAACGTTCGTCGTCTCCAGCAAACCAACACCCGGATAAAGCGTCGCTTCGGTAAGGCTGCGCATGTTTGGCGACGGATTGATCCACGTCAGATTGGTTTCGTCGAACCACATCCAGCGGCGCCAGCCGTCCATTTTGATCACACGCAAATCGGCGCCGATGTTGCGCTGCCGGTTGAAGAGTTGGGCCAGCTCACCGATCGTCAAACCGTGTCGCGTCGGGATCGTGTGATACGAGATGAAAGAAAGCTTATCGCTGTCGGCGATCGGACCTTCGACGTCGAGACCGCCGATCGGATTCGGCCGGTCCAAAACGAAGACCGGCAGCTTAACTTTTGCGGCTTCTTCCATCACGTAGCCGAGCGTCGAGATGTAAGTGTAGAAACGCGCGCCGACGTCCTGAATATCGTAAACAAGCGCATCGAGATCCTTGAGCTGCTCGGGTTTGGGCCGGCGGCTCTCGCCGTAGAGTGAATAAATTGGAAGTCCGGTTGCTTCGTCCTTTGAATCCGCGACTTTGTCGTCGACGAGACCGCGAATGCCGTGTTCGGGCGAGAAGAGCGCGACGAGTTTCACGCCGGGAGCTTTGTTCAGCACATCAATCGTTTGCCGTCCCGCACGATCGCGACCGGTGTGATTGGTGACGAGGCCAACACGCATGCCGGCAAGCTGCTTGAAGTTGTCACGCTCGAGGACGTCGATGCCTGTGAGTACCTTGACCGAACCTGCAGCTTCACTTCTGGAAAACTGTTTGAGCGTCTTGAAAGTCTCCGTGTAGAACTTCTCAGACTGTTCGCGTGCACGCGTGACTAGTGCTGTATCAGTCACAGCGCCGGCCACGATCGTGGCAATGCGTGCACGTAGTGGCCCAACGTCGCCTGAGCCGGTCGGATGCACACGATTGCTCAGAAAGATCACAAACATCTGGCTTGCGGGATCGATCCACATCGACGTGCCGGTGAAACCGGTGTGACCAAACGAGCCGAGCGGAAACAGGTCACCGCGATTCGCGGAGAAACTCGAGCTCATATCCCAACCAAGCCCACGCGTAAAACCGCCCGTTGCGGAAACGATATGCGGCTGCGTCATCTCAGCGACACTCAACGGCGAAAGAATGCGCACGCCGCCATACGATCCGCCGTTCAAGATCATCTGGCAGTAGATCGCAAGATCGCTCGCGGTTGAGAACAACCCCGCATGACCGGCGACCCCGTTCATGCGATAGGAAGTTGGATCGTGTACTTGACCGCGCAGCCAGTCGTCAGCTCCTGCGCCTGCATTTGACCCGTCATCGCCGAGATAACGCATCTGACCGCGGCGTTCTGTCGGGGCAATTCTCGACTTCAACGCCGGACTGGGACGAAATCCGGTGTTCGTCATGTGCAGTGGTTCAAAAATATTCTTTTGCGCGAATTGATCGAGCGGCATTCCGGAAACGCGCGCGACGACTTCGCCAAGCGCGATGAATCCGATGTCGCTGTAGGCGAAGCGAGTGCCGGGAGGGTTGCGGAGAGGTTCGCGGATCAGTCGTTCTATTCCTTCGTCGTAACCGGTCCAACGTTCTTTCAGATCGAAGTCAGGAGCGTAACCGGAAACATGAGTCAATAGATGCTCGATCGTGACTGATTCCCTTCCTTTACCACTCAACTGCGGAATGTAACGCGTCACTGAAGAGTCGAGATTCACCTTGCCACGCTCGACGAGGATCATGATGCTGGTAGCAGTGGCGACGACTTTCGTGAGACTCGCGAGATCGAAGATCGTGTCGAGCGTCATCGCTTCGCGCGCAGGTTCGAGTGCTCGCGCGCCATACGCCTTCCGCCAGACAATGCGATCCTTGCGACCAACGAGAACGACCGCACCAGGCAACAACTTCTTCTCGATATCGGCGGCAATTAGCTCATCCATCCGCGCCAATGCTGCCGACGAAACCGAGACTGATTCAGGCCGCGCAATCCGCAACTGCGCTGGCACAGACTGCCCCAGTACCAACACAACCACCAGAACTACAACGCTCTTAATCCGTTTCATCCGTGGTTTCATTTACTTTTTTTGACCTGAATTCCAGTTCCACGCGGATACAGTCCCGGCAACGAGATCGGCAGCTTTCCACCAATATCAATCTCGCCCAACAGAGCACGCGCAACTGCCTGTTGCAACGACGGCATGTCGCCATACGCTACGAGGTAAGTTCTTAGTCCTGGGAAGCTCTGCAACAGGTAGGGATTGCCAAAACTAATCCCGACAATCGGCGCCTTAGCTGCAATCAAAGCCGACAAAGCTCGATTGCCTGTCTCCGGTATTCCCACACTCGAAACCTGTCCTGAACGAACCCGTCCGTACAACGACGCGATTATCAGATCCGCAGACTTCGCGCGCTCAATCGCTTTCTGCACGTCCTGCTCACTCGATCGTTCATCGAGCACAATCGTTTCAACTTTCACGCCACCGCGGCCGATTCTCGAAACAAAGGAATTGGCGATCCAGTTGCGATCGTCGCCGTTCGTCACTGCAAGATTGAACACGCGCGAGTCAGGTTTCAGGTTCTTCAACGGCACCAGCTTATCTTCGTCACGCACAAGCGTGACGGCGTGTTCGGCAATCTCGGTTGCGAGCGCAGGCACGTCGCGGCTGCCGACGATGCGGTCGATCATGTCGACCGGAGTGATTCGCTGGTCCACGAGTCCAAGATCGTATTTCGCAGCGAGGATCTTGCGGGCTGACTCTTCAACACGCTGTTCCGTGATGCGTCCACTCTTAACTGCGTCGTGCACACCGCGAAAAGACGCATCGACGTCCGCTGGTTTGAGTAACATGTCGGCGCCCGCTTCCAGGGCACGAACCGCCGCCTCTTCCTGCGTGAAATAGATCGTCAGGCCGCTCATGCTTAGTGCGTCAGTGACGATCATGCCGGAAAACTTCAGATCTTTTCTGAGGATGTTGCCAATTACTGGCGACATCGTCGCGGGCATGGCGGCCTTCTCTTCGATGATCTCGCTTCCGTCCTCAGTGTCGGTTGGTTTCGACTTCATGTTTTCCGGCAACGGCTTAACAGCAGTCGCGTCGATCTGCGGAAGCGCGATGTGGCCCGTCATCACGGCGCCAACGCCAGCTTCTACCGCTGCTTTGAATGGAACAAACTCGACTGAGTTCAAGCGATCGCGTCCGACATTGATCTCGGGCAATCCGCGATGAGAATCGACCGCTGTGTCGCCGTGTCCGGGAAAGTGTTTCGCCGTCGCGATGGCTCCCGCTGCCTGCGCGCCCTCCGTGAAAGCCGCGGCGAAGCGCGCGACTTCTGCTGGATCTTCTCCGTACGAACGCACATTGATCACGGGATTCGCAGCGTTGTTGTTTACGTCGACAACAGGCGCGAAGATCTGTTGCACTCCGAGCGCGCGTGCTTCGCGTGCGGTTATCTCACCCTGACGGCGGGCGTATTCGGGATTGCCGGTCGCTCCGACAGCCATGTTCCACGGAAAGTTGACGGTGTCTTCGAAGCGCATTCCGGCGCCGGCTTCGAGATCGGCCGAGACGAGCAATGGATACTTCGCGAGTTCCTGCATGCGATTGACGAGAATCACCGACTCGTAAACGGACCCGCGGAAAAGAATGATACCGCCGACTTTGTTGTCTTCGATTTGATGCTTGAGGGCGCGATAGGCGTCGGAGTCCTGGTTGAGAAACGTCGCGTTGACGCCGACCGAGATCAGTTGCCCGATCTTTTCCTCGAGCGACATCTTGCGCAGTTGCTCGTTGGCCCACTTCAACGCTTTCGACGATGGATCGCGCTTGAAAGCGTTTACTTTGACCGCCGGCTGTGGCCTGACCGGCAGCGCCACGACAGCCATCAAAACCAAAACGAGCATTGCTGAAAAACGACGATTCAAACCTTTGTGCATCAATTATTCCTCATCCGTTATCGGTCCCAGAGGTCCAATCTGTCCGATCGATTTCTCCGCCGGCGCGAACGCAAAACTCGCGAGCCATGCAACCACAAAAGTGATCAGGCTTCCGAGAAACACGTACCACGTCCACGCGATCTTCGTTCCAAAAAATACGTAGAGCATCGAACAGATGCTGACCAGCATGCCGATCAATGCCGGCGGCTGACTAACGCGCCGCAAAAATGTCCCCACCAGAAACACGCCGAGAATTGGACCATTAATCAAAGATGCAATCGAAAGCGCCATACTCAACGCCGAGCCTGGTTGGTTTCTGACGGCGAGTGCGACACCGATTTGTACGACTCCCCAGACCAACGTTAGTACGTGTGAGACTTTTAGATAGTGCTTGTCCTCGCGATCTGGTCGGAAAGGTTTGTACAGATCGTTCACCGCTGTGGCCGCGATCGAGTTGAGCGACGACGACATTGCCGCCGCAAAGATTGCCGCGACGACCAGACCCGAAAGCCCTGTCGGCATGTACTTCGTAATGAAGTCGGGAAAAACGCGATCGCCGCCAGTGAACGGAAATGCTGTCGACGCAGCGGTCGCATAACCCGGATCGGTGAAGGGATGGTAGAAGGCAAACAGCAACACGCCGATAAAAAGAAATCCGATGAACTGCGCGAGCACGATGCCGCCGCTGGTCAGCAGTGCGATTGTCGCTTTGCGTGGGTGATCGGTGCACAGATAGCGTTGCACGAGATACTGATCCGTGCCGTGTGTGCTCATCGTCAGGAAGCAGCCGCCGATCAATCCCGACCAGAACGTGTAAGTGCGCGTGTGATCGAGGGTGAAGTCGAAGAGCGAGTACTTGCCGTACTGAGTCGCGAGGGAGCTCGCTGCCGCGAATCCACCGTCAATTGAATAGATGAGAACGACTGCTGCCGCAATTGCGCCGGCGATGTAAATCCCGAGCTGGATCACTTCAACCCAGATCACCGCTTCCATGCCGCCGAAGTAGGTAAAGATGATCATTGCCAGACCGATCAGGATTATCGAACCGATGATGATCGTTTCAGAGTTGGCGGCGGGCTGAAAAGCGGCGTACACAGCGGCGAGCACGATCGCCGTCAGCAGTAGTCGAATGCCGTCGGCGATGTTCCGCATGACGACGAAAAGCGACGCGGCCACCATCTTGATCTTGCCGCCGAAGCGCTGGTCGAGTAGTTGATAAACAGTCAGCAGCTCGCCACGAAAGTAAGACGGTATAAAGAGGATCGAGATGACGATTCGACCGAGTAGATAGCCGAAGACCAATTGCAGAAAGCCGAAGTTTCCGCCGCGTGCAAACGCGACGCCGGGAATGGAGATGAAGGTGATGGTTGAGGTTTCAGTGGCAACGATCGAGAAGGCTACGGCCCACCACGGCACTGATCGATCGCCGAGAAAGTAATCGGCGGTGGTCTTTTGCTTGCGACCAAACCAGGTACCGAACAGGACGATCCCGATCAGATACCCAAAGATAATAAATAGATCTAGAGCCTTCATCCGTCTTCATCCGCGTTCATCTGTGGCTGATTTATCTGAAGCACAGCGCGCTTGACGACCCAATTTGACGATTCCAGTGCCGACGTCGCCATTTGTTCATCGACTCCGGTTTCTTTCATTACGATCCGCACAGCACGATCGCGCAGCTTGATATTGCGTGCTTGCAGATGTGACATGCGATTGCCGCTCACGTAACCGAGTCGCACCATCGTCGCGGTCGAGATCATATTAAGGACCATCTTTTGTGCCGTCCCGGCCTTTAACCTGCTCGAGCCCGTCAATACTTCTGGTCCAACCACCGGCACGATACTCAATTCAGCAGCTTCCGTAATCGGCGAACCCGGCACGACCGTCAATCCAATCGTGAAAGCACCGAGCCCACGAGCAAACTTCACCGCGCCAACGGTGTACGGCGTTCGTCCCGAAGCCGCGATTCCAACCAAAACATCACCGGCTCCGAAACCTCTCTGCTTCAAATCAGCCGCGCCGGCATCCGCATCGTCTTCCGAAGCTTCGACCGCACGATGGCACGCATCATATCCACCCGCGATCACACCCTGGACCAACTCCGGCGAAACACCAAACGTCGGTGGACACTCAGATGCATCGAGCACACCCAATCGTCCCGAAGTTCCCGTACCCGTGTAAAAAAGACGTCCGCCTTTTTCTAATCTCGCAACGGTTTCATCGACAGCTTTCACTACATCGCCGAGCACACGTTGCACCGCTGCCGCAACGAGCGCGTCCTCCTCGTTCATGAGTGCGACGATTTCGGCGGTCGACTGGGAACTAAGATCTTTTGAGCGGGGATTCTCTTGTTCGGTGATTGGAAGCGCGGTTTCCGGATTCATCTTATGCCGCTAGGGATCAGACTGCGAGAGCGATGTGGTTGATACGTTCGCGAGCCATTCTAGCGGCAGCAACAGCCGGAGCGAAATGTGGCGGTTCAAAATACGCCCGCGGCGCGACCTTTTTCACCTCGTTGCGCAAATTCGCGAGCATCAAGTCGCCCGCCGAACGGAATACACCGCCAACATACGCAATCTGAAACCGATCGCGCTCCATTTGAAGGTGACGAATCACGGCGACTGCGGCCTGCCCGAGTTCAGTGCCGCCATCGGCAACGATTTGCAGCGCCACCTCGTCGTCCGCTTTCGCCGCGCCGACCACGTCTCTGCCGAAACCGGCGAGTCGTTCGTTGGTTATTGTTGGCGCGTAAATCGCTGTCGTCAGATCGTCGGCACTGGTGACGTGAAAATACGCACACGCGAGATCGGTAAGCGCGGTCTTTGGACCACGTCCGTCAGACGCATAGGCCACGGCGCGCAAAGCACGTCGCGCCAGCCATGCACCGCCGCCTTCGTCACCAGCAATCGGTCCCCAACCGCCCGCACAGAAACGTTTGTGACGCGCATTAATGCCACAGCAGATCGAGCCGGTGCCGGCAATAACAACAAGGCCCGGCGCGCCATCAGTCGCTCCATACAAAGCGATATCGGCGTCAGTACCAATTTCGATCTCGCCGATTCCGAGTGGCAAAAGTGTCTCACGCATGCGTTCGCGCAACTCCCGGCGACGCGCACCCGCTAGACCAATCTGCGCTGCAATCAGATCACCACGCCTCAGCTTCGCAGCCGCACAGGCACTGTCAATCGCCTCGCGCACTGCTGCCGCTGCTCCCGCAATTCCGACTCGCAAGGGGTTCGATGGTCCGGCGATCCCAGCGCCAATCACTCGCAGATTGGCGTCCATAATGACGGCTTCCGTCTTCGTACCACCGCCATCGACACCAACCACCGAGTTCTGCGTGTGCAAGCGTCTAGCCGGAGAGAGATCTGCTGTTCGTCGTTCAGTACTCACAGTTGCGACCCGGGCCGACTAGAAACAATCCAGTTAACATTATTGATTATTCTAGGGTTCGCTGATTTATAATGGAAACTAAAAGATTTTATTATTACGATAATCCATCTTGATATCGGGGGAGCCTGCTGCTGTGGAAATTAGACAATTAAGAGCCTTCGTTGCGATCGCTGAATCGGGCACATTTACGGCAGGAGCACTGCGGGTGCACGTCACTCAGGCGGCGATTAGCATGCAGATCCGGCAATTGGAGACCGAGATCGGGGCCAAAGTGTTTGTGCGTGCTCCGCGTCACGTGATCCTCACCGAAGCCGGCGAGCAGCTATTGAGACGCGCGCGCCACATCCTGCGCGAGCATGATGCAGCGATCGACGAGATTGCCGAGCTTGCCGGAGCCGAGCGCGGCAGACTGCGAATAGGCAGCGCGTCGGCGATGGTCCTATCTGAGCAACTGCCTGCGATCCTGAAAGAACTGCGCAAGCAACATCCGGCTGCGGAAATCTCTGTCATATCGGGCACGAGTGAAGTGCTGGTGGACCAGATTCTCGGCGGCGATGTTGATGTGGCCTTCGTTTCTCTTCCGGTGGATGTACGCGGCATCAAGACAGAACGCTTGAGCCAGGATCAACTTGTTGCCATTGCATCGCCACGTCACAAGCTCGCCAAACAACGCACGATCAGCGCCTACACACTTGCCGGTGAACGTTTGATTCTCGGCGAGCGCGGCGGAAACACTCGCCGGCTAATCGATCAATTCTTTGCACAGGCAGGCGCATCACTGCACGTCGCAATGGAGCTGAGCCGGCAACAAGCGATCAAGCGCATGGTTGAGGAAGACATGGGCGTCGGTATCGTGCCGCTTCAGTCTGTCAAGGAAGAAGTCGAGAAAGGTAGATTGATTCGCTGGTGGATTGAAGGCGCTGAGATCAACTGGGAGCTCGGCATCGCGCAGTTGAGTAACGGTTACGACTCACCAATCATGCAGAAGTTCGTCGCGCTCGCGCACAAGAACTTCGCCAACACAACTCCCGTGAGTTCGAACAAGAAATCCAAAAAAGCCACCCACAGATTACACAAATAGTGCGCGTAAGCTGTGGATAAGTTGATCGATATCGTCTTCGTTGTTGAAAAAATCAGTCGCGACACGAAATCCTTGCGGCTTCTCTGTGACCAAGATCTTCTCCGCCGCTAAATTTGCAACAACCTGCGCCGGATTGTCCGCTGCCACCAGCGTTTCCGCCGAACGAAACTTCTCGTCAGCAAGCGGCGACAAAACCTTCCAACCGATCTCGCTCAGCTTCGTCGTCAACGAGCGATTCAACTCAAGCACGCGCACTTCGATGTTCTGGATCCCAATCGACTGCATCAATTCGATCGATGCACCCAACGCAAATACACCCGCAAAGTGCGGACAACCAAGCTCGGCTCGCGCCGACATGTCATGACGCAAATGCACCTCGTCGTTTCGCGTCCCGTAAGGATCCTGAACACTCAACCAACCAATCGACCGCGGCCGCGCCGCGGCTTGTAGTTCCCTGCTGATGTAAACAAATCCGGATCCGTAGCCTGACAGCATCCACTTGTGAGCGGTCGTGCACAACGCATCGATCTTCATGCGCTTCACATCGATCTCAAAAGCTCCCGCCGCCTGGCTCGCATTGATTACGAGTGCGTGATTTCCCTTAACACTCGCCAGCTCCTCGATACCGGCGCGAAAGCCATTGGAAAACTGGACATAGCTCATCGAGATGATGCCGGTTCGCGTGTTCATCGCAGCGCGGACGTCTTCCGGCTGTACCACACCGCCAGCCGCTTTCACGAAGTGCACCGGAATCCGACGATGCATCCACGGAATCGTCGTCACTGGAAACTCGAGATCGCACGAGATCACTTCGCCGTGATTCTCGAGCGCGTCCACGATCAAATTCATTCCACTAGACGTGTTCGTGGTGAAACCGATCTCGTCGGGCTCGGCGTTTATGAAAGCCGCGACCTGCGCTCGCACTTCCTCGCGACGCGCCAGCCACCCGTCCCAATGAACGTCGCCGTCGTTCATCATCTGCTCGTAATACTCTGCACCGGCCCTCGCAGTAGATTCCGCCAGCGGTCCAGCCGCAGCCGTATTCAAGTAAACACTCCTGCCCATGACAGGAAACTTCGCTCGGACATCATCCCAGTTGATCATTTTGCGATTAGATTGATTCTTTGTAGGTTTCGAGGTTCTGCTGGATCTTTTGCAGCAGTTGCGACTTGAGTGTGTTTGAGCTGAGTTTCTCGGGAGGAACCGGTTGCCATTTTCCGGGAATCAGGACCTGCGAGTCGATAAAGGCGTCGAGTGCTTCCTGTAGACCATCGATCCTGATCTTGCCTTTCATTGCGATGACTTCCTCGATGATCCATGTAACGGCGTCGCCGGTGATGCGATGTCGATGATTAATAACGGCCGATCTCTCCTGAAGCGTCTTCAACACCATGTCGAATGGACCACCGAGCGCCGCCACGAGCCGCAGATAACATTCCTGAAAGTCTTTCACGTGCGACGTTATCGCCGGCGTCGGTTTCAAATCGCTCTTGCCGACATACGATGCGGCCATGATACGGCAGAAAATCTCATCAGGCATGTACCCGCTCGTGTCGTCGACCCGACTGATTGTTTGCGCCACGTAATAAGCGGGCAGGAGTCGCAGCAGATTTCGGATCAGAAAGACGGGATTGTGTGTGAAGCCGTCGGGAAGTTTCTCGATTCCCTTCGTGACTTTTCGATCTTCGAAGTAGCTCAAACTTCGATCGAAGTCGCGTACTTCTTTTTGCGCGTTGCTCATCAGATATTCGGACTGCTCAGGTGTAAAGCCGATGCGCCAGAGCATACGCTGGTCTCGTTCGCGCGCGAAAGTTTCATCGAAAACGCGCAGAGCATCTGCGTTCTTGAAAGTGTTGAGATTTTCTTTCACGCCCGACTGGATGAAACTCATTGCCTGCGCGAAGACCTGGATGATCGTCCTGGCCCAGCCACGCTGTTCGGCAAGTGAAGCGGAGTAACGATCGACGTCGAGATAGCGATACTTGTCATGCTTGGCCGCGAACTGCCGGATCGAACCGTAGTCGAGCACGGCGCCACTCGCGAGCATGTTGTCGCCGTCCCATGAAAGCCAGTTGAAGATGTACTCCTCTTCGAGCAACGCAGCGAGCTTGGCGTAAGAGCGTGCGAAATAGTTGAGCGCCGTGGTGTAACGTGAACTGTCGTCTGAGATTTCCCAGAAACCCTTTTTCGACTTCGCGATCGATGAAGTAATCGACGGAGGCTCTGAGCTCCTCGAGACGACCCTGTTTGAGATAACGAAACATGTGCGCGGGTCTGATCAGGTTGGGCGCCGTCCTGACACCGATCGCAGTCGCATCTGGAAATCCGATTACGGCCAAACAACGTTCGGTGGGAATGCCCTGGCGATAGAAGATCTCAGACATGACGGCACTGCCGAGCATCTCGTCCAGATCCGCGAGACCCGATGAGTAGCCGAAAGTTGTGTCGCCGGTCGGCAAAACTTTTTGAGCTTCCTGCGCGCCGGGACTGAGGATAGTGGCGCCTGTGCCGCGACTCGAGATATCGAAGACAAGGTTCTCGCTCTTGAGGTAACCATTCCAGATGCTGCGACCGTCACCGGAAGTCTTGCCTTGTTTATTGCGATGTTGAGTTTGGAGATAGCGCGTCGCCATGTAAGGGTGAGGTTTGATCGTTTCGGGAGGAAACTTCTTACCTTGCTCCAGATCGTATTCGTTGATGATCTGGAGTGAAAACGTATCGAGGATCGCCTGCTCAAGTTCTTTGCTGATGCTTGCAGGATGATCGGAGGGGATGAGGCCCATCTCTTTAGCGAGCGGGAAATTGAAAAAGACGACACGACCGTGCGGCCGATAGCGAGCCTGATAATCAACGTAGCCATCAGAACTAACGTTCCGCCACGGATGCGTACCGTCTATCTCGCTGAACTTCTCATACATAGGCCACAGACGGGCACAAAGAAGCGATCCATTTTAGCCACAAAAGGCTCAAAAGGCACAAAAATAATTATTGATTTTCGCTTGACAGATAATTTTGGTCGGATACTATTCTCAACTGGGAGAAGCCTCATGACCTATATTCAGATACCGGAAGAACACAACGCCTCAGGATTCCTCGCATTGGCATTGAGTGGACCCCCAGTGGTGTGTCTGCCTCAAAACATTTACGGCGTGATCACTGAGCATTTAAGAGTGCTCAGGAAAAAACGCATTCCATTCAAAAAGCTCGATCCTGGCACTGTTCGTTTACCTAAACCCTCACGATCTCACCATGAACAAATATGAAATTTACGTGCCGCTAAAATACAACAACTGCGCCGCAATAGAACCAAAGAAAATTGAACAGATACAAGGACAGTTGATGGCTGCTTTTGGGGCCATAACAGTTAGTCCCCTGTTTGCTCCGTTCCAAGGCACATGGCGTTGGAGATGTTGAGTTCGTTGACGACATCGTTCGCATCGAGGTCATTACGAAGGAAGAATTGGAATTCTTTAAGACCTTCAAGCGGCGGCTGAGAAGAAAGCTTCGTCAACTCGAAATCCTCATCACCATGCAGTACATTCACGTGATTTAGCCACAAATACTATTTCCGGACTGTTCTGGTGCTTATCTTTTTTGTGCTTTTTGTGCCTTTTTGTGGCGAACTTCTTTTTATGCCTTTTTGTGGCGCGAACCAGAGGGTGGTGAGAGGTGGGAGATCGATCGCGGGGCCGTCGATAAAGATGTCTTCAGTGTTGGTGTTGAGGATGAGATTGTAGGTGCCTTTACCAAGCAATGGTATCTGGTAACCCTTTTTGGGGACGGCCGAGAAATTACAGACGCAGATGATCTCGCCGCCGGTTACAGGCGACCGACGAATGAAGGCGACGATGTTTTCGAGAGCGTTGTCAACATCAAGCCATTCGAAGCCTGCGGGCTCACCGTCGGCTTCCCAGAGTGCGGGCTCGCCGTCATAGATCCGATTCAGATCACTGACGAGCTTCTGAACGCCACCATGCAGCGGGTCTTCGAGCAAATGCCAGTCGAGACTCTCCGTCTCGGTCCACTCGCGCCACTGTCCAAACTCACCACCCATAAACAACAACTTCTTGCCGGGATGTGCCCACATGTAACCGTAGAGCGCGCGCAACGTCGCAAACTTCTGCTCTGTCGTGCCGGGCATCTTGTTCAATAGCGAGCCCTTCATGTGGACCACTTCGTCGTGTGAAAACGGCAGGATAAAGTTCTCGCTCCACGCGTAGACAAGCCCAAACGTCAACGCATTATGATTGCCGGCTCGAAACAGAGGATCCGTCTGAAAGTACTTGAGCGTGTCGTGCATCCAGCCCATGTTCCACTTGAAATCAAACCCCAGCCCGCCCGCGTAAATCGGATGGCTGACCATGGGCCACGCCGTCGACTCCTCCGCAATCATCATGATCCCCGGACAAGCGCGATGCGTTACTTCGTTCAACTCCTTGAGAAACGAAATCGCCTCGAGGTTCTCACGCCCACCAAACTCATTCGGCACCCACTGCCCTTCGTCGCGGCTGTAGTCGAGATACAACATCGACGCCACCGCATCGACACGCAATCCATCTACATGAAACTCGTTGAACCAGTAAAGCGCATTCGCGACGAGAAAGTTTCGCACCTCATTGCGACCGTAGTTGAAGATATACGTGCCCCAATCAGGGTGCTCGCCTTTGCGTGGATCGAGATGCTCGTAAAGCGCGGAGCCATCAAAACGCCCAAGAGCAAAGCCGTCTTTCGGAAAGTGCGCCGGAACCCAGTCCATGATCACGCCGATGCCACGTTGGTGCAGGTAGTCGATCAGGTAACGCAGATCGTCGGGTTCACCATAGCGCGCTGAGGGTGCGTAGTAGTAAGTGACCTGGTAGCCCCATGATGGTCCATACGGATGTTCCTTGAGCGGCAGAAACTCCACGTGCGTGAAACCCATTTGCTCGATGTAGTTCGCAAGCGGTTCGGCCATCTCGCGGTAAGTGAAAGGGCGATTGTCGTCTTCCATCCTGCGTCGCCACGAACCGAAGTGGACTTCATAAATCGAGAGTGGCTTGCGAAAGTGTTCTCGACCTGCGCGATTCTTTATCCACTTCGCATCGCGGAATTTGTATTTCGATGTGTAGACGATCGACGAAGTGTCGGGTGGAACTTCAGTGAACTGACCGTACGGATCGGCTTTGAAAAATGGCGGCGTGCCTGACGCGCGAATTTCGAATTTATAGAGACAGCCTTCGGTAAGCTTGGGAATGAACAACTCCCAAACACCCGAATTCCCGAGCATGTGCATCTGGTGCTCGTGGCCATTCCAACCGTTGAAATCACCAACCACACTCACGCCCCGGGCATGCGGCGCCCACACGGCAAACGCGACTCCCTTCACACGTCCTTCTTTAGTAACGTGCGCCCCGAGCCTCTTATAGATCTCTTCGTGACGGCCCTCACCGAAGAGATGAAGATCAATTTCACCGATCATCCGTCAAAAATCCGCGTTCATCCGTGGTTAAGCAGTTTCAGAAACAGGTCCGCCCCGTTCCCCTTTTCTGGTCGATTACTCTTTGCCTCCGCCATGATTTCCAAGAAGCCTTTTAACGGCGGTTCAAGTCCCAACTGATTCATCAGATCGACTGCTCGTGCCGCATATCGCATAACCTGAATCGTCTCAATCCCGGCAAGGTCTGAGAAAAACCAACCACAGCTGGTAAACATCAAGAGCGCACTTCGCTGCATCTCCAACAGATTCCACACGCGTGTTTCTTCCGACAAACTGAGCGGACGAATCGCATTTCGCTTCAAAAACTCCTCACGTAGGTGCTCCGGATCGAGAATGACACCGATGTATTGATTACGCGCGGCCCATGGATCCGACAACAACTCGGCACCAACGGCCTCAAACTTCTCCGCCGCATCATCACGAAGAAATTCAAGCGCTACCCGCAACGGCTGTCGCCACTTTTGATCCCAACCCGGTTCGCCACCGGTATGACAACCACAATCACGCGCCCAGCGACTAACACCATGCGCACAACTCCACGAAGTCCCTTCTCCTTCAGGTCCGTTATCAATCTCAACTTCCAGCTCTGCCGGATGCCGATCGAGATACTCGGCGTAATTCGTGATCCAGAAGCCAGCCTGCTTCGCCTCAACACCCAGCGCATGGGCCAAACAGAGATCGCCGAACTTGAAATGGTGTCCGTACGTCTCGCCGTCGGTCGCAACATTCACCAGATCCCCTGCCTGCGCAGCGCGGATAAAAAGATCGACGAGACCTCTGCTCGACGCAAGGGCGCGTTCGAACGCGATCGCGCGCGCGACAGGACCATTGTAGAAGAAGATCGCGATTGAGCGCCCGGATCCGTCCGGATGTCGAAACAAATAAGGTTTGGAACTATCAATTTCACCCTTCGGCTGGTTCGGCGCGAGGATCACATAGCGCAAGCCTTGCTCGATCAGCAACGCAAGAACTTCGTCGTTAGCGGCAGTCTCAGGCAACCAGAGCGACTCAGCTTCGCGACCGAAACGAAAGCGGAAGTCGGCCAACCCCCAGACGACCTGCGTTAGTCGATCGCGTTCATTGCAGAGCGGTAGGATCGCGTGACCGTACGCCTGTGCGATCGCGTTGCCGTGACCACCTCTCGCGGCCGCGCTGACTTTGTCGGCGTCTAAGATTTTTTGATACGTGTCGCTGTGATGACTCGCCAGCCACGACAGCAATGTCGGACCAAAGTTAAAGCTGATGTGCGGGTAGTTGTTGACGTTCGGTGCGTAACACTCAGCGTGAATGCGCTCGTTCCAGTCGTGATAAGGCGCGGCATTCGGCTCTGGATCGATAACGCCGGTCCATGGATTCTCGCGTGGGGGTTGATAGAAGTGTCCGTGAATAATTAATGCCGTCATTGAATAAAATCTTGTTCGTCATGAAAATCTTGTCAATCCTGTAAAGCCAGCCGAGCAGCGCCCAGCAACCCCGCATTATCGCCACACTCAGCCTTCGCGATCTGTACCTGATGCGAGATCGCATGAAAGGCGCGTTCTTCAACCTGGCGATACATCTCTCCGGCAAATAGCTCCCAGCCATTCACCACTCCGCCACTGATCACAATAATCTGCGGGTCAATCAGATTGATCAGATTCGCGAGACCAATTCCGAGATACATTCCAAAACGTTTGAAGACGGCAAGCGCGAGAGCGTCGCCCTTTCGTCCAGCGTCGTAAACGTGCTCAGCCGTCAACTCGTCGCACTTCAATATCGTTTCCGGAAACGCCGACAAACTTTCTCGCGTCATGCGCACGATCGCCGTCGCGGAAGCAAACAACTCGAGACAACCCGTGTTGCCACACTTGCACTTCAAGCCACTAAACGGATCGACAGTCGTGTGCCCAATCTCACCCGCAGACCCATGCGAACCACGCCACAACTTGCCGTTAAGAATCACACCGCCGCCAACACCAGTGCCAAGTGTGACGCTGACTACGTCCCGACAACCGCGCGCAGCGCCAACCCACATCTCCCCCACTGCTGCGGCGTTCGCGTCGTTTTCGAGATAAACGGGCCAGCCCAGCTTTCGTTGCAGTTCGTCTTTTAAAGGATAGTTGACTAACGAAGGAAGATTCGGCGCCTGGACCACGGCGGCGTTCCTGCAGTCGACTGCGCCAGGCACCATAATCGAAACCGCGACAACCGGGCGTTTGTCGCAGCGCCAACGCTCCGCGGCTTGAGCCAGAGCGTCAATAATGTCCTCAGCAGAATCTCCTTTGGGAGTGTCCTGTTTATGTTGTTCGAGTATTCTCCCGGTGTCATCGACGAGAGCTACTCGTAAATGGGTGCCTCCAAGATCGACGGCGAAAACAATTCGTTCACTAAACGGGTTCTTCGGCATGTTCTAGTTGGAGCGTGTCAGCGGTCATTTCCCCTCGCGACAGATTCCGTGAAATCAACGCTCCTGCCACAATCGCGACCAATAAGTATAGCAATCCCGTTCCCCACTCCTTAAAGATCAATTTGCCGATGCCAAATAAGGAGCCATAAATCAAGGCAACTCCCAGTATCCAATTCACAAACTGTAGCGACAAACGACCCTGCGCGTGCGACTCGGCCAAACCCGCCCGGGCGGCGATGCCGTTCCAGCCCGGACCTTCCGGCCTGACTCGACGATAGAAAGCGATGAGTTTCTCTTCCGGTTCGGGGTTAGTCATTATCGTCACCACAACCCAAATAACGGTGGTGATGCCAACCGTAATTATCATGATATACGCAAACTGTCGCGGATTGTCGCTGTCCATCTTCAGAACCGTCTGCAGGAAGATCGATACTATCGCCGCAGTGATCATCGCTGAGACTTCGGACCACGCGTTGATGCGCCACCAGAACCAGCGCAACAAAAGCACTGTGCCCGTTCCTGCGCCGGTAACGAGCAACAGTTTCCACGCGCCGCCAATCGACTCCATGTAGAAAGTTACGATCAGCGATGCGATCATCAACAGCACTGTCACGACTTGAGATGAGATAACGTAGTGCTTCTCACTTGCAGTGCGTTTTATAAAGCGACGATAGAAATCGTTGATGACGTATGAAGCGCCCCAGTTGAGTTGTGTGCCGATCGTCGACATGTACGCCGCGGCAAAGGCCGCGAGCATGAAACCGCGCAGATAGGTCGGAAACACGTTTGGATCGAGTAACGTCTTGATGTAACCCGATTCTTTATCGACCAGGTTGGGATAAAGAATCAACGAAGCAAGCGCCGTCAGGATCCACGGCCACGGTCGCAACGCATAATGAGCAACGTTGAACCAGAGCGTCGCGAGCAATCCATGACGCTCATTCTTCGCCGAGAAGATGCGCTGTGCCACGTAACCGCCGCCACCAGGTTCAGCGCCGGGATACCAGGTGGACCACCAAATCACACCGAGATAAACAAACAGGGTGATCGCGGGCATCCAGGCCGAATCCAATTCAGGAAAGAAAGCGAGTCGCGAGCCGGCCCCCGCAGCCGCATCCATCGCATTGATCTTCGTTTTCATTCCATCGATTCCGCCGACTGCATTGACGGCAAGAATAGCGAGCACGATCACCATGCCCATCTTGATCGCGAACTGGAACAGATCGGTTACCAGCACGCCCCAAAGGCCGGACAGCGTCGAGATCAGCGACGTCAACACAATCAGGCTGATGACGATCCCCAACGCTTCCAGCTTGGTGACACCCAGGATCAGCATCAGGATGTCCACCATCGCCTTGTTCACCCAGCCCAGGATGATGCAGTTGATCGGAATGCCCAGATAGAGCGCTCGGAACCCTCGCAGGAATGCGGCGGGCTTTCCGGAATAGCGAATTTCCGCGAACTCGACGTCCGTGATCACACCGGAGCGCCGCCACAGTCGCGCGTAAAAAAACACCGTCAGCATGCCGCTCGATACGAAGCACCACCACAGCCAGTTGCCCGCGATGCCGTTGGCTGCCACCATTCCCGTAACCGCCAGCGGCGTATCGGCGGCGAAGGTGGT
>DASWUM010000045.1:0-124293 GCA_036401595.1 Pyrinomonadaceae bacterium
CCCTCTCAGTTCTCCAAGGCATCTGCAGCTCCTCCTGGCGCCGCAGCTTACTTGGTTAACTGTAAAGGATGTCATGATAACGATCTGTAAAGGATGTCATGATAATGAACACACGGAGGGCCGCCCCTACAGTACGTTCGACATCGCCCACATAGTCAAGCAGTACGGACGCCATGGTACGTGCTGTAGGGGCGGCCCGCCGTGGCCGCCCCTGCGTGGAACTCATGCCGCCCTAACCGTACGCACGTCAGAGTCCTGCAACCGCACGTTAACCCGCGCGGCGGCACTCATCACGAGCCGGTAGGGAAACCGTCGCTCAACCCTAACATCACCCAGCCCCGCGCGGTCCGCCAACTCCAACAACTCATCACTCTTGAAACTTCGCAATATCGACAACGCCCCATCATGTCGCAGCAGTCGATTCTTCAAAACCAACTTACCAACCGTCGTATAAAGCAAGTACGCGATCGGATGACGGTTTAGATCGATCACAAATATCCGTCGCCTCGCCACGCGACTCATCTCACGAAAAATCTGCACTACTTGCTCGTCGACAAAGTGGTGCGTGAACAAGGAAGAGATAACGTAATCAAAACTTGAATCCGGAAACGGAAGTTCTAAAGCATCGCCGCGCACGGAACTAATCTCGTCAAAACGCTGGGACTCTTCATTGATCGACTCTGCCGAACGCTCGTTTAGCTCAAGACCGATTGCACTCACACGCCGATCAGTTTGTCTGGCCCAATCAACAGTCACCCGCAATAACTCACCCGAACCTGCGCCCACGTCGAGGATTGAAAAGTTTGATAGACCTTGCGCTTCGATCTCGCGGAACAGCGTGGTCCTTAAACTATGCGCATCACCCATCCAACGATTAACTAACTGAAGCTCGCCGATACAGCCCTCATACTCCGCCGCCGTGTAGTCGCCGGTATCGATGTATTCGAGCCTGTCGCTACGTCGTTGAAATTTGTCGAGCATCCAGGACCCTGCGGTTATTGATCGATTCTTTGAATCACGAGCGCGCTGTTCTTCGAGCCAAAGCCAATGCAGTTGCAGAGGGCGACTCGAATGCTTGCCTCGCGTGCCTGGTTGGGGACGTAATCGAGATCACAATCAGGGTCCGGCTCGTCGAGATTAATCGTTGGTGGGATTTTGTTGGTGTGCATCGCGCAGAGCGCAGCGCCAAGCCCGGCCGCGCCACTCGCGCCTTGCGGATGTCCGATTTGCGACTTCGTCGCCGACATTGGAATGCGTGCGGCATGGCCGTCAAACGCAAGCTTCAGAGCGCTCGTCTCAATGCGATCGTTGAGCAAGGTCGAAGTGCCGTGCAAATTCACATAGTCAATGTCCTTCGGCTCGCAGCCGGCATCCTCGAGCGCCAAACGCATCGCGCGCGCTGGTTCGTAGCCGTCTTCAGCCAGTCGAACGCGATGATAAGCGTCGCACGTGGCGCCGTAGCCAATAACTTCAGCGTAGATGTGAGCACGGCGATCGAGCGCGTGCTTCATGTCTTCGAAGACGTACATCCACGATCCCTCGCCGAGCACCATTCCCGATCGATTGCGTGAAAAAGGTCTTGAAGCGCGCTGCGGCTCGTTGTTCCAATCACTCGTTAACACCGTCATCAAATTAAAGCCCGCCAAAATGCCGGGAGCGATCGGAGCATCGACGCCGCCCGTAATCATAACGTCCTGACGTCCGAGTGCGATGTGCTGCGCGGCGTAAGCCATCGCATCAGTCGAGCTGGTGCAGCCCGTCGAAACGATGTGCGACAGTCCACGCAGGCCAAACGCCATCGACAATTCACTAGACAAGCCGCCGTGCGTCGAAGATGGAATGGTGTAGACGCTGGCTTTGCTGGTTGGACCAACGTACCAGTACTCGTACTGTTGCTCGGTGAACGCGAGTCCGCCGCCGCCTGTTCCGAGCTCCACACCAAACGCTCGACGTTCATCAAGCGAGAGATCATTCGGAAACAGTTTTGCGTCCTCGAGCGCTTCACGAGCGGCCGCGAGCGCAAGCGGAACGGTGCGCGCAACGTGTTTGCGATCTTTGGGATTTAACTGCGACTGCCAGTCGAAGGAAGGAACTTCAGCGGCGATTTGGACCGGCGAGCTGGAAGGATCAAAAGTTTCAATGCGGCGCACGCCGCTCCTGGCGTTGACCAACCCTTCCCAGAATGCGTCACGACCTATGCCAAGCGGAGTGACACACCCCATTCCCGTAATGACAACTCTGCGTGGACGCGTCAACGCTTTGAACATGCCAATCGCCGCCTCTGCCACAAAAAGGCACAAAAAGCACAGAACCAAATCTTTGTGTGCTTTCTGTGCCTTTTGTGCTTTTTGTGGCTAAACTTTCTGGCCGCACTCGGTACAGAACTTTGCTCCCGCAGCTAGTTCGGCTTTGCAGTTTGCACAGGTCGCTTTGCCTTGCTTCGCACCACACTCCGTGCAGAACTTCGCCCCGGCCGCGTTCGGATGGCCGCACTGCGAACACGGCACACCTGCCGCCTGCGGTGCAGCCTGTGCTGAGCCTTGGCCCGACTGCGAGTTCGACTGTTTCATCGCGTCGCTCATCGCACCTGCCATCGCATTTCCGAGTGCGAATCCTGCCCCAAGACCAACGCCGGTTCCAGCGCCGCCAGAAGGATTCTGCGCCGCATCGCGCATCGCGTCCGCAGCCTGGAACTGCGCATAACGTCCGACGTCGCCGATCACACCCATTGAAGTGCGCTTGTCCATCGCTGCTTCAACTTCCTGCGGCAGCGAGATGTTTTCGATGACAAACTTCGTCAGCTCCAGACCGAACGTCTTGAACTCTTCATTCAGTTTTAGTCGAGTGAACTTTGCGAGCTCGTCGTAGTTTGACGCGAGGTCGAGTGCAGCGATCTTTGATTCGCCCAGCGCGTCACTGAAGCCACCGACGAGTGTGCGTTTCAGTTGACCTTCGATGTCTTCCGTAACGAAGTGCGCGTTCGTTCCAGCAATCTCTTTAATAAATGCCTGCGGATCGGATACGCGCATCGAGTAGATGCCGAACGCCCGCAGACGCACCATGCCAAAATCCGTGTCGCGCATCATGATCGGATTGGGCGTGCCCCACTTCAGATCCGTGAATTGCTTGGTGTTGACGAAGTAGACTTCGGCTTTGAATGGCGAGTTGAAGCCGTACTTCCACGCGCCCAGCTTCGACAGGATTGGAGTGTTTCCGCCGTCGATGGTGTAGCGACCGGGAGGAAACTGATCGGCGATCTGCCCTTCGTGCACAAAGACCGCAGCCTGCGTTTCGCGAACGATTAGCTGCGCTCCGTTCTTGATTTCCTGATCTTTGACCGGAAATCGGTACAAGAGCGTGTTTGGCGAGTCGTCGAGCCATTCAATGACTTCGATGAACTGCGACGTCGGGCTGAGTCGATCAAGTATTCCCATTTTGGTGCCTCATCTCGTTACAGGGTCAAAACCAGGGGGAGATTATACAATTAGCCACTAACCTTCGTCCTCTTCCGTACCACCAACAGCGCCGTCAATCCACCTGCCATATCAATCAGACTATCGAATATCGAAGCTGTCCGCGACGGCACGAAGCTCTGATGATACTCATCCATTAACGCATAAACCACAACCAGTGTTGCGCAGATTAAGAACCAGCGCCCGCTGATCGCCGGCCGCGGCGACGTCCGAAACGCGCGCGCCGCCAGGAACCCGAGAATCGCGTACTCGGTAAAGTGAGCTATTTTTCTGATGATGAAGTGGATCGTGGCCAGCGTCTCTGCGCTCGTGTGCGGAAACAACCAGAGCACCAGTGGTCCAATAATGCGGGAAGTATTTGCGGCGGAAAAGCTATTCGAGGAGGCGTAAGAAATAAATGCGAGCCAGGCAATCAGCGGTAAGTAACGACTAAGAAACCTGCCCACAGCAATCTTTTGTGCCTTTTGTGGCTAAAGCGCCGCTGCGCCTGAAACGACTTCGATGATCTCGTTGGTGATCGCCGCCTGACGGATGCGATTCATGTTGAGCGTCAGTGACTCGATCAGCTCGCTCGCATTCTTCGACGCCGAATCCATCGCAGTCATGCGTGCGCCATGCTCGGATGCCACTGACTCCAGCAACGCGCGAAAGATCTGCGTCTCAACTAAACGCGGCAACAATCGGCTGAACATTTCTTCGGGCGGTTGCTCGTAGATGTAATCAACCAGATTCACCGGTTGTTGCGACTTCGCTTCCGGCTCTTCTTCTTTGACGCGCGACACGGGCAGCAACTGATCGAGCACCACGCGCTGCGAAAGCACAGACTTGAATTCGTTGTAGATGAGGAAAACTTTATCGATACCGGTGTCTTCCGTGTAGCGCTTGATTACGTCGCGAGCAACATCAAGCGCCTCTGAGAGATCGACTCGGCCCTTTCCTGTCAGCCCGATGTATTCGCCGGCAATCGTCGCATTGCGGTTTCGGAAGAAGTCGCGACCCTTTCGACCGATCGCCATGATCTCGATCGATTTATCAGCGTTCTCTCGTATGAAAGCCTGCGCTGCCTTGGTGAGGTTGGTGTTGAAAGCACCACACAAACCTTTGTCGGCAGTTATCAGCACCAGCAGGTAACGCTCATCGCCGCGCAAATCCAGGAGCGGATGATGAAAATCTTCGTCCGTGCGTTTTGCGAGCTCGCCTAAAACTTCCGCCATCTTGTTCGCAAACGGACGCGCCGTGACGACGCGATCCTGTGCGCGCTTTAGTTTCGCCGCAGACACCATCTTCATGGCTTTCGTGATCTGCTGCGTGTTCTTGACCGACTTAATGCGCCGGCGGATGTCGAGAAGATTAGGCATTGCGTTTCAGTCGTTAAGCTGTCGGCTGTGCTGCCGCGCTGGCTGCCGGTCTTGCCGGAGCAGCGGCCAAGTCAGTCGATGCTTCTTTCGTCCAACTGTGTTTGAAGTCTTCGAGCACCTGTTTCAATCCCGCCTTGATCTCATCGGTCAACGATTTCTTCTCGGCGATGTCTGCCAGCAAACCCGGGTGCGAGTTTTCAACAAACTTCAGCAAATCGGTTTCAAATTTGCGAATGTCTTCAATCGCGACGTCGTCGGTGTAACCGTTGGTGGCGGACCAAATCACGAGCACCTGCTTTTCAACGTCCATCGGCTGATACTGCGGTTGCTTCAGGATCTCCGTCAGACGCTGACCACGAGCGAGCTGGGCTTGCGTGGCTTTGTCGAGGTCCGAACCAAACTGTGCGAACGCTTGCAACTCACGGAACTGGGCCAAGTCGAGACGCAGCGTTCCCGCAACCTGCTTCATCGCCTTGATCTGTGCCGAACCACCGACGCGCGACACGCTGTTACCGACGTTGATCGCCGGTCGGAAACCGCTGTTGAAGAGGTCGGCTTCGAGGAAGATCTGACCGTCAGTAATCGAGATCACGTTTGTCGGAATGTACGCCGAGATGTCGCCGGCTTGTGTCTCGATGATCGGAAGGCTGGTTAACGATCCGCCACCTTTAAGGTCCGATAGTTTCGCGGCGCGTTCCAGCAAGCGCGAGTGCAGATAGAAGACGTCTCCCGGATATGCTTCACGGCCCGGTGGACGTCGCAGCAACAATGAAATCTCGCGATACGCGGCTGCCTGCTTGGAAAGATCGTCGTAAATCGTGAGCGCGTGTCGTCCGTTGTCACGGAAGTACTCGCCCATCGCAGCGCCTGAATACGGCGCCAAAAACTGCATCGCGGCCGGGTCCGATGCGGTCGCTTTGATCACGATGGTGTAGTCCATCGCGCCGTAATCCTGCAGCGTTTTTACGACCTGGGCCACGGTTGAAGCTTTCTGACCAATCGCGACGTAGATGCAGATTACGTCTTTGCCCTTCTGGTTGATGATGGTGTCGACGGCGACTGCTGTTTTTCCAGTTTGACGATCGCCGATGATCAGTTCGCGCTGTCCACGACCAATAGGCACCATGGCGTCGATTGCTTTGAGACCTGTTTGCAGCGGTTCCTTCACGGGCTGCCGATCTACCACGCCCGGAGCGATGCGCTCCACGGGATAGTAGTGGTCGGTGACAATTGGACCAGCATCGTCGATTGGGTTGCCGAGCACGTCGACCACGCGGCCGACAAGCGCTTCTCCGACGGGTACCTGAATGATGCGCCCGGTGCGCTTTACGAGATCGCCTTCTCTGATTGTCTGAAAGTCACCGAACAACACGGCGCCGACTTTGTCCTCTTCCAGGTTGAGCGCCAGACCGCGAACGTCGTGTGGAAACTCGAGCAGCTCGCCGGCCATAACTTTTTCGAGGCCGTGTAGTTCCGCGATACCGTCGCCGATCTTGATGACCGTGCCGACTTCGGTGACCGTAACGCCTGTTTCGAAGTTCTCGATCTGTTTGCGAATGATGTCGTTGATTTCGCTGGCTCTAATTGGTTCCATAAGTTCCTCTAAACATTACCGCGACATACAAATCTTTATCGACCTGCCAGTTCGCCGGCCAAACGGTCGAGATGGCTTTGCACCGATCCGTCGAAGATGGTCGAGCCAATCTGCGCTACCAGACCACCGATAATTTTTTCGTCAGTGTAGAAAGACAGTCTCACTTTACGTCCGGTAGCGGCAATCAATGTGTCGTGCAACTGTTTCTGCAAGTCTTCGGGTATCGGTCTCGCCGTCGTCACACTTGCCGCCACGATTCCGCCACGCTCGTCGAGTACATAGCCATAACGAGTCGCGACCTCTCGCAACTGGGAGATGCGTTGATTCTTGAGCAAGACCCGCAGAAAGCTCGCTGTGGTTTCTCGCGAGCGTGTGCGCGAGATCAAGTCCTCGAGCAGTTTGCGTTTGTGATCGTAAATAATGGTGGGATTGGCGAAGACTTCTTTCAACTGTGGGTTCGATTCGATCATCGTCGCCCACTGGTCCAACTCACCCTGAACTTCCCGTTCTTCCCGTCGTTCGATGGTCACGTCGGCGAGAGCCGCGGCATAGCGGCGTGCAACCGTTTGCATGCTCAAACCGTGGTCCTCCTCAAATCGCCGATGTTCTCCTTGATCAATGCGGTGTCGTCTTCGGGTCGCATTTGACTACGCACTGACGCGCGCGCCACTTCGATACTTCGGCTTGCCAGATATTGTCGCAACTCTTTGCGTGCCACCTTGCCGACGGTTTCGATCTCTCGCAGTGACTGCTGTTTGAGCTTTTCCATTTCGCGGTCGGTAGCTGCCGCGATTCGCTGGCGCTCCGCCTTCGCTTCTTCGTCTGCTTGTGCGCGAACAGCGCGCACATCGTCTACTACGTGGCTCAGCTTGTTGTCAGCCTCTGCGACCTGGGCCAACGCTTTCTCGCGTTCCTGCTGTGCAGAAACGATCTCCTGTTTGATCGCGTCACGACGCGCCAACAGTGCTTCGTTGATTTTCTTGCGCAGGACAAAAATGGCCGCGGTGGTGAAAATAGCGAGGTTCAAAAATTTCCACGCCTCAAGGCCGGGATAGTTGAACCACGATTCTGCAGCAGAAAGTAACAGCATTGTTTTCGAAGGAATTCGCCGGACCCTGGTTACCGTGCAGGTCGACGGAGTATTTGCGAACTAATCAAATTCCCTATCGTCGCGGCTTGCGCGTCGAGCTCTCCCTTTACCGACTGCTCTTGTTTGCGCGTGGCCTCGACTTGCGTCGCGACTTCTCTCGACATTTCTTCGCGATAGTGTCGCAGCTTCTCGTCTTTCTCTTTCATTGCTTGCGCGCGTTCTTTTTCCAGGAGCCGGTAGCCGTCGGTGCGTGCTTCGCGTAATGCGTCGTTGTACTGCGCCAGCTTTTCCTGAGTCTCAGTCGCGAGCGCCTCTGCTTCTTTGAGGCGGCCGGCGATCTGTTTTTCGCGCTCAGCCAGGATTTGGTTGATTGGCTTCAATAAAGTGCGATTCAGGACGAACACCATTATGCCCACCATCAAGAGGTGGAGCAGTAACGTACCGTCAGGAACCAACTGAATTGAGGTCTCTAAGAGAATCATCCGATTCCTCTGTCTATCTACAAATTGTGGCTGCCGAAAAGCGCGCGAGTCTAACATGGTGACCAAGTCGGGTCAACCGACGGCAGGTCCCTAACGGGCAGAAACAGCATATAAAGGGTGCTTTTTCGGTTTTCACAGGCACCACGCATATTGGTTTTACATTGTAAGCGCTGAGTGAGGTGTTTCGTATTTTAATTATTACATTTGCTCGCGTGGGACGAGCAAGCTGTAGATACGATCGAGATCCTGAGTGTTGAAAAAGCTGATTTCCAACTTACCTTTCCCATCAGCCGCCTGAAGAATCTTGACCTGTGTACCCAAGGCTCGCCGTAATTTTGTTTCGGCGGCTTTGATATTTGGATCGACAGGTATCGGCGCCGGGCGTTTTGGCTTCTCTTCACTCGCCTTCTGCACTAGCTGTTCGGTCGCACGAACCGAAAGTCCGCCGTCGATGATTTGTCGCGCGATGCGTCGCTGAAGATCTTGATGACTCAACGCCAGTAGGGCCCGTGCGTGACCCGTTGAGAGCCTGCCTTCTTTGACGAGCTGCTGAACGTCGTCGGGAAGTTTAAGTAGACGAAGATAATTCGTGATGTAAGAGCGATCGCGTCCAACTCTCGACGCCAACGCTTCCTGCGTCAGACCCACCGTTTCGATCAGTTTCTTGTATGCCTGCGCTTCTTCGATGGGGTTAAGGTTCTCGCGTTGAATGTTTTCGATCAGCGCGATTTCCAGGAGACTGTCGTCTGGAACTTCCTTCACCACCACCGGGACGCGAGAGATTCCGGCCAGCTTTGCCGCCCGCCAACGTCGCTCACCGGCGATCAACTCGTAACCGTCGCCTCGGCGTCTTACTAATAAAGGTTGGACAATTCCGTGGCTACGGATCGATTCCGCGAGACTCTGGAGACTTGCTTCGTCGAAATGCGTCCGGGGCTGCATTGGACCCGGCACAATCGAGTCGATCTCAACTTCAGATGGTTCAGCACTGAGTTCTATCGTGCTGTCAGACGACAGGAGCGCTCCCAGCCCCCGTCCCAGCGCTTTTCGATTCATGAATAATCTCCCTGGCTAACTGTGAGTAAGCTTCAGCCCCCTTGGAGTGCGCGTCATAACTGATAATAGGCTTCCCGTAGCTTGGCGCCTCAGCCAACCGGACGTTTCTGGGAATGACTGTCTGAAACACCTGAAGCCCGTAAAAATCGCGGAGATCAGCGGCTACCGCGGCCGATAAGTTGGTCCGCTCGTCGTACATCGTCAACAACAATCCTTCGATCATCAGCCCTGGATTATGAATCCGCCTGATCCGCGCAAGCGTGTCGAAGAGCTCTGTGACGCCTTCGAGGGCGTAATACTCACACTGAATCGGAACCAGCAATGACTTTGCCGCGGTCAGCGCGTTCAGAGTCAACAACCCAAGTGATGGCGGGCAGTCGATAATTATGTGCTCATAGTCAGCCTCGACAGCCGCGAGGGCATTTTTTAGCCGAAATTCTCGGTGCTCAACTTCGACCAGTTCGATTTCCGCTCCTGCCAGGTCTTTATTTGAAGGGATGACTTGTAGCGACGGGATCGAGGTCGGCAACGCGACGGACGAGAGGGGCTGGTCGAGAACAAGACTGTGATAAAGGCCACGACGAAAACTGCCCCGCTGAATGCCGATTCCGGAGGTCGCATTCCCCTGCGGATCAGCGTCAACAAGCAGCACTCGATGCCCCCATGAGGCGATAACGGCTGCGAGATTGACAGCGGTCGTGGTCTTTCCGACTCCGCCTTTCTGGTTGGCGACGGCTATGGACTTAGCCATTGTTCAGTGATTTCACCTCGTCAGTGGTTGGCCGCCTAAACCTAACACACAGACGACAAACCCGCTACTCCGGATATGTTTCACGTGAAACATTTCAAGTAATGGGACACGTGAAACATTGGTAGCATCGAGATCCACACTCGTGCTTGGAGGGGTCCGTACCGCCCGCGGTAGTGGGTGGGTCGACCAGGGGTAAGCACTTCTCCAAAATTACGCGTGCTCACCCTGACCCACCCGCTACCGCGGGCGGTACTGACCCCCTCCAAGGGAGACCCTTGTCGCTGTCGTACTATGCGGTTCTTTGTTGGGCGGCCAGGTAGGCCAACAATGTGGAGAGGGCACCCGGTGTAAGACCAGGCAGGCGACGCGCTTCGCCAAATGTAAGCGGCTGGGCGCGGTCGAGTCGTTCGACGATTTCGTTCGAGAGACCGCTGATGGTCCTAAAGACCGTTTGTCGAGGTATTTTGAGCGTATCGTGCTGGTACAACTTCGCCACTGCCGCCTTTTGAGTTTCGAGGTAGCCGGCATACAAAGAGTCGGCGAGCACGGAATTCAGGTCCGGCTCAGTGATTGGTTTTAGCTCAGTAGGCAAGAGCGACCTGATCAGATCGGCGGTTACCTTAGGACGCTTCGCCAGTTGCGACAGCGAAATCGAGTCGCCGAGGTCGCCACCGATCAGCGCCGTCACCGCCGCATGTTGAGCGTCGGCGCGCCGTAAACGGACGGTGTCGAGCGCATTGCGAAGCCTGGCAAGTCGATCCTGGCGAGCGTTGAAACGCTCCCAATCTGAATCACCTACCAGCCCGAGTTCCCTACCATAACGTTCAAGGCGTGCGTCCGCATTGTCGTACCGCAACGCCAGCCGGTATTCCGCGCGCGACGTGAAAATTCGATAAGGCTCATCGACACCTTGCTTAATCAGGTCCTCGACAAGCACGCCGATGTACGACTCTTCGCGACTCAGCCTCAGAGATGCTCGCTTCTGCGTGTAAAGCGCCGCGTTGATACCGGCCAGCAATCCCTGACAACCGGCTTCCTCATAACCCGTCGTCCCATTTATTTGGCCTGCATGAAAGAGGCCGGGCAATCTGCTTGTCTGGAGATCCGGTCCGAGCTCACGCGGATCGACGAAGTCGTATTCGATCGCATACCCCGGCCGAATTACTCGCGTTTCTTCCATCCCTGGAATCATTCGCACGAGATCCTGCTGCATCTCCGCCGGCAGCGAGGTGGAGAAGCCATTTAAATAGACTTCATTTGTGTCGTGTCCTTCAGGCTCGAGAAAGAGTTGGTGGCGCGATTTATCCGCGAACTTTACGACCTTGTCTTCTATTGAAGGACAGTAACGCGGGCCAATGCCTTTGATCTTGCCCGAATAAAGCGGCGACTCAGCGATGTTTCCGCGAATCGCATCGTGCACCTCTGGTGTCGTGTACCCGACGTAGCATTTGATCTGTTTCTGTTCCAGGCTATCGGTTGAAAACGAAAACGGCACCGGTGTTTCGTCGCCTGGCTGCGGCTCGAAAGCACTCCAATCAATCGTGCGTCCATCAAGTCGTGGCGGAGTTCCGGTCTTCAGCCGGCCAACGGGAAATCCGAGTCGCTTCAACGCCTCCGATAACTCAATCGACGCAGGCTCGCCGGCCCGTCCACCTGAATATGTGCGACGACCTGTATGAATCAATCCGTTCAGAAACGTCCCGGTTGCAACAACGACGGCTTGAGCGCCAAATCGGCGCCCGTCTTCCAGCAAGACGCCCGCGAGCTGTCCGTGATCGAGTACGAAGTCAACGACTTTTCCCTGACGGAGATGAAGATTCGACGTTGCTTCAAGCGTCCGCCGCATTTCGGCTCGATACCTCATGCGATCAGCCTGAGCTCTCGGAGACTGAACCGCGGGGCCACGCGAACGATTCAGCAGGCGAAACTGAATTCCGGTGCGATCGATTACCCGGCCCATAATCCCGCCGAGCGCATCCATCTCCCGAACGAGATGCCCCTTCGCAATGCCGCCGATCGCCGGATTGCACGACATCTGACCAATCAGATCGAGGTTCAATGTGATCAGTCCGGTCTCGGCGCCGAGCCGTGCGGCGGCAGACGCAGCCTCGCACCCAGCGTGGCCGGCGCCAATTACTATCACATCGAACACTTCGTCAAACGACATAACTACTTCCCAATACAAAACGTAGCGAATATCTCGGACAATAAATCTTCAGTCGTGGTCTCGCCCGTGATCTGACCCAAAAACTTCAACGCGTTATGCAATGGCACCAAAACCAACTCTTCACTGTGTCGCTCGCTAAAGGCGATTCGCGCCGCCTCAAGCTCGCGCTGCGTGCTGCACAACAGATCGTAGTGGCGCGCGTTTGTGATCAGCAAACTGCCGTCGTCGACACCATTGCTATTCACGCTCGCAAGAATGGCCGCTCTCAGATCGGCCAGGCCTTCGCCAGTGCGCGCTGATACATTAATCGGTTGAAGCTCTCCAAGACAACTTTCAGCCACACTGAAACGAGGCAAGTCACTCTTGTTCATTACAACAAGACGACGGCTGCTCTTTGTCTGGTCCAACAACTCACGATCGGATGGTCCAAGCTCATCAGCGCCATCAATCACGACAAGCACCAGGTCGGAGTCGCTCATCGCACGGCGCGTTCGTTCCATTCCGAGCGTTTCAATATCGTCGAGTGTTTCGCGAAGTCCGGCGGTGTCAGTCAGTATCACGGGGATACCGTCGAGGTCGATTGCCTCGGTCAATGTGTCTCGCGTGGTACCCGGAATGTCCGTTACGATAGCTCTCTCACGCTCGACTAAACTATTGAAGAGACTGGACTTGCCGACATTCGGGCGGCCTGTGATCGTGACCCTGATGCCTTCCTGAATTAATCGACCAGCACCGTAACTCCGGGCGAGTTTTTCAACACCGGCCGCAACGGCCTTCAAGTCGTTGTCGATCTCATTCGCACGCACTGCAGGAAGATCGTCTTCAACAAATTCGAGCGCCGACTCCAGCAACACGATCACCTCGAGAAGTTTTTCTTTGAATGGGCCAAGCGCATTCGAGAGCTCGCCATTCAACTGACGAGACGCTTGCTTCACAGCCGCGTCCGTCTGCGCCGCTATCAGATCTCGAATCGCTTCCGCCTGGGCCAGGTTGATCTTTCCATTCGACAAAGCGCGTAGCGTGAACTCACCTGGACCAGCGAGCATTGCTCCTAACTCGAGCGTCGTATCGATGATGTTTCGCACGATAGCCGGTGAGCCATGACAACTTATCTCAACCACATCCTCTCCAGTGAGAGACTGCGGAGCCTGAAAACAAGTAAGTAACACCTGGTCCAGGATTTCTCGATCTCTGGGACGGCGTAACGTGATGAGGGTTGCACGTCGCGCCTCGACTTCGTCGAGTTCGCACATCTGCTGCGCAATCGCGATCGCAGTTGGACCACTCAACCGAATTACGGCGAGAGCTCCGCGTCCTCTGGGTGTGGAAAGTGCAACGATCGTGTTCATCGTGAAACTGCGGGTAAGCGTGTGTACTGCTGGAGGGTTCTTTACGAGTCCTTGCGGGCAGAACTCTTTGGACTAATCTTCAACTTGCGATCTGCGCCTTCACCGATCGACTCGGTCGAGAGATCTTCGCTCTCAGCCAGAGTCAGGTGAATGATTCTTCTTTCGTTTGCACTCATCGGCTCAAACGTAAAAGGCATTCCGGTCTGTCGCACCCTGTTTGCCGCGTGATTCGCCATCGCCTGAAGCTCCGCTTCGCGAGTAGCGCGAAATCCATTCACATCGCAAACCAGTCGTGCGCCGCCAGCCAGACTGCGTCCGAAGACCTGATTGAGCAGATGCTGCAGCGCTTCGAGCAGCTCGCCCGTTTGCGCCTGGAGCAACTCAGCATCATTGCCTTCGATGTCCAGCACCTCGCCGGCAATACCCTGCTTTACGCCAACGCGCAACTGAAGACCGGTCTTCTCGAAGACGTTCTTAAGAAAATCCGCTGCTTGTTGAGAAACCTCTGTCATCGACTAGATCCTTCGCTACCCGGTAGCCGGTGCGTTCACCTTTTTCTTCTGTCCCGCTTTTCCCTTCGCCGGCGGCGGCTCCGGTACTTCATCGTCAGACTTCGTCCAGCGATTGATCAAAAATTGTTGCGTGAACCCAACGATATTACCAACGAGCCAGTACAAAACTAAACCGGACGGAGCGCTCCACAAAACGTAAAGCATGACGAGCGGCATACCAACCGCCATCATCTTTCGTTGTAACGGATCCGCAGAAGGCGCCGGCGTCACCAATTGCAGGACAACCATTGTTCCTGTCATCAGGATTGGCAGGATGTGAAGGAAATACGGCTCGGCGGCTGACAGGTCCGGTATCCAAAGAAAACTTGCCTGTCGGAAATCAAGCGAGATCGTGATCGCTCGATACAGCGCGAAGAGAAAAGGCATCTGAATGAGCAACGGCAAACACCCGCCCAGCGGATTGCCTTCTTTCATCAGCCGCAGTTGCTCCATCTGCAAATCTTTCAGACGGGGATCGTTCTGCTTCATCCCCTTCATCTTCTCTTGCAAATCTTTCATCTTCGGCGCGAGCTTCTGCGCCTTCTTCATCGCTTTCGACGAGCGCCACTTCAGTGGGAAGAATAGAGAGTAGATGACGATCGTGAAGAGGATGATCGCGATGCCATAACTGCTGGTTGCTTTGAACAGAAAAGTGATTGCACGAAGAATCGGAACAGCAAGCGGACGTGAAATCCAACCGAGGAAACCGTAGTCAATCATTCCCTCGAGATCGATCGGTTGCTGTCGTTGGACCATACCGCCGATGTCTTTACTCGCTTGCGTGAGCAGGTCATGGTCCTTCGGACCTGCATAGATCACGATTCGACTTCCGTCGGTCGGAACAGGCATCAGTGCCGTCGTTAGAAATCGCTTCTCCGGAGTGCCTGAGCTTGGCTTATATTCGTAAGCAACTGTGCGATATTCGAGTCCTTCAGTTGGCTTGTACGGGACAGCCACCATTCCGAAATACGTGTCGGCGACTCCGGCCCAGTCGACTGGTCCGTTTAGTACGAGCTTATCGGGACTCTTACTATTGCCGTTGATGCCGGCGGGCGGATGGCGTTCGAGTTTGCCATTGACATACGAAACTGCTTCGGGCGCGACGGAGTAGAACGTGTGATGCGGTACACCTTGATCGCCAATGCTCGGTCCGATCGTGAGCTTGACTTGCGGTATCGCTTCGTCGCCACGCTTAACTACTAACGAGAGATCTGTTTCGTAGCGATCGGCCGCAAAGACGATCTTCTTTCGCACCTGAACTCGGTTCGCGTCTTCGAATACAAAGGTAAGTTCTTTTGTCTCACCCTCTTTGAGGTTGACGTCAACGTCCCCGGTTTCCTGAACCCCCTCCACTTTATACGTTGACGAACTTAGCGCCGCGTCTAAAGCGCCGTCGCCGGTTTGTAACTGAAACGGGACAATGCGTGGCTGCCGCGCCAGCCCTTCATCGGAGATCAGTTGTAGTGGAACTTCGTCGCGCTTCGGCTTGGCTACGGAGAAGATAGGAACGTGCGTAAGCTGGTTCTTTTTGATTATCCAACTGATCGGCTCTGCGCCGAGCGTGTCGAATTTCGCTTCGTAGAGGGGCGTCTTAACGGTGATTGTTCGTTTCGGCGCAGCCGTCAAATTTGCAGTTGGCGACGACGACGAAGTCGCTGGTTGTGCATTGGCAGTGGGGCTTTGTGCAGGAGTTGAACTGGCTGACGGTGATGCAGCGGCCCCCGGTTGTTGATTAGCCGACTGTTTACCAGGAGGAAAAAAAATGGTCCACCCGAACAGAATCACCGAGGAGAGCACTAACGCCAATAAAAGTCTTTTTTGTTGCATCGCTTAGTAGAGGCACCAACCTCCCGTATAACAAGTCACCAGCTCACTTAACAGGATCGTATCCACCTGGATGGAACGGATGACAACGAAGCAGTCGACGCAAAGCCATGCCGCTTCCGCGCAGCGCGCCGTAGCGGGAGATTGCGTCAACAGCATATTCCGAACATGTAGGAATGAATCTGCACGAAGGGGGTAGAAGCGGTGAAATCGCCAACTTATAAAATCTGAGTAATGAGATCAGAACGCTCTTCACAGCTAGCGCTTTTCAACGGTATCGCGCGTTTCCAACCTTCCAACCTTCTCGATGATTCCCTTCAACTCCTGGCGCGGCGCCTCAAGCTTTTGACTCAGAACCGCTGCTTTGGCATTCAGGACCCAATCGTATTTCCGCATTAACTCGCTCATCAGCGGCTCGTTTGAGCGGAACGTTTCCCGCAGCAAACGCTTCGCGCGATTTCTGTCCACCGCCTTGCCGAGCGCTTTCTTCGACGCCGTCACTCCGAGACGATGATTCAGTTCCTGATTTTCAATTACAAACGCGGAGATGAATACGCCTTCATACCGCTTGCCGTTCCGATAGACGTGCTGGAACTCGCGACTATCCCGCAAATACTTCCGCATGCATCACAGAAGTACTCGTCTCAGTAATGAGCAGGAGTCAACCGCTTTCTTCCTTTAGCGCGACGTCTTTGCAAGACCAGGCGGCCATTTTTGGTGGCCATGCGGGCCCGAAAGCCGTGAGTCTTTGCGCGCCGGCGGTTGTTAGGTTGGAATGTGCGCTTCGACATGGAAATGAATTCTCCTTATAAACGAAAACGCTAAGACTAACATGGATCTGACGGATCCTCCAAACCGGATCTACCCCGATAGATCCGCCTAAATCCGCGGCTTTGATCGGTCTAATCCGTGGCCATTGATCAACAATGTCGTGTACCGGAATCTTACTTTTTCTGGTGCACAACTCGGATTCAACAGAGGGCGATCAGACGGAGTTGTTTTATTATCCCCCTACCCTTGATCACTCCGAAACTTATGTGTTAGTCTCCGCTCGCTCCGAAAGTCTCCGTCCCGTAAATAATTGATAGATAAGGGCTTTAAAGCAGTACTTTAACACTGGGAAGGTTTTTCCACTAGTTGTGGAAATCGTTGTGGAAAACCTTTCGACGGCAGCCTTTTGGGTGTTTCGAATAAGGAATAGCGGGGTAGGATGCGGTTAGAGTTCTGCGCAAGAATCGGTTAACCACGACGTACGATTCCACTACGCGGCCTTTAGTCAAATTGACGACCTTCCCTCGACAGGTTTTTTCAATGAGCGCTTCTGTAGAGACGAATGTTTGGGGCAGGATCCTCCACTCGCTTAAAGGCCGACTAAATCAACAAACCCTCGATCAGTGGTTTAGTCCAATCCAATTCGAGAGCCTGGATAGTTCGCAGCACGTTATTCGATTACGTGCGCCAAACCAGGTAGTCAAAGATACGGTTGTCACAAACTATGGCAATGTGCTGGCAGACTCGCTGAATGAACTGCGACTATCTGGTTACTCTGTCGGTTGGGTAGTGGGACAGAGATCGGAATGGACGTCTGAGAGTTTTAGTCTGCCGGCAGTTGAGACTACTGACGATATAGAAGTATCGAGCGTCCCGACGGCGCTACCCGTCACTGTCACCGAAGTCTCGCAGGCGCCGCCCGAACCTCCCCTCAGTTCAAAGTACACCTACGACAGTTTTGTTGTCGGTTCGTGCAACCAGTTTGCACACGCGGCCTCGCTCGCTGTCGCCGAAGCTCCGGGACGCACGTACAATCCGCTTTATTTGTACGGTGGTGTTGGACTTGGCAAAACTCACCTGATGCATGCGTGCGGGCACGCAATCAAGTCTCGCAATCAACATCTCAAGCTCTGCTACATCTCGTCCGAGCGTTTCATGAACGATCTTATCAACGCGATTCGTTACGATAAGACGCAGAGCTTTCGAGAGAAGTATCGCTCGGTCGACGTGCTGTTGATTGACGACGTCCAATTCATGGCCGGCAAAGAGCGCACGCAGGAAGAGTTTTTCCACACCTTCAACGCGCTTTACGATCAACAGAAACAGATCGTGATCAGTTCCGACTGTCCGCCTCGGGAGATACCAACACTCGAGGAACGTCTCCATTCGCGTTTCGAGTGGGGATTGATTGCAGACATCGAACCTCCGGATCTGGAAACGAAGATTGCGATCGTCAAACGAAAAGGCGATCAGATGAAGGTCGCTATTCCCGACGACGTGGCGATGTTTATCGCGAGTCGAGTGAAGAGCAATATTCGTGAGCTGGAAGGATCGCTGGTTCGTTTGATAGCAATTGCTTCACTTCGCGGCGAACCGATTTCGAAGACCCTCGCCCAGGACGCAATCCGAAACATCGCGAAAGAAGAAGAGTCGGGCGTCATCACGATTCAGCAGATTCAAAAGCTGGTCGCGCAGGCTTACAAATTGACAAGCGAAGAGTTGATTTCAAAAAACAACGCCCGACAAATCTCTCACCCTCGCCAGGTAGCAATGTATCTCTGCAAGCACCACACAAAACATAGCTATCCTGAGATCGGTCGTGCGTTCGGCGGCAAGCATCACACCACGGTGATGCACTCGGTGGAAAAGATCGAAGCTCTCGTCACGACCGACGAAACTCTACAGAGACTCATTAGTGAACTCTCGGAGTCGCTGGAAAAATAGATCTGACAACGCGAGTTTTGCACAGGTCCACTGAGAACGTTTTGTGGAAATATGTTAATGTTCACGTCTTCGAAAATTTTCCGAAACTGCAAGGGCAGTCTTGAACAGGCTTCCACAGGCAGGTGAGCGTTCTAAGTACTTTGATTTCGTAGAATTAGGTCTTTATTCACATATTCACAGGCACCTACTACTACTACTAAATATAAATAGTAGTTTTTGAAATAAGGAGTAGAAGAATAGCGCGGGCGGTTTGTGGATTGTTTGAAGGAGTGAATGGCGATGCAATTTGTTGTCAGTAAACAGAACCTGCAAAAAGAGCTTGGCTTCGTGCAAGGTGTCGTCGAAAAGAAAAATACGATACCAGTGCTTTCCAACATACTCATTGAATCTGTTGGCGAGAGCACGATCAGGATCACCGGCACCGATCTCGACGTGACGATCCGTTGCGACATGGATGCTGAAGAGATCACGACCCCAGGTTCGATGTGTGTTCAGGCGCGAAAACTTTTCGAGATCGCACGCTTGCTTCCGGACGCGCCAGTCAGTTTCAAGAAAGAAGACAACGAATGGGTAACGGTGAAATGCGATCGTGCTCGATTCAAAATGGTGGGTGTCGCTCGCGATGCGTTTCCGGAAGTTCCTTCATTCAAATCTGCGCCAACTAAAATCTCTGCCGGCATCATAAAGACTTTTATCGACCGCACGATTTTTGCCATCACCCAGGAAGAGTCGCGCTATACGCTTTCCGGCGCCAAGTTTGTTTTAGACGACACAGGCGCGCGCATGGTCACCACTGACGGTCATCGTCTGGCTTTCGTGGAAAGGAAAGACATCAACAGTAACGGCTCGAAACAACCTATCGACACTTTGATTCCACGAAAGACGTTGGCCGAGCTCACGAAGTTGACGAGCGGTTTTGATGAAGAGGTCAGCCTCGGAATGGATGAGAATCACATCTATTTCCAGGTTGGCCCACGACTGTTGATTTCGCGCATGCTCTATGGCCAGTTTCCAAACTACGAAATGGTGATGCCGAAGAACAACGACAAGTCAGTCGAGTTCAACAGCAGTTTGTTGAACCATGCAATCAGACGTGTCGCTTTGATGGCTGACGAAAGATCGCATGCGATTCGATTTCATCTCGAGCCGAATCAATTGGTGATTAGTTCGCAAAACGCTGAAGAAGGCGAAGCGAACGAAACAATCCAAACTGATTACGCCGGCGAAGAAACCGATATTGGTTTCAATGCGCAGTATTTGCAGGAATTTCTCAACGTGATCGGAGACGCCAAGGTTGCGTTTGAGTTCAAAGACGGAAATTCACAGGCTCAACTCAAGCCTGCGGAAAACGGCGACTACGAATACAAGTACGTCGTGATGCCGATGCGGATCTGACAATCGCGACAAACCGTTTCCCCTCGATTACAGGGTTTTCAGGACTAAGAATCTTGAAAATCCTGTAATTTTTATTGACACGGTCCAATCCTTAACGGATACTGCGCCCCTCGAAAATCTCTACTATCTTCGATCTACGGAGGACTAAATGGCAGATCCGAAAACTAAAGCGGTTCAGCTCAACACTGAAGGTCTTTTCAAACTGCTTGGTGGAAGTGAGGCTCAACGTCAGCGATTTTGGGAGATTTTTAAGGGCATCACAACCCCAGTAGAAATAAGACTCATAAATTCCCAACTCGACCACCTGGCGGCTTCAGTCAAGTCAGTCGAAGCGCAAACGAAAGCTTTGCAGGCTACGGCTCAAACAATCGCAAAACGAGGCTAGCGAAACCGATGGGTCAACCCGCAGTCTGTTCTTTCAATCATGCCGCATCTCTCTAGGGGCTCAGCCGTAGTTCATGTTGTTGGTTTGGGCCCTGAAGATGCGCTCTCGCTGGTTTTAAGAAAAGCTTTCGATACAGGTCTTTTCTTCCCCGACAAAACCTTTCCTACTACAAAACCTGATTTAGCCGTCGGAGTTTGTACTGGCGGCAACTACGAAGGCAGGCAGTCGTTTGTAAAGTGGGCGTACGACGCAGACGTACCCGCGTTGAGCGTCGAAATTAGAGACGACGCCTTCTTGATTGGACCGCTCACCCTTTCTGGAAGACCGGGCTGCGGTTGGTGTGCGTGTGAACGATTAACCGCTGCCTTAGCGACACACGAAGTCGAAAAGTTGTCGACCTCGCCACCGCAGGGGATTTTCGGGCAGGTCCTGGTGCGTGAGGTAAGCGCGATAATTGGTGATCCGGAAAACTCACAGTTGTTGGATCATACGCTCGTTGTAAATCCGGAAACACTGGATGAATCGCTTCACAAGATCATTCCGTTGGCGCGCTGTGCGATATGCGGCGGTGCTGCCGCCTTCCCATTGATAACTCAAGAAAGTCTCAGTCTCTTGCCGGAAAACTCTCCTGAAGAAGTATTGAGAGCGCTTGCAGGATGGGTCGATAGTCGCACAGGCGTGATCAGCGATCTCTTTATAGAGCCGCCGGAGATCGAACTGCCGATCATCGCGACTGCGGCGCCCCCACACGTAATTGAAAAAGACGGCTCGTTGCGACGGCTACCCCTTGGCTGGGGAAAAGGTCTGACTATTTCAGGCGCCGTGCTTTCGGCGGTTGGTGAAGCTATCGAGAGGTATTCGGCTTCGCTAGTGGATCAGGAAAGGATAGTTTGGAAACGTGCTCGAGACCTGGACGGTGAGTTCCTTGCTCCGGGCGAGTTGGGTTTGTACAGCGATGAGCAATACCAGCGTCATGATTTTCCTTACGTTCGGTTTGATGCTGACATTGAACATCCGTGGGTGCGGGGCACCTGGCTCGCGAACGGTCAACCGGTTTGGATTCCCGCGATCGCAGTCTTCTTATCGATTGAACTCCACCGGGAGCAACTGATTTGTCAGGGAACATCAAACGGGTTAGCTGCCTCGACCGAGAAAGATGACGCGTCTTTGAGAGCAATTCTTGAGTTGGTAGAACGCGACGCGTTCATGGCCTCATGGCTCACGGGATGTACCGCAGACCGCCTTGAACTTGGTGACTCTTTAGATCCGCAGTTGCGTGAGATCCTCGATAGTATCGAAGGTTTAGGATCTAATGTCGAGATTTATTCGTTACCAACCAGCGCGATCGGTACAACTGTTCTCTGTCTCGCCTTTGGTGACGGCAAGAATTATCCAGGCGTCACGTTTGGGTTGGGGTGCGACCTTGAACCGAGAGTTGCGTTGAGACAAGCAATACTTGAGCTCGGCCAAACTGGTCCATACCTGCGACGTATGATGCAGACCGAGTTGCTGTCGACACCACCAGATCCAACTGGCGTGCGAGAGATGCTCGATCATGCGGCTTACTATTTTCCACAAGAACGTGCGTCTGCATTTGATCGATTGCGGAGTAACAAGCAGAGTATTCGTCTCAGCGATCTGAAGACTACCGGAACGCGCTCATTGCAAGTCTGTGTTGAAGCCTTAGAAGAAGCACAAGTGCGTGTGGCAATCGTTGACGTCACCTCAGCCGACGTTGCTACAGGACCATTCCGCGTGATGCGAGCTGTGAGTCCTGATCTGCAGCCGATCTGGTACGGCTACGGATTGGAACGCACGCCAGTTGAACGCATTCGCAGGATGAAAATTGCCGCTGACATCCCGCCAATCAATCCGATCTGGTAGCCACTGATCCGTGTCATCTGTGGCCCTGTGTTAGTATCGCTTGATGCTGCTCGCTGCAATTGAAGCGACTAATTTTCGTAATCTGAGTGGGAGAATCGAGTGGGGCCCGCGGCTGAATATCATTTACGGAAACAACGGCCACGGCAAGACAAACTGGCTCGAAGCAATCTATCTCCTCGCCCGGACCAAGTCGTTTCGCACGCAGCGTCTTCAGGAAGCAATCAGATTTGGCGAAGAGTTGGCAGTTGTTAGAGGCAAAGTTACAACCGGCTCGAACCTCGAACGGGATTTACAAGTCAGTCTTCACGACAACTCCAAGACAATCTTCGTCAACGCAAAAAGAGAAACACTCGCAAGATATCTCACTCAACTTCAAGTCTTCTCATTCACAGCGGCGGATCTCGAAGTCGTACGCGGCATGCCGGAAGCTCGCCGGCGCTTTCTCGATCGCGGCATCTCATCGCTCAGGCCTGCTTATCTGAAAACGCTCGCCGACTACAACAAAGTCATCAAACAAAAGAATCGCGTACTGCAACTCGCCAACGAAAACGAGCTTGGTCCAGACAAGGTGGAAGACTTGCTGGCCCCCTGGAACGAACAGCTCGTCAGTCTGGGAGATTTGATTCACCACGCACGCGAGGAATACGTCGCCGGATTGAACGCGACACTCGAACGCCAATTGTTTGAACGCCGGGAGGTTACCACGCGCTATGTTTCGTCACTCGAGAACAAAGGCGATCTGAGTGATTACAAATCGCTGCTGCGCTCGCGAGTCGTGTTGAGAATGGCCGCGGAAGTGGCTGCCGGACACTCTCTTATCGGCCCGCATCGCGACGATTTGGAGATTCATTTGGACGGCCGCGAAATCCGCATCTACGGAAGCTCCGGGCAGCAACGTAGCGCATTGTTATTATTAGACTTAGCGGCGATTTCGTTGTATAATTCAACCTCGAATGACCATCCGGTTTTCCTCATTGACGATGTCGACGCGGAGCTGGATGAGCGAAGGATAAGACACCTTCTTGAATACCTTGAAAATCGCACACAAACCTTCATTACAACCTCAAAGCGGAGCCACGTCGAAAGTTTCTTTTCCAGGGCCAATGTGTACGAGATCGAGGACGGGATGGTGCGCAGCAGTGACGTCGAATCTTCACTCGCGATGGGCGATCGAACTGTTTGATAAGTGTATAGGAGAAGCTATTGGTAACAGCAGAGACTAAAGCAACACAGAAGAAAAGTATGGCTTACGATTCATCATCGATCACAATTTTGGAAGGACGCGATGCAGTGCGAAAACGTCCGGCCATGTATATCGGATCGACGGGAGAGATAGGCCTTCATCATATCGTTTACGAAGTTGTTGATAATTCAATTGACGAAGCGTTGGCAGGTTATTGCGATACGGTTGAGGTAACAATTCATCTCGATAATTCGATCACGGTCATCGATAACGGGCGCGGTATCCCGGTCGACGAAATCAAGAAGGAGAAACGCTCGGCGGCCGAAGTCGTGATGACTAAGCTTCACGCCGGCGGCAAGTTTGACTCAAACGCTTACAAGGTTTCAGGTGGTCTGCACGGCGTTGGCGTTTCGTGCGTGAACTTCCTTTCCGAAAAGCTGCATCTGGAGATCTGGCGCGACGGAAGAACCTACGAGCAGGAGTACGCACGCGGGATTCCGGTTGCGCCTTTGGCCCCAACCGGTAAGACACGTAGGCGCGGAACGAAGATTACGTTCAAACCTGACGGGCAAATCTTTACCGAGACGGCGTTCAGTTTCGACAAGCTGTCTGAGCGTCTGCGCGAAAAGGCGTTTCTGAACAAAGGCATTCGCATCACGATCAAAGATGAGCGTGAGGAGCCGGAGCGTTCGCATGAGTTCTATTACAAAGGCGGCATTGCGGAGTTCGTCAAGCACCTGAACAAGAACAAGTCGACGTTGCACGACAAGCCGATCTATTTCGAGAAGGAAGGCGAGAACCTCTCAATCGAGGTCGCAATCCAGTACAACGACGCCTACGACGAGAAGGTCTACTCGTTCGCGAACAATATCAACACCGTCGACGGTGGCACGCACCTGTCGGGATTCCGCTCCGCGTTCACGCGAACGATCAACGCGTACGCGCAGTCGTCAGGTCTGGCGAAGAACTTCAAAGGCTCTCTGAGCGGCGATGACGTGCGCGAGGGCTTGGTAGCCGTGATCTCGGTGAAGCTGCCGCAGCCGCAGTTTGAAGGCCAGACAAAGGGAAAACTCAACTCCGACGTGAAAGGCGCCGTTGAGTCGTTCTTGAACGATCGGCTGACAGAGTTTTTTGAACAGAACCCGCCGGTGGCGCGCAAGATTGTCGGAAAGGCACTCGACGCTGCGCGTGCTCGTGAAGCGGCGCGCAAAGCGCGTGAAATCGTCCGCAAGGGCGCACTGGGTTCGACAATGTTGCCCGGCAAACTGGCTGACTGTCAGGAACGCGATCCGTCTCAGTCGGAGATCTACATCGTCGAGGGTGATTCCGCGGGCGGCTCGGCCAAACAGGGTCGTGACCGCAGGAACCAGGCAATCCTGCCGCTCAAGGGCAAAATCCTGAACGTGGAAAAGGCCCGGTTCGACAAGATGCTGGGTCACAGCGAAATAAAATCACTGATTACCGCGCTGGGCACGGGAATCGGAAAAGACGATTTTGACCTAACGAAGCTGCGGTACCACAAAATCATCCTGATGACCGACGCCGATGTTGACGGTTCCCACATCCGCACGTTGCTGCTGACGTTCTTCTACCGGCAGATGCCGGCTCTCGTCGAGAACGGACACGTCTACATTGCCCAGCCCCCGCTGTTCAAAGTAAAACGTGGTAAGAAGGAAGAGTACATAAAAGACGAGGGTTCGATGATTCGCTACCTCATGCGCATGGCGACCGGCGATATGTCGGTCAAGTCGGCGGGTGCGGGAGAACCGATCGAAGGCAAAGAACTGGCAAGATCGCTTGAACAGATGGTTGATTTTAAACGTTACTGCGAGCGGGCGACGAGACGGCTGGGTGGAGACCCACAACTGCTCAACGTTCTGCTCGAATCCCTGGCCGGGCGCAAAGGCGTGTTGCGCAAAGAGGGCTTAACTCTGCGCAAAGTCTTCCAGGACGAAGAGTTGATGGCCAAGATCGAAGGCGCTTTAGACAAGGCTGGCTATCACAAGACCGAGATGACTCAGGACGAAGAGCATGGACTCTGGGAAATCGAGACGGTGTCCAGTACGGGCGTGAATCTGGTAATTGACTGGAATTTCGCCAGCTTCGTTGAGTTTCAGAAGGCGGTAGAGCTTTTCAAGGCCCTGGAAGACAATCTCGCGGCTCCGTTTATCTCGGGTGAAAACGGATCCAGCGAGGAAGTAGCGACACGTGAGGACTTGCTTGAAAAGGTATTAACCGCAGCCAAGAAGGATCTCACGATTCAGCGTTACAAAGGTCTCGGCGAGATGAACCCGGAACAGCTTTGGGAAACAACTATGAATCCCGACAAGCGAACGCTGTTAGAGGTTCGCATTGACGACATGGTCGAAACCGATCAGATCTTCACCGTGTTAATGGGTGACGCTGTCGAGCCGCGAAGGAAGTTCATCGAGGATAACGCACTCGATGTGAGAAACCTCGACGTCTAAACGCAGGATTTCTTATTCTCCAAACCTCTCCACTTTAAAACGCCAAAGCCGGAGTCGTTCATCACGAGCGATTCCGGCTTTTCGCGCTGCAATCTCAACCTGTTGTTCGGCGTTGTCGATGCCCTGAATATCAGGCAGTAACAGTCCTCTCCGCATCCCACTTTCATCTTCGACAATCACACCGAAAACGGACGGGTCCAAATCCTTCATCGTTGCCGGTTCCGCAGGAAAAAGGACATCAACCGAGTAACGCAGGTTCGATAGTTCTTCAACCTTTACCGAATCGAAGCGCGGATCGTTCGTCGCGGCACTGATCGCGTTAGCAACGATTTCTTCGGCAAGCGTCTGTCGCGCCGGCTCAATCGTTCCGATGCAACCACGCAGCTCACCGTCGAGAGTTTTGAGGCAAACAAAGCACGGCGCCGGCGCTCCTAAAAGGCCCGCGCTCGACCCCGTCGGCGAGAGAATATCTCCGGAGCGTACAAACGTCTCTACCGCACTGCGTGCGAGAGACGGAAGTGCAACTTCTGTGTCTTGTGCTGAACGGTTCGTGAGTTGAGCAACGAGATACCCTACGCCAAAAGGTGCTTCGTAACTCAGCACCTCGCACGACGGCTGTAGACTCGAGCACGCGCCGATCGCGACCAGCATCGAGCGATACCCACACTCACCCGCAAGCTTGCGTAAATTATGGTCAATCTCAACGATTCGCTGCGGGTTATTCGAACGCAGGGCTTCCACAACCTGATCGTCGAACCCATGTGCTTCGGGATTGTACCCGGCCGGCGCGTGCGGTTTCAGACGATGACTCAAATCGCCACTCGCGACGAAAGCGACACGCCGGCCCACATCTTCGACAGCGTTCCGGATGGAAGTTCCGAACCGTAAGTGATCGTCATTCGATAAAAAGCTGTAGCCAAGGGTCACGACTTTGCCGTGAAAGCCGTGGCGTTGTAGGAAGTAAAGCGGAACGGCGGTGCCGTGATCCAGAAACTGTTCATGCAAGAGCGTAACGTCATAATTCTGCGAGGCAGCAGCTTTTCTGATCGCGCTGAGCAACTCTTCGTCGACCGGTGCCGTAAAGGAAATCTCGGGAGCGTTGAAGTTTGAGAAGTCGCCAGTGACTTCCGGACCTTCGTAAGCAACAAACGAATCCTCCTCCAGCGGTGCATGCGGTGAGATCAGAACGACAGTCTCGGCGCCGCAATCGATAATTCGTTTGGTGAGCTCCGCCATTGCCTCAATCGAATCAACGACCTTGGAGATCGATTCGCGGCCAACCTCAGGCACCATGATCGGTGGATGGGGTGCAATGCCGGAAAAGACCAGGCAGCTCTGATCAGCCATCGTGCGCCTTTCGTCATTTGCAGGGAACGGCTGGTATTCTAGCGCCGCGCGGTTTTCAAACAAAGGCGCAAACGTGATGTCTGTTCGATACGATCTACTTATTATTGGCGCGGGACCAGCGGGTTCGTTTGCGGCGGAGGTGCTCGCAAAGAGTGGCGCGCGCGTCGCGCTCTTTGATGGGCGTCCGGAAGGTGAGCCGAAGGCCTGCGGTGGCGGTGTCACGGCTAAGGCGCTGAAAGCGTGGCCGCAGTTGCTGAATGCCGTCGGCCGGACTATCAATGAGCTCGACTTGTACTCGCCGTCGAGCAAGAGACTTCATCTCGTGCTGGATGAGCCGTTCGCGATCTATTCTCGCATTGCCTTTGATTGTTACCTCCGCGATCGCGCGCGTGACGCCGGTGCGCACGTGATCTCCGAAAAGATCTCAGCGAGAAAAATAACCAAGACTGACTCAGGCTGGCAGGTAAACAGCGAGCATGAATCAGAGTGGGCCGGCGCATTCCTCGTTGCAGCAGACGGCGCCAACAGCGGGATAGCGAAAAAACTTGCCGGACCATTGCCGCCGTCGGACATGGAAGTGGCATTCGGTTATCGTGCGCCCCTCCCAGCAAATGATATCGCTCCGACGGCGGTTGCTTTTCTTCCTGGTTGGGTTGGTTATGCGTGGGCCTTTCCGCGTCCCGATCACATTTCGTTCGGCATCGCCACCACTCAGGATGCGTTCGAACACGAACCGCTGGACCAACTACTTTGGCAATTCATGATCGGTTACTACCTTCAATGCGAAGGTAGAAAGGTCAACTTCTGGCAGACCAAAACAGAGACGCCGGAACGAACAAAGATCGGTGAGCACTTGCGCGCAACGGCTGAGAGATATGCAGCACGCATCCCCGGATTGAGCGCAAAGACGTGGGACAGCCGAACAGTTTGCGGCGGGAATTGGGCACTGCTCGGCGATGCAGCAGGCTTTGCGGATCCGGTCACAGGTGAGGGCATCTATTATGCTTTGCGCTCCGCGGAACTGTTTGCCGAGTGTTACTTAAGTGGGGCGCCGCAGTCGTACGAACAGTGCTGGCGCGAAGACTTCGGCGCCGAGCTGCGTCGCGCTGCGCAAATGCGACCCCGGTTTTACGGCAACTTCTTTGGCGCGCCATTCACAGAGCGCATGATCGAGTTTGCGCGCGGGCACCGCGGCGTGAAGCGTGTGTTGGGAGATCTTGTTGCCGGTGAGCAGGGTTACGTTAATTTGAAGAAAAAGCTGGTGAAGAGCGCACTCCGACCCGTCTGAGTATGTCCAATTACTCACACCAAAAACTGATTTGTGCCTGTCTGGTTGTGTTCTCGTGTGCCTCCGCCGTGTTCAGTCAGATGAGAACGCGTCAACCCAAAGAGGTGACCGAAGCCTACCGTGTGTGTAATCGCTTTCAGAACCTGCTGGCTGTAGATCTGGACTTCGACCGCGCGTTTGAAGCGACGTTCGTGAGAAACGCTTCGCGCCGGCGAGAGATCGCGATCACCGAAGGAGAGTTCGATGGCGACAGTCTAGCGAACGTCGACACGGCCTTGTTGGTCGATGCGTTCAAGAGTCGCATGCAGCTTCTGTTTTTGACGATGCCGTTGTTTAGTCCGAACAGCGGCGAGGAAGAGGCGACATTTTTTCCGCCGAAGTTCAAAGAGACATTGAACCGCAAGCCGCCTGAATCAGCGAAAGAGTTTGCTGCGTACGCGGCGCAGTTGAGACGAGACGTCGCCGACTTCCGTGCCCATTTGGATCAACTCGCGCAGCGCAATCCAAACGTTGCTGAACGGATCCGGGACTTCAAAGCGACGTTGGCAAAGAAAATTGAACCACCGGCTCAAGCAGTTAAGCCGCTGACGGCGTACAGTCGCGGCCGGGTTCTGGGACTAAAAGAAAAGTATTACCGAATCGAAGATTACGCGGTGATTCGTGAAGGTCGCGAGATGAGGATTATCGGAATCCGCTTCTTTTCAAGGCTGTTTTAGCCACAAAAGGCACAAAACGAAGTGTTTATGGAGCCAGGCGGGAGATGGTCCAGCCATCGGCGTCGCGCACGTAAAGAATCCGATCGTGAAGGCGTCCGATGCGGCTTTTCCAGAATTCGATGCGCTCAGGCTTCAAACGATAACCGCCCCAGTGCTCTGGACAGTCGACCTCACGATCGAGATACATCTCTTCCAGTTCCCGCGCTCGCTGCTCGAGCACATCACGACCCGAGATCACTTCGCTTTGCGCTGACGCCCAGGCGCCAATCTGGCTCTCGCGTGGCCGAGTCTTGAAGTAATCGCACGACTCCTGCGCCGACGTCCTCACAACGCTTCCTTCAACACGCACTTGCCGATCGAGTCGCGACCAGTAAAACACTAACGCTGCATTCGGGTTCGCATCGAGCTGCTCGGCTTTCGAGCTGTTGTAGTTGGTGAAGAAAACAAATCCATCTTCGTCCACTTGCTTGAGCAGCACCATGCGCGCCGAAGGCTTTCCGTCGGCCGTGGCGGTCGCAAGTGTCATCGCTTCCGGTAGCGGAAGCTTCGCGGCGATGGCGTCGTTGAACCACACCTGAAACTGCTTGATCGGATCTCGATTGATTGTGTTTTCATCGAGACCTTCGAGGGCAACGTCGTTGGGAACACTAGTCATTTTCGTTCGCGGTGTACGGCGCCAGCTTCTCGCGTAACTCCAAAGGAATCGGAACAGTTTCAAACGTATCCTGGTTCACTGCCGCCAGGACAAAATGCGCCGTCGCCACCAGCTCTTCGCTGCCTTTGCGACGCACTTCAAAATTCAGTCTCATCGACTTCGTACCAAAGCGTCCGACGTAAACACTCACTTGCAACAGATCGTCGAGCCGCGCGATGCGATGGAAGTCGCATTCGAGATGAACGCGCGGCAGCCAGATCTTCATCTCGTCAAAGAACACCCCGTAATGCAGACCGACAGCGCGAAACAACTCCGTCTCGGCATACTCGAAGAAGTGGATGTAAGCGCCGTAAAAGATAATGCGCGCCGCATCGACATCACCCCAGCGGACGCGCTCTTCGATAGTAAATTTTTTGTGGGACGCCATCTAATTAGCTGGACGAGTCGCTGAGAAAATCCAGCAGCGCTTCATTAAACCTTTCAGTGCGTTCGAGGTTGGAAACATGTCCGGCATTCTCAATCACGACCAAACGCGAACCCGCAATCGCCTGATGCATCTTCTCACTGTCGGCGACCGGCGTTATCGCATCTTCAGCTCCAACAAGAATCAACGCCGGCACGGTGATCTTCGCTAACAGCGACGTTTGATCGTCACGTTCCGCCATTCCGCGCAGGGCGGCCGCGGCGCCTTCCGGCTTCGTTTTCAACATCATGTCGCGAACGCGTTTAACGATCTCCGGTCGCTTGCTCACAGTCTCGGGCGTTAGCAACTTTGGCAACATCGCGTCGGCGATCCCGGCCATGCCTTCAGCGAGCGCCTTTTCCGCTTGCTGTGCACGTGTTTGTTTTGCTTCTTCCGTGTCCGCCTGCGCTCGCGTATCGGCGAGAATCAGAGCCCGCACACGCGAAGCAAACAGTTTGTAGAACGCGAGCGCCACGTACCCACCCATCGACAGCGCGCCAAGGGTAGCGCGCGGAATTGCGAGGTGGTCCAACAAGAGCGCCACATCCTGAGCCATGCGGCTCATCGTTGCCTCTGCGGACGAATCGCTTTCGCCAAAACCTCGCAGGTCCGGCGCGATCACGCGATACGATCCGCTTAACGCAGCCACCTGTTCATTCCACAAGGTTCTATTGAACGGATACCCGTGGATCAGCACGATCGGGCGTCCCGAGCCCGTGTCGGTGTAAGCCATTTTGATGTTGTCGATCTGAACGTGCGCCATTTCCACAAACGATTACAGGAAAATCATGTCAATCCTGTCAAAAGTCCCGCCGCGCCGCGCGCGCCACGACTGAAATCAGCTCCGTCAACTCCACCGGTTTCGCCAGGTAGATCTGAAACCCTGCCGACAACGCCCGTTCGCGATCCTCATCCTTCGCGTAGGCCGTGATCGCCACGGCTGGAATACTGTCCGACGCGCCGCTTTCCAACAAACGAACCTTCTCAATCAAACCGTACCCGTCTTCGTCAGGCATCGCAATGTCCGACACCAGCACATCGGGCCGCTTCCGCGCAATCGCCTGAATCGCCTCAACCGCCGACGAAACTGCCGTGACATTCGCCTGTCGTTTCGTCAGCGCGGTGGTCATCAGCGTGAGCGTATCCGAGTCGTCGTCAACCAAGAGGACGTTCAAACCCGACAACAATTGGTGAGATTGCGCCAGTTTATGCTGACTACCATCAGCAACGTCCGCCGTGGCCACGCTGGCCTCGAGCAGCGGCAGCGTGATTGTGAAAGTCGCGCCCTGACCTTCGCCTTTGCTCTCCGCGCGAATCGTTCCGCCATGTATTTCCACGAGATGGCGCGCAATCGCGAGTCCGAGTCCGAGACCTCCATGCTGCCTCGTCGTCGTGCTGTCGGCCTGACGGAAGCGCTCGAACACGTACGGCAAAAACTCCTTGTTGATGCCCTGACCAGTATCAGAAACACTGACGGTAATGGCTCCGCGACCCTGCGATACTTTTACGCAAACACGCCCGCCACTGTTCGTAAACTTCACCGCATTCGACAACAGGTTCCAAACTACCTGTTGCAGCCGGTTGGCGTCGCCCGAAATCATCGCCGGTGCAGAGTCGAAGTAAGTTTCAACTTTGATCCCCTTCGCGTCGGCAGTCGGCCGCACGACGTTGATAGCATTCTCAACTACGGGGGCCACTTCCAAAGGATGCAGATCGAGATAAAGATTGCCGGTGATGATGCGCGAGACGTCGAGGATGTCGTCGACGATCTGCGCCTGCGCCTTCGCGTTACGCCAGATCGTTTCAACTGCCTGTTGCATCGTTGCGTCGTCGAGCGTGCCCCCTTCGAGCAGCCTGGACCAGCCGAGTATCGCGGTTAGCGGAGTGCGCAGCTCGTGTGAAACGGTGGCGAGAAACTCATCCTTCAAACGGTTCGACTCTTCCGCAGCTTCACGAGCGGTGCGTTCGAGTTTGAGCAGTCGCACATTCTCAATCGCCACGGCGGTGAGGTTTGCGGCCATGCTCATCGCAGTGACATGTTCGGGGCGGTAGACATTCTTCTCGTAACTCTGTACCTCAATCGTGCCGATAATCCTCCCCATCACCGCCATCGGCACCGCGAGGGAAGAATCGGGACGCAAACCATTGTCAGGACCAACAACCACGCCGGGGTTCGTCTGCGTCGCGTGCATGTAGTCGTTGGTGATGATCACTTCGCCAGTGCGCACGGCGCGACTGTTTGGACCGGTACTGGTGACCGGCATCGGCGGCAACTCGGATACATCCAACTCGCCGCCGTCGGCCCAACCGTAACAAGCGGTGCGAACATCGCGGATCGAATCGTAAAGCGAAACAAAGAATCCGTTGCACGGCACGGAGACGTTGGTGAATTGACGCAACGCTCGGAAGATCGCATTCAGCTCGCGAGCGGTTCCGAGTGCCTGGGCCAATGCTTTGATTCGTTCGAGCAGACGTTCATATTCGAGGAGTGCACGTGCGTTAGCGACGCGCAACGCTTCCGCTGTTTCGTGTAAAGCTTCTTCGGCGCGTTCCCGTTCGTGCAGCGTCTGTCTGATCGTCGCCTCTGATTTTTTGAGTTCCTCGGCGGTGCCTTCAGCATGTGTGCGCGCTTTGATTTCGGCGCGAGTAACGGCCGCGAAAAGCAAACTCAGCAACACACCGGCGATCAGCGTGTACTTCAAAAGGGATCTACTCGAACGCTGGTCAAAAGCAGGCCTGCTGGCGTAAGCAATGGTCCAGGTGCGACCGGCCACGGAAAGCGTTCTTACCTCCGAGAACGCCGATTCACCGAGATCTTCAACGATCCCTGAGGTAAGTAAACCGTCGCTCCCAATCTCTGAACCATCGTAAATCTGAAACCTGACATTCTCCGATTTAGCCGGCTCCAGGAAATCGCCTACGCGATACGGGCTGTAAACAAAACCGACGAGCGCATTACGCCTCTCTTCGACGGTTGAATCCGGCGCACCATTGCGGTAGACCGGCACATAGATAAGAAAGCCCGACTGCTTGTCAGGATCCGGAACGTCTTTTTCCTGGACCAGTTGCACACGTCCGGAAGCGGTCGGATTACCTGAATCGCGCGCGCCCTCCATTGCCTGACGTCGCACAGGTTCCGTTGCCATGTCGAAGCCAACCGCCAGTTGGTTTCGAGGATTTGCCGGTTGCAGATAGACGATCGAGTTGATTTCGTTGCGCGGAGGTTCGTCGGGCCAGATCTTGAAGTTGCTCACGCCTTGCCGCTTCATCTCGGCTAAAACGCTTGCTTTCTCGGCTGCGCTAAATCGTCGTGAAAAACCGATTCCCTGAACACCGGGGTAGTTCTTTTCCAACTCGATCTGTTGCACGAACCGCTCAAACTCGTGCGCCTCAACCGAGTCACTGGCGGCAAAGAGTCCGGTGCCTGAACGTAACAGAGTGATCGAGGTTTCGAGTCTAAGCCGAATCTGGTCCTGGATCTCTTGCGCCTGTCGCTCGAAATTGCTCTTGTCCTGTTCGAGGGTGAGTTTGGAGAAGTAGTAATAGACCAGCAGCGTGAAGCAGAAGCCAAGGAGCAGAATCAAATACGGCAGTAGAAAACGGTTGCCGCGTGACAACAGATTACCTCGTCCCGGTGATCGATTTGAGTCGCGCATGGAAACTGAGTTTTTCTGCCACGGATTTTACGGATTGGATCGTGGCGAGCTACCGGACGCGTCGAGTCCTGCGGCGCAGAAAATCTATCAGAACAAACTGCGAGAGATTTCCAGGGTTGGCGAAATATGCTTTGCCATTCGTCATGGCGCTCATCTGCTTCACAAAATCGACCAGATAATAGTCGCTGGCCAGCATGAACGTATTGATCATGATTCCGGCTTTGCGACACGCCTGAACTTCCTTGAACGTTTCAGACATGACCAGCGGATCGCCGCCCATCGAGTTCTTATAAAGGCGACGCGTCGGGCTCTTGTCGGTTTTTTTGGTTCCGCCGCCGGTGGAAGTCTGTACAAAACACGCCGTCGGCTTTCCGTCAGTCACCATCACGATCTGCTTCATCTCTTTGCGTTGTGCCTGAAGCAGACGACGCGCGAGTCGCAGACCCTCAGCGGTGTTGGTGTGATATGGACCAACTTGCGTGGTTGCGAGTTTGGCCAGCGGCAACTCTTCCGCAGCATCGTGAAACAGGACCACTTTGAGCGAATCGCCGGGATACTGCGTGCGAATCAGGTGCGACATCGCGAGCGCGACTTTCTTCGCCGGCGTAAAGCGATCTTCGCCGTAAAGAATCATCGAATGAGAACAGTCGAGCATCACGACTGTCGCACACGACGACTGGTAATCGCACTGGTGAACGTACAGATCACGATACTCAAGATTGAGTGGAACTTTCAGCCCTTCGCGTTGAATCGCCGAGAGCAACGTCGTGTTGACGTCGAGATTGATCGTGTCGCCAAACTCGTAACGTTTGCTGGCGGCAGCAGCTTCGACGCCGGTCGAAAGATAAACTGTGTCGTGGCGTCCGGCGGCGCTCTTACCAAAACTCCCGAGCAGGTTCCGCAGTGTTTTGTAGCCGAGGAAATCGAGTCCTTTCTCGGTGACTTCGAAACGAACGTCACGTGGCAGCGGCTCCGGAAACATTTCACCCTGTCGCGGAGCCCCGCGTTGTTGATCGGCTCGTTGTGGTGGAGCTTCGTGAAGCGTCAGATAGCCTTCTTCAACGAGGCGCTCGATTAGCTGATTCAACAACTCCTCGAGCAGCGAGCCGCGAAACTTGCCTTCGTTCTGCGCGAGCATTTCGCGGATCTGGCTTTCGTTGACGAGCCCCTTCTGCATGAGGGCCTGGAGCAACGCGCGGCGGAGGGCGTCGAGTGAAGTGTCTGTAGTCTTTCGTTGGCGAGTCCAGTAATAGTCGTCGTCGTAACCGGAATCGAGCAAAGCATCGGACATACTGTCCATCAGGTCGCCCAGATTGATGCCGAAGACGTCAAACCCTTCAAACTTGGAATATTTAAACTTCATGAGCCACAGATTAGACGGATCTTAAAGCCGGATTTACACGGATCTAACTGTATTTGCCGGTTTCAGTCAGATCATCGTAGATCATCCCACGACGATCCTTCTTCGCTTTCGTTACCGCGGCGTAGCCACCCTCTTCGTTACGACTGATCTTGTTTTCCGCGTACAGACCTTCGAGCACCAGCTCGCACGCAGCGACAAGTCGCGCGGCATCAGAGCGAGAAAAATCAAACGGAATCATCGCCGTCTCCAACAACTCCGGCACACTCTCTATCAGATTCAAACATTCTGACGCGGCAGCAGTATCAGCAAGCAGGAGTTTGTTTCCCTCGTCAAACCATTGCACGGTTCTCCCGAAGTCGATGCCAACAAAGTAACCCTCGAAGATTTCTCCGGCCGCGCGCTTTATAAGATCGCGTGCGATACGATTCGCGCCGAGCTGCTCGCCTTCGTACTCCAACTCCATCTTGCCCGTCATCGACGGAATGGCGGCGTAAATGTCCGAGATGCGAGGCACAACGAACTCATCGCCGGTCAACAGCGAACGCCGTTCAGCATTCGACACCACCGATTCCATCACCGTGATGGGCATTCGTTGCGAGACGCCGGAATGCTTGTCGACGTGATTATCGTCGCGTGCTTCAAACGCAATCTGCTCGACCACTTCACGAATGAACTCAGGAACCAGCAGTTGGTCGCGATGATCGAAACGATCGGTCCAGGCTTCCTGCCGCGTGATTTCGATCGCTGCCGGCAGTTCCTTCGGATAGTGCGTCATGATCTCGGTGCCAATACGGTCCTTCAACGGCGTGATGATCTTGCCGCGCGCAGTGTAATCCTCGGGATTGGCAGAAAACATCAGCATCACGTCGAGCGGCAGACGCACCGGATAGCCCTTAATCTGCACGTCGCCTTCCTGCATGATGTTGAAGAGCGCGACCTGAATCTTTCCGGCCAGGTCGGGCAGTTCGTTGATTGCGAAGACGCCGCGATTCGCGCGTGGCAGCAGGCCGTAGTGAATCGTTAACTCATCACTCAGCAGGTGACCGCCTTTCGCCGCCTTGATCGGATCCACGTCGCCGATGATGTCGGCGACAGTCACATCGGGCGTCGCCAGTTTTTCGACAAAACGCGCGTCGCGACCGACCCAGTCAATCGGCGTTTGCTCGCCGTTTTGCTCGAGTGTCTGTCGGCCGTAAGCGGAGATGGGACGGAACGGATCGTCGTTGACTTCGGAGCCGGCGATGATCGGAATGCGCTCGTCCAGAAGATCGGTCAGCAGCCGAATGATCCGGCTCTTTGCCTGACCGCGCAGGCCGAGCAGGATGACGTTGTGCCGCGACAGGATCGCATTGATCAATTGCGGAATAACGGTGTCCTGGTAACCAACAATTCCGGGAAACAATCTCTCGCCGGTGCGGAGTTTCTTGATTACGTTGAGGCGCAGCTCGTCTTTGACGGAGAGGGTTTGATACCTGGCCGCCCTGAGTTCGCGAAGGGTTCTTGGGTAATCCATATATTTAAATCGGGAAGAGATTCTAACCTTTTATCCACGGATTACACAGATGGGTCTATGGAATCGGCGTAATCTGCGGATACCAAGCCGTCGTCCTTGAGTTTTTCGAGATGCGCGATGACTGCGCGTTCGGCCATTCCGTAAGCTTTCGGCGAAACGTCGGTGTAGACGTGGGCGACGATCTCTTTGGGCGTTGTTGCTCCCGCGCGCACAGCTTCGAGGATGTTACGCTCGCGCTCGAGTCGATGTGAGATGTATTCGTCGATCTTTTGATACGGAGTTGCGACGGCTGGTCCGTGGCCGCCGAGGAGAACCGAGAGATTCGGCAGCGAGCGCATCCGTTCGAGGGAATCTAGATAGATGCGCATGTTTCCCTCTGGCGGATCGATCAGCACCGAACCGACGCCGACGATGTTGTCGCCGCTGAGCAGCACGCCGCGATCAGCGTCGTGAAAACACAGGTGGCCGAGAGCGTGGCCGGGTGTGTGCAAAGCACGCAGAGTGATCTGTGGTTCGCCAACGAGCGTGAGGAGATCGTTGTCTTCGATCAGACGATCGACGTGAATGTCCGCAAGCGTTGCCGCGGTTTTTGCGTGCGCAGCGATAGGAACAGTTCCGCCCAGATGTGCTTTGAGTGCATTGACGCCGCCGACATGATCCGGATGCAGATGAGTAATGATGATCTCTCGCACCCGCCGTCCTTCGCCGATCATTTCGTCAAGACACGAAGCCAGCGCTTGTTGTTCATCCTCGTACGGTGAACCGGGATCGAAGACGAGGATCTCTTTCGAGTTATGAACGAGATAGCAACAGGTGTGGGTTGCCGGCGGCCGAGTTGGTGTACGAACCGGGAAACAAATGTAGTTTGGTCGAAAGGTGATGCGGCGACAAATTTCGCCATGCGCGTGCGGATTTGATAAGAAGCGTTCGACGAGATCCGGAGTGATGCCCGCGCCGAGAGTTCTCAACGCGTGTAGAGTTGGCGGCACAGCTACGACCTGATCTTGTAGCCAGCTATCGTACGCATTCCGCGCGGTGATCCATTCGCCGCTTGCCAGCTCACCAGCGACCACATTCGGTTCCTGCTTCGCCGGACAATTGACGAGAAAGAACCACGTGTCGAAACGTCTCGCATTGAAAGGCGGCGTCACCCAGCGACCGACGTAAGTGAAATCGTTAGCATCGAGATAGAGCTCGTAGTGTTTCAACAACGCGGGCCACGACATGCGGTTCGATTCGAGATCGTCAAGGATGGAAACTCTTTGACCTCTAGTGAGCGCCTCGCCGCCGCGCACAACCAACACTCCCAACTCTTCAAACAGCTCACGCGCGGCACCGCTAATCATCGTCGCAGTTTCCGGATTGGGCGCGTTTCTAACGTCGACTTCCGCGTCTTCGGCGTCGATCTGCCCGCCTGGAAACGCGTGAAATCCGCCCAAAAACGCGAGCTTATCGCTGCGTTTGACCCAGAAGACTTCAGGATTTGCGGGATCAGTGTCTTGCCGTAAAAGGATTACGGCGGCCGCGTCTTTCGGGGTGTTTGCTGGGCGAGTTGACATATAGGTCGGTCTTAAAACACCTATAATTCTACGACCAGCGGAAGCGCTCACCGTCGCCAGTGCCCCAGGGCACGCCACGCATGTGATAGCCGCCCACTTCCCAGTAGCCGGCCTGATCTTGTTCGAGAAAGCGCACGCCTCTCACCCACTTCGCCGATTTCCACGCGTAGAGTTGGGGAATGATCAAACGCACCGGCCCGCCGTGTTCCGGTGGGATCGGCTGGCCGTCGTGTGACCATGCAAACAACGAGTCCTCATTGAGGAAGTATTCGATCGGAAGGTTGGTGGTCCAACCGTAGTCATAAGCCAACGCAAGCACAAACTTCGCTTCAGGTTTTACTCCGACGAGCCGCGCGATCTCTCTCGTCGAAACACCGCCCCAAACGTTGTCCAGACGCGACCAACGTGTCACGCAATGAAAGTCAGCATAGACGCGCACCGGCGGCAGTTGCATAAACTCATCAAGCGACCACTTGAGCGGGTTCTCGACGAGGCCGCCGACTTCAAACGTCCAATTCGCGAGATCGATCTCGGGCGTTCCGTGTGCGTCGAGCACGGGCCACTTCTTGGTGCGTGACTGTCCCGGTGGTATGCGCTTCTCTCGTCGCGTGTCGGGACTGATGATGATCTCCGGATCTTCGATCTCTTCCGGCTTACGCGGATCGGTTGTTTGGTAATTGGGATCCTGGAATAGATTGTTGAGAAAACTCATGACTACTTAGTCATCCACAGATTACGCAGATTTTTTGCCTTTGCGCTCCGCGAGCGCGAGCAACTCTTCGGGCATCCATTTGCCGACGCCTTTGGAAACCGCATCGTCGATCCCGACAGTTCGATCGTGCCAGTCATCACGATCGCCTTCCGGCCCACGTTCGCGTTCGTAGTTTTCTGTTTGCTCGAAACTCAGCAGTATGCCCGCGACGACTTCCTTCCAGTCCTGAAACTGAATTCCGCGGCGCACAATGGGAAGACCGGCGGTCCAGTCTTCTTCCGGCGCGCGCGCGTCCTGCTCGGGGATGGTCAAATTATGCAGCGGCGGAAATGGCTGGCCTGAATATTCTTTGACGAGTTGCTCGCTGAGCTGCTTCAACGACCAGCCGGCGTTTTCCTGTCGCAAAGCCTGCGCTCGCCGAAAAATGTCGGCGACTGTTGGTTGCTGCTGAACCATTGCTCCACCTTCTTAGTCTGTCTGAATTTGGATACCTTACACGGATGCAGGCGCGGGAACAAATGAACCGCCGAGGGGCGGCCACGGAGTGCCGCCCCTACAGTTCGTTCCGCATTTCGTAAAATACTTCGCGCGCCTCGGTATGTACTGTAGGGGCGGCACTCCGTGGCCGCCCCTCCGGAAATCACCGGCGGAACCAACGAAGGCTAAGGACGATTACCAACAGACACGTGGTGATCGCGGCTGAGAAGAGGCAGTACTGACAAAACTGGCGGATGACGAAAGCCTGCAAGTAGAACAACCACACACTCACAAAAAACATCGCGACGACGAGCGGCGTCAAAATCTTCCCGGCAATGCCGTATCCGAATAAAGCGAGCGTAGCGAGACTAAAAACGGTGAAGTACGCAGCAGCGCCCACGGCTGCCAGCGGCATGCCCGCGACCACCGCATACTGGCTGCTGAGCACTTCCGAACAGCCGGAGAGAATCGTGCAGCGAACAGTTTGCCCGGTAACGTGCTCAATCGTGAGGTAAAGCGCGTCGGCAATGCCGGCGAGTGAAAGCAGTGCGGCGAGGGCGTAAAGCTTTTTCATTGTGAGGCGCCGCGGAGCTCACTCTGAATCACGACCCGGAGTTTTTCCGCAGGGAGATTTTCAAACGACACCTCGCGCCCATTCATGAAAACCGTCGGCGTGCCTTTTACGCCGAGCGAGTGACCACGCTTTCCATCCTGCATGATCCGGTTCGCCACGGCCTCGCCGTCGACGTCGCGTTTGTAACGATCAACGTCGATACCGATTTGTTTCGCGTAGCCTTCAAAAATCGGCCGCACGTCAAACTCTTTCTTCCAGTCGTTCTGGTGTTCGTAGATCAAATCGTGCATTTCCCAGAACTTGCCTTGCAGTCCCGCGGCTTCGGCTGCTGAGGCTGCCGGAAGTGCGTGCTGGTGAGTTGGAACGAGTGGAAACTCACGAAAAGTGATCTGGAGCTTATCGCCAAACTCTGCTCGCATCTGTTCCAGTATCGGATGAAACATGCCACACGGCGGACACTCGAAGTCGCCAAACTCTTCCAACTTCACCGGCGCGTTTGCCGGCCCCAGCACGTGTGGCGGATCAGCTCCCGGAACGCCGGTTACCACAGGATTTGCTGTTTGCGCAGGTGAAGCCTGCGGCGAACCGGGTGATGCCGGCGAAGGCTGGTTTGCTGCTGGATTCTGCGACGCCGGTATCGTTCGCGTCAGGTACCAGGCGCTGGTCAATGCGGCAGCGAGAACAACAAGAATGATGACGAAAGGTAGTATTCTTTTCATAAATGAATGGAAGAGTTTCAAACTGCGGCTGCGACTGTCGCCGCCAGTGAGCGGAAAATATCCCGACCATCACTCGAACCAAGCAAATCTTCACACGCACGCTCCGGATGCGGCATTAAGCCGAGCACATTCCGTTCGCGGCTACAAATTCCGGCGATGTTGTCACGCGATCCGTTTGGATTGGCGGCGTCCGTGATACTTCCATCCGGCTCGCAGTAACGAAATACGATTCGATCTTCGCGCTGAAGTTCTGCGAGTGTGTTGTCGTCGCAGATGTAGTTACCTTCAGCATGTGCGATCGGAATGCGCAGCACGGTCCCAGTCTTCATTTCGTTAGTGTAGGGACTGTCCGACGTTTCCACTCGTACGTGGATGTGCTCGCAAATGAAGTGCAGATCGCGATTGCGGATCAGCGCGCCGGGAAGGAGTCCGGCTTCGCATAGGATCTGGAAGCCATTACAAATTCCGAGTACAAACCGCCCGCTGTCGGCAAACTTCTTCACCGAATTCATCACGGGAGAAAAACGTGCGAGAGCGCCGGCGCGAAGATAATCACCGTAAGAGAAACCGCCGGGCAGGATCACTGCGTCGTACGTCGAAAGATCGGTTTCGCGATGCCAGATGAAATCGACCGGCTGGCCTACGTGTTTCGAGATCACGTGATAGGCATCGTGGTCGCAGTTAGATCCGGGAAAAACTATAACTCCGAATTTCACGCCTCTATCTCCACGCGGTAATCTTCGATGATCGGATTGGACAAAACTTCGCGCGCCATCTTCTCGACCGATTCACGAGCGCTTTGCTGATCTATGCTGCCATCGAGCGCAATTTCGAAGTATTTGCCCTGCCGGATGTCGGAAATGCCCGAAAAGCCGAGCAGTTCTACCGAATGTTGGATCGCTTTGCCCTGCGGGTCGAGCACGCCGGACTTCAAGTTTACATAAACTTTGGCTTTCATCGGTTACCTGCCGCCCTAAGATCAACAAAGCATTGCTAAAAAAGCAGTTGTTGGAATAAACTCTCCGGCTCGTGGACCTGTCGCGACCGGATCAAACCCTTTCTTACAGGAGAAACTTATAATGCAAAACCCGCCGCCCGTTCAAACCCCCAAATCCAGTACCGGGCTCGATGAAAACATTGCAGCGTTGCTTTCGTACGTTTTTGGTTGGGTATCAGGGCTGATTTTCTTCCTGATTGAAAAAGATAGCCGACTGGTCCGTTTTCACGCCATGCAGTCGCTATTACTCCAGGTTGTTTTCGTCGTTCTTGCCATCGTGATTTGGGTGATCGTGTTTGTCCTGGTAATCATTGCCAGCCAGGTTTCAGGACTTCTCAGCACCCTCGTAAGCATTGTGGCGACTTTGATTTGGATTGTTCTCATACTCGGCATCGTGGTCGCATGGATCATGTGCCTGATCAAGGCTTATCAGAGCCAGTATTTCAAACTGCCGGTTATCGGAAACTTTGCTGAGAAGTTTTCGCAGAAATAGAACTCACAGAATTCCTACTCTTCGATAGATCGCGTCGATATTTCGCAGGTAATGACCCAGCGAAAAGACGCGATCTATTTCTTCTGCGGACAGACTCGACTTGATGTCGTCGTCCGCTTTTACCAGTTCACGAAAATCTCGATTCTCGTCCCACACGCGCATCGCGTTGCGTTGCACAAAGTCGTAGGCCGTTTCGCGTGACAGGCCTTTGTTTGTCAGAGCGAGCAGGAGCTGACCGCTGAAGATCAGACCTTTGGTGGCGTTGAGGTTCTCCAGCATGCGTTCCGGATAAACCACGAGGCCGTCGATCAGACCGATCGCTTTTTGCAGAATGTAGTCGAGCGCCGTGCTCGAGTCAGGCAATACGACGCGCTCCGCCGACGAGTGTGAAATGTCGCGTTCGTGCCAGAGGGCAACGTTCTCGAGTCCCACGATAGCGTTGGCGCGAACCACTCTGGCGATGCCGCAAATCCGCTCGGAAATAATCGGGTTGCGTTTGTGAGGCATCGCGCTCGAACCTTTTTGACCTTTAGCGAAACGTTCCTGCGCCTCGCGCACTTCGGTGCGCTGCCAGTGACGAACGTTGAGGGCAAACTTGTCGAGTGACGAGGCGATGATTGCGAGTGTGGTTAAGTATTCCGCGTAGATGTCGCGCTGAATTACCTGTGTTGATACAGGTGCGGGCTTCAGGCCGAGACGCGCGCAAACCTGTTCTTCAACTGATGGATCGAGATGTGCAAATGCACCGACGGCGCCGCTGATCTTTCCCACTGCGACAGCTTCACGAGCGCGTGCGAGCCGCTCGCGATTGCGACGCATCTCGTCGAACCAAAGCGCGAAAGTCAATCCGAAAGCGGTGGGTTCCGCGTGAATGCCGTGTGTGCGTCCAACCTGTGGCGTGTTCTTAAACTCGAGCGCGCGACGCTTCAACGTCTCGATCAGCGTGTCGACTTTTTTGAGCAGAATTTCTGTCGAGTCGCGCAGCAGTAATGCGTTGGCTGTGTCGACGACATCGGAAGACGTCAAACCGTAATGAACGAAGCGGCTGGCTTCACCGATCGATTCCGCGAGGTTCGTGGTAAACGCGATGACGTCGTGATTGGTCGTCTTTTCGATCTCGTTGATGCGTTCGACCGAGAACTTCGCGCGCGATTTGATCTGTTCCAATGCGTCGCGCGGAATCGTGCCCATCTCGGCATGGACCTCGCACACAGCGATTTCCACGTCGAGCCATTTCTGAAACTTATTCTGCTCCGACCAGAGCGCGCCCATCTCGGGCAATGTGTAACGTTCGATCATCTTCCGTGTCTTTGTGCCTTTTCGTGGCTCATTTCAAGGCGGTTGAATTTACAAAGTAACGAGCCAGTTCCCAACGACCATTTTCTTCGATCAGCGTGAAATTCTCCATTCCATCGCCGCGTTCGAAGCGCGTTTCGTAACTCAGGATGAAGACGTGGCCCTTCAGCAGCCCGCCCGAATTCCGTTGCTCGGTGGCGGAATTGAGCGAACGCGATTCAACTTTTCCGAGCTTGGTGCGGAGTGTCTTAAACACTTCGGTTGACTGCTCGAGCGTGACGTCCCGGCGCCAAAGCTCCGACGCAGCGTTATAGATCTTCTCGTAGCGTTCCTGAGCAATGTCGTCGCCGACGGTTGTGACCACTTCCTGCACCTCGCTCGGAACCCGAGCGCGACCGACGTCTTGCCGGCAAGCAGCCACTGATATCGCGGATAAAAAGACGATTAAGAGGAAAAGAGGATACCGCGTCTCGCTCATACCTCGATCCAGGGGGTTGGTTCCTTCGGATAGGAAAGACTAACCTCAGTAAAACCGGCAAAGAGCGGAGCTCGCTCCTGCAGTGCGACGTCGGCGTTGATCTTGGCGAGATAGGGATTGTTGGCGCGTTGTGAAAGATGCGCGAGGACGAGGTGTTTCGCACACCCGTCAAAACCGCGACGAATCCAGTCAGCGAGATCTTCGTTTGAAAGGTGACCGAGTCGCGACAGGATACGCTGCTTCAGCTCCCACGGATAATTGTCGCAGGCCTTGAGCATGTCGCGGCTGTGATTCGACTCGATGACGATCGCAGCGCAGCCGCGCAAGCGTTCGGTGACGAGCGTCGTGATGTGACCAAAATCCATCACGGTGGCGATCTTCACACCCTGGTGAGTCGCCGTGAATCCGAAATTGTCGACTGCATCGTGTGGAATCGTGAACGGATGAAAATCGATCTCGCCAATACGAAAATCTCTGCTCGACTCAATCTGCTCTACTCGATCGCGCAAAGCTTTCACGCGTCGGCGCGGTTCGTCGTTAGTGACGTTCACTTTTTCACTGACGTAAGCGTCAAGCGTTTGCGCGGAAATGTAAACAGGACAATCGACAGAGCTGAGCAGGACACGCAAGCCTCCCGCATGATCGCCGTGTTCGTGCGTGACCAGCACCGCGTCGAGGCGTTGCACGTCTTCGCCGACCATTGCGAGACGGCGCGCGATCTCTTTTGCACTCAAGCCGGCGTCGACCAGAACGCGCGTGTTACCGGCAACGATCAGGACCGCGTTACCAGTTGAGCCACTGCCAAGAACGGTAAGTTTCATTTAGAGCCACAAAACAGGCACAAAAGCACAAGATAGTAGTAGGCCGAAAGAGTTGACCACTATATCAGAGGTTTGATTGGTTGTGTGACCTAGATGTTTAAATCAGCGCGATCGACTTTGAATCCGTTGAGATTTCCCAACACGCCGAGAGCGAGCGTTTCGGACTTGAAGTATGTTTGCGCGATTTCCTGAAGTTCGTCGACTGTAGTGTTGCGGATCTTTTCGATTACTTCATCCGGTGAGATGCGACGGCCGTGAATGATCTCCTGGCGCGCGAGTGTGCCGGCACGGGCGCTCGATGATTCGAGTCCGAGCAGGATCGACGAGATTGCCTGGTCCTTCGCGATTCGCAGTTCTTCTTCAGTGACAGGTGTCCGCACTGTGTCGCGCAGCTCAGCCAGCGAAAGTTCAAGAACCTGATCGAGATACTCGGGCGACGTTCCGGCGTAAATGTTGAAGACACCGATATCCGAAAATGCGCTACCCGCCGCGCCGACTGAATAAGCGAGACCTCGTTCTTCACGAACCTTCTGCCACAGACGACTCGAAGTGCCGCCGCCGATGACCGAAGCCAGCAAGCTGGCCGCGTAACGATCGTTGCTGAGCGCGTGTGGCCACGGAGTCGCAAGCACGAGATGCGCTTGTTCGAGCTCGCTTTTCTGTTCGATCAAAATCGGAGCTGCCGGACGCGGCCTGCCCGGCTCAACTGCCTGTGGCCGCAAAGCGGCGCCGCTTTCACAACCATCAAACGCAGCACCGACGAGTTCAAGCAAACGCTGATGATTGACGTTTCCTGCCGCGGCTATGACGAGATTGGAATACGAAAACTCGCGCGCGTGAAAACCGACCGTCGTTTTGTGATCGAAAGTCGGAACGGTTTCCCTTGTGCCTTCGATCGGGCGGCCTAGCGGCTGATTTGGGAAGTAGGCGGCGTTGAAAAGCTCTCCGAGGAGTTCGTCAGGCGTATCCTCGACCATTTTCATTTCTTCGAGGATGACTTTCTGTTCGCGTTCCAGGTCTTCCTGTTCGAAACGCGGGTGCGAAACCAGGTCGGCCAGTAAATCAATCGCTTGTGAAAGCGCCGTGTCCGCAACCTTTGTGGTAAAGCCCGTCATCTCATGGGTCGTATAGGCATCCAGGTTCCCGCCCAGCCGGTCAGTTTCAACAGCAATATCCCTCGCGCTGCGGGCTCGGGTGCCTTTGAACACGGCGTGTTCGATAAAATGACAGATCCCGTTTAATTCAGGCGATTCGTGCCGAGATCCCCTGCGGACCCAGATTCCGGCGGTCACGGAACGAAGACCCGGCATATGTTCTGTCAGGACAGCTATTCCGTTGGGGAGTCTGGTAGTTTGAACGTCGTCTATCATTCGCTTCGAACCCTAAATGGAACTATTTATTCACTGCGGTGGCAGAGGGGATGTGGGATCGTAGCACGGCCTAAAAGTGGCGGCAAAGGGCGGCTGGGTGGCGGCGTTTTTGGCCGAAAATACGGGGTTATTACTTGACAGCCGTGGTGGCGTGGTCGAAAATGAAGGCCTGTTTGGCGGTTCCAGGTAAGTCTCCCTCGCCTGAGCCAATTCGCCTGTCCACGGCTTCCAAAGGGACTTTGGTCGCGGAGGTCTCGCATGAGAAGAATGTTTCGTCTTAGTTTGTCTGTGATCGCGTTGCTGTCGTTTATCTCCAGCAATGCGCCGGCTGCAAGCTCGAACAGATCGCTCGCTACGATCACCGGAACAGTCCGCGATAACAATGGCAACCCGCTTGCCGGCGCGCTCGTGTCGTTAATCCGAGAGGGCGCGAAGACAATCAAGTATGCGTCGACCGATCGACAAGGCAATTTCATTGCGAAAGTCCTTCCCGGACGTTATGGAATCAAAGCGATAGCCACCGGATTCAGCGAAGTCGTTTTCCCTTCGGTAGACGTAAAAGCACAACAGGAACTCGTCTATCGCTTCAATCTTGAGCCAGTCGGTCACGGCAACACCTTGCCCGAACGCAGACGCGATCGCGACGACGTAAAATGGACTTTGCGATCTGCGCAGACGAGGCGCTCGGTCTTCCAGGTACAGGAAGGCGAGGACTCAACCATCAAGGCTGTAACGGCGAGTGAAGAACAAGCTACCGAAACCGCCAAGATGGAAAGCGCGCCCGATGCTCCCGCCGAAACCAAGTCAGATTCCAGATCAAAAACTCATGGCGTTTTGGAAAGCTATTTCGCAAGCAATGCGTATGGCAATTCTTACGTCGGACTCAATTTCGCTGTCGCCACACCCGTTTCCGACCACGTCGAATTGATCTTCTCCGGTCAAACGGGCCGTGGAAATGCACCTCAACGCTTCGAAGCTTCGACGCGTTTCCGCGTCAACGGTCGTCATCGCGTCGGCGTGACTGCTGCCGGAGCGCGTTTCGCAACTCCAGTTTGGACAACTAAACTAAACAACCGATCCGATCTGCATGGACAACTTTCACTGCGCGCGGTGGACGAGTGGATCGTCCGCGACGGCATCGTGATCGTGATGGGACTCGACTATTCGCGTTTCATCGGCGCGGGTGGCGCTCACGCTTTTTCGCCGCGAGTCGGAGTTCAGTACGACGCGAATGCACGCACGCGCGTGAAAGCTGCTTTTGCTTCCGGCGGTGAAGAAGATGGCATTCAGAGCGTTGCTACTTTCGAAGACGAGCAAGTTATTTTCCGTAGTCAGGCTGAACGCCCGACCGCGTTTGTCGACGGCCAGGCAGTGCTCGAACGAAGTCATCGTCTCGAGTTCGGCATTGAAAGAGTTTTGGATAACAGCTCGAACGTTGAAGCGACGGCTTTCTTTGACACGACGAGTGGACGCGGTGTTGGGTTGTTGAGTGGACCAGCCAGCGCGTTCTCGGGCAAAGCAGGCGATGCGTTCATAGACGTGGCCAATCAGCAGGGATCTTCACGCGGCATTCGCGTGGTTTATACGAGACGATTGAATCGTGTCTGGAGCGCCTCGGCAGGCTACGCATTCGGACGCGGCCAACAATTATCGGCTGAAGGTTTTTCGACTCCCGCAGAGCTGTTCGAAAGCGGAATGTTTCAAACCGGCGCCGTGCAGCTTGCCGGTGTCTTCCACACGGGTACGCAGGTACGGACGGTATTGCGCTTCTCTCCCGAAGCGACGGTATTCGCCATCGATCCTTTTGCGGGACGATTGGGCGTTTACGATCCTTCGCTAAGCATTCAGGTCACTCAGGAACTGCCGAGCTTTGGCTTGCCGGTGCGAGCTGAAGCAATTCTCGATGCGCGTAACTTGTTAGACGCACAAACGAGCAGCGAGAACGGCGAGGTCCTGACCCTCATCGGAAATACCAGACGGTCTGTTCGTGGCGGAATCTCGGTCAGGTTTTAGGGCGCGAGATGAAGTGAGCAGTCCGCGAGTTCCCTCTTCACCCAAAACGTTCTGCTCCCTTCCGAGTCCACAGATTAACGCGGATCGGTGTAAATCGATTAGCACAGATCCAAATGATCCGCGGTCCAAATTCTTGGAAAGTCCGAAAAGTTGGATAGGCTGGCGCGAAGCAGGACCAATCATCACGTTGTTTTGGACTAATTGGCTAGAATCGGTGGTGGGAACATACCTTGCTTAAAAGAATCGGATCTGCCAATTCCGGAGAATTGGTGACGCAGTTGAGGTAGCAGTGAAGGGCTCGATAATCACAACCAAGACGTGGTTTCTGCTAATTGGTGCAGCGCTATTGATCAGCGCCGGCCTCCTCAACTTCCGCCAGCGAGTCAAGTACGAAACGCCGCCGTGGGATGGTGTTGAGTGGGTCGATACCAAGGGCGGTGTTATCGCCAAAAGCATCGAACACGGTTCTGCTGCCGAGCGCGCGTGGATGTTGCCGGGCGACCACCTGCTTGGCATCACTCTCGATCCGAAAGCGAAGGCTGAAGAAATCGCCCGCGCTAGCGACGTGCAGATCTATCTCGAGCAGGCAAAGGTTAACGGGCAGATCCACTACCTGATGCAGCGCCCGTCTTACGCGCCCAACATAAATGCTTACTGGGCCGACCTGGATCATCTCGGCGCAATTCACAAGTGGACGCCGAGAGTTATCTACATCAACCTCATCGGCGTGATCTACCTGTTAGTCGGCTTCTTTGTACTGTTCAAACAGGGAGGTCGAGCGCCGTTTGTTCTTCATTTCGCCACCTTCTGTCTGGCCGCATACGTCTTTCTGTTCTACACGCCGGTTGGCAGCTATCGCGATCTTGATCTGGGCATTGCGTTTCTCGACAACGCTGCCTTGATTCTATTCGCGCCGTTGTTCCTGCATTTCTGTGCGCTCTATCCGTCGCGGCAACAACTTTTTGCGACGCGGCGCTGGCGTGCCGTCTTGCTCTACGTGCCGGCGCTCGTGATGCTCGCGTTTTCGGTCGTGGTGTTCCTGCGCGATGAAATTGCGAAGGCAATTCCGGCCTTCGCGCGGATTCCAGTTTCAGAACAACTAATTGGGCTGCTCTACTGGTTCAGCATCCTGCATCTTGCCGTTGCGCTCGCTGCCAGCGCCGCACTTTTGTTGCGAACGTTGTTGAGGGCAAAGAGTCCTACGGTTCGACAGCAAGTGAAGTGGGTTGTTTGGGGCACGCTGCTGGCCGTCGCGCCGTTCTTACTGCTTTATGCTGTGGTCTACCTGTTCGGTGCGCCGACCGATCGTTGGTTGACCGACGTCGCGATCCTGCCACTCGCTTTGATCCCGTTTGCGTTTGGGTACTCGGTGCTGCGCTATCGGTTGATGGACGTCGAGCTGGTTGTACGTCGCGTGTTTGTGTACGCACTCACGACTGTCGCCGTCTCATTGCTGATCGGCGTCGTGGTCTATCTTGGTGGACTGTACGCGTTCGGGTCTGATCAATCGTTCTCGTCAGGCGAGATCACGTTGCGAGTGGTCATTGCTGTGCTGGCGATGGCCGCGATCGTGATGGTTGCCGGTCCAGTCAAAAACCTTCTCCAGGAGCAGGTCGATCGTTTGTTCTACGGCGAACGATACGATCTGCGAAACAGTCTGCTTGATTTTGGTCGCACGCTTTCTGCTACTACTGCGCTCGATCCGCTGCTTGATTCGCTGATAAGCCGGTTACAGGAAGTGATGAATGTCGAGCGCATCGCGATCTTCGTTGAGTCGCGCTCGGCGCTGACTGGATACGTTGTCGCACGGTCAGAAGGTTTGCCGCTGCCGATCTCGGTTCCGATGGACTTTCGCGAAATGATTCGCGTGCGATCGGCTGAGACAGGCGTTGTTCGCGCAGACGATCTCGATCTCGATTCAGAGTCGAATAGCTCCGTGCGACGCTCGCTTCATTACTACGTGCCGTGTGTTGTTCGTGGACGTATGGTCGCGGTGATCGGTCTCGGACGCTCAGTCGACGGTGGGTTGCTGTCGTCTGAAGACGTCGAGATTCTGCGAACCGTTTCGGGTTACGTCGCCGTCGCGATCGAAAACAGTTTGCTTTACAAGGATCAGCAGGCGCGCGCGAGTGAGCTGAAGCTCCTGAAGGAGTTCAACGAGTCGATCATCGAGTCGATCAACGTCGGCTTGCTTGCCGTCGATCTCGAAGGGCGTGTGACGCGTTTGAACTCGGCGCTCGAACACATGCTCGATCTGCGTCGCGACGCTGCCGTCGGCCGCTACGTTGAAGATCTCTTCTCCGAAGACTTCGCCGATACGCTCAAGCAGGTGCTCGGCAAAGACGGCTGGCTGCTCAAAGAGATCCGCAACATCTATAAGCTCCATACCGCGACGCGCGGCAACCGTGCTCTCGTTCTCAATATCGCGCTCGCGCCATTGCAGGATGGACAGGGACAAACCGGCGCCCTCGTGGTCTTGGAAGACGTCACTGAACGCATCACGCTCGAAGAACAGTTGCAACAACGCGAGAAGCTCTCGTCGATCGGTCTGCTCGCCGCGGGTGTCGCACACGAAGTGAATACGCCGTTGACGGGAGTTTCGTCGTACACGCAGATGCTTCTCGGCATGCTGAGCGAGAACGATCCGAAGCATGCGTTGCTACAGAAAGTGCGCACGCAGGCCGAACGGGCGACGAACATCGTCAACAACCTGCTGAATTTTTCGCGCACTGGCAGCGCGACAGAATTTGCAGTGCTGAACGTGGCGCGCGTGCTCGACGACACATTGCAGCTACTCGAACCACAACTACGTCGCAACCAGATCGAGATCGTTCGTAGTTACGACAAAGACGCGCCCGAAGCTTATGCTAATGCCGGCAAGCTCCAGCAAGTCTTTACAAACCTGATTCTCAACGCACGCGACGCGATTCCTGACGGCGGACGAATCACCGTCTCAACCGGTACTGCCGAAGACGGCTCTCTCGTCGCCGAGATCTCCGATACAGGTATCGGTATCGCTCCGGAGAACGTCGCCAAGATCTACGATCCGTTCTTCACGACCAAGGGCGTTGGTCAGGGAACTGGATTGGGTCTGGCCGTTTCGTACGGAATTGTTCAGGAACACGCCGGACGAATTTCTGTCGAAAGCACGCCGGGTCAGGGCACAACCTTCCGCATCACCTTGCCGACCGCGCGCGTTCGCGCTCGCCTCCAGGCCGTAGGCGACTAGCCACAACGAAGCACAAAATCACAACGGGATTTGTTCTGAGTTCTAAGCTGCTTTTGTGCCTTTTGTGCCTTTTTGTGGCAAACTAACTCTTCTTTCTGATGAGACCGGAAAAACGTAATTCCCGAAAAGGATCTGTCCTCGTCGTCGACGACGAGGAAATCATGCGCGAGGTGCTTGAAACGCTCCTCACGGCGGAAGGCTATCGTGTCGATCTCGCGAAGACTGGCGAAGAGGGACTCGAAGCATACGGCCGTCGTGCGTTCGACGTGGTGTTGCTCGACGTTTCGATGCCAGGTATCGGTGGCCTGCGTGCGCTCGAAGAGTTTTTGAAGATGGATCCCGATGCGGTGATTGTGATGATCACCGCGTACGCCACATTCGACACGGCGATCGCTGCGTGGGAGCGAGGCGCGGTGAGTTGTATTCGCAAGCCGTTTCAGAACGAACAGATCACGGCGACAATCGCCGCCGGCATCAAGCGACGCCGGAAAGAAGAAGAGCGACGCACGCTGCGCCGCGCGATGAGCAAGGCAGTCGATCGCGGTGAGATCGTCGGGCGCTCCGACGTGATGCAGGAAGTGTTTCGTCTCGTCGAACAAGTAGCGCCGGCGCGGTCGACAGTTTTAATCACGGGCGAAAGCGGAACTGGTAAGGAGCTGATCGCGAAAGCGATTCACGAAGCAAGCACACGCGCGGGCCGGCCTTTCGTAACCGTCAACAGTTCAAACATTCCTTCCGAACTGCTCGAATCGGAATTGTTTGGTCACACGCGCGGCGCGTTTACGGGCGCCGTCGCCGCGAAGAAAGGTCTGTTTGAAGTTGCCGACGGCGGCTCGATCTTTCTCGACGAGATTGGCGACATCCCGCCTGAGACGCAGGTGCGACTTTTACGAGTCATTCAGGAACGCGAGTTCACGCCACTCGGTGACACGACGCCACGTCGCGTTGACGTCCGCATCATCGCCGCTACAAACATTGATTTGAAAGAAGCGGTGCGCTCGGGAACGTTTCGCGAGGATCTTTACTATCGTCTCGCGGTGGTTCCGATCGAGCTGCCGCCGTTACGCGATCGTAACGAAGATATTCTGCCGCTGGCCGGGCACTTCATCCAAAAGTACAACGAAGAAAACGGTCGCAATGTCTCGGAGCAACTCGCACCGGACGTGCTTGCGTTGCTCGAGGGTTACTCGTGGCCCGGCAACGTGCGCGAGCTAGAGAACACGATCGAACGAGCCGTCGTGATCGCTCCCGGCGACGAGATCACAAAGGAATGTTTACGCACCGAGATCAGCGATCCGAAGTCCGTTACGTCTTCGTCGCACGATGGCGCCAGCAACGCGGCCGTGGGCGATATCGGACGCGGAATAAACTTCTACGAAGAAGTGCGACGATTTGAAATCGATCTGATCAGACGAGCACTCGAACAAACCGGCGGTCATCAGTCACGCGCGGCGCGTCTGCTCGGCATGAACGCAACCACACTCAATTCCAAAATCAAAACCTACAACATTAATTTGAGACCTTAGCCCACGATGAAACGTCGCGAACTCGATGGCTGTCCAATCACCGGAGCACTTCAGATGCTCGGTGATAAGTGGACGATGCTGGTCGTACGTGAGTTGCTGGGAGGGCCAAAGCGCACGATGGAACTGCTGAACAGTCTGTATCCAATCAGCAGTCGCACGCTTGTCGGGCGCTTGCGCGACATGGAAAAGGACGGTCTCGTTGACCGCACGGACTTTGGCGGCAATCCGCCACACATTGAATATGCACTGACGCAGCGTGGAATGTTGCTCGTGCCGCTGCTCGAATCACTGCGCCAGCTCGGCCTGGCTCTGAAATGTAACGACTGTGAAGATCGACGAAAGCGAATCGGGGCCTACTGCGAACCCTGCCCCCTCAACGAACACGAGATCGAGGTTCCCACACGCCCCGTCCGTGTCCCCGCGCGCCGCGAAAAAGACGACTCAATCGTTCTTCTTTAATCCGCGTTCATCTGTGCTCACTCTGCATTTGGAATCATGTGCCCATCGGGTGTGATGATCGCCTGGCGATCGGGTGTGATGTGCTCACCCTCCATCGTGATCTCTTCGCCGCTCGGCATTACAACCGGCAGGTGATCCAGAAAACGCTCGGCATCGATCGCCGACATGCACCCTGTCCCCGCCGCCGTAATCGCCTGCCGGTAAAACGAATCCTGCACGTCGCCGCACGCAAACACTCCCGGAATATTCGTCGCAGTCGAGTGTCCGGACGTCTTCAGGTAGCCAATTTCGTCCATTTCCAACTGGCCCTTGAACAAATCCGTGTTCGGCTTGTGACCAATCGCGACGAACACGCCATGACATGGAAAGACTTGCTCTTCGTCCGTATGCAGGTTACGCAGCCGAACACCCGTAACACCTTCCTCTTGGGTCCCTAAAATCTCCTGCACCCCGGTATTCCAGATAAACTCGATCTTCTCGTTTTGGAACGCCTTCTCCTGCATGATCTTCGACGCGCGCAGCTTGTCGCGACGATGAACGACGTAAACCTTCGAGGCGTAGCGCGTCAGGAAAGTCGCTTCTTCCATCGCCGTATCGCCGCCGCCGACCACGACGAGGGTCCTGTTTCTAAATGCCGGCAAGGGACCGTCACAGGTGGCGCACGCCGAAACGCCGTTGCCCCCAAAACCATCCGGCACTTTCGCCTCGCCGGGAATTCCGAGCCATTTAGCCGAGGCGCCGGAAGCGATGATCAACGTCTCCGTCGAAATGGTCTTACCTTCCGTGTAGATCTGGAACGGGCGTTCCGAGAGGTCCACTTCAGTAATCCACGCCTCGAGAAACTCGGTTCCAAACCGTTCCGCCTGTTTGCGAAACTCGTGCATCAGGTCGGGCCCCTGGATTCCGTGTGAAAAGCCGGGATAGTTCTCGACCTCGGTGGTAATCATCAACTGTCCGCCGGGAGCGGTCTGTTTGGCTGCGTCGGCTGGGGCATCGATCAGCAGCGGTTTCAAACTCGCGCGTGCGCTGTAAATGGCCGCGGTCAGGCCCGCGGGGCCCGATCCAATGATGACGACGTCTCTCTTTATGATTTCGTTATCCATTATTGGGGTTCAGTCCAGCGAAGAATTCAAATTGAGTCACTGAGCGTTAACAAGTATAGCCTTTTCGGTTGAGCGTATAGTATAACTACGGATATTGGGGTAGTCGAACCGTGTGGCTTCTGTTGTCTGGACGCGCTTTAGCCCGGTTCTCCGCAAGATGAGCAGCCCAGGAAGCGGTTCGGAAACGATTCAAACGATTGCCGTAATCGGCGCCGGCACAATGGGCCATGGCATCGCCCAGGTTGCCGCGGCCGCGGGTTTTAGGGTCGTACTCAGCGATGTCGATCGTGAATCGCTTGCGCGAGGAGTTAAGGCGATCGAAGGGAATCTTGCCAAAGGGATCAAGCTCGGCAAGTTGACCGAAGACGATCACGACCGTACCTTGCAGCATATTCACGGAACTACGAATCTGAAAGAGTGTGCAGCAGCAGATCTGATCATTGAGGCAGCGCCGGAGAAACTGGATCTCAAGAAAGACATCCTCCGGGAACTCGAATCGGCGTCCGACCACCCTTTCATTTTCGCTAGCAATACTTCGTCGCTGTCAATTTCTGAGATCGCCAGTTCTTCGAAACGCCCCGAAGCCGTCATCGGTATGCACTTTTTTAACCCGGTGCATATCATGAGACTGCTGGAAATTGTAGTTGGCAAGAAGACCAGCGCCGAGACAGTCGCGACAGTCACGAACGTCGCGAGCAAAATGCGGAAAGACGCGATCGTCGTGAAAGACGTTCCCGGCTTTGCTTCCAGTCGTTTAGGCGTCGTGCTCGGTCTCGAAGCGATGAGGATGTTTGAACAGGGAGTAGCGAGCGCACAGGACATCGACACTGCGATGGAGCTCGGCTACAACCATCCGATGGGACCGTTGAAGCTCACCGATCTGGTGGGACTCGACGTGCGGCTCAACATCGCCGAGTATCTTCATCGAGAACTCGGCTCAGAGGCATTCAAACCACCTGAAGTCTTGCGACGGATGGTGAGTGAAGGGAAGTTAGGGAAAAAAACGGGTCAGGGGTTTTACGATTGGAGCAAAGAAGACGCGCGTCGCGCACAGTCTTCCTGAGCTTCCTTTGCAAACAATGAGTACTCCCTACAACAACGAAGAGAGACGGTTTGCATTACGAATGTCGTTGCGGTTGCCGATCGTGATTTCCGGTCGCGCAGAAGACGGTTCCGCCTGGAGTGAGCCAACTGAGACTGACGACATTTCGACTTCGGGCGCGCTCTTTCATTTGAACCAGAAGGTTACTCGCGGAGAACGTTTGTACATTCGCGCGCACCGGCCAGATGGCACGCCGATCGAGGCGACTGCCCTCGTGGTGCGAGTTGCGCCCGCGATTTACGGAACAGCGCGAGTCGGAGTACAGATAGCCGAACCCACTGAAAACTGGCTGCGGCTATTCGTGTCATGGGTAGCCGACGAGCAACCAGTGACTACTGATCCCGAAGGTCCTCCCTCCGAGTAATTTAATCATCAAAAAGACACTGGAGTTGTCGAATGCCGGAAACTTACGAGACCCTGCTGCTCGAAAAACGCGAGCGCGTCGCCATCATCACCATCAATCGCCCTGACAAAAGAAACGCTCTCAATATCAAGACGCGCGAAGAAGGTGCGGCTTTGCTGGAAGAACTTCGCAACGACAGTTCAGTCGGCGTGGTTGTGTTCACTGGCGCCGGCGACAAGTCGTTCATCGCGGGGGCAGATATTGCCGAGTTTGCCGGACGCACCTCGATCACACAGCGCGAAGTGATGATGGGAAAGTCTTTGTTCACTGCGATCGACAGTTTTCCGAAACCGGTGATTGCGATGATTAACGGTTACTGTCTCGGCGGTGGTTGTGAGCTCGCGCTTGCCTGCGACATTCGGGTGGCGAGTGAAACGGCATCGTTTGGTCAGCCCGAGATCAATCTCGGCATCATTCCCGGCGGCGGTGGTACACAACGTTTGACGCGCCTGGTTGGTGAAGGCAAAGCGATGGAGCTGATCATGACGGGCGAGATCATCGACGCGCGTACGGCGTTTTTAATCGGCCTCGTGAATCATGTGGTACCGCCGGACCAGCTCGAAGCAAAGACGATGGAGATTGCGAAGCGCATCGCCGACAAGAGTCCGATCGCATTGCAGCTAGCGAAGGAAGCAGTAAAGCTGGCGTCTCGCTCGAATCTCGATGAAGGTCTGCGGCGTGAAGTCGATCTATTTGCGCTGTGTTTCTCGACGGAAGACAAAGACGAAGGCGTGAGCGCGTTTTTGGAGAAGCGGAAGCCGGCGTTCAAGGGGAAATGAAAACTCTGCTCCTCATCGTCGGTATTTTGGTAGCTACTGCCGGTGGCGTGATCACATACCGCGCTCTTTACGTTGAACCCAAATCCGCAGTCGTCATCACCGACTCCGGCATTCGTCAGATTCCCGATCAAGCACGCGTTGTTGGTGGCGCACTGTTATTTGTCGGTGGTTCCGCCCTCGCCCTCTTCGCCGCCACGCGGAAAATCCGTAAATAATCCGCGTTTATCTGCGGCTTATTTTCTCCACCAAGGCACGCGTTTCGACTGCCAGGGCACCGTTAGGCTCGAGGCGAAGGTAAGCGTTGAATTCCGCAACCGCATCGGCCGTGCGCGATACACGCAGTAGCAAATTACCCTTCAGCAGATGCGCGCCGGCGAGATCGGGATTCAGCGTGAGCGCGCGTTTTACTTCTTCGTAGGATTTCTCAAGCATTGGTTTCGCCTGCATGAGATCTTTAATCTCGCGTGCTTTCTCCCAGTAGACACGCGCGAGGTTCAGGTGACCCAGGTACGACTGATCCTGAATCGCCAATCCTTTAATTAACACCTTCTCAGCGTCAGCGATCTTGTTCTGACGAAGATAGACCTCACTCAACGCAAAAAACGCGTTGAAGGCGTTCGGGTCCACTTCAGTCGTCGCCAAGAGCGCCTCTTCGGCTTTGCTCCACTCGCCGAGATCCATGTAACCAGTTCCGAGTTTCAATCGCGCCTCGACAAACTGCGGATAAATCGAAACTGCTTTCGCAAAGCATTTCACTGCGAACGACGTTTTGTCTTTTCCACCCTCAGCGAGTGCCTCTACGCCTTTATCAAACTCTTTCTGCGCCGCCGCCGGAACGTTTGCATCAATACTGCCCGGCTTGGAAATAGGTGACGACGATGACGCGTCGCGTAAAAGTTGCAGCAGCACCAAACCACTCGAGGTCACCGTCATGTCGATGTTTTGCTGTGCATCACGATACCCCGACTGTCGCACGCGAACTGAGTACTGTGCCGGCGGGAGAGCAGTAAACTGAAACTTACCCAAACTATCGGTAAACACTTCACTGATCGAACCGCCGCCGTCGTAACTCTCCAGTCGCACCACAACATTCTTCGCCGGCGCACCACCTTCCGCGAATCGCACCTGGCCGTGTATCTCGACGGTCTTCCCGAGGGGCGAATTTTGTACCTGAGCAAGGATTGCAAACTGACAAAGTGTTATCGCGATGATGCTCGACAGCAGCAACAATAGTCTCGTGCTGAACATGGCGTGTCTCCCGGGAGCTGGGATGAATGCGGCTTCCGGATTCTACTGCAAACAAAAATGGGAGGGAATAGAATTCCCTCCCGTAAAACATCCCCTGATTCGAATTTAGAACTCGAAACGAGCTCCCAATCGCATGGAGAAAGGTAAGTGGAAACCAGACGTCAAGTTGATGATTGACGGCTGCAGGAAGTCGGGGTTTACCTCGCCAAGATCTAACTGGCGAAATTGATCGGGCAAACGCAAGCGTCGATTGTTGGTGACGTTGAAGAAGTCAGCTATGAAGCTGATCTTCGCGCGGTCGTTGATTACATACGGATAATCCGCGTGTAGATCGAGTTGCGTGAAGAACGGCGTGCGTCCGAGCTTGCCACGGCCGCCCACGGGAATCTCACCGGCATTCAGGTAAACAGGATGCGGCAGATACTCGCTAATCGGTATTCCGGATTCCATGTGGAAACCCATGCCGACATTCAAGCCTTTGACGAACCTGCCACCAAAGCCCGAGCGCTCTTTGCTGAAGCCGTAGCTAGCGTAGATGTTCGAGACAAACCGTCGATCGGTATTCAAGTACCCGACCTGGAATTGATCACCGAGCAGGTTGAAGTCGCCCTGCGTGAAGTCGAATAGCGAGCTGATACCAGGATCAGTTTGGCCATTGTCGTTACGCAGGTGTCCTTCGTAGTTGCCACGCAATGAAGCGATACGGAAGTTGGACAAGAGCTGCCAGTTATTGCTGAACCGCTTGTTCAGCTCAAACTCAAACGCCCTGTACTTTCTCACCGGATCACTGAATCCATCCGGTATGCCGTCGGGAATGTTGATCGACGCGCCTGTGATTGGATCGATGCCGGCGCTTCCGAAGCAAACGTTTCCTAGCGGCGTTCCTGTGAATGGATCGTCAACTTCGGTTTGGAATCCCGAAGTGCATCCAGCCGGTGGCGTGCCGCCGATCGGGAACGTAAATGGCTGCAAGTTCGTCGCAGCATCGAGCCGTGAGCTCGGGTTTCCGATGAAGAACGTTTGCGTAACATTGGCGTTCGCCGCTTCAGGCGATAACACCGCCATGTCTTCGATGACTCGCTTCAGATTGCGGTATTGGTACCGAACTGAAAGCACAAAGTTATGCGGCAACTGGAAGTCGGCTCCAATGATGTGTTCATCCTGGAAACCGAGCTTGGTGCCGGCCGTGATAGCGCTGAGATCGGAAGCTGAGATGTCGATTCCGTTCGTCAGTCCACCAGCGGCTTGTGTTCCACTCAGCAAGTGAGCCGCATCGATCACCGGAATTGGCGAGCCAAACTGATCGAGCGAGACGATTCGTTGACCCGCTCCATTGACCGTGAACGCGGGAGCAAAGCGAGCGCCCGTGAAATCCAACTCCTGCGACAGCGATCGCTCGGCAGCGTCGAGCGGCAGGAATTCGAAGAAGCGTCCAAAGTTGTAATACAGCTTGATGTTACCGTTGCCGGTCGGATCAACGCTGACGCCGAGTCGAGGCGCCCATTGATCGGTGAAACTGTAGGCGTAACGGTTTCCCGTGACTGAGTTCGGACTGCCGATTACTCGTTCCTGCTCTGTTCGTAGACCGAGTAGCGCGGTGACGTATTTGTTCACGCGCCAAACGTCCTGAACGTAGCCGGCGTTGTAGTTTCCACGCGTGTCAAAGCTTGGCGGACCAAACTCGCCACGGAAGACTTGTAGTGAAACCGGAACGTCATTGCCTCGAACGTTGAACAATGGGCACAAATCGCAACCCGCTTGCGCGCGCAGGCGAAACTGCACGTTGAACATTTGTCCGATTGCGAACGGCGGGATACCGAGCTCATCCGCGGGTGTGCCAATCGCGTTCGTCGCTGGAATCGCGAAGCGAGGTCCACTGCGTTCGCGCGTGCCTGAGTAAAGTGAACGCTGATAGGTGTAACCGACGCCAACTGTGTGCTGGCCCCACTGATTCCAAATCTTCGACGTGTTGATGTCCCACTTCCAGTTTGTGCTTTCCGTAGGTTCGAAGAACCCACGACCAACTGCCGTGATGTTGCCGCGAACCGGATCGATCGGGTTACGGATCGCGATGTTGTTGATGTCTGCGAAGCCAGTCTCGTTGAAGGTGCTTCGTCCCTGGCTGAAAGACGAATTGATGGTCCAGGTCGGCGATAGCGAACCGTTGTAACGGGCCGCCCAGTTGCGAGTGCCGTAGTCGAGAACGCTATCGGCCGTGTTGTTGTCGATATTCAGAAACGCGAACGACGACAGGTTCGTCTTCGTTGGATCGCCGAAGATCGAGAATGTGACCTGATGACTTGGATTGATAACCCAGTCAAGTTTGCCCGCGTAGTTCAGCGTCCGGTAACGTCGGGCGAACTCACCGCGTTGACGAAACAGTCCGGAATCGACAATCGAACCGTTTCCGTTAGCGATGTCTGATTCATTTGCCTGCACGCCCTGAACGATCTCGCGACGCACAGTCGGATTGAACGAACCGAAGAAGAAAAGCTTGTTGCGCAAGCCGGGTACGTAGCCGCCCAGATCGGCACCCACGTCGTAGTTCTCTTCGTGAAGCAGTTTGCCTTGTTTGTTGGTGCGGAAGTCGTCGGCCTGGCGACGCGTCGCTTCAAAAGCGCTCGGGCGCGCGAAGCCGTAGACCGCACCGTGATACTCGTTTCCACCTGATTGAGTAATGATGTTCACGATGCCGCCGAGCGACTGGCCGTACTGCGGCTCAAAGCCGCCGGTCTTCACCTGAACTTCCTTGATGAATGAGGTGTTGATACCGGTTCCCAACGCGCCATACGAACGCGAGAAAGTTCCGATACCACCAAAGGCGGAGTTAGTGATGTTCACGCCGTCCGCAACGTATAGGTTGTCGAGTGCAGAGCCACCGGCAACCGACGGATTGTCACGTCCACCGTTGATGCTGTCGGTTGCGCCCGGTGAAAGATAGAACAAACTCGACACTTGTCGTTGCACGGGCACATTCTGGAAAAGTTGATCGTTGAGGTTCTGGCCCGTTGATGTGCTCTGCTGATCGATGCCGCCTACTGTCGCAGTGACGTCGACGGTGGCAGTGATCTCACCAGTCTCGAGTTTGAGATTGAGTGTCGATTCGCGACCAACGTAAACAGTGACGCTGTTTGCGACCGCACTCTTGAAACCGGTTTGCTCAACGCGCACTGTGTAAGTGCCCGGCTCAAGGTTTTCAATTCTGAAAATTCCACTGTCGTTTGTGGTACCGGTTCTTTCACCCGTTTGACCGGTTACGACAATCTTCGCGCCGGGAAGAGCAGCGCCGGCAGCATCAGTAATAGTGCCGCCAATCGTTCCTTTCGTTTGCACGTCCTGAGCAAGGACGCTAACTGCCGCAAAACTCAGGCAGCATGCTACTAATAAAGCCCAAAGGTGTTTCATACTGATATCTCACTTTCGCACACAAATACTTCTTTGCGCCGCTGACAGAACTGCGTCAAAGGCGCAGATGTGAGAAGCAATGAAAGTGCCAATTTGGTGATCTACGAAATGTTGGAGAACGTTGAGAGGCGACTTGTCTATCTAAGGTGCGTGAGTATTAAGTCAAAGAGTGCGAGGCAACCCTGGCCGCAAATTCTGATCACCATTTAAATGGAAGTGATCGATCCAAAGGTTTGAGTCGATCCAAATAGCTAAATTTCTAACGACATCATTTCGCCACAAAAATGCACGCACAAACACAAAATCTCTTTTTCAATTGTGTTGTATGTGCCTCTTTGTGGCTAACCTTGCCAGAGTGTTTTGAGCTGATCTTCGCTGCCGTTGAATTTATCTCGATCGCAGTTACCAATGCCCGCAACTGTGTGCGGCTGCGGCCCCACCGCGCCATCGGTGTATTGCCACATGGTCCACGTCGTCCAGTTAGCCGGCACGACCGCGGTCGGACCGTATTGAGCTAACCAGAACCAGCACTGCGCCAGGATCGCATCTTTATTACTGCCAAGCAGCTCCTTGATGTAGGAGCCGGAATACAAACCAGGAAAGCGGCCCGTAACCTCATTCACATGAGTCACAAAATTACGTGCGTCCTCGAGCGACATGCTGCTGCCGCTTGGATTTTGTTCGAAGTCAAGAACCAGAAGTGTGTTGTCGGTAGAGCCGACGACGTCGAGAAAATGCTGCGCCTGCGCAACTCCGTCACCGCCAGTCGCAAAGTGATAAGCACCCCACAACAGTCCTGCGTTCTGTGCGTTAGTCCGATTGGTTTGATACATCGGGTCGAGCCCGGTTTGACCCTGCGTGGCTTTATGAATGACGCCGATGATTCCGTCGCCTGCGGCTTGTTGAAGATTTACGTTTCCATTGTGATGAGAGAGGTCAACGACTGCGTTTAGTGGATCCGGCATTGGTTTCTCCTTGGCTGAGAGTTTGAGTCGGTGAGACTCGCGGACGATAGCTCGGACTCAGATGAAAGTCAACAAAGGTATCCACAGATTACACAGATTGAATTAATCTGTGTAATCTGTGGATAAGATGCGTCTCCCCCTGACTCCTATCGCCGTCATTTGTTGCTTTCTCCTGCTCGCGCCGTCGTCATTTGCTCAACGATCAAAGCCACCGCTTGTGTGTAAGCAGCAAGTGCTGGCTGCGGTAAAGTCGCCGCCGAAGCTTAGCTATCAATGTAACGAACAGCTAAACGACTACGACGAGAAGATTCTTAAACTTCCCGAGCGAGTGGATGCTGTCAAGAATCTTATCGGCGAGCTCGCAACGCTCAACGATACTGCCTGGTGGGCTGCAGATGTTGTGGACCTCGGCGTTTGTGATTTTGCCAGCGAACCGCGAGCTTTGACTCAAGATGAGCGACGGACGTTTCTCGATGGTGAGTACGCATTCTGGTTATTTGGCAACGATCGCATGCGGCTCGTATTGCTTCCCGATCCTTGTTATCAAACTCAGTACGGTGGCTCGAATGCATTCCTACTTTACCGCCACGCTGGACGTGTTTCAGTGACCCAGGTGTTAGACGGCTATTTCTCGCGCGCCGACAATTCGGTGGGCCTCGCTTTTGCGAAACAGGGAGGTGAGGAAATCATCGAAGTCTCAACCGGGAGCGGTGGCTTGAATCCAAGTTTGACGAACTACTACTTCACCATCGATCCACGCACGAACCACGCTGTTCCGAAGAATCTCTTTCGCGGCGATCACGGACCAACAAACGAGATCTCCTCGGCGATGTTATTCAACGCCACACCCGCCATCACACCGCTGAAGATCATCCGCGGACAATCCCTGGCACCGAGCTTCATCATTTACGTCGACAGCGAACACGGAAAGATCGACGACAACGGCCGCACGCTGTCGCGAAAAATTTTGCGATGGGATGGCAAGACCTACAGGCCGTAGTGGGTGAGACATTTATTGACATCAAGACCGAAGTAATATACAAGCCACGTCTGTTCATCGATCCTCAACGCGAAACTCTCTCAACACTGCAAGGGGTGGAGCGATGGTAGCCAGAAAGAGCTCACGAAAATCCAAAGCGCGCAAAGCGGCGAAGAAAACCAGACCGGTGAAGAAGACAAGGCCGGCAAAGAAGACCTCAACAGCCAAAGCGCGCAAGACTCCCGCAAAAGCAACCAAGACTTCGCCCGACGCAAACAAGGCGATGCGTCTGACGTTCTCATACGACGGCGACGATATAAAGCTCGTCTCACAGCAACGCAGCGATATGATCTTGCCGCCGTCCGACACAGTTAAAGGTTACGGATCCTACAAAGGCTTTTGGGCTGAGGTCAGAAGTGAGAGCGACAAGACTCTCTATCGCACCGTCATGCACAACCCGACAAAGAATGACGCCGAAGTCTTTCCGGAATCACCCGATGGAGAGATCTCGCGTGAGCCGGCGCCGAAGAGAAAAGGCGTGTTCGTGGTTCTGGTTCCGGATAACGGCAAGGGCGAAGACGTAATACTCTGTCGCAGCGCGGCCGAAACAAAAGGACCAGCCAGCGGATTACACTCACTCGCCGGCAAACCGGCTAAAGAGATTCTCCGTTTGAAACTCAAGAAGTAGAACGCCGCCCGGTTCTGCCGAAACCAATAGGAGCACATCATGGGCACGTCAGATGGACAAGTCCTTGGAGTGACGAAGATCGTCGACGCCGGACCTCCCGAAAAGCGCTGGAACATCGCTATCGTATCGGAAGGCTATCGCAGCGATGAGATGACTGTGTTTGCCGCCGACGCGAAACAGTTTGCCGACACGTTATTGGCAGCGGCTCCATTCGACCGTCTCCGCGCGGCCATCAATATCTTTCGCGTCGATGTGACGTCGACCGACAGTGGCGCGAAAGATCCAAAGAAGTGCAACGGCACCGGAGCGAAGCCGCGCACTTACTTCGACGCTTCGTTTTGTGCAAACGGAATTCGTCGTCTGCTGATTGGAAACAACGGTCGAGTGACAAAAGTCGTGGGCAAGCTCGTGCCGCAATGGCACATGGCGTTTCTCGCGGTCAACAGTCCGGTCTCGGGTGGATCAGGCGGACCGGTCGCAACGTTTTCAAAGTCAACGGCCGGTGCGGAGGCCGCAATACACGAGCTGGGTCACACCGCATTCGGCCTCGCTGATGAGTATGAGTACTACGGCGGTTGCGTATCGGACAAAGGTCACGACAAACACTCGAAGACCGAGCCCAGTCAACCAAACATCACTACCAACAAAGACCGCGCGACGACGAAGTGGCGCGACTTAATCCAGGCCGCTACACCTGTGCCGACAACGAGCAATGCAAACTGTAAGAACTGCGATCCTCAACCTTCACCCGTGGTTGTGGGAACAGTCGGGCTCTTCGAAGGCGCTGATTATTTTCACTGCGGCGTCTACCGCCCCGAGTTCGACTGCCGGATGCGAAACCTCAACCGGCCCTTCTGCGCCGTCTGCCAGCAAGTGATCGTGAAGAAGCTGACGCCATTCCTGCCGGCGTAATGCGATCAAGCAGAACCGATCCTGTACTGACCCGATTCAAGAAGCCTCATTGCTCGGTGACCTTATCCAACTTTCTATTGCGACAATTTGATTCTGCTCTTATACTCACGCGCGGTCAGTAAAGCCCAGTCTAGTCGAGAGGTCAGGGCACACTCCACTGCGCCCACCCCGCTTTTCTCGCTAAGTTCACAACGGTAATAAGTCTCCCGCTCGTAGTCTGGGGTGTAGTTCGTACGCCGCTCGTTACAAGCTTATCGATGGGGTGCACGCGATGGCCGAGGTCAAATCTCCTTCCACAAAAGATCTGCTCCTACTGATCACCGGTTTTCACGTACTGAAATCGCCTCCCCAAAATGCTGACTCGGGACAGGCCTACTGGCTCACGGAAGGTACGACCACCGAAGACCGTACGCTGCGCGAATCAAAACTAAATCCGAACTGGTTAGCGAGCCCGGCCGCCGCGTGGGATGGCGTTCGCTTTCGCGACTGGTTGCTAACGGCATTATTCGGCGAGATAGCGAGTCATAAAAGCGAGTTTGTCGCTATTTCGGAACCGGTGCTGGCCTCGGTCGACGTGCTCGGCAAAGAGTTCACGAACGACATGAAAGATCTGTCGGAGCCGATTAAAGCGGCTTTGAAAACCAAGGAAGGCCGGCCGCGCAGTTTATTCAACACTCTCTCAGTTGGCATTTCCAGGCACCTGATAAACAAGAAAGAAGTTTTCATGTTTGGCGCCGGAATGCGACGACGCGCGCGTTTCTGGGTAACCGAAAGTAACGCCATCCAGGCCGACGTCGAGATTTACGCGCCTTTCTACGAACTCCCAAACTCAGAACCAAGTACAGATTCGTATAACACCTATTCGATTAATGCGGGTATTGCTATTTCTCATTCGGACGGCAGCCCTATCGGAAAGGACGGAACAAAAGAACTCATCGCCGTGCGGTTCAATATCCGCGCGCAATTTGGCTCGCGATATGTCCCGGAAATCAGAAGCCAGTTCTACAAGCTGGAGAACGCCTACGACCCGCCGGTTATCCACATTCAAAAGCGAATCAGGGATAACGCGCAGTCTCCGACCTCGGGTTGGGAAATATTCGATGGCTGGAAAGAATTCAGCGAATCTTTTTCCGATTCGCTCGAAGGCACCGAACTCTTGAACGTACCGATCGGTCCGTTGCTGCTGGAAAAGGCTTCAGATCCCGCCGGCATGGAAGACCTCTTTCTCAAACAATCGACAAAAGAAATCAAGAACGACCTGGCGAAGTCGCTGAAGGAATTCAAAGACACACTAAAACTTCTCGACAACATCTCCGATATCAAGACACCAGAGAAGGACGGTGCCGGACCAAATGCCGGTCAGCGCAAACTCGGTCACATGCTCGAGTCGCTGGGCTTTATGAAAGCCAGTGGTCGTCCCGACTCCGAGTACAAATTCCAGATCGCTAAAGGGTTGACGCAGTGGGACGTCATCAACAGGCTCTTCGCTGAACTCGATGGATATCCAGTCTATGTAAAAGGAATCGATCCGAAGAAGGATAAAGATCCACGCATTGCCATTTCGCTTGCTTCACAGACGTCTGAAACGGACGCCACCAAGAGTTTCTTCGGTCTGGCCGGTCTCGTTTACAACATCCCGCTGAAGACGGCTACGCCAGACAGACCAGCGAAGAAAGATAAGGATGACGACGGGCCAGCGATAGCCATCAGCAAAGATAATTTCAACAAAGACGACAAGATCTTCCTCGAAGATGACGACGAAGAAGACGGCGCCGAGCCCAAACCTGAACCCGATAAGAAGCCGGAAGGCAAGAGCACGGTTGAAGTGATCCTCCAGTTGGGTAAGTGGTTTAGCGACGAAACTCTAGACGACAATTGGTATCGTCGCCTGCTTCCGTTAAGCGAATCACAACAGAAGCCTCGCGTTCCGATTCCCGGCATTCGTGTCCTGCCGTTCAAACGCACGGCGACAACTCCAATTATCGGCAATCAACATGAGGTCTTCTCGTGGACGTTTCGCGCCGATCTCGTCAGTCTCGGCATCGATATCAAAGGATCCACCAAGGATGGACTGACTTTTCTCCAGGGCTTCGCCGGCCATTTCGGACTCGGAGCAATCGAGATACGAGCTGCATTAAGTTTTAGCGGTGAAGACATCAATGTCCGCAAGGAGTGGTGGGAGCGATTCTCGGTCGGCGTCGGTGTGAAGCTGAAGGACCTACGTCTATCGCTGGCTCCCAAAAAGAAAGAAGAGGAGAAGGACGACGGCGTCAAGCCCGAGGATATTAGTAAAGACAAGGCTTACGGCGACGACATCATGCTCGGACTCGAGGACATTCTTTCCGACGAGTGGCTCGAAGAACTTGCTCCTGAAAAATCCAAGGCGAAAAAAGTAAAGACACGGCTCAGCGCCAAAAAGAAAGACAAGTTTTCCCTCTCCTTTGGCTATCTCACGAAGCTCACCGACAACAGCAAAGGCACACTCGACGTTCAGCTTTACGACGACAAAGGCAATCGCGGCAAGATGGCGTTCATTGAGATCGATCGTGCAGTGGGCCCCGTCTACCTGCGACGCATCGGAATCTCTCTGAAGGGCGTTGAGAATCTCGAGCTCGCTAACGGCTTACCTGATACGGCGCTGTTGACTATTTCACTCACCGGCGGATTACGTTTTCAGGTTTTTGAGCTGGGCCTCATCGGCGCGAAGCTAATCTTTCAGTTGAATGATGCTTCTGCTTTCAAGTTTGCCTTCGATGGATTGGACGTTTCGATCAAGATCGGCAAGCTCGTCATCTCCGGTACTTTCTTCAGATCCGGAGTTGAGTTTGCCGGAATGCTCACGGTCGATTTTCCAAAAGCGTCGTTCTCGGCAATGGGTTTCTACGGCAGCCTGAGTGTCCTCGACATTTCAACCGACAAGGAAGTCGTCAAGCAACTGAACGAAGGCAAGGTTCACAAGAAACTCAAAGACAAACTGAAGGACAAAGAGATCACGCCCGCCGATTCGTCACCGATCAAAAAAGGTAAGTCGACCGGCGAGTGGGAACTCCATTCAACAGATAACACGCACTACACGATCAGCGATGTAGACGACAAGTTGTACGTCTTGCGTCAGGAAAAGACGTTTTTTGTCTATGCGATGTTGAATGCGGCGGCAGGGTGTGGCCCAACGTTCGGTCCAATTCAATTTACCGGAATCGCCCTGGGCTATGGCTACAACCGCCGGTTGATAGTTCCGCGGATCGAGGAGGTCGCCGATTTCCCGCTCGTCCAAATCGTCATGGGTGAAGGTGGATATCAGGAAGAATCCACCAGCCTCGACATACGTCAGCAACTAGGTAAGCCACTCGACGATCCAGTTTCGATGCTGGAGAAGATGAAAGACCACGTAGTGGGTGAACCGGGCCACCAGTTTGCCTGTGGCGGCGTGCGCTTCACGGTGGGCGGCATTATCGACTGTTTCGCACTGATCATCGTGCAGTGGAGCGAGAAAGACATCGAGCTCTCGATGCTCGGTCTCGCACGTTTCCGGCATCCGCGCGATCCGAAGACGGCGCCCATCTGTTATGTCGAGATGCAAATGCTGATGTCGCTCAAACCGAGCGAAGGTACTTTTCAGTTACAGGCGCTGCTGACAAGTAACTCGTGGATCATCAATCAGGATTGCAAGCTCACCGGCGGATTTGCCCTCTTCATTTGGTTCGCCGGAGAACACAAGGGCGACTGGGTCATCACGTTCGGTGGTTATCATCCGCGCTTTGTTCGGCCAGCGCATTACCCAATCGTGCCGCGGCTCGGCCTGAATTGGCGCGTCAACAATAACCTGACGATGAAAGGCTCGATGTACCTCGCCATCACGCCTTCGTGTGGGATGTTGGGTGCGAGGATGGAAGCGAGTTTCCATTCGGGTCGCGTCTCGGCTTCGTTCACGGCGTACCTCGACGTCATTGTTAATTGGCAGCCACTCTATTTTGAGGCGGAACTCGGTATCTCGTTACGAGTGGAAGTTTCGCTATGGCTGACTTCGCTCAAGGTATCTCTCGGCGCGAGCATTCGATTGTGGGGACCACCAGTCGGCGGCATTGCGCACATCGATCTGAGTGTTATCTCGTTTGACATCGATTTTGGCGCCAAGCCCAAACAACCCGAGTTAGTCAGTTCGTGGCAGCAGTTCTGTCACAACTTCCTCAACCTTAGTGGCAGCGATACAGCGTCGGTTAACAACCCGGTGAATGGGTTTGCGGTAGTGCAGCCAAATCTTGTCAGCGGACGCAATAATCTTAGCAATCTTCCAAACGACCGCCGCGATCAACCCAAAGACAAACGCGACGACGAAGTTTGGATCGTGCGCGGAGATGAGTTGGAACTGTCCGCCGCTACGGTTGTGCCGGTGTCGAACGTTAACGTCGGCACTGTAAAGACGAACAGTCCACCCGAAGGTGTGCAGGCGACGAGTTTTAGTGGCAAGCCCATGATGGTCAGCACACCGCTAGGACTCGAAAGCAAAGGATTGCTCAAGGGACTGCTTCGCACCAACAAGCCAAAGTTCAGCGTCCATCCGATGGGTAAGACAATGGACTCTGTCCTCAACGTCACAGTAGTTGAAGACGGAGGTTCCGGGCCGCCACGTCCCTGGGACTTGAAGGGATGGTCCATGGAAGAGGAAATCAGCGCCTTGCCCGCTGCTCTTTGGGATCCCGCGAAACCGAATCTGAGACCTTCGGAGCCAAGCGCGAAACTGATCGATGGTTGTATCACCGGGATCAAGAAACTCAAGCCGCCGCGCGGAAAACTCGGAAACGCGGCTGTGCCGCCACCGCTCGATTGGCATCAACTCGAGGTGCTCAATGTTCCAAGGTCAACGACGTCACAGGAGATTCCGAGCGCCACTGCTACTCGCGATATCCGACCCACAGTCGTCGCAACGCAGGACAGTCAGAAGCAGGTTGTTGCCGCAGTTGCAGCCGCCGGCTTCGCACTAACCGTGCAACCTGCTGCTGAAGTTCGTTTCAGAGAATTACAAGCCGACCCACTGGCCGGCGCAGTTGCTGCTTAACTCAGCCACAAAAACAATGGCGACTGACATAACCTTCTACGACAACTACGAAGCGCCCTTGCCCGCAGGGTCTTACCGCATAGTTCTGCAACAGACGGTGAATCTCGAAGGCGATCCGGCCCGGCACTATTATCGAGATCAGAAATTCGACATCCTTGCGCCGCGTTATGCGATTGAGCCGGATGAGATTCAGGCCTATTTCCCGCCTAAGGGTGGCGTCGCTGATTACAGAAACAATCTGCCTCATCTTGTACTCGGTACTCGCAACTTGCCGTGGGAACGAAGACCGGGCAATGCCGGCGAACCATGGCTGGCGCTGCTTGTAGTTTCGGAGCAGGACAACCTCGATGGTAAAGGCGTATTCAAGACAGGAACTATCGCCGACCTTGCACCGCGCTCAACCACCGAATGGTGGCGAGCTGATGATGCGGGACCAGTCCTGGTGCCGCAATTCAAACGCACTGAAGACGCCAAAACACCGGTGCGCATGCTTGATTTGAACCTTGAGACGTTCCGCAAAATCTGCCCGACGCGCAAAGAGCTCCCCTTTCTTGCACACATTCGGAAAGTCGACGTTGCCGATAAAGTGCCGCTGGAACTGGTTGCCGACGGTGAATTCTCAGTTCTCGTCGCCAACCGGTTTCCACCGCTCGGCGCGAACACTGTTTACTTAATCTCACTCGAAGGGTGGACTGATCTACTCGACGCACCTGCGACCACGTCTCAACCCGCGTCGCGAGTGCGACTGATCACACTCGGTAACTGGAGCTTCATCAACGATCCGAATGGCCACGACACGTTCGGTGGATTGATGCAGCAACTGAAAAATAATTCGACCGTGTTTGGCATCTCACTTCCCGGAACCACCGGCGAAGAGTATGTCGACAAGGCGCTCAAGCGTGGTTACGTGCCGCTCGATTACAAACCGGTCGATAGCACGCCAACGTTCGCCTGGTATCGCGGACCTTTAGCGCCGCAGGCGAGAAATCGACTGACGCAAACTGTCTTTGAGCGCGCCGATGCAGCGATGATTTTTGACAAGGGCAAAGGCATCCTCGATGTTTCATATGCTTCAGCATGGGAACTTGGACGGCTACACGCGCTCTCATCGCCGGCGTTTGTAAAAGGACTGCGGCTGTTTGTTGAAGGCCGGCAAAACGCGGCTGAGTTTGCAAAAGAAATTGCCGAGTTTCTCGAGCTGCATAGCTCTTCTTTTAAAGATGAGCTTTCAGGCGATAAGGGGATCGAGCGAGTCAACATTGCCGATGAATTGGTCGAGTGGATTGCGCGGCTCGTGTTGTTGTATCCCGTGCCGTTCCATTACCTCGTTCCGCATCAGTCTCTCCTGCCACACGAATCACTGCGCTTCTTCCATCTCGACGATAACTGGGTGGACGCGCTCGTAGATGGAGCGTTCAGTATCGCCGTGCGCGATGTCGCTAAAGAGCGCAAGGCGTTGCGAACTGATCTGCAGAGTACGTTGTCGCGGATCGTTTACCAGCACCGGCTGCGATTGCAGGGCAAGAATCCGACGTGGGATCCGGATGAGAGCTACATGAGTATTCCTAAATCGGGTTTTCTGTTGCGTTCGCGAATCGTGACTGGTTGGCCTGGGGTTGAAGTCACGGCGAAGACGACCGCCACCGTAGATCCGAAGCTCCCACAGATTCTTCGTTTCGATCAGATAGCGGATGGAGTTCTGTTTTGTCTCGCGCGCGGATTGATCAACGAAGTGACATTCCGCGAGCCGCGCGAAGGGCTCACGTTTGGTGTTGGGAGCGATGGGAAGTTAAAGGTGAAAAAGACAAATCAAACTGTTGATGTCCAGAACAACTTCCAGCGCGGTGAATCTCCCGGCGTAGTTGCCGTCGCAAAGCTTGGCGAACAAATGACCAGCGCCGGTTCCGCGGAGTTCGCCACGCAGATGATCCGCAGACCCGAAGAGCAATCGATCCGGTGGATTTAGTGAGCCACAAAAAAGCACAAAGAAACTTTTGAGGGAGTTCTTATGGACTCGCAGCACTTACTTGTGCCGATCAAGGTGCAAGCACTGGTAATCGACGACATCGTCATTAAGAGAAGCGGTGTTGTCAAAACGGCGGAGGACCAGTACATCGCTAACGCTGGTCGGTGGTCGCCGCTACGATATGACTATCAACCGCTGGTCGGAACCCTACGAACGCCCGGGCCAAGACCTTTTTATAATGCAAAGCGAGATTTTAGCGGAAACCCAACCGAGTCGCTGGTTTTAGACCCGAATGCAAACGAAGAGGCATTGCCAAAGGATAGTGACCGCGGCGTCTACTTGCACTGGGTACTGCCCGCAGGTTTGCGACACGCCTACACACCGGGTTTACTCGATTTTCCCGCTCTACCCGATCACTGGTTGATCGTTCGCTTCGCCCGCCGCGACACGACGTTGACCACGCGTGCGTGGTTCATCGACGGCGGTGTAGTCAATCAAGGTGCGCAAGCTAATCTCGTAATCCCGGACAACGACAAGTTTGTTACCAGAGGGTTTGGCAAAGTCGTTCCTTTGGAAGACTTCGCGAATGCGAATTTTTCGGGAGAGCGACACCCGATAACCGCAGTTGGCAACGCTTATACAGGCTCGCCGACTTTCACCGCATACATCGCCGAGAATCGCAATATCCTTTCATGGCACGACACCCTCGAGGATCTTCGCACACCCCAGATCGATCGAAAGACAACTCTCACTTACGCCGTACTCGGCTGGTATCGTGAACCTCAGAACGAACCACTGTCATCGCCAAGTGCAAGAGTAGTCGAGCGACGAGACGAGACAAACAAACTGCTGGGTTGGTTGATCGATCCACCAGGATGGACCATCAATGCGACCTCCGGAGCACCGGTCACTCTGCTCAAGCGGCGCTCGGTTTTCCATGGCATGGTGGCCCACATCAATTACTGGAATGGAGAAACTCATAAGGGCACGATGCTGGGTTATCCAGGTTCGCCATTAGTTGGCGGGGCGATGGGCAAATCCAGACCTTCTTTTAAGGTAGGCGTTGGCAATAACGCGGAAGACGCGCTGGTGTCGCTGGTGTCGAGTGAATATAGCGGTGAGCAACAGCCGTCGAGTTTCGCGAAGGAGCAGCCGAACCTCTGGAAAGCGCTCGAGGCGGTTATTTATCGCGAAAGCGAAACCCTCGTGAAGAGTTGGAATGTCGCGTCGCGCGACACGACGGTACATCAAAATTGGTTTGTAACGAGTGAAGCCGGAAAGATCTGGTACATACGTCCGAAGTCAGACGATCACGCGACGTTTCCTGCTGACGCAAAGAAAACAGCGGCTGAAACTGCGATCCAACCAACGTCGGAACAGCTGGCGAAACTCAAAGAGCTCAACCAGGCCCAAGCTGATGCGGATACCGCGAGCCGGGAGCTATCGGCGTTGCAACAGGAGTTGTATGCACGCTGGTGGAGGTTGGTTAACAAGTCGAAGCAGCCCCGCGTACGTCAACTCGACCCGGAAGAAAAAGACTGCGGCACTTTACTTAAGAACGTCATTGCGCTTCGCAACAATCTCAATGGACTTCTCGAAAAGCTTCGACCTTTGCCGGACGAGTTGAGCAGTAAGTTGCCGAAGGACGAACTCGAGCTCAAATACGATCCTGCGCCACGCTTCTGGTTGCCGGCCGATCCGGTTATCGTCGTCAAAAACTGTGGCTCGCCAACGAAACATCAGTTTCCACGCCAGCATCCGTGTCGTTTGCCGGAAGAGATGATCACGGGAGTCAAAGTCGCTGTGAAGAATGGACCTCCGACGGCGTTCAACAGCGCCACCGGCGTCGCCAACATCGCGGCTGCAGCGCAGAGCCATCTCCCGGCCTGTCCGCCGGTCTTGAACGGATTGCTCAACGAAGCATCGATCGTAGAGCAAGCGATTCGCCATCTGGCCAAAGAAACTTTGCCGGCCGCTTTTGTTGACGAGGCTGAGTGGTCCCGATGGACTGATCGATTGGCCCATGACGTGACGTGGGATGGAAAAGCCAACCCGCCTCATGACCAGATCACCCTCGAACCGGAAGCGTTGAATATTCGCCCCTTTCGTCTAGTTGACTTGTGGGCGAAACAACCCTGGTCACCTCTTTTTTTGGATTGGCAAATCACATGGTTTCCGAGCACAGAAGATTCGACAACGGAAGAGCCGTTTGGACCAACCTGGGAATTCGGTCAAGCTGATTTTGCGCCGTTGGATCGAAAATCGATTCCGAATAAGGGATATACCGTTCGTGGGCGTAGCTTGCTCAGTCCGATCGACGATCGACTGTTCAAAGAACCAGTCCAGACGTTAGGTAAACTGCTTGAGTCAAGAAGCAACGGCGGTCCACAAGACTCAACCTTTCCTCCCGCGGTCATAGAAGTGTTGAGACGGTATGAAATCGTTTGGAGTGAGACGCTACGACAACTGCCTCGTGGAGGCTTGATGGGCCAGACGCTTACCGGTTTTCATCAAGCCCTGTTGCATCGCGACATTACTCTTCCACCTATCACGCCCGACTCAACACGCCCCTGGCTGAAGAGTACCGACGCAAATACAAATGCGCGACTGAAAGCTTTAGAAAATGACGTCAGAACCCAGCTCAACGTTTCCGCTGATAGCGCCGTGACAGGTGAGCGACTCGCGCCACCTTCTCAAACATCGAGAACCACCGACTTAACTCCCTTCTCACTCATCCGGGCCGGTGCGATGCGTATCGATGAGTTATGGCTCGTCGATGACTTTGGGCAATTCGCAGACTTACTGGGCCGGACACCCGCGGGCAGCAGTTCCACGGGTCAAGTCTTTCATCCACGCATGCGTTGGCACGATGACCCAACCGTGTTCGCGATGCCGCCGCGCGTGCTTCAGCCAACTCGTCTCAACTTCCGCTTCACGACTGCATCTGACACTAGTAGCGAGGCGGCGAATAGTGAACCAGCGCTGAGTTCGATCTGCGGCTGGCTTTTTTATAACCCGCTCGACCAGGCACTCGTACTTTGCGACCGGAAGGGCGAACTGATGGGCCATCTCGTGATCGTCAAAGACCAACGCGGGTTGCGCATCAGTTGGGAGGCAGGCGCCGGTGGTGTGGCTATCGGCAACGTTCGCAATCCAACATTGAAAGCGTTCGCCTCGTCGCTTATCGAAACTACTCCCGCATCAAGACCACGACTGCTTGAACTTCTGAATCTGATCGATAACGCGCTGGAACGCATTCGACCGTCGAGCGCGCGTCGCGACACGATTCTGGTTGGCCGTCCGCTCGCCCTCGTGAGTGCGAGTGTCGGGTTGGAGTTATTCGGCAAGGCCTGGAGCGATCCACTTGTCGCCCCTCCTGAGCGTCCCGTGAGCGGAGATCCGAAACTTAATGAGCTTCGAGTGCGCGTGGACTTCGGATACGCCCACAGCGTGGAGGACGGACTGGTTGGTTACTTCAAAGAAGGTGCTTACAACCGGATCGTCGTTCCTCAACTGTCGGACAAGGTGAAGGAGTCAGATTACATCGGGGATTCGAACAAGCACGGGCTGCGAGTTGGCTTCGGCACACCCGAACGAATCACTCTGCTCATGGATCCGTGGGGCTCGGTACAAGCCGCCTGCCGGCTCGTTCCCGCAAAAACAATCACGCTCGCAAATCCGGAGCTGAACAAGACTGTTGCACAAATGGAGGCATCGTTTCGCGTCGGGCCGATCCTCGTGCCTGTCGATAGACTTGCCGTACCTACGCCCACCGGCAACAAGGGAACTTGGAATTTCTCCGGTCCACTGACCAATGAAAAAGCGGCCGCCGTGGTTGCAGTCGATCCAAAGTATTTCGGAGACCAGCCGGTAGTCGCAGCCGAAGGACGATTGCTGTTGCTGAACGAAGAATGAGGAAACTCAACCGATGCCAGAACTGCTCGAATTCAAGGTCCAAAGTTTTACGACCGATGAGTTAACAATAAAAATCAAAAACATCAGCGGCACTTCTCTCGATGAAACCTTCGCGATCGAGATTTATCCGCCGATGTACCTGGTAAGCGTGGCGGTGAACGACGCCGCAATTAAGTCGGCCAAAAACGAGTCGCCGCCGGGCGCAATGCGACTGGATGGTGTTGTGACCGGTCCGGAAGGATGGTCCGTCTGGGCCAGACGCGAATCCTCCGACCTAACGCTCATCATCGTGCTGCTCAACGATCAGGACCAAAAAACCGGCGACGATTTTAGCCCTCCCATCAAGTTTCCCGCCGGCGCTGAATCGATCATTCGCATCCCCCTCAACCCGAAATCCAAACGCGACAACATCGAACTGCTTTATAGCTATTCACATGGCGACGCCCAGAATCGTGTTGACGGCAAGCTCGAACTTAAGTCGACTCCGGTTGCCGAACCTCCGGACGTCCGTCTTTATACCGATGAAACCAACCCGACAATGATTGCGGCCGGAGAGCTGGTGAAGATTCGTTGGCGTGTAAAGAATGGCGTGAGCGCGACGTTGCGCGGACCACTGCCGGGTGACAATTCCGATTTGTCGTTGAGCTCAGCGCCAGATGCAGATTTCAGGATCGCTGAAGGATTTTTGACGGTGCGCGTCGTCGGTTTGATGAACTATCTCCTCGAGGCTGAAGTAACACGTCCGAATAACGAGCCCAACCTGCAAGTCGTGAAGATGCTCACGCTCGATACGTCAAACAAGAAACATCTTTATCTTGGGCCACGCCAGGGCAAGGTGTTGCCGTACGGTGTTATCGAGATGGATTGGGCGGCGTGGGGCGTGCCACAAGTGGTTATCACCGCGGGCGACACCACTCGCGCTATCAAACTTACTCAACAGACTTTTGGCGGTTCGTACGAAGGCTACGGCGTGATGCGCTTTAGTGCCAGTAAGGTAGGCACGGAAACAGTTCTCATCGAAGCCAAGCCTGAAACTCGATCGAAGTCCGTGCTGGTTGTTTCCTGGCAACGGATGACGAAGCCTGACATTGCTGGGCACCCGTTGGGCCTGGCGGTGAACGCCCCCAAGATCGCGTTACTGACGATGGACGGTCTGTATATCGCCGACGTCGGGAAGATCGATCCGTCACTGGCGTTGAAGAAATTGATGTTCGTCAAGAAGACGGCTGCAGCCGCGCTGGAATGGGCTGCAGTGACCGCAATAGACAACAGATTTGTCTGCTTGCGTCGTCCCGCGTCCGGTTATGACTTTGAAGTAGCGCCTTTCAACATCGATGGCAGTCCTGATGTTATTCCGCCGATTACTCTTCACCCCGATCTGCGCCCAATCGCGACGCATACCAGATCAGTATTTGATTTCGTCGGTTTTGGTGGACGCGCTTACGTTGTTGCTGAGGCTCCAAGTGGCAGGCGCGCGTATTCGGTGGGCTTCAACAGTAATACCGCGAAAGCCGAGTTTCGCACTGAACCGGTGCTCGAGGCGTTGGCCGGATACCGGCTCGTCACTTTTGACAATGCTCTCTACGCGTTGAATCGTGAGACAGGCCGCATGTTTCGCTTTGATCTCACAAACGCAGGCAGGTTAGGACCTGCGATGGAGGCGGCCAGCGCCGTGCGGAAAGAAGGCGAGCAGGAAACATCGATGATCCGCGATGGACTCATCGTGCCCATTGGACGCGTGCTCATTGTGTTGAATCCGACTTCTATCCCATCCTTGGATTCACTCAAGGAACACGATCTGCACAACGTCCTCGGTTATGAGAGCACAACGTCGACTGACCCGAACAACATCCCTCAGGATCTGGTCTACAACCCGCAGAAGAATTATTGGGCACGATGCGGTCATGATTTGGATGTGAAAACGCGTGCTGTAGCCGCGTTCCGCGACGGCGATTCGCCGCGTTTGTGGGTTGTACAACCTGACGGCGAGACTTACACGCTCGCAGTCGGTTCGGAATCACTGTTCTCGCACGACTACGTGCTGAACTTTCCGACGGAGGCGCTGTCGCCCTATCTCAACAAAAAGCGAAAGTTCACGATCCAATACGCGGGTGCTATTGGTCCAATCGATGAGAAGTACCGCAAGCTTGGCATCTCTGGCGTAAGTGTAGATGGCCCAAGCGACGTCTCAGCGCTACCGGCGCGGCACCAAGTGCAGTTTGATGTCGAGATTGGCTACAACGAGCGAACCCCAGCGCCAGTTACAGTGAGGCTCCCGATGGTCCGTCGTCCGCAATCGCGTCCTGATGTGGACTACTTGCTTGAAGTAACTTTCTCAGGCGCGGATCTTTCGACTGCGACTTCGTGCGTGAGACGTTTGGCGATTAGCAACGGCAAACTTTCCAACGACGAAGTGATCGGCAGCAGAACGCAGCATTCAACTTCCGGCATCATCGACGTGCCGCGACCGGCGCGCTTCGACGAACATTTGCGATTGGTGATCGTCAATGCCTCCGACAAATTCCGACTGAAGCCCAACCCAATTCTCGTCGGAGGACCCATGTACATTATCGACGAGGCTTTCTTCCCGCTGAACCATAACGTCCAGGATTTTGTGCTCAAGTTTGAGGGCAAGATTGAGGCTCTGGGGTTAATTGATATGAACCTCAATTTCGCTCTGCCGCACGGCATTGAGGCCTCGTCTGGCGATCAGCCGCAGACAAAGTTAGTTCGACTCAACATCGACAAGGTACAAAACATCCAGGTGATGCTCGTAAAGACATTAATGCCGGGCGATGCGCCGTTGAAGCTCAAGGGAGCGCTGCAGCCGATTGAGCCGATGCCGGATCGTCCCGTTTTTGTTTGCCAACTCGATTACAAACTGTAACGACCGCAAGTCCCCCAAAGGAGAAATACGATGTCCGAATTGCTTGACCTCACCGTACAGAGTTTTACGGCGAGCCAGCTAGCGGTAAAAGTGAAGAACATCAGCGGAGCGGCGCTGGATAAAGTACTGAAGATGGAAATTACGCTCCCCAAGGTGCTGCTATCCGTGGACATTCGTAAAGCGGCCGACAAAGCTCCCACTAAAGTTCCTCCCATATCGAACGTGGATGACTTCGTAAAAGGCACGGAGGGCAAGGTTTCTACATGGGCTGAGCCAGAAACCACGGACCACTTTGTAACGCTCATGTTTTTTAATGACATGGATAAGAGTGGCGCTGACATACCACCGATGAGTTGGGCGGCCGGCGCTGAGTTCACCATTCTCATACCTCTCGATCCAGCAGCTCGTCGTATGAGCATCAACCTTCCTTACGGTTACGAATACGCTGACCAAACACGCGTTGACGGTAAGCTTGAACTGAAGGCAGAAGAGATTGATTGGACTCCGCAGGTTACGCTCTTAACAAATCAGGCAAGCCCCACCGCGATCGAACCGATGGCTGAGGTAACGATCAAATGGGAAATCAAGAATGGGGTAAGCGCTGTCTTACGTGGTCCTCTGCCGGGTGGTAATACGGAATGGTCGCTTAGCAACGATCCCAGTTCAAAGTTCCAAATCTCAAAAGGCTCGTTCGTGGTCATTGCAGTGGGCTCGATGACCTTCATGCTGCAAGCGGAAGTAGCGGGGCCGACAGGTAAGCCAAACGTGCAAATGGCGCGCATGATTACGCTTGATATCTCCACGGCGGATAAGAAGGGATATCTGAACGCGCGCCCGTCTCGCGTGCTTCCGTACGGTCTCGTCGAGCTCGATTGGGCAGCATGGGGCGTGAAGGAGGTCAAAATTACTGTCCCGGGTGCGTCCAGGGAATTTCAGTTAACGGACATGACTTTGACTGGTTACGCGCAGGGCACTGGAGTGGTGCGTTCTAATGCGCGGAAGTCCACCAGCGAGGAGCAGATCACCGCTAACCTCTTTCTAAGAATCCAGGGTGCGATGCAGAAAGTACGCGACGCAACTTACACAGTGGTGCCCTGGACGAAGATCGACAAGAAACCGGTGTTCACTGGCAGACCACTCGGACTTGCAGTTGCTGCTCCGAAGATGGCGTTGCTGACTACCGACGGCCTTTGGATCGCCGATGTAGGAACAGAAGACGAGTTTGACGGCGACAACGCTCTTGTATTCACGAAAGCTAATACCGATAGGCCCACGGCGTGGCTGGCAATCGCAGCTTTAGGCGCCAAATTCGTCGTCTTGCGACAGACAGTCACGAATGGTCTGCAAGTAGCACTCTACAAATCCAATGGCACCCTCGATGAGATTCCGCCGCTCGATCTCAAACCGATTATAGGTAGCTCGCCGGTTATTGATTTCGTCGTGTTCCGCAATCGCGCTTATGTAGTAGTAGAGAGTTTGTTTCAAAGCGGAAAGGTTCGTAGCGCATTTTCGATCGGTTTCGACAGCAGCACGAAGAAAGCAGAATCTCGCAATGAGTTTTTGCTGGAACGCTTTACCGGGTACCGGCTGCTGACTTTCGATGATGCGCTATTTGCGTTGGAACGCGATTCCGGTCAAATGGTTCGTTTTGATCTTAAAGACGGCAAACTTGAACCTTACCAGGCTGCGAGTGCCGTCGATGAGCAGCAAGCATCGATGGTGAAGCAAGGTAAGTTAGTAGCAGTCGGTCGTGCGTTGGCCGTTTTAACTCCTACTTCTGTTCCGTCTCTGAGCTCACTCGCCAATTTTGGTATAAAGAATGTACTACCGTCTAAGAATCTGGCCCCACTGCAGGACGCGAGCAGAATCCCGCAGGATCTTATCTACAGCCCGCTGAATGATCGTTGGTCCAGGTGCGGCCATGGTGTGGATGTAACGGACGGGGTGGTTGCATTTCGCGGCGGACAATCACCGCGGCTTTGGTTGATCGATCCAACCGGCGAAGCCTACACCTTGACCGGCGCCAGCGAAGATCTGTTCTTACCCGACTTCATCAAGGATCTACCGTCCAAACCACTCACACCGGTCCTCAACAAGAAGCGTGAGTTTTCGTTTATCAACAATACAGGCATGCAGTTCGTGCCGTTGAACGAAACTTGTTTGAAGGCTGGCCTTGGGCCTTTCAGTGCCACCGGCCGCGTGCACCTCGCTTCGCCTATTCCCACTGGACCGACGAATCCCAGCAAGATCGCAGAGCCGGTTGACTTACGGTACAACGAAGCCGAGAGGTCACCCAGCGCCACGCTGCGTCTTCTCGCACAGCGTGGGCCGGGCGTGAGACACGATTATGTGCTTGAAGTGAAGTTATACAACATGCATTTTTCGTACTCGACCATCAGCTTCAAGCGTCTCACTCCCAACGCGCAAGGCGGAGTGAACATCACCGAAATGCCGGGCAAGCTGGAAGGTGCCGTCGTTAATAGTCTCATCGAGAGGTTTCCAAAGGAGTTGACCAACGGCATAAGGTTGCGAATCCGCAATCGCACTCCTTACACGCTGTGGCTGCGTTCACCTGATGCAACGGTGTCAACTGATATTGAGAGGAAATACGATCCGGACGAAGTCATGACGATCAGATACAACACGCCGCCATTTTCTATCTATGCGCACGGCGTGGGTAACATGCCCGTCGACGTTGATTTCGCCTTGCCGCACGGGATCGAAATGTCCCCAGGCACTGAGGCTCAGACGGTACGTGTCCGTATCAGACGAGATGTCCCACCGGCATTCGTCATTGAAAACTCTTTCGTCCAGGAAGAGAATGAATACCACGCTTACGAGTTAACGCTGAGCTATAGAGTCCAGAGGAATTTGAACGGGGCGTATCTGGGCGACGGCGTACCCAGCAAAGATGGAGCTTCAATCTACGTTCCCGTAGTTGACCCGCCAAACGTGTCCAATGCAAGGATCTTGAGGATCGACTCTAACAGTCTCCTGATCAATACAACTGTTCTGGTACCGGCCAAAGACATTTTCTCCTGCCCAAACAATGTGGCGGTTTTGTCAAACGGAGTAGTGGCAATCCTCGATGGTAAGACCCTGAGCGTTTTTGATCACGACTTGAAGATAAAGCCAGGATTACCTGTTAAAAACGTATTCGAGTACGACATAGTTACCGACCTGAAAGGTTCCCCCAACGACTCCACCTTCTTCCTGATGGGAGTGAAAGAAGAACCAACGTGGCAGATCTCACACAGCTACAGATATGCCGGTTGGGCTTTAAACCCACTTCGCCAGTATTTCTATCGCATCATGGATTTCTTCAAAACCTCTCGGCGCAGTCGCGTACCTAAAGCCCCGACGTGGGTTGCACCAAACAACATCTCCCCGATGGACATCCGAGCGGGAGCAGCAATGGCCATCTGTGTTGAGGGAGGGATCATTGGTGACGATCTGAAGAACACCAAAGAGATTGACGTTGACATTCCGGGTGCCGGAAGGGAAGAAGCGATCCACATTGATCCCACAGAGCACCTGATCTTTTGTGCGCATGCAAGATCGGATGGGAATGCGTTGATGATCTCGCGCATCAACGCTGCCAACCCCAGCGAAAGGCTAACTGTTGAGCTTCCCGGCCCTGTGACGCACATGACGCGAGACTCAAGGCCTGTTACCAGTCCGAACCTGGAATACAACCGGCAACGTGCAACCAGTCTATTCGCGACGTCTGACAGGTTGTTTGTCACGCATCAATATAAGCTTTGGATGCTCGACAAAACCACGCTGCAGCAGCGGCGGAGTATAGTGCTGCAATTGCCTGCGCGATTGATTCAGGTGCGACGCGGGAAACCTCCCGGTGAGGCCGATGCGAAGTACGGTGCTCCGCAAGATTGCTACCTCGTCTGGGCGCTCGCCACGAGATACTTTGGCGACGGTCAAACTGTGAATTCTGAAGACTACGGGAAGTTCTACGAAACCATACTCTACAAGCTCGCAGTTTTGCCGTAGCGGCCTGGTTTCACGTTCTTATCCACAGATTACACAGATTAATTAATAGAATCTGTGTAATCTGTGGATAAGAAGCGCCCGGATTCAAACTGAAAGCGGGGCTCGATCGGGGTTCCAGAAGGGAACGTTTGCTTCATACCAGGCTTGAATCAAAGCATCCGCGCCGTGCTTTGTCTTGTAGGCAGCTTCTGTTGGGAAGATCGGAATCGCTTGTAGAAACTCGACGTGGATCTCATCCAGGTCAAGCGGCGGCACGATTTCAACGCGCGGTTTACGCACCAGGAAACTATGCATTTCCGTTCCCGGCCAGAGAGGTTCCGGGAAAGTCATCGTGTGGTTTGCGGCGAGGTGCGTGTTTCGAATAACGGGACTCAGCGCGAGCATCGACAGCGGATTGGCGATGTGATCGCGTGCGGGCAACAGCCCTGTGAACAACTCCAGCCGGTGCGTCGGATCATATTCCGCCAGCGGGTATTCACTCATACCCGCAGTGGCGTAAACGAAAACACCCTGCGGATTGGAATCCGCGTCCCACTTAAAAAGATCCGTTTCCTTCCCCTTTATGTTGAAGTGAGCTTTTCTTGAAGGCTCACCCCAAAGGGCGACGTAATGGTCTTTGACTGCCTGAATCAAATCTCTCCTTAATGGATCACCAACCAGGTGGCCACCACTGGCCCGGTCCTTGTCCGATTGGCTTGGCTCCTTTACTACCGTTGCAGGGCTGGCAGGATCCAGTCAGGTTGTTTGGATCGTTGACCCTTGCTCCCCTGGTTCCCGGCGTGTCTTGCCAACCACCGTTTTGCCAATCTTGCTTGAGAGATTCGATATGGTCAACCTGGGTTGACGGGCGATTGCCGCAGTATTGGCATGTAGGTTCGCGCGCCAGCGCGGCATCCTTCTGAGCCTGCGACAACGGCGGATACTCACTTCTGCTGTAAGGCGGAGGCTCACCCGGATTACCGCCCTTGGGTCCGCTGCATTGGTTATGAACGAGAACGCCGAGTGACGAAACGTAATAAGTATGAGCGTTCGAAACTTCGAAGTTGTAGACCTGGAACAAACCCTTCCGCCGGTCTACATAATCGATGTGAACGATGACGCCATCTTTTGTCAGCAGTGCACTGCCGCGACGCAGTTCGCCCGCGGCGGTCCAACCAGCGCCGATTACCCAGAATGGATGTTCCGGAGTCGCGGTGATGGTTTGGTTGCCAACGTGAATGTCGACCACGACGGGAGCGGTGCGCACGAACGTCCGCGTAACATTCTGCGGTTCGGGCGACAGATCGCTCGAGGCGTTTTGCTGTTGTGGATCGAGCGAGAACACCACATCCCCGGGGTGAACCTCTTCTATGCGTTTCTCGCCCTGCGAGGTTTGCACAAGAGTGCCGGCGACAAAGCAGGATTGGCCGCCCTTACAAGTCGGACACCCTCCTTCCCCCGCACCGGCGCCGGCGCCCATCTTGCTCATCGCCTTTCCGCCAAGTAGCGCACCCACTATTTGTCCGACAAGCCGGCCCAGACGGTAATCGCGCTCGTCCGGACACTTGTCCCAGATCTCGGCGATGGCCTTGGCCTCTTCGTAAATTTGATAGAGCCCGTACGCCGCTAACAGTGCCAGGGCCACGGCAAGAGCAGCGCCCCCCGTCGCTCCTGCTGCGGCGCTCAAAGCTCCCAGAACGAAGTAAGCAAGGATCGCGGATGCAACACCTTCAAATACTCCGACTGCGAGCCCCTCGAAGAACGTGCCGATCGAAAGACCGAACGGATCGTTGTAGAAGATTGGGTTATTGCCGGCGTAGGTATAGAGGTTTAGACCGACTGCCAAACCAGCCGGATCTTCTGAGAGAAAACGTCCCTGTTCCGAGTCGTACCAGCGGGCGCGATAGTAAAGCAGCCCGGTAGCGCCATCGCGTTCGCGACCAGCGTAACCGTAACGAGTCAGTGTGCTACCGCTGCCGCCACCAAACGGTTCGTACTGCATCCGCTCGACGACGTTGCCGCCGACGTCAGTCAGAGCGCCGATACTGCCCAAATGATCCTGCAGCGGATAAAGAGTGCCGCTGACAACGCTCGACTGCCGCAAATGCTCGTCAACGCCGGCGCCATTGAGATAGTCAACCGGGTTGCCGCCGTTCTCACGGTCAAGGACCACTTCGGAACCATCGTGCAGGAATTGAGTTGTAACGCCGCCCGCTGAACGGCTCGTGCGACGGCCGAAGACGTCGTAGGTGTAATTGACGCTCGCGCCGGTCGGCAACGTTGCGCCGGTCATACGCCCGCGCGCATCCCAGTTGTACTGAGTCGTTCCGCTCGCGTTTGTCTTTTGAGTGGTTTGTCCGACCGCGTTGAAGTCGTAACTATTGCTTCCAAACTGACGCACGCGATTCGCCGCGTCAGCAGGTCCTGACGTCTTTTCTGCAGGAGCTGCGCCAGGCGCGGATAGTGAGACAACTGACGAGATCTCATTATCGATCGTGTAACCGTATTGATAGTCCTCGAGTGCCTGGTTCGAGGCATTGCTGTGGCTCAGTCGAGATATGCGGCCCACGGCGTCGTACGCATAAGTTGTCGTCACGCCGTTGGGACGAAGCAGGCTCGTACGGCGTGAGAGTTGATCGTAGCCGTGCGTATAAGTCTCTGTTCCCTGTTGAATTGTTTGCAGCCGGCCCGCCGCGTCGTATCCGTAACTCACCGGTTGCCGGTCTGCCGCGGTCATCGAGAGTCGCTGTCCGGATGCGTTGTAGGTGTAATGAACTTCGCCCTGGCCGGTCGTTTCAGCAGTAAGCTGATTCGCCGCATCGTAGGCCCACGTGATCGAGCCCCCCTGTGTGTCGCTCACCTGTGACGGCAGACCTGCGGCGTTGTATTGGAAATTGACTTCCGCGTCCGGATAGGAAATGTGCGTCGGCCGGTTCAATACGTCATAGGTGTACTGCGTCAACCGGCCCAAACGATCCACAGTCCGAGCGACGTTGCCGCCGTTGTCGTAAACGATCGAGCTCAGCCGGCCCAACGGGTCGCGCATGCCGATGAGGCGTTGCAACTCGTCAAAGAGAAAAGTCGTGACGTTGCCACGCTGATCGCGGACTCCCGCCAACCTTCCATTACTGTCGTACTTGAATGTAACTACGCCGCCGGAAGGATCGGTGACGGTGGAACGCATACCGCGAACGTCGTACGTGTACTGGACCGTGCGCCCGCTCGGAGTGATGGCCCGAACGATTTCGTCGCTCGCGTTGTAGAAGAATCTGGTGACCCGGTTGAGCGGATCGGTTGCCGAAGTCAGCCGGCCTTTGGCGTCGTAGGTCTGCGTCCACTTGTGATTGAGCGCGTCGATGACGGCTGTTCGATTGCCATTGTTGTCGTACTCAAAGCGAGTTACCGCCCCGCTTGGATCAGTAAAGGTAATCAGCCGATCGCGAGCGTCGTAGGTTGCTTCACTGCGCCGTCCCAGCGGATCGACGATCGCGGTCGGCCTGCCAATGCCGTCATACTCGATCGTGGTGCGATTATTCAGCGCATCTATCTGCGCGCTGATATTTCCCTGCGCGTCGTATTCAATTCGCGACGTGTGGCCCAGCGCATCACTGACGCTGGCCAGCAATCCGTTGGGACCGTAAGTGAGCGTGGTGGTCTCGTTGAGCGCGTTTGTAGTTGAGAGTAGATTCCCGCGTCCGTCGTAATGGTAGGTGGTTACCTGTCCAGCCTTGTTCTGGATTCTCGTGATCTTGTTGGTGACCGGATCGTATTCGGCTTTGACTGTGCGCCCCGCACGATCGGTAGTTTCAGTCGGATTGCCTTTCGCGTCGAACGTTCGCGTCGCTTCAGGACAACCGCATGGCCCAACATTCGAAGTCGGCAGATTGGTCGTCAGGTCACGATTGATCTGCGATGTCTGTCCAAAGGGATCGGTCTTGCTGAGAATGTAACCTGACGCGTTGAAGCGGCGAGTATTAACGCGCCCCATGGTATCGATGATCCGCGTGGCGGTAACCGTAATGCCGGAGAGATCATACTCGTAGTGCTCGGTGCCGCCGTCGGCAAACTGCTGTGCGATAACGCGACCGTTTCCATCGTAGGTGATGCGCTTGGTCACGATCCCGCGCGGATCGGTTACGGAAGAGAGGCGAGCGTTTGTATATGAGTATTGCCAGCTCTGATTGAGCGGACCGGAGACATTCGCGAGGAAACCAGCGATGCCGTTGAATGCTCCGTAGGTGTAATTCCAAACGCGCCCGATCGGATCGGTAACGCGCGACACAGAGCCGCCAGAGTAAGTCAGCGTGAGTGAACGACCGACTGGATCAGTGATCGTCGTGAGAATGCCACCACTGTAGCCGAGCGTAGTGGCGTTGCCATTGCGGTCGACAACTGCGGTCAGTTGCTGCGACGAGTTGAAACGCAGCAGGTTTCCTTCCGCAAAGCGATACTCAAATGTGCCGTTGGTGAGTTTGCGAACGGCATCTCCCAACTGACCCGCTTTGGTATTGGTGGTAAAGAGTAGTGCGCCATCCGTGTCGGTGCCGGAATAGTTATAGAGTTGTCCCGTTATGTCGTAAGGCATGCGCACTCGACCGGCGCCGCCGACGACCCAATTTCCGGTGAGTTGAACGTCGAAGTTGTCGCGTGAGCCGCGACCAAAACGACCAAACACCGCCTGTGCGGACATGTCGCTGGTGTAAATGCGGACGAGCTGAACGCCGCCGAGTGGACCACCAAAACTTGCGTCCGTCACTTGCTCGATCTTCATACCAGTCGAGTAGTCGACTGGATTTCCGCCCGTGCCACCGTCCGAACAATCCTTGCCTTTATCCGGACCGGGACCTCCGGGATCGCCACCGGGTCCACCGGCCGGGAAGTGCCACGAGAAATCGGGCAAGCCATATAGCTGGCCGGTCGCAGGATTGATCTCGGGCGAGATGGTCTTGCCGTCCGTGCTGACGCGCCCGAAACCATAGACGTACCACTGCACTGTGTCGTGATTGAAAGCGTAGAGAGAGACGCGCGTTCCCGGATCCACGCCCAACGTGTTCGGATATGTCACCGGCATCGGCGTGTCTGACAACGCGCCGCCAGGTTGGCTGGTAAAGACCATCGCGGTCTTAATGTTTGGCGGCAGCGGCGCGGGCGTGCGATCGATCGCGAGTGGCGTGATCGAAACCCGCGTGACTGGCGAACCGTCGCGGTTGCGCAAGTTGGCGCCCGCGGGAATCGTCATTTGCAAACCCGGTATGCGCGGATTACTCGCGACGGTGTTTTGCCCGGGCACTACTTCAACTTCGTACTGCGTATCGATCGGCGGCAGGTAGAACGTGTAAGGATTGATGTTCGCCTGTCCGGCAACGATATTTGCCGGCTCGATGATGATCGGGTAAGTCTTGTTCGGCGAGCTTGCCGTCCGCCCGTCGATCATCAACGGACGGCTCGAACCGGCGTTGATTCCGGAAAGCAGGAACGAACCCGCGGCATCAGTCATCGCAGTGTGACCGTCGAGCGATGCAGTGGCGCCGATGATCGGCTCGCTGTCAGTGGAGAGCACGCGACCCGATAGCGTTGTTACACCACCGGTCATCACGTTCAGTGTGGCGCCTGCAGTTCGCTCGATGTCATTTCCGGCGATGCTGGCGACAGCGTGAATCGTAAATGGATAACTGCCGGGTGTGGTCGTGCCGCTGGGCTGAACCGTCAGTGTCGAACTTGATCCGGAAGTGATCTGGGCGGGATTGAAAGTAGCGGTAATGCCCGCGGGCAGACCGGTCGCGGTCAGAGTTGCGATCTGGCTGAATGTATTTTGAGCGCTGGTAACGTAAACGATGTAAGTTCCCGCACCGCCTTGCACGGCCGTTGCGGTTGAGGGCGCGGTCGTTAGCTGAAAATCCTGTTCGGTATCGACCGTGAAAGGACTCGCTGTCGCCGCAGTTCCGCCTGCATTTGAGAGCTCGATCTGACCTGTGAAGGCGCCGTTCGGCACCGTCACATGAACTTCAGTCGCACTCGCGCTGTTGACGAGCGCAGGTACTCGGCTGCCGCCACTGCCGGCAAAAGTAACTGCCGGATCGTTCGCGTCGACTTTGAGATTGGAGCCCGTCAACGTCACTTGCGTGCCGGGCGTGCCGCGCTTCGGATTGAAGTCAGCAATTGTTGGCGCCGGAGATTGATTGACGACAAAATCGGTTGGCGCAGCAGCGGTGCCGCCCTCAGTCTCAACGGTCAGTGAACCAGTGGCCGCGTCGGCAGGAACAACGACTGTGACTACTGTGTGTGTGGCCTGAGTTACTGAACCAAACGTTTGTCCGCCGCCGGTCTTGGTGAAACGAACTACGTTGCGCTCCGGACCGCGGGCATCGAAGCGCGCGCCATGAATCTCGATAGTGTCGCCGGCGCGCCCGCTGGCAGGAACAAGCGTGTGAATAATCGGCGGCAGCAACAGCCGGCGCAGAACCTGGTTCCCCGTGTCAGCAATTATGATCGCGCTGGAGTTTGAAATCGCCAGGCCGCGCGGGGTGAAGAAGCGAGCTACGTCGCCGTTGCCGTCCGTGAGACCGCGAATACCGGTGCCGGCCAAAGTAGAAACAGCTTGATTCGATCCGCTGCCGGCCAGATCAGGATCGACCGAACGGATTAGCGAGTTCACCGCGTCGGCGATAACAATCTTCCCGTCGCTATCGATCGCGATGCCGGAAGGCTCAGCGAAACGAGCTTGCGCTGCGGAGCCATCTCTAAAGCCACGCTCAGCGCCGCCGATAGTGATCACGGTGCCGGAAACGTCCAGCCGGCGAATCCGATGGTTGCCGGAATCGCCGAGGTAGACGTAGATATTCTGTCCTTCGACGGCGACGCCGACGAGGCCGTCAAAACGCGCGCCGGGCGAATCGTTAGAGCCGACCGAACCATCACCGGCAAGACTCGTAACTGTTCCCGCCTGATCGATCTTACGTATCGCCGCGTTACCAGTGTCAGCAACATAGACGTTACCGGCACCGTCCGTGGCGACGCCCTGGGGAGCATTGAAACGCGCCTGATTGCCGGCGCCGTTTACCAAGCCCGAGGTGCCGTCGCCGGCGAGCGTAGTTACCGTGCCGTTAGCAGCAATGCGACGGATCCGGTTGTTGGCTGTGTCCGCAACATAGACCGTGCCACTTGGGCCAACGGCGATCCCTTGCGGGTTATTAAACATCGCTGCGGCGCCAGCGCCATCTGCGAAGCCTGCAGTTCCATTACCTGCGAGCGTCGAAACGGTCCACGTGGTTGGCCCAGGTCCGGTTGAGGGAACGACCATCCGGATCCGTTGATTGCCGGCGTCAGCAACATAAATCGTATCGTTTGGTCCAACCGCGATTCCGCTGAGTTTGCGAAAACGCGCAGTAGTTCCGTCACCATCGGCATAACCGGCTGAATCAGCGCCGCCTGCGATCGTCGAAACCTTTGTCGCCGCAGAGCCAGGCGGTGTTACGGCGTCCACGGTAAAGCCGTTGGTGAGAGTGACTAACTCGAAAGTTCCGTCGGCGAGTGGAGTAGAAACCTGTGCCACACGCGGCTCGAGTGCAGCCGTTGGAGAAACTACAACAGCGGCAACTGCCGTTGTTGCATTAAGAACTGTAACGGGACCGAGCTCACCATAACCGGCGCCGCCAACACCAACTTCACCACCGAGTGACGCGCGCGTCTGTCCGGCGACCCAGTGTGTATTTGTGCCCTGCAGTGTGACGCTCAGAATCTGACCCTGCGTGGTGCGAACTGGGGAGACGCTCGTGAGCGTGGGTTGATTGGCGTTGCGCGTGGCAGTGATCGTGACCGTGAGATAAGAACCGGCGGCGCTGGTCAGTTTCACTTCCAGCGTGTTGGTTGCGGTTAGTGTGATCGCTTTCGCTAACGATGAAACGTTCTGACTGAAATCGCTTGGAGTAAAAAGATCTGATCCGTTGAGTTTGATAGTTGCACTGGAAACTCTGTTTGAGCCTTCGGGCGCGCCGTTCTCGATCCGGATATTGAACGGAGCGATCGCTCCCGATGGTAAAGAGAAATTCTGAACGTTGTTTACCGGTTGACCGTTCAGACGCGTAAATCGTTGTGGACCATAAACGCTGAAGGTTTCCGTAACTTGATTTATTGTTGCCGGTTCGGCGGGCTCCGCCGGGATCGGTTGTGGAACGGGCTTTGGTGCGGCCTGCGTTGTAAACGGGAGGACCATCGACCAGGTCAAGGCCAGAATCAACACTCCAGCGATGGCAGCTCGAGAGCCAATGGCTGAGGAGATGGGTATTTGCGAGCAAATACGTCTGGCCGTTTCAAGCAGGTGTTGAAGGATGCGGGTTATCATCTGTCAACCTCAGTCCTCTATTTACAAACCGGTTCGTGGGTCTTGGTGGCGTTCGGCAGCCAACGCTTGTCGGTCCGCCGAACGCCGGGTGAAGGAGAAGCCAACGTCTCAATCCGTCGAACGCTTGATGCGTCGACCGGATTCAGTGATGTAAGTCACGTCCGAGCCTCTGCCGAAAGTGGCAGCGACTTCGATACGTCGCACACGTTCACCTTCGATGAAGATCGGATCTGCCTTCGCGAGTGATAAGTCGATAACTGCCGAAGCACTCACGACACTGATGCCGCCGGGCAGCGTGACACTCGCGGACGCGGTTGACGCGCCTTCAGTGCCAGCCAAACCGGTGCTCTGCACCGTGGTCCGTGCGCCTCGTGATGGAATCAACTGCACCTGGATGATTGTGCCGAGCGGTAGATTCGCAGCCTCGAGCGCAACCGTTACCGGGTTTGTTTGCGTTGAGGGCACGATCACGTCCGGCACACCCTGTAGCGAACCCAGCGGCGCGGTTGGAGCCGTGACTCCTCCGACCGATGCGATTCGCAGCGAAGGTCCATTCGGTGACGTGACGGGATGCGGAAACGCGAAGCTAATGATGTTCGCGGGTGTCGACGATCCGGTGAAGGCACTGTAGTCGTAAGCCTCCAGGCGAATATAGCCTTGACCACCAGCACCACCCTGGAAGCTGACGTTCGCTCCACCGCCACCGCCGCCGCCAACGTTGATGATGCCGCCGCCATTGAGGTTATTCGCGATGAAACGAACCGCGCCCCCCGATCCGCCGCCGCCGCCGGCGTTACCGGAAGCAGCACCGCCGCCTCGCGAAAGAATGGTGCCGTTCATGGTGATAGTGCCGGAGCTCGCAATCAGAATTGCGCCACCGCCGCCACCGCCCGCGCCGCCGCGATCGTTATTTCTCGCGCCGCCGCCGCCGCCGCCCGATCCACCAATCAAGGGAAGAATGGTGACAGTTCCGAAGCGCTGGCCGGCTTGTCCGGAAACTGTGCCTGACTGACCGGACGCGCCATTAGTGCCGAACCCACCACCACCGCCGCTACCCGGCAAACTTGTAGTTGCGCTGCTAATGCCGCCACCACCGCCGCCTGGTCCATCACCGCCAACACCGGTGAACGACTGGTCGAAGCCGTAGCCACCCGCGCCGCCATTGAACCCGCCGGGCCCGCCGAAGCCGCCGCTGCCGTTTGTGTTTCCATTCTTGCCGTCGATGTTGATGGTTCCGGCGATTACGACGTCGCCGCTCGCCAGTATCGTCAACGGCTTATTGGTCACGTTGCGAGCGAACGTGATAGTCACGCCGCTGGGAATGTTGACGGTTGTAAAATTGAACACACCGCTGTCGGGCACGACTATCGTTTGAGTAGTGGTCGGCGAAAACGCACCGTCGGCGCCCGTCGAGCCGCTACTAAAAGTGTTCTGCGCGCGAACGTTGGCAGTCGCGGCAAGGAAAACGAGGGCTCCCAGCAGTGCCCACCGTTTGATGGTTAAGAGATGTTGCCCTAAGGCATCACCGGTATTCGCAGACATTGCTTCTTCTCCTTCATTGGTGATTGAGACGGCTAAAACAAATCGACGCTGGCTAAACTCGATTGATTCTGGACCGCGTCACTGCACGTTGATTTTGTTCACTACCAGATCGATACCAATGGAATCGCCATTGGGTGTCGCCACAACGACGACGCGGCTGCCCACAGCCGAGCTACTGCTGACTGTGAGTGTTGCGGTAAGCGATGTGCCATCCGCACTAACGTTGATGTTGGTTACGGTGATCGTCGTATCGATCGTGCCGGACGCGTTAACGAATCTCAGCGCTGTCGCACCCGTCAGACCGTTGCCATTAATGGTCACACTCGTACTGGTATTGCGATTGAAATTACCCGGCGAGATGCTTTGAATATACGGGCCTTGAGTGGTTGATACGCTGTATGGGAAGGACCACGTCGACAAATCGTTGTATTGAATTGCGACTGGATTCGCGAACGCGGCTGCCTCCGTCAACGTGCCGCGCTGCACTGAGACCGCGCGTGCAAGTGCTGCTCGTGGATCGGATATACCGAATTGAACCGCGACGGGTTTCGCCAGGGCTGACTGTTGTGCGCCCGCGTTGCCGAATTGAACGGCTACCGGTCGGGCCAGGGCCGCGGCGAGTACGTTTTGACCAACCTGCACGCTGACCGCAGCCGCGAATACCGATTGAATGTCGTTTGGATCGTTGACCGTAACGCGCGCTTCGCCGAAACGCGTGCTGTCAGCAACACTCACGGCCCTGATGGTAAGCGCTGGAAAACGAGTGCTGGGAGCAGTGTACAGACCCGTATTGGAGATAAAGCCGACGTTAGCGTTACCGCCTACTACGCCATCGACACTCCACTCCACTGTTTGATCTAACGTGGAAGGCAACACCTCGGAGGTGAACTGGAAACTCTCGCCAAACTTCACGCTCGCAGTCGCCGGTGTGATTCGTAGTCCCGCGATCGTAAACGGAGTTGCAGTAGAGACTGATCCGGTCGGAGTAGTGATCGTAACCAGACCGGTCGTTGCCGCTTGCGGCACAGTTGCGACAACCTTTGACGGTGTGACACTGACGATCGTCGCCGCGGCGCCGTTGAAGGAAACGTTGGTGACACCGCCGCCGAAACCGATACCGACGAACGTCACCTGATCGCCCGGCAAGCCTTCGTGCGGGGAGAAGCTCAGGATCGCGAGCGTGGTTGCCGCCAGGCGCCGGATCGAAGTGATGTTGCCGGCTGCGTCGTATTCATAAACGACAGCATCGCCGGCCGGCGAGATCACGGCATGAAGCCGGCCGTTTGCGTCGTACACATAAGTCGTCGTGTTGCCTTGCTGGGCATTTGCGGACAACAAGGAAATGCCCAGGATCAAAAGCAACACGAGGATTGGAAAACCTCGGAGGATTCTTTTTCTCACGATAGATTCCGCCTCTCGATGTAGCCTTCCGGTTACCGACAGAAAGAAGATCGAGGTACCGCTGTCAGATTTATCGGTCAGGAGTAGCGAGCAGCCCACTCAAGACTGGCCGTGGCGGCGAGTCGCCATCATGCGTGTGAGCCAGTATGCGTTCGTCAGCCCACTGCGGGTGAGCCGCGAAAAAACGAGCGGCGATCGAGCTGGCCATCGGATCGTCGCGCCACTGCAAAAAGAGACTTCGGGCCCGGTCGGCCTTTTCAGACTGCCCTTCGCTTTGATAGATCGGCGAAAGAAACTGGTAGGCACCGAAATCGGTCGGATCAACTGCAATAACCGCCTCGAACGCAACGCGCGCTTCAGCGATGCGACCAAGACCGTAAAGTGTTTGGCCCAATTGCCGCGCCACTTCGCGATCGCGTGGATATTCCTGCGACAACTTCGCAAACTCGGTCGCAGCCAAAAGCGAATTGCCCTGGCTGCGTAGGAGCAGGGCGTGAACATATCTCGCCCGTGCGTTGTTCGGATCAATCTTCAGCGCCGCTTCGAGCAACCCCGCGGCCTTGCTGAGTTGATTGCGTTCGGGGCCAAAGCGCTCGGTCTTCATTTCGGCAATCGCCGCACTCACAAGTGGGTTCAGGTCTGAAGGATTGAGTTCGGCGGCATGGCGAAACGCTTCCGCTGCTGGTCCATACTGCGCCTGTTCGAGCAACGCGATGCCGTAGTCGTTCCAGCGCCGCGCCAGTACGTCTTTCGCGCCGCGATCTTTTTTGTCGGAATCGTTCTTCGCCGTCGAGGTTTTGCGCGCTGCAGGCAGGATACGGACTTCGGATTCGGCCATGCGAACGATTGGCAGGGTCAACTTCCTACCCTGACGTTTCAGAACGTAGTTCGTGTATTCCTGTGTGAAGCGGCGATAGTTAACGGTTGCTTTCAACGTGACCGCGCCTGCTTCCTGTGACGACCAGTTTTCCGGCAGGCGGAAGCGAAAACGGGCAACATCGCAGCGGCCGGCAGGAATCGCGTTGTTGTAACCAACCACATTCGTGAGCCAGATCTGATGACGCGTGATCGTGCGCGCATCTTCATCGAGCAGAATGGCCTTGTAAACGTGCGCGCTCTCGTCGAGCATTCCATCCGGTTTTAAGAAACCGCTGCGCATCAGCGTCCGGCCGTGGTTGTCGACGGCTTCAAACGCGACCCAGATCTCATAAAGATCACGCACTTCCGGCGCAAATGAGTGGGCCGCTTTGCGATTGGCTATGACAACTTCCGCCGTGATCTCCTCGCCGGGCCTCAGTGAGAGCTGGCTGCCGCTACTGACTTCCGAAAAGACTTCACCCGTCGATTCGCGCTTGAGCGCGAAGATGTCGGCATTGATCACGTTGGCGCCGAGAAATTCCTCCGTGCGCTGCACCTGTTTTGTCTGGCCATAAAAGAGCGGGGCGGCAGTATTCGCGCCGAGCCATTGATGCGAAGCAATCACGCCCTGTTTCGCGGCCCGATCGTTATTACTCTCGATCTTCGGCATGTGACAGCCACGACAATCGACACGCGCTTCCGCGCGATAGTAGGGCGACACCGATTCGAGAGAAGCTCCTGATTGCTGCCATTCGTCGTACGCCGAGAACCCGCGGATGTGTTTGTAACCATTTAGTGCCGGCGGCGCGTCAACCTTATGGCAAGTCGCACAGAATTCGGGTTGTCTCAACAGCGGGCGCATGACTGCGCGTTTGTGGGCGGGAATGTCCGCGAGAATTTGTTCGTCGGTAAAGTTACCGAAAATCGGCGTACCGTCTTCCTTGGCGAGTAGCGCCGGACGGCGAATCGTGAAACTTCCCGTCCCGTTCAGGCGGGCTTCAGTGATCGAGTGGCAAACGGTACACGTAACACCTTCATCATCCAGTGATGTGAAAGGCGCCTGCTGGCGCGGGCTTTCTTTACTCAGTGCGCCTGAAAACAGCGCGATTGGCGTGTGACAACTCTCACAATGCCGAGTGAATTCAATACCGCGCGTACGCAACAGGATGTCAGCGCTTTCGCGATAAAAAGGTTCGCGCGCGGCGTTGCGATGGAGCGATTCAGACCATGCAGCATGTGTGTCCTGGTGACAACCGATGCAACGCTTGGCCGAAAAGAATTGATCTACGGGAATCAGTCCGCCAGTTTCAGTGCGGGCATTGGACGGACTGAACAATTCTTTTGGCACGGCCGGAACCGGCCGTTTGTTAGGACCATCGCCCGAGGCGCTAACGATCGTAGCGACTAGGAAGAGCGCTGCGAGAAACGGGAGTACGAACCGCGCCACTGAGTGAGATCGCCGGGCCATATATGTTAAGGCAGCAGACCGAAACAGTTCTCTCGGTCGAAAGGAACACTGACTATTGGTTTGAGATTAACGGATGTTGAATGAGGTTCTTCTCTGAATTGCGTGAGAGAAAAACTCCAACTTGCGACTGAACGGCGCGGAACCTAACACGACAAGAGAAATGATGTCAAGTTTTTTGTAAAAACCATTATTGTGAAAACAGTCGCGCCTCAGTTTGTGGACTCTCTTATCCACAGATTACGCGGATTGATCATTAGAATCTGTGTAATCTGTGGATAAGAATGTCAATTTAGGGCACCACCGAACTGAGAACGTGTGGATCACTTTGCGAGTGTGCGCACGTACAACGCAAGTGACGAGATCTGATCCTCAGTTAACTTCTCACCGAAGGCGGGCATTTGTCCGCGACCATGTTTGATCGAGTTGAGTACACGCTTGTCGTCGACGCGTTGTTGCCACTCCGATTGGGTAAGGTTGGTTGCGCCGACGATTTGCCCGTAGTTGTTTCCAGCGCCATCCTGACCGTGACACTTGGCGCATTTCTGCTTGAAAAGTCGTTTGGCTTCTTTGGCTTTTGTGGGGGATAGCTTGTCGGAGGTCGTCTGCGAAATGGCAACGAAACCGGTTAACAGGTTTGCCGCCAATAGAATCAGGGCCAATGACGTAAGGCGAATTACAAATCTGGAACTCATCGCCGCGCAAACTTACCATTAGAGCCACAGACAACACAAAGGGAGATGCAAACAGCTTTAAGCGCTGTCGAATTGCTTGATCGTCTTCATACTCTAGGCTAAGCTGCAAATCCGCATTCATTACCGCAAGCTTCATAGCGGTTTAATGAAACTGATTCGATCCTCAAGCTACCTTGGTTGACAGGAGACTCCAACTTGTCCAGAAAAATTACCACCTCTCTCTTCCTGTTCCTTTGTATTACTCTCGGCTGTATTGCTGCTTCGGCCCAGGACTGCAAACCGCCGGTGATTGCGGCAAATTCTCAGAACTACAACATCTTCACTCCCGAACAGGAGATGATCTTCGGCGAGCTGAACCGTCAACGGATGGCCGGCGAAACTCGTTACATCCAGGACGAAAAGCTACTCGCATACGTGAGGGGAATCGGTGACCGACTGGTCCGACACCTACCGCCCACAGGGCTGAAGTATCAGTTCTTCATCATCGACATCCCCGACGCGAATGCATTCAACACGCCCGGCGGATACATTTTCATTTCACGAAAACTAATCGCCTTTACCAAGACTGAAGACGAATTGGCGGGAGTGATGGCCCACGAACTGGGACACGCCTCCGTGCGCCATTCCGCCACCGACTTATCAGAGCTTTTCAAAAAGATCCTCAACGTTACCGAACTCAAAGATCAGAAGGACATAAATGAAAAATACAACCTGTTAATCGAGAGAGAGCGCACGAAAAGTGTTTCGCGGACTTCGGGCCACGAGTCGGCCCAACAGCTCGAAGCAGATCGCATTGGCTTGTTTGCAATGGTGGCCGCTGGCTACGATCCAAATGCATTTTCTGAATTTTTTGCGCGGCTTACGGAAGCGAAAGCCAAGTCGGGGAACTGGTTCACAAACATTTTCGGCGGCTCGAGTCCCACCGATAAGCGTCTGCGCGAGATGATCAAAGCCACGGAAACGCTCCCACCGGCTTGCCGCGAGAACCGCGCCGCCAGCGGATCGCAGCAGTATCTAAATTGGCAGGCTGAAGTGGTCTCGTTTCGTCAGTCTCAGGTCGCCGAAGAGCTGCCGGGTCTAATGTGGAAACGCGAACTCTCGCCGCAGCTCAAGAGTGACATCTGGCACGTGGCCATAGCCGGTGACGGGAAGTATTTCCTTGCCCAGGATGATTTCGCGGTCACTGTCATACAACGCGAACCATTGAAAGTAGCTTTTCAGATACCCACGACCGACGCTCGTCCGGCATCTTTTTCACCAGACGGTAAGTTCGTCATGTTTGGCACCGAGTCTTTGCGATTTGAAAAATGGAGTCTGGCCGAAGCGAAAGCGGTGGAGGTTCGCGAACTCGTGATCAGGCGCGACTGTTGGGAACAGCAGTTTTCACCTGACGGTAAATACCTGGCCTGCGTTGATTACGATCTGGGATTGAGTGTTATTGAAACGGAAACAGGAAAAAGAATTTTCCAGAAAAAGCAGTTCGCTAGACTGAACCTATTCGAGCTCATATTTTGGGCGGCTTTCAGGATTGACGACGACGACGATGACGCCCATCGGAACACATTATTTAATCTTCAGTTTTCTCCCGACTCGCACTACCTCCTCGCCGGGCGTTCAAACAAAAATCGAGTACGTATTTACATTGATTCAATGGTCATCGGTGAAACAGATGCCTTAGCACTCGATATCTCGACCGGCAAACAAATCTCACCGAGCAACGACCTGAAAGCAGCAACTCGCGGCGCGTTCATTTTCCTCAGCCCGACCAAGATCCTCGCTACCACGCCGGTGAGCAGTGAGGAAGCCGGGATATTCACCTTTCCGGAGGGCAGGAGGCTCGCCAAGTTTCCGCTGTCGGCCGCCGAGATGACCCTTACCGCAAACCCGAACTACGTTATCGTCAAGTATGCGAATAGCTCCATTGGTTTCTTTGACCTGGAGAAAGCAAAGATTGTTGGTGGCTATAACAATCCCGATGTTGCGCTTTGGAACAACGTGCTCGTCTCTGAGTGGCAACCGGGAAACGTCGGACTTGCTACCGCGCAATTTAATGCCGAGACGAAAACTTTTACCTCCAGGTATATCGATTCAGTGGACATCCCGGTAGGCTCGATGAACCGCATTTACGCCGCAAATGTTTCCGACAACATGCAATGGCTTGCAGTTTCTTCTAAGACGCGGGGCGCTATATGGGACTTGAATACCGGCGAACGCAAGCTGCACATGAGAGGTTTTCGTGGTGCTCTAGTAGCGGCGAATGGGACTGCCATTGGAGATTTTCCAAAGCTTCCACCGGAGAATCACAGTCTGGTCTACCTCGACGCTTCAAAGAGCTCCACCGCGATATTGCGTGAGATCCCTGAGCGAGGCGCGCGACAGTATGGTCGTTTTGTGCTTGTCCGCAAGAGTCTCAAAGAAGTTAAGCCTGATAAGGAGAAAGCGAAGGATAAAGATGGCTCTGACACGCGTGCGGGCGGCGAAAGTAATGAACCGTTGAATCGCGAAGTGCGATTTGAACTGCACGACATCGTCAAGAACCAGGTTGTGTGGACCAAAGACTTTCCGAAGGAAGCCCCGGGTTACTTCTTCGACGATTACTCCGGTCGCATGATTTTGTATTGGAGCCTGGGAAGCGAAGCTGGTAAGGCCCGCGTGAAGGAAGAACCGGTGCTTGTGGAACGCTCGCGTCAGATGGGAAACAAAGACGACGACTACGTTATCGAAATCATTGATGCCTTTCAGAACACGTCAGTCGGCAGTCTATTGCTGGAGACCGGCAAAGGTTCATTTGATATCGAGCACGGGTTTTCTGAAAACAAATGGCTCGTTTTGCGTGACGACAATAACCGCGTACTTGTTTATTCGATTCTGGATGGCGAGCTGAAGCAAAGATTTTTTGGGGCAAACGCTGCGCTGAATCCGAAAGGGCACCAGATCGCGGTCCAGAATTATCCGGGCGAGCTTACTGTTTACGATCTGGCAACTGGAAATCCGGTAGCGCGTTTGCGATTCAAGACACCCGTCGCGTTTACACGCTTCAGTCTGGACGGGAAGCGGCTGTTCGTGTTGACCGCAGGGCAGATTGTTTACGCCTTCGACACCGAACGTGTGAAAGCGATGTGACTTTCGTCTGCCTAAAGAGTGGGTGCTGATGCAGCTTGAATCCGCGCGCCTCCTTGGAGTGCGCCAACTTGTTGGCGCTTTAGTAATGGTAACAAAGCGGTGACAAGTCATCGCACTCCAAGGGAGCGCACAAATTCAAACTGCTCACTACCAAAGAGGGAGTACTGGGTTCACCTTGAAATACGCCGAAGGACGTTCGCTATCGCTGGTCCAACAGATGTGCTTCGACATAGCGGACCTGGTTCCTTAAAGTGACTTCCTCCAACGCGCCAAGCGGCTCGGAGTCTCACACCTGATCAAGAAAGTGAAGGTCCGACAGGTAGTTGCCGGATTCGATAAAGACGGATCGCCGATAATGGGCTTGCAACATGAGATAGAAGGTTACAGCGCCTTGGAAACGGCCAAGCATTTAACGGTGTGAGAGCCACTAAATGGTAGTTAGATCAGCATTGCTCCGTTGTTTTCTTCTTGCCTTAAGTTGCATGCCGGCTACGTTGGTCCATGCGTCTGAAGCTCCACAACTGAAGACCGCGTCCAGTCACCCGATTCAGTACTATCTCTCATTGCCAGAAGGCTGGTCCACAGCGAAAAAATGGCCCGTAGTCGTGGTGATCGATAGTGCGGACCGCGACTTTTTTAAGGCCGCCGCTGCCTTCGCGCTGGCGCGTGGGCAGCAACCGTTCATTCTGATAACGCCGCTGGTGGTAACCAACGGAGGCTCCGGTTACCGCAACGGGCCGAGTTATCACTACTCAGATGCAGTGTGGGCCACTATTCAGAACACTGGTCCATTTAACTTCGATGTGGGCGGCATTACCGCGATCATGCAGGACGTATCGAAAGAGTATGGCGGTGAAGATAAGTATTTTATAACTGGCCTTGAAGCCGCCGGACATACAATTTGGGGGATTCTGCTCAATCACGCTGAAATGGTTGGTGGTGCGGCGCTAGTCTGTCCAAATTATCTTGGCAGGTGGCTTGACGAAGCACACATATCGCCGCCGGCGGAACGCGCGCTACCAATTCGAAATTTTGTCGGCTCCAAAGATGATCTCTGCGCGCCCGGTAACCCGATCTACGCGCAGATGCAAAAGGCGATGAGCGTGGCCGAAGCGCATGGCTTCAAAGACATTTCCCTCACGCGTGTCGAAGGCAAAGGACACGAACGCCTTGCCGGCGAGGTGCTAACTTACTTTTCATCACTGCTATGGCGGTGATGCCATGTTGGGACCGCCCGAAGCCACACCTATCAATCTTAGCGTCCTTCAAATCAATCAGACGAATACTCATTAACCGCGGTTGTACTTGCAATATGGTATTTTATCGATTGATTCTTTTATCAAGTCGAAAGCATCTTCTTCTGATCTCAGCGAGGTGCTTTCGCAGAGTAGGTTCTTGTCCATGTCGATTACGCTGACCCAGAACGTGCCGCAGGAGTTGAGTGATTTATAATGTTGTTTGTCTTCCATCACAGCCCGGAGGGCCTTAACCTTACGATCACAATCCCTTTTCCGGTGAAACGCGGTTTCGCTCGTATACACAAGTTTGTTTCGTTTCCAAACCGAGAAGGTGAACAAGTGTGACTCATTTTTCGAAGTTCTAATCTCGAATTGATTCTCAAAGATTGAATCAACTCTTTTATCCAGCAATGGGTAACATATCAGATAATGGAGGACCCTTTCTGTTTGTAAGGCATACACCAATATAAAGAAAAAGCAAATCTTGAAAATCAATGCTACGATTAAGATGACTGTTTCAATGCCACGAAACTCTATCACACCAAAAACCACAGAAAGTGCCTGAACCGCTGAATAACAAAAGAGCATACCTATCAGCCATGAGGACAAACTAATTATTTTACTATCCAGTCTGGCAATGAGCAGTGCCAGTACAATTGCGCTTAAGGTTCCGCTAATGCCGTTAAATATCGTCTTGTGAATGCCCAAGTTCTCATACGTCATTCGGTCCTGCCCAAGGCTACAGAGAAGCAATAGAAACGCCGCAAGCAATAATGCGACTACGAAACGAGAGTAACGGATAACTAATTTTTGTCTCTTATCCGCTTTCTCGTCGTGGGCCGGAAGGTATAAGACGACAAAGCACCAGAAGATGCACAATAGGTTTATCGTACTCAAAGCGAACTCGAAGAACGAGGGGGCCACCACCGCGACCACTTGTGCCGCTGACAGGTTGTTCGAATCTGGCTGTGGCCAAAGATCAGCATGTCTGACCGGTACCGCTAGATACAGTAACCACATGAACGCCCAGAACATAACAAAATAGCGTTTAAATTTTCGTACCTGGTCTGCGCTCTTCTCAATTAATGAGTCCGGATCCGATAAGGATTCTTGGAAGAGAGTCTCATACATCTTTTGCAAGCTCTTCCGGCTTGTGATGGTGTCATTCGACATACCCATTAGCAGAATAATCATTGCTCCCACAATTAAGAGGTTAATGGCGTCGGTATGCAAGAGTATTTGGCCGACCTCAACTGAAGAAGCCACTAAGGTCAAGGAACTGAAAAGGACCAATAAAACCAGCGCGCCCACAAGAACAATTCTTCGCGGAATGTTGGAGGGCTTTAGCCAGTTTAGTACCATTTTCCAGCCTCTTCCACCGTACTTCCCGCTATCAATTAGCGCCTGCTTCTGCGCCGCGTTTACTCGCTGATTGAGAAAAGGGAAGCAGTAGAAATAGTTGAGCATTCGTCCCGTTTGAAGGGTGTAAAAGATAATCAGGAAAAAGTAAATCTTCGAAATGAATACCACGATCAAAACGGCAGTCTCGATACTCTTAAAGACCTCACTCTGTTGCTCAAAGGCGACGAATAAAGGCTGAACAGCTGAATAGCAATACAGCACAAATATTAACCAGGAGGGTAATCCAATGAGCTTACTGTCGAGCCGAGCTATTAACAACGCCAGTACAAGCGCGTTCACAACACCGCTCAAAGCATCGAAAGCGCCTTGAAAAGTTTTAAGGGTAGAACTCTCGTGAATTGCGAAAAGAGGAAGATAAGAAGCAGTGAACAGTCCGATTACCAGAGTAAAAAGAAGATACGGTCGCCGACTTTTGTTTGCCCAGAAATATTTCCTGTGAATATCTCTAACTTTGGCCGTTAGGGAAATCACTCTGCCACTCTGGCGATGCCGTCGTCGGTGCTTTCCGTTGTGGGTCGGTACCATCAAAACAGCAAAGCACCAAAAGACAAATGTTAGGCTCAGGTTGTTTAGGGCGAAGGTGAGGAATGGGAATGCTTTATCTTTGAGCCAATTCAATGGTTCTTCCACCGGGGCAGAAGAGGATTCTTCCTTGCTGTCTTTAACCTGCGTTGGAATGGGGACAGCTTGGTCGAGATTCGCCTGACTAAGCTCACGGGTAGAGTGTTCGCTGCCATCTTTGGGAATCGTCAAACTGTGCTTGAAAGCAAACGCTATGTACAAAGCCAACATTACGCACCAGAAACAAAGAAAATAGGTTTTGAACCGGCGCAAGCGCTGCTTACTTTGTTCCAAAAGCGCTTTATGTTGCCATTCATCCAGTGACCCTCCGAAAACTCTGCCGTAAACCAGGCGAACGCGATAAGAACCCCGGACGTTGTCATCAAGGACTTGAATGAGAGCGATGACAAAGATCACGATCAAAATAATATGAGCGAAGTCGATGAAGAGGTTGATCGTCGCCAGTCTGAAGACGGCAGCATGTTCTCCAACGTTGGCAACGTCATGGACGTAATAAATTAGGGACGCTAAGAAAGAAATAAAGGTGAGTAATGCTAGGATTTGACTGATGAATAAGGTGGTTTGACTTCTGAGCCATGAAAAGAACGACTGATTTGGTAACAGTATCTGATCATGACCAACTGTGGGGATGGAGTGTGTCATTTGAGCCGTCCTAATAATGTATATGGCTAATCTCAGCCATTCATTTCACGTGCTGGAACTGCTGGTGTTGAGGAGCCGGCCAGGAATACGGAAGTAACCGGTGTGTTGCGCGATAGCGAGCCAGGTAATAATCCCGGAACGGCCTCCGCATGACTGTGAGTCAGTCTGGCGTCGAACTAATATCGCTCAGGCAAGTTGCTGTCAAGCAAATCCCCCGTTTTTGTTACTGCGGTAGTGCGCAAGTCTGTATTGCTTGACTGAACCAAAACGCTAGGCTAGTCTGCTTCAGTCTTACGACCAGCCGCTTCACGCAATGGGGCCGTAGCTCAGCTGGGAGAGCGCATGACTGGCAGTCATGAGGTCAGGGGTTCGATCCCCCTCGGCTCCACCATGAATAGCCCTCATGGATTCAAATCAGATCGTACGAACTGTTAAGACGCTGCGGGAGTTGGCGCGCGAGTACGAGTGTTCCGAGTTCAAGCAGAATAACTTCAACGCCGAGGAGACCGGTGAATACATCTCCGCCATCGCAAACTCGGCAGCGCTGATGAAGGAACCCAGTGGCTTTATCATCTGGGGAGTCGACGATGTGGCTCACCAGATCGTTGGCACTACTTTCAAGCCCCACAAAGAAAAGGTCGGCAACGAGGAATTGGAGAATTGGTTGTCGCACCATCTGACTCCTCGCGTTGACTTCAAAATTCACGAAGTGCAGGTTGAAGGTAAGCCTGTTGTCGTGTTCGAAATTCCAGCCACACGACATACTCCAGTCCGCTTCAAGGACGTAGAGTTTATTCGTGTCGGCAGCTACAAGAAAAAGCTGAAGGACTTTCCTGAGAAGGAAAGTGTTTTGTGGAAGCTCCTGGTCGAGTACAGCTTTGAACGTGACATGGCAATGACGGACGTGTCCGGATCTGAGGTGTTGGATCTCATCGACTACCAGGCATACTTCGAGCTCACCAAGCAGCCTCCACCAGAAAATGACGACGCGATTCTCCAGCGGTTAATTGATGAGAAGGTGATCGCTCAACCGCTACACAATGGTTACGACATCACAAACTTCGGCGCGATCCTGTTTGCACGGGATGTCAGAAACTTCGATCGACTTTCACGAAAAGCCCTCAGGGTGATCATCTACAAAGGTAAGAATCGCGTCGAAACGAAACGAGAAAAACCCGGACTCAAGGGTTACGCTGCCGGCTTCGCAGGAGCAATCCGTTACATCAACAGTCAGTTGCCCACGAACGAACACGTTGGCGAAGCGTTGCGCGAAGAAGTACCCATGTATCCTCCGATTGCAATTCGCGAGCTCGTTGCCAATGCGCTAATCCATCAAGACTTCTCAATTGCCGGCGCCGGACCCGTAGTCGAGATCTTTGACGACAGAATTGAGATTACGAATCCCGGTAAACCACTGATCGAAACACTGCGCTTTATCGATCAGCCACCACGATCCAGAAATGAAGACCTCGCAGCGTTCATGCGTCGGATAAATATCTGTGAGGAACGTGGCAGCGGTATTGATAAGGTCGTGTCAGCGGTTGAAGCGTTTCAATTGCCGCCCCCGGACTTTCGCGCCAGCGAGGACAATACGATTGCGGTCTTGTTCTCCGATAGACCTTTAAGCCAGATGACAAACGAGGAGCGTATCCGCGCTTGTTATCAACACGCCTGTCTGCAATACGTCAGTAACGACAGAATGACGAATTCCAGCTTGCGAAAGCGCTTTGCAATCGAAGAAAAAAACTACTCCATCGCATCGCGCATTATCGCCGATACCATCAAAGCGCAGATGGTCAAGCTGTTTGACCCCGAAAGTTCCTCCAAGAAGCACGCCAGGTACGTCCCCATCTGGGCCTGATCTTATGTGACGGTTATGTGACTGGCCGGCCTCAAATAGCTTAACGGCTGAAAAACCGTCGCTGTAAACCCTGATATTCATGAACTTAGCCAAAGCCCTTCAGGTTAAGCTTATGTGATGGCTATGTGATTGATATGTGAGTGAGGGCGATTCGCGCCGATTTCCGATGGGGAGAGAGGGCCTCGTGGTCAGACCTACGAGGCCCTCGGAACTACGCCGCCCGTTACTTGAATCTGAAGTTGGCGCGATGGATGGAACCATCGTTTAGCTCCACGACAAGTTGTCGACAGGTACCGGCCCACGATGCCTCGGTCTTCCACACGTAGATGTATCGATCCGCAGATGGATCGTAACTGAGGCTGCTGCCACCTGCTGTGACTGTTTCGGTTAGATCGGTTGCGGGATCGCTCGAATTACATGCAACCGGTCCCGATGATGGCGAACCCGCTGCGAATATTCCGAGGCCCTTGTTTCCACTCAAGCTGAACTTCACCGGTATCGCTCTTCCGGCTTGAACAACATTGAAGACTGGCAAGTTATCAACCGGCTGGAAGAAACCAGCAAAGTTGTACTGCACGATCACTTTGAACGTGCACGTGCTTGGAGTAGTGGTACCGTCATCAGCCGATGCGTGCACCGTCGTTGTGCCGATCGGGAAAACGGAACCAGAAGCAGGATTACTCGTCACGTTAACAGTCGCCGAACAACCATCGGTCGCAGTCACCGCCGGATAGTTGACAACCATCGATGTCGCGTTTGAGTTCAAGGGAAGATTCACGACGACGTCAGACGGACACGTGATGACAGGCGATGTCGTGTCGACGATGTTCACTACCACGTCGTCTGTATCAGATCCGCCGCCGGTGTCTGTGACTGTAAGAGTGATCGTGTGCGAGCCTTTGGGTAGAGACACCATCAAGGTCGATCCGGTGCCGAGTGAAGTTGCACCTTCAGCCCATGAGTAAGAGTTGATGGTTCCGGTGCCTGGTGTTGATGCAGTTCCGTCAAGCGTGACGGGTGTGGTTGCACCCGCGCACTCAACTGTTTGATCTGTACCCGCATTTGCAACCGGCGCGGCGCCGCCCGCGCCAAACTTCTGCACGCGATCGTTACCCGTGTCGGCGACATAATAGTTGCCGGTCGAATCTGCACCCACATCCTGTGGTCCAGAGAATTCTCCGTTGCCGGTTCCACTCGTTCCGCAGCTCGTGATGAATGTGCCGGTCGGTGAAAACTTCTGAATGCGATTGTTGTTTGTATCGGCAACATAGACATCGCCTAAACCGTCAACTGAAACTCCCCATGGCGTGTCAAACTGTCCGTCGCCGGTGCCGTTCGTTCCCCACTTAGTTACGAACGTTCCACTCGTGTTGAATTTCTGAATACGATGATTGCCGGTGTCGGCGACGTAGACGTTGTCGGTCGCATCGATCGCGATTCCTTCCGGCGCACTGAACTGACCGTTACCAGTGCCACTGCTGCCCCAACTCATGATGAAACTTCCACCGGAAGTAAATTTTTCAATTCGATGGTTACCAAGATCGGTAACGTAAACATTACCGGCCGAATCGACCGCAACGCCGCCGGCGCCATTTAAGAATTGCCCATTACTGCTGCCGGCTGTGCCCCATGCCAATTGGAAGACACCGCTCGAATTGAATTTCTGCACTATCCCACTCGTTCGTTCTGAGAATCCGTCGCTCACATAAATGTCGCCGCTTGTTCGGTCGACGGCGACGCCGGAAGGTGCGACGACCGATCCAAAGCTGCTACCTCCGGTTGCGAACTTAAACTGGAAGACACCACTCGAGTTGAACTTCTGAACGCGATCATTTTGATCGGCAACAAAAACATTGTCTGATGGATCGAGCGCGATCGCTCTCGGTGTGATCACTTGTCCATCGCCGGATCCGATGGATGCCAATATCGAAAGGAAGTTACAAGATGCTGAGGCTGCGCCGGTCCAAAGTAATACCAAGACAACGAGCGGCACAGAAAGAAGTAACAGGTTTCTTCTGCGTAGATTCATTTGAGTGTCCCTCCGTTTGAAGATCGGGTTAGACGCGAGACGGCATTGCCGGCTGCGAAAGATGGATTGCTTTACTTGGTTCCCGAGATCGCGAAGTTCAGGCGCGCCGAAGCGGCGCCAATCGGTCAGTTGGGGGAGGTTGGTCGGAACCGAGCGTTAACGTGCGGGAAGATAAAGCGGCTGCGTCCCGTTGTCAATGATTTCACAGCGCCATTAACCATCGGGACGATTTATCGAAAATGGGATCGGGCAGTCTCAATTGCGAAATGCAAAAACGAATTCACACTCGTGATTCCTAACAGATCTGACTGGCACAATCTTTGACTCGTTTCGACTGACTCACCTCAAAGTGGCACGTTGGGCTTTAACAGTCATTGACGAGCTTTGCCTCAAAATTAGGACGTGTTGCTTGACGGAGTCAGTACCGTCCGCGGTAGCGGATGGGTAGACGATAAGCATGCGAAATCGTAATCGATCTTGAATACTATCGCTTACCCATCCGCTACCGCGGACGGTACTGACTCCGTCCAAGAGTGAAACTTGGACTCTTAAGGCAAAGCTCATCCGACTAATTCGCAAAAGGAGTCAATATGGACGCGCTCTGGAGAAACGTCGTTTATTCCGTTCGCATGTTGCTGAAGCGACCTGGCCTGACGGCGGTGGCGGTCATCGCGATTGGTTTGGGCATCGGCGCGAACACCGCGATCTTTTCAGTGGTGAACACTGTTCTGCTGCAGCCGTTGCCTTACGAGCAGCCACAACAGCTCGTAATGATCGCAACCGAGCAACGGAACCAGGCGCTCGACGGACGCGGCACCTTCTCAGTGCTGGACTTCTTCGATGTGCAGAAGTCTTCAACGACACTTCAACACGTCGCAACGGTCCAACGCTCCGGCACCATCGTGACTCAGGGCGGCGATCCCGAACGTTTGATCGGCGCCGTTGTCAGTTCGGACTACTTCGCTGTGCTTGGCGTGAAGCCGGAGCTTGGTCGCGTCTTCAATGCTGACGAAGACAAACCAGGAGCGGCGTCTGTGATTATGCTGAGTCACGGTTTGTGGCAACGGCGTTTTGGTGGCGACCCAAACATCATCGGACGTGAAGTTGATCTCGGCGGCAAGACGACTGTGATCGGCATTATGCCTGCGGGTTTTGAGTATCCAATTTCGGACGAGACGCAGGATTATTGGGAACCGATTTTCTCGGCCGCGTTCATGACGAAAGAAATACGCGAGGAACGTTCGAACCGGTTTCTATCGGTAATCGGCCGGCTCAAGCCCGGCGTCACTGTCGCACAAGCAAAAGCAGATCTCGATCTTCTTTCACGACAAATCCAACAACAATCGCCACAGTCAAACACGAACGTAATCTTCAACGCAGTCTCAATGCATGAAGACATGACGCGCGAATATCGCCCGGCATTGCTCGTGATGCTCGGCGCTGTTGGTCTGGTCCTGATGATTGCGTGTGCAAACGTCGCGAACCTTCTGCTCGCGCGTGCAGCTGCTCGTCAGAAAGAAGTCGCGATTCGCATGGCACTGGGCGCGAGTCGCCGTCGCATTGCGTCGCAACTTCTGACCGAGAGTGTTCTGTTGGCTTTGGCCGGCGGTGTTGTCGGACTCTTGCTTGCGAGCTGGGGAACCAAATTGCTGATCGCTTATGGTCCAGCCGACGTGCCGCGATTGAGTGAGGTCGGAATAGATCGTTATGTGCTTGTCTTCACGTTTGGTGTGGCGACGTTGACGGGCATCCTGTTTGGTCTCGCTCCGGCGTTACACGCTTCACGACCCGACCCCGGCAACATGTTGAAGGACAGTGGGCGCGGTTTCTCGCACGGCGGACGTAACCGAATTCGCGGCGCGTTGATCGTTTCTGAAGTGGCGTTGTCGTTGATGCTGCTTGCCGGCGCAGGGCTGCTAATCAATAGCTTCTGGCGTTTACTGCATACCGATGCTGGTTTCGATCCGAGGAGTGTGTTGACACTCGACGTTCCCCTCAGCCGTACGACTTATACAAAGCCCGAGCAACGATCGGCAGCATTCAAACAGCTTGTCGACCGGATGAAGAACATTCCGGGAGTTCGCGATGCTTCAGTTGTCAGCAATGTGCCGCTCACGGATTTCGACGTCGAGGTTAGTTTTCAAATCGAGGGTCGCCCTCCGTATAAACCGGGCGAGGAAAATGTCGCCGATTACACGGTCGCGGGCAGTGAATACTTCCGCACGATGAACATCCCATTGCTGCGTGGTCGCGTTTTCACTGATGCAGAATCGCCGAATACGCCGCAGGTGATGGTCATCAGCAATGCCTTCGCGAAGTATTACTTTCAAAATGACGATCCGATCGGCAAACGAATCATCCTCGACGGCAACGATACGACACCGCGCGAAATAATCGGTGTGGTCGGAGACGTGCGACGTAAAGGACTGGATGTCGGCGTTCAGCCGGAGATGTATTTCTCGTATCTTCAGCAGCCCGATCGCCGGATGAATCTGGTATTGCGCACCGAAGCGCGCGATGCATCGCAACTGACGCAAGCCGCACGCGCGGAAGTAAAGGCCTTCGATCCGGCGCAGATCATCTGGCGCGTGCAGACTCTCGAGCAGTTGTTGGGAACTTCAGTCGCTCCGCGGCGCTTCAACATGTTGCTGCTTGGTATATTCGCCGGCGTTGCGTTGATACTCGCAGCGATTGGTCTTTACGGCGTGATGAGCTACTCGGTTAGCTGGCAGACACACGAGATTGGAATTCGCATGGCGCTCGGCGCCAACCGCGCGGACGTGCTGCGGCTCGTGGTCCAACAAGGAATGAAGATGACGGTGCTCGGCCTCGTGCTTGGATTAGTTGGAGCGTTTCTGTTGTCGCGTGTGTTGATAGGGATGCTTTACGGCGTTTCGCCGACAGATCCGCTTACGTTCACCGGCGTCTCAATCGTGTTGTTAACAGTCGCACTACTGGCGTGTCTCATCCCGGCGCGACGCGCAACGCGGGTTGATCCGATCGTCGCGCTTAGATCTGAATAAGGATTAGTGGACGCAGCAGGTCCAGCTTACTTTCGGTTTACCGTCGGGATAAACGTCCCAATAACCGTTGCATGAATTGAACCATTGAAAGTGCTGGCATCCGTCGGGCCAAGCGCGCCACACCTGTATCCAGCAGCCGTTCTGCTGCCCATTCCAATATTTAAACTGACCCGGATGTGGATCCACACATCGGCGTTTACACGGCGATATCTGAATCGGCTCGAACGAGTCAGAGACAATGGCCTCGTGATCGTGTTCGGCGCTCACAGTGTTTGGCGGCAGTGCAGGTGTGAAAGACGAGCCACCGACAACCACCATCGAGATGAAAGCCAGATAAATGAAGATGCGAGTGCGTCGGGAGGATCTCATAAATACTCTACCCCTGTGTTGAGGACGGGAAGGTAATCCTGTCGATGGTCGCGAACTATATGGTCGCTGGATACCGTGTGTCAATTGTTTTGGCGCCTAAAATCCTTTCCAATTTTCGCCCCCTCATGTAGAATGCGCCAATTACGTAGTTTTATTTCCGGTAAACCAATTCTGGTTACCAGAGTCTTTGAGACTAATCAATTCCGACGCTTCCCAGGGTGGGACTCGACACCAGGGCTTCCTCGCATTCAATAGTTTCTTCCCTGGAAACAAAATGTGGTTCGGATTGCATACATAGTATCCCGGTTCCAAGACGGCGTGTGCGAAAGCACCGTCCCTGCCGGCTAACCGTTCTTCCTCAAGGCGAGATCTATATGTTTGACATTTGGGAACATGACGACATTTCGTACCGCGAACAGGCCGATAAGCTGTTCAATTTGCCGGCTTTTCAGCAGTCCAAGACAGGGGTGCAGCAATTCATTCCGTTTCTGGGGGCCGGTGTATCCATCTCTGCCCGGCCGGTAAGACCGCCGCAAAAGCCCGTCAGCGAGCCTGCTGCCGAGCTCGTCGAGGAAACTTACAAGACGGTCGGTCTCGAGCATGAAAGTGCCAAACTGTTCATGCGCATGGCGATCTATCTTGCCTTGTGTATCGAGGCGGCTGAGAAGGAGTATCCAAGTCTCAACGAAGACCAGTTACTCGATCGTCTGCGAGACGACATCTCTCCGCCGTCGGCGCGGCAGCTCGCGCGCTTGTTTGCCAATCTCTCCACTTACTCTGGCTTCAAGAAGGTGGTCGATAACCTCGGCGGCGTCTTTCCGAAGGATTACGTGAACGCCAGTGAGCGCCAGCAGGTCGATATGTTGAAGCGATTGGCGCGCATCACCCGGATTGCAGATCCGCCGGATCCGTTGACCAGTATCACCAGCTATTTCGAGAGCAAAGTTGGACGTGGATCGCTTTGGACAAATCTGAGCCTGGTCATCTCGGGTAAAAAAGACGTCACACCGACTCACAAACTTCTGGCCGCGGCCGCGAAAAGATTTTTTGAACAACCGGATGTGCTCGACGACTTCCTGATCCTGACAACCAACTACGACTGTTTGATGGAAGACGCCCTCGATCGCATCGGCGTGGACTATGTTGCGTTGACGACCAGAAAGAGCGATCAGAAGGTGCTGGTTCGCTACTCCAGCACCGTGCGAGATGCTGCGAACCTCACGAAAGCAATCTCGGGCATGTACTATCCCGCCAACCTCTTTTTGAAAAAACCAAAGCCCCTTGTAATCGTGTGCAAGATGCATGGTTGCCTGAACTCGGCACTCACCGAGAAGGACGACGGACTCGTTATCTCCGACAACGATTACGTCAACTACATCTCGCAGATGAATTCCCCAAACGGAATCATCCCTTCCTACGTCAACACGCTCATGCAGGACAAACCGTTTCTGTTTCTGGGCTACAGCTTGAACGACTGGAACGTGAGAAGTGTTTTCGAAACAATCAGAAAGAAACGGGGCGAGGACTTCAGCGGCCAGGATTACGCGGTGATGTGGTACGTCGGAGAATACGAACGTCTGTTCTTCAAGCAGAACGGCGTGGCGATTCTGAAGACGGATCTGAATGCCTTTACCGACAGCACCGTGGACGTGCTCAAGACATTAAAGGACGGTAACCCAGCGTTATGGGGCGAGCTCGTTGACAAAATCCACTCGTGGATTCAATGAGCAGAGGTGGGAACATGCAAAACCCTCAAGTCAATCCGTTCCTTGGTCTCAAACCTTACGAGCCCAAAGATCGCCTGCGGCTCTACGGGCGCGATAAAGATCTCTTCCTGATGAAAGATAGGATCTTTTCCTGTCGCACGACGCTTCTGTTCGCAGCGTCAGGCGTCGGGAAAACTTCTTTCATCAATGCGAAGATCATTCCTGACCTCGAAGGACAGTATTGCATCGTCTATCACAATCAGTGGTCTATCGGCGATCCTCTCAGCGAACTCGAGAAGTCGATCGTAGCGAAGTCGCCTGACGGTTCCGCTCCGACCTCAGCGAACAAGCCACTGCTGGACCATTTGTCGTTTACAAAACCTGCCGACGGCCGTCCCGGCAAACGTTGTTTGATCATCCTCGATCAGTTTGAAGAGATCTTTCAATACCATTCCCGCCAGAAGTATTTCGAACACTTTATCGATGAGCTCGCGTCCATCATTAACACTTCCGACTGCAATGCTCGCGTTTTGTTTTCGATGCGCGAAGAGTTTCTCGGTGAGCTGAGTATCTTCGATAACAAGATTCCTGACCTTTTCAATAATTATTACCGCTTGAAGTGTCCCACCAAGCTCGAAGCGGAAGAGATCGTCGAACGCACGTGCAGTTTTGTGAAAGTTCCGGTGAGTAACGAGAAGCTGACTCCGTTCGTCCACGAGCTGACGTTGATCGACAAAGCCGATCTGGCTAAGAGCGAAGCGAACGCAGCCGAAAATTCTTTCGAACGCGACATTATCGCGCCGCCGTTCTTACAGATCGCATGCCAGCGTCTTTGGGAACGACAGTATGCTTCGGGTAACAGTGCAAATGGCGACAGTTCTGCCGACTTCCTGGCGGATTACAAAACGGGCGACGCCCACGCGATGTTGCGAGCCTTCTGCCACGAAATCCTCGCGACATTCAATCAGCACGACCGCGCGCTTCTGGCAGACGCCTTTGATTTTCTCGTCACGAAAAAGGGCGCGAAGATGGCGTACGAGTTGTCGAGTCTGGCCGAGCACATGAGCGTCAAAGAAGATGTTCTCAAGTCAGTGCTGCAAAAACTCAGCCTGCCCGAGAAGCGGATCCTGCGCGAGACAAACGCACCCAACGACTCGCTTTGGTTTGAGCTCTACCACGACATGTACGGACCGATTATCGACGAGTGGAAGCGTGCTTACCGTGCTGAACGCAAAGCGGCCCTGCGACGAAGAGTGAAGCAGTACTCGGCGGCCGCCTTCATGGTTATTCTGGTCGTGATCGGGCTCGTCTATGCGATAAGCACACTCCGAGAGAATGAAAGAACATTGGAGGAAGCGAATCTTCGCGATCCGGTTAGCTTTGCGACGAGCAAAGCAGCATTTGACAACCTGCATAGCACATTGGGTTTTGGTGGCAGGGCGAAAAGCCTCTGGTCCGATGCATGGAAACGCCGAGCCAGTCTTTCCGAGAAGACCGAATTTGCAGACGACGCTTTGCTTTCGTGGCTCAAGGCGGCCGCTGAAGATCCGAAGAATGTGACCCCGGAGCTGACTGCCCAAATAAACTCTCTTCTTAACTCTGACGACTACCAGCCTTTGCAGGCAACGTACCGGCTCGAGCCCGACGGTACCTTTTCTGGATTTGGCGCGCTTTTCAGTGCGGACGGCAAGACGTTGTTAGGGATTACAAGAGACCTGCGCGTGATTTCCTATGACGTCGGATCGAACGAGCCCAAAAGCCAATCACAACCGCTCGACTTAACGCGTTGCAAGGGCCGTAACGAGCCAGTCAATGCGGTGCAGCAAACCAATGGCTATCCTGGAGCTCCGCTCCTCGATCAAGGTCCTGTCTCAAGTATCTCAATCCAGTCAGCCGCGGGAAACTTGATAGGTGGTATTAATGGCTACGGGATGTGTGTTTGGCGTATTGACACAGGTGAGGTCATATTCCCGCACGACTCACGGGAAGCCGGACCGGCTCCCCCGAGCATAACTGGCTACGACAACATCCCACGGCCGTCAATTGCTATTAGTCCGGACGGCAATTACTTTGCAAGCGTCAATTATCTAAAACAAGGGGCGGTTTACAGATTTAATGGTAAATCCACAGAACTGATTTATGGGGAGCTTGGCTCGGTCGAGAGCATACAGTTCAGTCCGGACAAAAGAACGCTCCTTTTGGATCAAACGAGCGGCGTTAGACTTTTGGATCTCGAGACCAAATCGTGGAGATCTCTGCCGCTGGGCGCGCGAAGTGGGTATCGTAGCATCCTCTTCAATGTTGATGGGACAAAACTACTGGTTGTAAATGGTTCGAAGTCCCCCAGTGATAATACTGCGAAAGAGTCGCCGGAACTGTGGGATATAGCCTCGGGCTCAGTTCAAAAACGGATCAATGCGCCCGTCGGCGGTCCACTGTCCCAGTTTTATTTTTGCGGCCCCAACCTGCTGGCGTTAGTAGATAAGAACTTCTTCGACGATACCCACGAAGTCCTCACAATTACGCTGCTCGATACTGACACGAATTCAGTTGTTAGTACGCGAACGTCCCTGATTTCCAAAGCCAGTTATAAAATCAGCTCCAGCGCGTCGGCTATTTTGATCATTCCGGCCACAGGCGTAGCGCGACTCCTGGCGCTTACCCCACGACCGCCCGGAAGCAAATTGATCAACGATCCCGACGGAATGATTTTGCGAAACATCAGCGACGATGGACAGGTGATAGCGACAGTCAACCAGCATAATGTCGTCAAGGTCTGGAACGCTAAGGATGTCACGATGATTTCGACGTTTCAGGTACCTGGGCTGGAGTCGAATCAGTTGGACGAGCTTCTTGTGAGCGCGAAAGGACGGTATTTGTGTTTTCGACGACAGGATGGCCGGCTGATTGTTTGGGATAATCACCAGCATCGTCAAATACTCGAAGATGAGTCGAGTAAAGATGATTTCGGGCGCCTGGTTTCTTTTAGCGAGGACGACAGTGAAATCGCCATCACTGGACCGGGCAAGGACATCACGTTCTGGCAAGACGGCCACGAGGTGGAGTATCCACTGAGTGAAGATCCGACCAGAATACAGTTGAGTCCCGACGGCAGGTATCTAACCGCGATTTATGAGTACAGCAATATTCCGGTCAAAGTTTTTGATACTGGTTCGGCTTTCTTCGAGCAACGTCCGCCGGTAAATGTTACGCCGAAGATTGCGTGGGGCGCGAACGGGACGTTCATGGCGCCAACGGCGAACGACAATGAGTTGCTTGTCTGGAAGCTGTCTAATTTTGTTCATTTCCCGTTGAAGCATTCGAGTACCGTGACCGCTCTCGCGCTGAGTCGTGACGGCACTCGCGCCGTGACAAGTACATCGGATAAGACTCTTTATTTGTGGGACACGACGAATGGTAAGCAGATTGCGACTGGTAAGCTGGGCGCGACTATCCAACAAGTAAGCATTAGTAACGACGGCAAATCAATCCTCGCCTTTTCGGACAGTTGGATTCATCTGTACTCGATACAATCTGACAGGTTGGAGTATGTCGATGGACGACTGGTGGGCATCAGAGATCTCCCGCGCGTTCTCGACAATAGCGGGCAGAATCTGCGGCTGATAGTTCCGCTTTCGAGCGGCTCGCTGGAAGTCGATGACATCAGCTTCGCTCCGAGTCCGGATGCAAAGCTGGTCGGGAATCCCAAAGATCTTCTCGAAACCTGGCAACGCAAACTCTCCCTCACCTTCGACGAACGCGGCGCCCTCGCGCAGCTAACGTCAGGCGGGTAGTTGCAAATCGCACTTGGATCGGGTCAGTACAGGGAGCGGTAGCGACCTGGTAACTGATCAGCGTGCGATATTCCTGACGATTTGGCTCCCATGGTTTGACCAGGTCGCTACCGCTCCCTGTACTGACCCGACCCAAGAAGAGTTCGGTTGAGGGTGCTCCAGACGGAACCGACGAGAGTAAGAAGGACGCCTGCGAAGCTGAAAGCGTCGGGGCCGGCGAAGGCTTTTGAAGCGATGATAACGAGTGCGCCGGCAGTGACGAGATAAAACGGAATCATACGACCGGTGGCCCGCGCGCGAAACCAGATACTGGTCAAATTCGAGAGCAGCAGTATCGCCAGCAGTGGCTGTAGCCACGGTGAGTACGGAATACTCTCCAATCCTGCAATCCCAAACAGACTCAGATACGCCGCCCAACAAAACGGACACTTCGGAAACAGCGCGAGCCCGAGCGCAACGAAAGTTCCGAAGACAGGCGAAGCGACGCGCACACTCGAACTCTTAACGGGCTTCACATTTTCCTTCAACAACTCAGCCGCACGCTCGACCACTTCTCTTTCATTCCACTGAACACGTCCAAAGTATCCAGCCGTCCGACCCTTCGCATCGAGAATATAAAGCTCGATGCGATGCCGGTTCACCAGCGACTCGATAAAGTTGACGCCAAGCGCAAAGTGTTTGCGAAGCGCGTCGAGCCCGTCCTGCGATCGGAGCAAACGACGTTGCGGCGCGAACTGAATGCCGCGGTGTTGGCCGTAATTGAGCAGCCGTTCTGGCAGGTCAAATCCTGGATCGTAAGTTATTCCAGCGGTGTTGATCTGGTCGGCGAGGCCTTCAGTCTCGAGAAGTTTTTGAATGCGCGCCAGCTTCGTAATCGTCAGCGAACACTTTAGCGGATTGTCACAACGCGTGTAGAAGAAAACGACTATCGACGGCCGTCCGTGAAAGTACTCGCCAAACGTGATCGTGCGGCCACCCTGATCTTCAAAGACTGTTGACTCGATCGATGAAGAAGCAGTGCGCGTAGGGCGCATCCATGAGAAGAGATCTTTAACACCCGCAGGCAAGCCGCAGCAGTCTGCAGTTTCCAGAGGCGTGTCGGAGGAAATCGTGTTGAAAATCTGATCTAAATCGGCGTGATACTTCTTAGCGATCGCTGTTGGGCCAGTTCGCAGCGTTTCGATTTCTGCGATCGATGCGCGTGCGTGTGGTCCGAGCCACGCTAACGTGGTGAGCAGCTCGCGGACCGGAGACGTTCCTTTCGTCCCGATTGCGAAACCGCCGAAGGTTTCGACCGAGACACGCTCGTCGCGGTAGCGAATGTTTGTGATAGCACGGACGACGAAAGGCGCGAACGCAGGGTTGGGAGTTGGGTACGAACGCAATGCAACGGCGGCAGCCGCGACGAGGTATGCGTCGACGCCGGTGTCGAGATCTTCGATGATGAATGGGAGAGCGGTGTCCGGCAACGAGGTGCGAGCGAGAGTGAGCATGACCCAGCCTCGCATGCGGACCACGGTTGTTGCGCCGCGCTGATCGTAGATGGGGTTGTTTTCGTGGAGCAGAGCGATCAGTTGATCGGAGGGAAGTTGATCGACAAGACCGCAGAACTCGTCTTTCGGTGATTCAACCATGTGTTGAGTTCGACGCAGGGGCGGCCACGGAGGGCCGCCCCTACAGTACGTTCCGAGTTGCTCGATTACTTCTCGGTGCCGTAACGACTAAGGAAACGTTTGGCTGTTTTCTTAACCTTGGCCGACTTCCCTTTCTCGAGCTCGTCGACGCGCTTCATCAGCTTCTGATCCTTTACGACTGCCTTCTCGTCGCCAAACTGTGCCAGCGCCGTTAACGCCGTCGCCTGGATGTCGTCGTACTCCTTGTCGTCGAGCAACAACTCGCGCGCCTGTTCCTGAAACTGTTTCGGCTTGACTGCCTGCAACGCTGCGGCGGACATCTGACGGATGTCGCGATCTTCGTCCTTGTCGCGCAGCAACTTCTCGAACACAGGGGCCGACTTCGCATCGGCAGACAGCAGCCGCAACGCCTCGCGCTTCGCTTCCGGATTCGGCGGCGCGTTCACGATCTCACGCGCTACTGGATAAGCTTCCGTATGAACGTCGTAGCTCAGCAGTTGCAGGGCTTTTTCAGGCGGCAAGAGAGCTTTACTCGCATCCTGCAATCCCTCGAGCAATCGCTGCTGAGTGTAAGCATCCTTCTCACGCGCGAGAATTCCGAGCACACGCTGCCTCAACTCCTCGTCCGGATCGTCCACGATCTCACGCAACGTGGCGAGGTAATCCTCACGATGCGGTTCAAACTCGATCACACTAAAACTCGCAGCTTGCAGCGACTGAAGCGCTGCCAGGCGAACCTTGATCGGTTGTTGTCGATCGCGAAGCACGTCGAGCGACGCTTGCAGATTCTTGTCCGAGTCGATAGTTTGAAGCGGCGCTTCCGTAAACGCTTTCGCGCGTTCCGCGGTAGTTTTCTTTTCGTTAGTCGCAACGGCGAAGGCGGCGCGCGGCGTTCTCGCTGCCGGGCTCTTCTTCTTCGCAGCCGTCACCTTCTTTGTTGACTTGCGCTTTGTCGTCATGATTTCGATCTCCTGATATACCGCACATTAGGAAAATGGGACGTCGTCGTAATCGAATCCCATACACGCCGCCGCACTGATCTTGCCCTGAAAGTCCAGACTATCGCGCACGCGCGGGCTGAGACCTGGAGCACTCACGACGGGCGATGGCGCGAGCGTGCCGCCGGGCGCCGTCGGCGGTCGCGGTGGTCCAGTGATGCCGTTCCAGGGCCACATCGTGTCAGGCAAGTTGTGACCGATTGGCCACGCGCCACTGTCGTACGACGCGGCCACAGCGGAATTGAAACGATTGTTGATCTGCTGCCACTTGGCCCACAGTCGATCGACATTGCAGTGCAAGAGGAAGAACAGCGGATCGCGCGCGGCAGTGCCGATGCTGGAAATGGAACCACCGAAGCTCGTGTGCGCTGAGCCGTGCGGATTTCCTTCCATGGTGCGGAAGTTCGGATACGTTGTGCCAAGCGCTAGCGTTTGCGCTTCGGTGCGTACGCCAGTCGCATTGTTGGTGTTAAAGAATGGGCGGCGATTGATTCCCGGTACGCCGTCAGTCACCCAGAATTGCAACGGATTAGTGCCACTGAAAAGCACAGTGCCGAGGTTATCCGACTCGCCAAGATAATCGCGCTTGAAGATGTTTGGCGACGGACGATCGAAACGCCAGTAATGCAGCGCCACACTCGGATCGATTGCCTGCAACTCTCGTTCGAGATCGAGCAGGTACGCCCGATGCCACGGTAGGAATCCGGGCGCGCCGTGTGCCTGCGGCGAGCTGACGTTTGTGTGCATGTCGCGGAAGTCAGCGAAACGGCCGAGTCCCTGGTTATTCAGTTGTGCAAAAGCGGCGATGAACCGGTCACGTTCACCGGCTGTCAGGTCGTTGGCATTCTTTCTGATGCGAACGGTACACGCCGTGGAACCAATCACCTGATTGCCGTTGCCGTGGCGCGCCTGTATTTGTACGTCATTAAGACTGGTGCTGGGTCGTCCGAATTGTCCCGCTGTAAAAAACGAGACCCAGTTTCCATTAACCGGTACGTTTATCTGCAAAGAAGTGGCGAAAGCGCCTGTCGTCCCCTTACGAAACACCAGCGCACCGCTGTTAGTCGTGGTGCGTGCACTGACGCGAATCGGGGGCGATCCCTGGCCTTGCGCGCCGGCGGGATTTGTAACGCGAATGCGACATGGCGCCGGGGACCAGGTCAAGAAGCGAGCGTTGGCATTCGGGCTATTGTTTATCTGAATCTCAACGTTCATCTGACATCTCCTCCCAATGGAGTGAAAAGGTAAGCAGTGAGTTTAAAAGGGGGAATGAACGCGGGGCAGACTATACCCCACGGTTGATGTTGTCAACGAAGATCTTGGAGCGCGGATGAACGCGGATTTAAATCGGGATTTATTAATCCGTTTTATCCGTGGCCCAGATAGCGCCGAGGCCGGCGTCCCAGAGACGTTTATTAAATGCCGGGATATCCTGATTAAGAAGTTCGTTGCCGCGCGCTTTCAATGTTGCCCACTGCCCGTTCAGTTCTTTGAGCCGATCGAGCGATGGTTGATTCACGCGCGGGATGTCGCTCTCGGTTTGGTTGATCAGAAACAGGTAATTCGCGGTGAACTTGTTTGGGAAGTTCTCGACGTCGTCATACGCCTTCGACTTACGCTGCACCATGTCCTCGTCCCAGGCTTTCATCTTCTTCAGCAGTGCGTCGCCGTCTTTCTTGAGCGCCGCATACTTCTCACCGGCAGGCAGCGAGTTGAGCAGCGTCTCCAATTGCTTTTGTTTCTCAAACAGATTGTTGATCATGCGATGCATCGCCGTCAGCTCAGTTTCCATGCCGAGCATTGTCTGGTGATACTCGCTATAGGTCTGCGTGCTGGTTGGGTAAAGAGGATTGGCAAGGATCTCGGCTTCGGTGGTGAGCGTCTGCCCGCCCATTTTCAGCGTCACGTTGTAACGACCGGGCGGTGCCTTGTGTGCAGCGAAGCCTCCTTCAATCCGAACGTTGGGCACACCCACCATCGTTTGATAACGCATGTCCCAGACGAATCGATTCAGACCTTTGTTCTTGGACAGCAACGGATCGGGTCTTGGACCAGAATCGTATCTGACAAACTTCTCATCCGCCTTTGAAGAGAAACTGCGCACTGTTTGTCCAGCCGCGTCTTTGATCTCGAGTGAGATCTCATCGCCTTTCTTCAACTCAGGCAGTTGGTAATAAAACACAACTCCAGTTGCCGGATTCACACCTCTGAACGTATTCGCTCCGGTAAACTCATCGTCGGTACGATCCAGATCGCTGCCTCCATTCACGAGATACGCACCTTCAGGTTTGTAGATCGCGAACGCCGGTCCGTCCTTTTTGTACTGCCGCAGCACATTCAAATCGTCAAGAATCCAATAAGCTCGACCCGAAGTCGCGGCGATCAAGTTACCTTTGTGTACGCGCAGGTCCGTGATCGGCGTGATCGGCAAGTTCAGTTGAAATGGCGTCCAGTTTCTGCCTCCGTTCCATGAAACAAACAGACCAAGCTCTGTCCCGGCAAACAAGAGATCGCGACGCACGTCGTCTTCGCGCACCACGCGGGTGAACGCATTCGCGGGCAAACCGTCGGTGATCTTGGCCCACGTATTACCGTAGTCCGTGGTTTTGTATAAACCCGGTGTGTGGTCGTTGAATTTGTAACGTGTGGTTGCGATGTATGCCGTTGCTTTGTCGAATGGCGAGACTTCGATCGCATTGATCAAACACTCGGCCAGGCCCTTCGGCGTTACGTTCTTCCAAGTGACGCCATTGTCGCGCGTGAGAGAAACGACGCCATCGTCACTGCCGGTCCAGATCACGCCTTTTTCGTGCGGCGATTCCATGATGTAAGCGAGCGTTCCGTAGTTCTCCGCGCCGACGGCTTCGTTCGTGTATGGACCACCACCCTTGCCCTGCTTTTCTTTTTCGTTGCGAGTGAGATCGGGTGAGACTTCCTTCCACGTGCGACCCATGTCGCTCGTCTTCAGCAGGTACTGAGAGCCGTGATAGTAAGTATTCGGCTCGTGTTTACTCCAGATGATTGGCGAGTTCCAGTTGAAACGATACTTGATGTCTTTCGCGTCCATTCCGAGATACTGAATGGGCGCGGCCATGATGCTCGTCGAAGCCGACGCAGCGATGTCCAGCACTTCGATCGTTCCCTGATAACTGCCGCCCATCACAAACTTCGGGTTATCCGGGTCAAAAGCGAGGAACGCACTCTCCCCGCCCGCCGACGGCGCCCAACTCGAAAAGCCAATGCCACCACTTCCCAGCTCACGACTCGCGATCGAGACTGAAGTGTTGTCCTGCTGTCCACCATAAATGTGATACGGAAACTGGTTGTCGACGTTGATGCGATAAAACTGCGCCGTCGGCATGTTGCTTTGGGTGCTAAAGCTCTTGCCGCCGTTGAAAGTTACGGCTGAGCCACCGTCGTTGGAGATGATGAAGTTGTCGGGATCGCCAGGATTGATCCAGAGATCGTGGTAATCGCCGTGTGTGCCGGAGAGTGATTCCCAGGTCTTGCCGGCGTCGGTCGAGCGCAGTGCTGAAGCGCTCAGAACGTAGATCGTGTTTTCATTCTTTGGATCGATAAACAGCTCGATGTAATACCACGCGCGTTGAACCAGACGATGATCGTTGGTTATCCGGCTCCAGTTCTTGCCGCTGTTATTTGAAACAAAGAGCCCGCCCGCTTCCTTGTCAGAGTCGCTCTCGACAAGGGCGTAAACTTTTTCCGGATTCGAACGGCTGACGGCAATCGACATCTTGCCCATCTCTTCCGGCAGACCGTTTTTCAACCGCTCCCACGTCTCGCCACGGTCAGTTGATTTATAAAGACCACTACCCGGACCGCCGCTGATTACTTTCCACGGCAACCTGCCGTGTTCCCACATCGCCGCGTAAAGAATCCGCGGATTGTTCGCGTCCATCGAGAGTTCCGATGCGCCGGTTTTGTCGTCGACCGACAAGACGAGCTTCCACGTGGCGCCGCCGTCGACTGACTTGTAAACGCCGCGCTCTTTCGAGTGGCTGTACAGCGCGCCCTGCGCCGCTACGAAAACGATGTTTGGATTTTTAGGATCGACGACGATTCGCGAGATGTGTTGCGTGGCATCGAGTCCGATCTTCTTCCACGTCTTGCCGGCGTCAGTGGATTTGTAGACGCCGTCGCCATGGTGCGTCATCACACCGCGCACCGCGTGTTCACCCATGCCGACGTAAACAACATTTGGATCGCTCTCAGCGACGGCAATCGCGCCGACGGAACCCGTTTTGAAGTAACCGTCGGAGATATTCCGCCAACTGATCCCCATGTCGTCCGTCTTCCAAAGTCCGCCCCCAGTCGTTCCCATGTAATAAGTTTTGGGATCGCCAACTACACCCGTTCCGCAAACAGAACGCCCGCCGCGGAACGGCCCGATCGAGCGCCACTTCAGCGTTTTGAAGGCGGCGTTGTAATCATCTGCCGCAGTTGATTGGGTTGTTTGTGCTGAAAGTTGGACTGCTAAAAGGGAAACGAAGAGTAGGGAGACAAGGGTCTTTGACATGCGGCAGATAATACACCACCGCTTCGCCACAGAGAGGCACAAAAAACATTCAGTTCGACGCAGGGGCGGCCACGGAGGTGTTCATTATCATGACATCCTTTACAGATCGTTATCATGACATCCTTTACAGTTAACCAAGTAAGCTGCGGCGCCAGGAGGAGCTGCAGATGCCTTGGAGAACTGAGAGGGTCA
>DASWUM010000046.1:0-102236 GCA_036401595.1 Pyrinomonadaceae bacterium
CGTGGCCGCCCTTGTGCCGAATCATGCGTGTTCCGAATCACGCCCATGCCGAACCGAGGGCGGCCACGGAGGGCCGCCCCTACAGTACGTTCCGCAGGGCTTGTTCGGGATCTTCGGCGCGCATTAGCGTTTCGCCGATCAGAAAACCGCGATAGCCGGCGGCTTTAAGGCGTTGGAGATCGCTTCGTTCACACAGACCGCTTTCGCTGATTAACACAGCATCAGCAGGCGCTTCGCCAGCCAACGAAACGGACGTTTCGAGTGATACTTCGAACGTACGCAGATCACGATTGTTGATGCCAATGAGTCTCGCACCACAGACTGCGGCCCGTCGCATTTCCTCACTGGTATGAACTTCAACGAGCGCGTCAAGCCCAAGCTCATCTTCAGCCAGACGTCTTAATCGCAGAAGCAAATCGTCATCAAGTGCAGCAACGATCAGCAAAATCGCATCGGCGCCCGCCGCAGCCGATTCGTAAACCTGATACTCCTCAAAGATGAAATCCTTACGCAACACCGGCAACCTGACCAGTTCTTTTACCTGGCGCAAATCGTCGAGCGAGCCCGAGAAGTACTCCTCTTCAGTCAGCACAGAGATCGCAGCCGCACCTCCGGCGTCGTAACTTTTCACAATCTGACGTAGATCAGCATCGGGCCGGATCATCCCCTTCGACGGCGAACGTCGCTTGAATTCAGCAATGACGTTAATTCCCTCGCGACGTAGAGCCGTAGTCAGAGCATGAGACACGGCATTGCTTCTCACTTCGAGCGCGAGACGACGCATCTCGTCGATCGGAACAACGTTTTTCTTGACGAGTACACGTTCGCGTTTCTTTGCGATGATCTCTGAGAGTACGTCCATCAAAATTACGGCCCGCTGGTCGCTTCAATCAGCAGTTGCAACTTGTGGTGTGCGGCACCCGAATCAATCGATTCCGCCGCAATCTTCGCTCCTTCACGCAAATCGGCCGCAGCGCCGCCGAGCAAAAGCGCGGCCGCCGCGTTAACAATCACAAGCGCACGCGCTTCGTCATGGCGCGATCCGTCCAACACGGCGCTCACAATCTCAGCATTCGCATCAGCGTCTCCACCACGCAAGTGGTCAATCGTTCCTGCTTCGAAACCAAAATCCGCGGGTCTGATTTCGAACGTCTTCACTTGTCCATCCTGCGCTTCGGCGACGTGTGTTGTTCCAGTGAGCGTGATCTCGTCGAGTCCATCTTCACCATGGACCACCCACGCGTGCTCCGTCCCCAACTCTGAAAGCACGCGCGCCAATTTCTCCGCCAGCTCCTTGCGCCACACACCGATGATCTGCCGCGGCGCGCCCGCCGGATTACTTAACGGACCCAGCAAATTGAACGTCGTGTGAATACCCAGTTGCCGCCGAATGCCTGCGACCCTCGCAGTCGCACCGTGATAGAGCGGCGCAAACATGAAACAGATCCCGATCTCGTTGAGCGCGTTCTCGGAAACCAGTGGAATCGTCGAGACGTTAACACCCAACGCCGTCAGCAAGTCAGCACTTCCCGACTTGCTGCTGGCCGCACGATTGCCATGCTTCGCGACCGGCAGCCCCGCGCCCGCGATTACGAAAGCCGCCGCCGTCGAGATGTTGAATGTCTTTGCGCGACTCGATCCCGTTCCGGCGGTGTCGATAAAACATCGATGATGCGAGATCACGCGCGTCGCTCGCGAGCGCAGCCCTTCGGCCATTCCGGCGAGTTCTTCAATCGTTTCACCTTTCGCCGCGAGGGCCACGAGCGTGCCGGAAATCTGCGCGTCAGTAGCTTCGGCATCGAGCAACGCTTCGAGTAACTCGAAAGCCTCGTCGCGCGACAGATCCTCGCGACGAACGAGTCGCGAAAGGAAATCTGTTAAGCGATGTGTGGCCATGAAGGAAGGATTAGAGCGTCAGGAAGTTCGCGAGCAATTTCTTGCCCTCAGAAGTCAGGATCGATTCGGGATGAAACTGCACGCCTTCGACTTTCAGCTCGCGATGACGCAGGCCCATGATGATGTCGTCTGCGGTGTACGCGGAGATTTCGAGAGACGACGGCAATGATTCTTTCTCGACGATGAGCGAGTGATAACGACCGGCCAGAAACGGCTCGCTGATTCCGGCAAAGATCGTCTTGCCGTCGTGACGAACTTCAGACGCTTTACCGTGCATCAACTCAGGCGCGCGAATCACGCGACCGCCGAACGCCTGGCCGATCGCCTGATGACCAAGACACACGCCAAGCAGCGGAATCTTTCCGGCGAAACGTTGGATGACGTCGAGAGTGATACCAGCATCGTTTGGAGTGCCAGGGCCTGGTGAAATCACGATCCGTTCGGGCCGCAAGTTGTTCTCGATCTCGTCGAGCGTGACACGATTGTTGCGACGCACTTCGACGGTTTCGCCCAGTTCGCCGAGATACTGGACGAGGTTGTAAGTAAAAGAATCGTAGTTGTCGATCACCAGGAGCATCAGTTATTTCTTACACGGACTTACCACTGCGCGATTGATCTTTACTGGTTTCTCAGGCTTCTCATTCTCTGCGGGTGCCTGGTTGATCGCGTCAACGACTTCCATGCCTTTCGTCACCGTGCCAAACGCCGCGAACTTGCTGTCGAGGTGCTGTCCCGTTCCAACCAGAATAAAGAAATGCGTGGTGGCGCTGTTGGGCTCGTCAGTGCGTGCCATCGAAACGATCCCGCGAACGTGCTTGACCAGGCCCGGCTCATCCGGAAGCTTGTGCGTCATTCGACGCGCCAGTTCGAAACCCCACTTTTCGCTGGTCTGAAGGTTTCCACCCTGAATCACAAATCCTTTAACGACGCGACTGAACGTCGTCGTATCCAACGCTCCCGTCGCTGAAAGATTGAGAAAGTTTCGGACCGACTCCGGCGCCACCTCGGGCATCATCGCGATATCAATTGCGCCTAATTCTGTCTCCAACGTCACACATTGCGCACCCATCTTCTCAACTGACGCGCCATCGAACGGCTCAGCCGGGGCGGGCGCCTCAGTCGTCGCACGCGCATTCGCCTTCTTCGGAGGCTCAATCGGCGCATTCGACTGCGCGCTCACATCTGTTAGTAACAGAAGACTAAAAATAACCAGTGCAATCTTATTCATCTTGAAAAATCCGCGTAAATCGGCCCCAAATCTGTCAAATCCGCTGCTCACAATCCGCGTCCCGCCATCTCAATCGCACGAAACATCGCGCGCGCCTTGTTCACCGTCTCCGCATACTCATGCTCCGGAATCGAATCGGCCACAATACCCGCACCAGCCTGGACCAGCGCTTCGCCATCCCGCAAAACAATCGTCCTGATCGCGATACACGAATCGAGATTGTCAGCGTAATCCATGTACAAAACCGAGCCCGCGTAAATCCCGCGACGATCCGGTTCGAGCCCCCGAATAATCTCCATCGCGCGAATCTTCGGCGCACCGGTTACAGTTCCAGCCGGAAAACACGAAGCAAGCGCATCGAATCGATCGAGCCCGTCACGCAAACGCGATCTCAAACTCGTCTCCAGATGCTGCACGTGCGAATAACGCTCGACGCGCATCAGTTCGTCAACTTTAACAGACCCATAATCCGATACGCGTCCGAGATCGTTGCGACCGAGATCGACCAGCATCATGTGCTCCGCGACCTCTTTCTCATCCGACTTCAAATCCTCGCTGAGTATCCAGTCTTCCGTTTCGGTTGCGCCACGTTTTCTGGTGCCTGCAATTGGTCGATAGTCGAGTCGCTGTCCATGACATCGAACCAGCATCTCAGGTGAAGCACCAACGACAGTTTCGTCGCCGAGTCGCAGAAAAAACATGTACGGCGACGGATTGATCGCACGCAACGCTCGATAGATCTGCAACGGATCGCCGTCAAATTGCGCTGAGAAGCGTTGCGAAAGCACCACCTGGTAACAATCGCCGGCGGCGATGTGGTCCTTTATCTGGCGCACGCTCTCTTCGAAAGCACGGCGCGGAAAATTTGACTGGAGCGAAATGTTTTCCGCGTTCTCATTCAGCGGCGGTGCGCTTACCGGCAGCGGCTTCGAGTCAAAGATCTTCTCCTCGACTTCTTTCGTGCGTGCCACGGCCTGATCGTAAAGCTCCCGCAAACGCTCGTGGCTGCCCTCCGCCCCTTCAGTAAAGACGATGGAAACGATCTCCAGCCGCTGTTTGACGCGATCGAAAGCAATCACATTTCGATAGAACATCCAGACTGCGTCAGTCGGCACATCAAGCGGCTGCGTTTGATCGTCGCGTAAAGCAGGTTCAAACCATTGCGCCGCATCGTAACCAAGATAGCCGACGGCGCCGCCTGCGAACGGCACGAGGCCGGGCCGGCGCGCGAGTGAACGACCGCGGAAGTAGTCTCGCACCCACTCCGTTGCGAAAGTCGGAAACGTCTCAGTCTTACCATCGCGCTCGACGATAGTCTGCATTCCCTTGCCGCGCACGATCATTTCCGGTTCAGATCCAAGAAATGAATAGCGCGCGATCCGTTCACCACCTTCAACTGACTCAAGCAAAAACGCGTACGGCGAATCCCCTGCGACTCGCATAAAGGCGCCGACCGGCGTGTGTAAGTCGGCCAGTACTGAACGCACGACAGGCACGACATTTCCCTGCCGCGCCTCGCGCTCAAACGCCTCAAAGTTTGCTGGTTGCAGATCGAGCATTGCGTTGCTTATCCGAGTCGAGTGCCCGTGAGCCAGTGCCCGCCGTCGACAACTAACACCACACCGTTAATAAAATTCGCCGCATCGGAACAAAGAAACAGCGCCGCCTTCTCGATGTCGGCGATGCGTCCAAAACGCCCGAGCGGAATAACTTTTCGTAATCGATCCTTGATCGGTTCCGGAACGAGTCGAGTCATTCCTTCGGTATCTTCGATTGGACCAGGCGCGATCGCGTTCACGCGAATTCCGTAGCGCCCCCACTCGACCGCAAGATTGCGTGTCAACGCGTCGACACCGGCTTTCGCGGCAGACACGTGAAGCTGCATCGGCGTGCCGAGGTAATGAAGCGTGGCACTAATGTTCAAAATCTGCCCGCGATGCTCTTTCAGTTGCGCGAACGTCGCCCGGCAAACGTTGAACGTGCCTTTCAGATCGATGTCAACCACAGTACCGAAACCATTTGGCGACAACTCCTCTGCTTTGCAGAGAAAGTTTCCGGCAGCGCCGTTCACCACGATGTCGATTTTGCCCAACTGTTCGATCGTTTGTGCGACTGCCTGTTCGACCGCTTCGGGCTGGCGCACATCGGCAACGACGGCGATCGCTTTACCGCCATTCTCGTTGATTGCATCCGCAGCCGGCTGCAAATGCTCGAGCTTACGACTCGTGAGCGCGACACTCGCGCCAGCTTCGGCAAGCGCGCGCGCAACGCCACCAGTGATCCCGGTTCCACCACCAGTCACAAACGCGACGCGCCCCTTCAAAATTCCCTGATTAAAGATCGTCTCACTCATTTTTCTGGTCTCTGATCCGTCTTTTATCCGTTCTTATCAATCCGTCAGATCCGCGGCCCGGATCGCGTCTTCGAGCGTGAATTTTCCCTCGTACAAAGCTTTGCCGACGATGACGCTATCGACACGCGAATCACCTGCGTCGCGTAGTCGTTTGATATCGTCAAGACTCGACACGCCGCCGGATGCAGTCACATTAACGTTCGCGGCTCGAGCGACAGCAAGGGTCTGCTCGATGTTTGGTCCACCGAGCATACCATCACGCGCGATGTCTGTGTAAACAATGCGCTGCACACCGCACTCGGCGACAGATCCGGCAAGTTCGATCGCGAGCAGCGGCGTCGCTGACTCCCAACCGCGTGTCATTACGCGACCGTCGCGCGCATCGATGCCGACGCAAATGCTTGAAGAAAACTTGCTGACGAAGTCTCTTAATAACTGAGGCGACTCCGCCGCGACTGTTCCGAGAACAATTCGAGAAACTCCAGCGCTGCAAAGTTCTTCCACATCAGCAAGCGATCTAACGCCGCCACCAAATTCAACCGGCACGTCGATCGCCTCAACGATCTCTCGAACGACTGCGCGATTCGGAGATTCTGCGCCATTGAAAGCACCGTCGAGATCTACGACGTGAATCATCTCTGCACCAGCGGCTGCAAACTCTCTGGCCACCGCGACCGGATTCTCGCTATAGACAGTCATCTCAGACTTCCGCCCCTGCAACAATCGGACGCACTTGCCATTCTTGAGATCTATCGCCGGTATCACGATCATTTCTAATCCGCGTTTATCCGCGTCCATCCGCGGCCAATTTCATCACTTCTTCAAATAACACACCATTCGTCGCTATCGAGTTCCCACCCGCAATCGTTCGCTCACCGCGCCAGTCAGTAAACGTCCCGCCGGCTTCTTCCAAGATCGGCAACAGCGGCGCACAGTCCCACAGATTCATCACCGGATCGAGCATCACATCCGCGCGGCCAGTCGCGACCAGCACATAACCGTAACAGTCACCCCACGTCCGGCTCGTCTTCGCGCGCTCTTGCAACAACTCCGCCGCCCGTCCGAAACCGTATCGCTCACACGCCGTAAAGTCAGTCGCCAACAAAAGTGAATCTTTCAGTTCAGCGGTGCTCGAAACTCGCGCCGGCCCACCATTCAAAAAACACCCGACGCCTCTTGCCGCCGCAACCATCTCGCCGAGCGCTGGAATATTCACAACACCCACACTCGACTCACCTTCGATCTCGAGCGCGATCAAAACTCCGTAGAACGGAACGCCATGCACAAACGCAAACGTGCCATCAATCGGATCGACGATCCAGCGTCTTCCGGATCTGCCCGGCGACTCGCCCTCTTCCTCTCCCAGCACGCCATCGTCAGGAAATCGTTTCGCAATCTGCTCGCGCAGATAACTTTCAGCTTTCCGATCTGCAATCGTGACGTAACTGCCGTCTGACTTCGTATTCGTCTCCGGCTTCTTGCGAAAGTACTCGAGCGTGATCTCGCCCGCGCCTCGTCCGAGCTCGACTGCGAACTGGAGCAACTCGTTAAGCTCGCTCGTCACCTTGCCCCTTTCTGCGTTGTCCGAGTTCGGCTGCGATCTGCGCCAGACTCACTCCGCGCGCCACCAGCAACACCAGCAAGTGATACACGAGATCCGAGACTTCGGCTGTCAGACGTGAATCGTCGTCATTCTTCGCTGCGATGATCGTCTCCGCCGACTCCTCGCCGAGTTTTTTGAGAATCTTGTCGAGACCTGCTTCGAAAAGATAAGTCGTGTATGAACCGGCAGGCCGTTCGCGTTCGCGGCTTTGAATCAGCTCGTAAAGCTGATCGAGCAACGGACCGAGATCGTCTGGCCGCGTTCCGACGTCGAAACATGACACCGCGCCGGTATGACACGCCGGCCCGGCTGGATTGACTAAGACAATGATCGCGTCGTTATCGCAATCGAGCGCGAGACTCACGACGTCCTGCGTGTTGCCCGAAGTCGCGCCTTTGTGCCAGAGCTCGTTTCTCGATCGCGACCAGAACCACGTCTGCTTCGTGTCGATCGTTTTCTGCAGACTCTCTCGATTCATGTAGGCGAGCGTGAGCACTTCGCGAGTCGCAGCATTCTGCACGATGGCTGGCATCAAGCCTCGTTCGTCGAAACGAATCTCGTCCCAGTTAATCTCGCTAATCTCGCTCATCTTACTTCCACCCCTCGACCTCGCAGGTAGGTCTTCACTTCCCCAATCGACAACTCGCCAAAGTGAAACAGCGATGCAGCCAGCACTGCACTCGCACCGCCTTCCGTGAGCGCGTCGTAGAAATGTTCGACTTTACCCGCGCCGCCCGAAGCGATCACCGGAATCCGCACCGCGCTCGAAATCGCACGCGTCAGTTCGATATCGTAACCGTTGCGCGTGCCGTCGCAATCCATGCTCGTCAAAAGTATCTCGCCCGCTCCGAGTCTCTCGGCCTCGATGGCCCACTCAATCGCGTCGCGACCCACCGCGCGGCGACCACCATGTGTGTAAACTTCCCAACCGCCTTCCGCCCGCCGGCGCGCATCGATCGCGACCACAACACACTGACTGCCAAAAGTTTCCGCGCACGCCTTGATCAAGTCAGGATCTTCAACTGCGGCGGTATTCAGGGTGATCTTGTCGGCGCCCGCACGCAGAATCGAGCGAATGTCTTCAACCGAACGCAAACCACCACCGACGGTGAACGGTATAAAAACTTCGTCGGCAACGCGTCGCACCAATTCAGTAACGATCTCGCGACTATCGGACGACGCCGTGATGTCGAGAAACGTTAGCTCATCCGCCCCCTCGAGATCGTAACGCTTCGCCTGCGCCACCGGATCGCCGGCATCCGTCAGCGAGACAAACCGAATGCCTTTCACCACGCGGCCGTTGTCGACATCAAGACACGGAATAATTCTCTTCGCCAGCATCCTAATCAGATCCGCGCAGATCGCGTTTATTAATCCGTCCTATCCGCGGCCAAAGTTTCGAAGCATCCTTAACCCGACGTCCTGACTCTTCTCCGGATGAAACTGCACGCCACAAATATTCCGATAGGCCACAACCGACGCGTAACGCCGCCCGTAATCAGTCTCACCCGCCACAACCGCTTCATCACGCGGCTGACAATAAAACGAGTGGACGAAATAGCAGAACGCTCCATCTGCGACCCCTTCAAACAATGCGTGCTCATGTTTCTGGTGAATCCGATTCCACCCCACCTGCGGCACAACTAGCTCGTTTCCAAATCGCCGCACACTTCCCTTCAGCAAACCAAGTCCCGGCGTCGATCCAAATTCGTCTGACTCGTCAAACAACATCTGCATCCCGACACAAACGCCAAGCAAGGGCGTTCCCTCACTCGCTCTCTCGCGCACTAAACGCTCCAAGCCCCGCTCTTTGAGTGCCTTCATACACGCAGCGAAAGCGCCGACTCCGGGCAGCACCAGCCTCTGCGCCTCACGCAAAATAGATTCGTCACTGCTGATGACCGCATCACAACCCGTAGCCGCAAAAGCTTTCTCAACCGACCGCAGGTTGCCCACGCCATAATCGATGATCGCAACGTGGCTCACAACGCGCCCTTCGTACTCGGAACACCAACCACACGAGCATTTCTCTCCACAGCCTTGCGCAACGCACGCGCCGTCGCTTTGAACGTGCCTTCGAGAATGTGATGTGTGTTGCGCCCGCGCAGGCAGTCGATGTGCAGATTGAACTTCGCCGTCTCCGCAAACGAACGCCAGAAATGTTCGGCAAGCTCGACGGAGAAGTTTCCGATCATCTGCCGGCGCGTTTGCACTTCATAGACCAGGTAGAACCGGCCGGACAGATCGATGACCGAACGACACAACGCCTCATCCATCGGCACGAGCGCCTCGCCATAGCGATTTATCCCGGCCTTGTCACCCAACGCCTGCACGAGAGCCTGGCCCAGGGTGATAGCGATGTCTTCGACCGAGTGATGATCGTCGATTTCGAGATCGCCTTTGCAAATGACTTGCAAGTCGAAGAGGCCGTGCTTGGCGAACAGGTCGAGCATGTGCTCGAGAAACGGCACGCCGATCGAAACAGTCGATTGCCCCGTGCCGTCGAGATTGAGCTCGACCGAGATGTCCGTTTCTTTCGTCTTGCGATGAACGTTTGCGATTCTTGTTTTAGCCACAGATTTCACGGATTGAATTCAGGATTTGATCGTTTTCTTCAGGCGTTCCGAAACTAAAACGGAAGTAATCCCTCAACATCGGATAGCCGCTGACGTCACGCACGAGAATGTCGTGCTCCAGCAGTTCTGTAAAAATCCGTCGTGGATCGGTCGCGGACTTCACCACCATGAAGTTTCCTTTCGAGGACACGGGCGTCAAGCCTTCAACTTTCGACAATGCATCGAAGAGACGCTCGCGCTCGGCGATGATCTGTTTGACCAACGGCCGCAGTTCGGTCTCGTAGTGTTCCATCGCAACTTCGGCGGCGATTTGTGCAAACAGATTCACACTATAAGGCAGCACTGCTTTGCGTATCTCACTCACCAGTTCTGGCGCAGCGAGCAAATACCCGAGGCGCAAAGCGGCAAACGCCATCGCCTTCGAGAACGTGCGCAACACGATCAGGTTTTCGTGTTCGTGCAGCAGCGGTACCACCGAATGCTCGGAGAATTCATGATACGCCTCGTCAACTATCACCAAACCTCGCGACGCCCTGAGTAATGCTCGCAAAGCATCGTCGTCGATTACACAACCAGTCGGATTGTTTGGCGAACAGATGATCGTGACGTCAGGCTGCAGCTCTATAACGGCTTTTAGCAATGCTTCGTTGTCGTATAGGAGGCTGCTGGTCAGCGGAACACTTTCAACTTCACCGCCGAGCACCGTTGCAATTTGCTGGTAGAGCAGAAATGTCGGTTCCGAGATGAGCACGCGCTTCCCGGGCGCCATCGTCACCATTAGAGACGCCTGGATCAACTCATTCGAGCCGTTACCGGCGAGCACGCCGTCAGGCTTCCATCCGGCAAAAGCTGCCAGTCTCTCGTGCAAAGCCGCAGGGACAAACTCTGGATAACGCGACCACTTGCGCTCGGTAAAGCGGCGCACGACCTCTTCCTTGATGCGAGCCGGCGCATCCCACGGGTTCTCGTTTTGATTGACCTTCAGCGACGCGCGATGCGGAGCAAGCGTGTATCCACGCATCGCACGAACGGCAGGTTTGATGGAATTGAGAACGTCCATAAGATTTTCTCCCGCAATGGCGCAACGGCGCGACGCTAAACCGCTACTTGATCTCTCCTTCTTCCGTTGCGCCGTCGCGCCGTTGCGGGAGAAATTCCTTTCTAATCAATGCAGATCTTGCATGCCCCGATAGCCCTTCACACTCTGCCAGTAGCCCCACGCCCTCCGCTACTTCCGCAAAAGCTTCGCCCGAATATCGCAACAAACTCGTCCGCTTCACGAAATCATAAACTCCGAGTGCCGACGAAAACCGCGCCGTCCTTCCAGTCGGCAAAACATGGTTTGGACCAGCCAAATAATCACCAACAGCCTCAGGCGTGTAACCGCCAAAGAAGATCGCTCCGGCATGTCGAATCTTCCGCGCTATTGCCTCGTCATCACTCGTCACGATCTCCACATGCTCCGGCGCCAGTTCATTAACCAACGCCGGCGCCGCCGCCAAACTCTCCAGCACGATAATCGCGCCGTAGTCCTTCAGCGACGCCTTGACGATTGCGCGGCGTGGCAACGACTTCGCTTGCAGCTCAACCTCGCGCGCGACATTTTGCGCCAGCCGCTCACTGTCAGTAATCAATATCGCCGACGCATCCTCACCATGTTCCGCCTGCGCCAACAGGTCTGCGGCAACGAAATCGGCGCGCGCAGTCTCGTCAGCGACGATCACGACTTCAGTTGGACCAGCAATCGAATCAATTCCCACTACGCCAAACACCAGCTTCTTCGCCGCCGCCACATACTTGTTTCCCGGCCCCGTGATCTTGTCGACGCGCGGGACTGTCTCAGTGCCAAACGCGAGCGCCGCGATTGCGTGCGCTCCACCAACCGCATACACCTCGGTGACGTTAAGCTCCAGCAATGCAGCCGCAACCGCAGGATTCTCGGAGAGGGTTCGCGGCGGCGTGGTGACGACGATTCGCTCCACACCTGCAACTTGCGCCGGAACGACGTTCATCACCACCGATGACGGATAAGCGGCAGTGCCACCTGGAACATATAGCCCGACGCTCTCCAGCGCCGTAATTCGTTGGCCCAATAGAACACCGTCAGCCGGAGTGAACGTCCACGATTGCTCAATCTGCCGTTCGTGAAAGGCTCTGACATTCGCGATGGCTTCGCGAAGAGCACCTCGCACAGAGTCATCAACACCTTTTGCAAAACGCTCGAGATCGTCTCGACCGATTCGCAACTCCGACTTTTTCAACTCAACGCGATCGAAGCGAGCGATGTACTCGATCAACGCCTCGTCTCCACGCGCTCGAACGTCGTCGATAATCGAGGTCACCAGCTTCATGAGCTCGGCATCGAGCGCAACTGAACGCGCCGCCAGGTGGTCCAGCCAAGGCTGAAGCGCATCTCGCTCAGTTGGAAGAAAGATTCTCATTGCTTGCCGTTTAGAGTTGATTCCAAAGCCCTCACGAGACTCGCAACTTCTTCGGTCTTCAATTGATAACTCGCACGGTTCACGACCAGACGGCCCGTCGACACGGCGATTTCATCGACTACGGTCAGCCCATTCTCACGCAGCGTTACGCCAGTCTCCACGAGGTCAACAATCATGTCCGCGAGTCCCAGTGCGGGTGCAAGTTCGACTGAACCTGATAGCTGAATAATCTCGACCGGAATGCCGCGCGCGCCAAAATGCGCACGCGCAATCTGTGAATACTTCGTCGCAACACGAATCATTCCCTGCACTTTCGCCATCGCGTCTGCGTCAGCCGCCGCCACCACGATGCGACAGCGAGAAATACCGAGATCGAGCGGTAACAACAAATCGGCTTCCGACTCGAGTAACACGTCGCGACCAACGATGCCACAGTCAGCAATCCCGTGTTCGACGTAAACCGGAACATCGGCAGGCTTCACAAAAATGAATCGATACTGGCCGGATTCATCGACGAGCGCGAGCCGTCGCGAATTTACCGCGTCGTCACTCACACGAATGCCTGCACGCGCCAGCAGCGCCAGCGCGCTGTCCTGCATTCTGCCTTTTCCGATTGCAATCGTAATCATTAGTCCTGCTTGCTGCGTCCAAGAACTTCCGTCAGCGCGTCGAGGTTAAGCACAAAGCCCACCGCAGGCTCTGCACGTCCAAAACTTCCGGTCAGACCGTCGTAACGACCGCCGCGTCCGACACTCGATCCGGCCCCGTGAACAAAAATTTTCAGACTCAAGCCGGTGTAGTAGTCGAGACTCGAAACGTCGCCGAGATCGATCTCGAACGAGTCTTCGAGGCCAAGCGATTCGATCTCACTCCAGAGTGCCGCGAGGGAATCGAGGGCTGCAATTGAGCGTGCGTTGGTGATCGTCGCGCGTGCAGTTTCAATGACGTCGCGCTTGCCGGTCAGTCGCGTCGGTTGTGAAAACGCACGTGCTTCGCTGTTGTCGAAGGTCTGGAGAAACTCGCGCAATTCGGCGCCGGCACGTGTGTCGATTAGACGGCGCAGTTGCTCGCGGTCCGCGTTTGTCAGGTTCAAGTGCGCCGCAACGCCGTTGAAGATCTCGACATTATTGATCGTGATGCGGTAACGCGACTGGAGATTCAAACGCGACAGGATCTCCGCTGCCAGCTTCAGCACTTCCAGGTCTGCCGTCGTGCCGCCTACTCCGATCAACTCACAGCCGAGTTGCGTGTTCTCGCGACGCCATTCAGCATGCGACTGCGTTTGTTGCCGGAACACCGGCGCCGCATAACAAAAACGCAGCGGTCGCGGTCTTTCAGACAAAAGCGTCGCGGCCATTCGCGCAACGGAACTCGTCACGTCGGGCCGGAGCGCAAGCAAACGCCCATCATTGTCAGTGAAACGAAAACCGCGTTGCGCTTCGCTGCGACCCATTCCCTGCTCGAAAAGATCGTAGTAATCGACCGACGGCGTAATGACCTCTTCGTAGTTCCAGCCTTCGAACACAGACATGGCGACGTCTTCGACCGTGCGACGCAAACGCGCCTCGGCGCCGATGTAGTAACGCATTCCGGCTGGAATTCTCGAAGTCATTGGATCGTCGACGAAAAGTAAAAACCCGCTACCGGCTTTCGCGTCGGTAGCGGGTTATGGAAAATCGTTATATGTCTCGTTACACGATCATCCCGCCACCGATGTGGTGATGCCAGTACGCATGATGGCCGTGAACGAGATTTCTAATCATTGCGCCTCGGCTTATACCCGAGTTCGCTAATCGTTGTCAAACGAGGGCCACGGATAACACGGAATAAAATCCGATTTTTCCGTAAAATCCGCGGCTAAAATCACCCGCCGGCAATATACGGCCTCGCCTGGACGATGTAGATCTGCCCCTTCATGTAGGCCCACTCGATATCCTGATCGCGACTCCCAAACACGCGCTTAATCCCATTCGCCGCCCGCACAAGTCTTCGAATGACATCATCCGTTAACACGACGCGGTCGCCTGTGATCGGCACCTCTTTCACGCCGCCCTTCTCGTCAAAGGTCAACAAACTGTCTTCCGCGGATCGCGTCAACACCTGGATCGCATTCGTTCGTGGACGGAAGAGTATCTGCTCGGCAATGCGCTGTCCCTCAACGACCTTGATACCCAAACCGCGCTTGGCGCTGATGTAAATCGCGCCTTTGTTTTCATTGTCGAATGGATCGGTGCTGATCATCACACCGGAGCTTTCGGAGTTAATTCCTTCCTGCAACAGCACCGCCATGAAGATCTTCGAATGGTCCACACTCGCGCGCTCGCGCGCTTCGTACGCTTCGAAGTTCCAAAGCGACGCCCAGACTTTCTTGATCGCATCGATTAGCTGCTCGTCGCCGCGCACGTTTGGCACTGTTGTATAAAGTCCGGCGCCGCTGAAGTTCGGCAGATCCTCTGAATTCGAAGAGCTGCGCACAAACAATCCCTTACCCGCGTATTCACTCGCTACTTTCTCGAGGACGCTCTTTCTGAGTTCGGGACTAAACTCCGCTTTTTCAATCGTCTCTCTTAATTGGACCAGCTTTTCCCGCCGGTAAGCCGGATCGTGAACAAACTTCTGATCGTTCAAGAGTTCGAAGATGACGGCGTCGAGATTGTTTCGCTTGATAAATTCATCGTAATAGTAAAACGGAATCGTGAAACCGTTGGGAACCACGATTCCTGGCAGATGCGCATTCAACACTTCGCCGAGGTTAGCCGACTTACCGCCGAACGCAAGACTCACGCGTGCACGTTGCTGATCGAGACTTAGCAAACGCTTCTCATCCAGATTGAAACGCGGCTTCATTACATCCAAACGTTCGGCTTGCCGGCGTTGATATTCACGCAACTGATTTATGTCGGCGCGTTTGATGGTGTAGTTTTCACGCAACGTCTCAAAATTTACCCACCAACCGTCGTATTGCTTCAACAACTCTTTCGCGTTCTTGATGTACGCGTTGGGAATGCCCCAGCCTTTCGCGAGCAGGTTGATGTGTGAAAGGGGCGTGGACGGTTGCGAGGTGATGATTCCTGCCACTGGCGGAAGTTGAACCGGCACTTCGTCGAGAACGAGAATCTCGTTGAAACCGATTTCGACGTGATCGTCGAGCTTCGGAATGATGTGAATGCGACCGAGACCTTTGGCAACGTTGAGCGCCTGATACGCCTGCTCCTTCGCGATGTCGCTGAACAAAACGCGTTGCATTCCGGCGAGATCCTTTGTCGCTTCATCCTGGCGCAATGAATTCGGTTTAAAAGCCACGGGCGCGAAGAAAGTTTTGTTAATCACTTCGTAAGCGAGCTGGATCTGATCCGCAGGTATCAGATCACCTTCCCAGAATTCGAAGGTCCAACGTTTGATCGGAATCTGATAAGCAAGCGTGCCGAGTATGAAGCGACGGTTTGGCTTGATGTAGTTGTTTACAAAAAACTCTTTGCCGCGTTCGAGTGAGAGATACGTGCCGTTGACGAAGTCTTTATGGAAGCTGTAGCGCTTTTTGTTGACGTAGTAGATCTTATTCCCGTCTTTGCGATCGATGACGATCATCACGTGCGGAAGAGCGTAGGGCGTGTTCGGGTCGTAGGTGACCGAGATCGAGTTGAAGTCGGATTGCGACTTGACCGCGGAAAGCGATTTTGGTCCTGTCTGCGCCAGCGCATGGACGCTAATCAACACCAAAACAACGAAGAGTTTTGTTAGTTTCATAACGTGGCCGCCGCTTTTTCGATCTGCGTTACGAGGTGGTCGACGTCGTGCTGTTCAGTGAGGAAGCTGTTTATGTTCACACGCAGTGCGCGACTTCCGTGGAGGACCGTTGTCGTCAGCCACGCTTCGCCGCCGCGCTCGATTAGCTGTTGTATGCGCTGCTGAATGAGATCCGATTTAGAAGAATGACGAAAACAACACACCGCCGTTTCGACTTCACCAACACGTTCGAAATCGGGCAGCGCGTCGATTCGTCCGGCAAGGTATTGCGTCAACCCGATCTGGTGTTCGACCGTTTTTGAATAACCTTCCCGGCCCATGAATTTGATCGCCATCCAGAGTTTCAAAGAGTTGAAGCGTCGCGTCCCCATCTGGCCGTAGCGGAAGAAGTCGAATTCAACATCGGCGCCACCGCGATCCTCGCTCAGGTACTCCGGCGTCATATCAAACGCGTCGCGCAGCACGCGCCCGCCGTCGCGCACCAGGGTCGCGCCACAGGCAAACGGAACAAACATCCACTTGTGCGGATCGAATGTGATCGAGTCGGCCTGTTCGATGCCGTTCAGCATGTGTTTGTGTTTTGGAGAGAAAGCGAGCGTGCCACCGTAAGCAGCATCGATGTGATACCAGCAACGATTCTCGCGTGCGATGGCGGCGAGCTCTGCGAGTGGATCGATGACGCCGGTTGACGTCGTGCCGGCAACTCCGACAATACAACACGGCAATCGACCAGCATCGCGATCACGCGCGATAGCGTCACGCAAAGCATCGACTCGAATGTGGAAACGATCGTCGGTCGGAATCTTTCTCAGTCCTTCGCGACCGAGACCAAGAATGTCGGCGCTCTTGTCGATCGAATAGTGACATTGTTCTGACGCATAAATGACGAGATCCGCGGGCGCCGTGCGAACACCACGTTCCTTGATACCCGATGCAGCGCTGTCTCGCGCGCATTTCAGTGCAATCAGGTTCGCCTCTGAACCGCCGCTCGCGAGAGTTCCAAAGCTCTTAGGACCATAGTTCAAGAGATCGCAAAGCCAACGGATCACACGTGCTTCGATCATGGCCGACGTTGGACCATTACGCCACGCGCCTGCATTCTGATTGAGCATCGAGCTCAACGCGTCGGCCCACACGCCGATCGGCAGCGGCGTTGGGTTGAACTGGCCGAAGTATCTGGGACTGGGCACGCCCATCGCATTGGGCGCAATGTCGTTGCGAAAGCGAGCCAGGATCTCTTCGAGCGCGATTCCCTGCTCGGGCAAGGGTTCGTCGAATAGTTTTTCCAACTCAGCCGGGGTGGCTTCGGGAGTGACTCTGCGCGTGGCCAGCGACGCCACGTGCTCGTAAATTATTCGTGCCGTCGCGTTTCCGAGAAACTGATGCTGCTCAACAAAATCGTCAATCATGATCTATGCTTCGTGTGTGAAAGAGTTTGAGCAATCCTTAATAGCAAACATGGGGAGCTTCAACCTGGACCTCTCCGCCGAGACCGTTAAGCGACTTGGGGAGTACTATAGTTTACTCACACGCTGGAACGATCGGCTACACCTCGTCGCGCCCTGTTCGGCGGAGGAGTTTGCTGTCAGGCACGTTCTCGAATCACTGCTGCTTCTAAAACATCTGCCGTCGAACGCACGGGTCGCCGACATCGGCTCCGGTGGTGGGCTGCCGATCATCCCCTGCCTGATTGCGCGTCCTGATCTGCAAGCTACGCTAATCGAGTCATCTCAAAAGAAGGCTGTCTTCCTTCGCGAAGCCTCAAACCAACTTCATCTGAACGCGACGATCATCGCTCGCCCCTTCGAACAGGTCGAACCTCCGAGTGTGTCTTTGGTGACCTGTCGCGCCCTCGAGCAGTTTATGCAAAAGCTGCCGGCCCTGATCGAGTGGGCGCCGGAAGGCAGCACGTTGCTTTTGTTTGGTGGTGAGAGTTTGCGCGAAGAATTAAGGAAAGCCAACGTAAACTTCGAATCGTTACTCATCCCACAGTCTGAGAAGCGGTTCCTCTTCTTAGCCACGGATTAACGCGGATTGTTACACGGATTTTTTGAGGATTACGCGTTCGGCGTCTTCGAGTTCTTCTTTGCGACGCCAGTAGCCGCACTGCTCGATCAGCTTTCGGGCTGCTTTCAGATCGGCTTCCGCGCTTTCCCACGGGTATTCCTTTTCTCGGAAGAATAGCCTTGCGCGGTAAAGATGAATATCCGCCATGAATAGCTTCATGGGTCCGCGCTCTGCGATGTCCCATGCCTCGTCCAAATCTTCCTGTGCACTCCCGGTGCCAGTTCGCGTGTCCGTGATAAAGCGAAACCATGAACGAGTGAGAAGTCCGCGAGGAAGATGGTGTATTGCGTTTGTAATCCGAAGACTCTCCACGGCATCGTCAACAGCAGCACGCAAGTTCGCGCGTTCACGCTCGACCTGCAGGATCTCGTCAACAATCACTGCCTGGTAAAGCGCAGCTCGCGCTAGCGTAAGACGCTCTAAAGCGAAGTCCAATAGTCTTGGGTTGTCGTGCAGTTCGTAGAATTTGAGCGCGTCCACCGCACGATTAAATACGACGCCAAGTATTTCAAGGGACGGAACCTGAACACCGGGGTCCAGCGTACGTCTCCATGCTGACCGCTCGGCTGACTGTAGCAACAAATCACACTGACGAAATCCCTGGAGAGAGTAAAGCACTGGATACTCAGGCTGTAATCCGGCCTGCATTTTTTGAGCTTGCCTTAAAGGCTCCTCGGCTTGGACCTCTCGGCCAGCCTGATGTAGAGCATTGGCATAAGCAGCTCGATTGAAAATTTGCTGAAGAACGTCCTTGCTTTGATCTGCGTATTCTGTAGCCCGTTGAGCATCGATTACCGCATCTTCAATCTTTCCGATGGTGACCTCAATGTCGCTCAGGTTATATGCAGCAATGCTGGCCTGTTTCCAGTTCTGGTCCTTTAGACGCATGGCCAAACCAGATCGGACTGGCTCAAGGGCTTCCATTAATCTTCCCAGCGCCCGCAGACAGTATGAAGAATCAGTGAGTAGCCAGGCTTGAGCACCAGGCTCGACAATTCCGGGCGAAACCGTGGACCACGGAGTTTCAAAGAAATTTGCCATTGCACCCAGGTCCGAACCGTATGCGTTTAGCCTGAGGAGGCTATATTGCTCGTCTTTGCGGCGAATGCGGTCCCGATAAACAATGCACGCTTCCTGCTGCAATCCAGCACAGCACCCATGAATAATGGCTTGGTAGAGAGGCTGAAGTTCCTCGAGCGTGGGCTCTTCCTTGTCTGGCGTCGTGTCACAGAGATGCTTAAAGAGACGTTGGTGAGCGTTTCGCCAACCCTCTTGTAGTTGCGTGCGAAATTGTTGGGCAAAATATTCGTGCAGCAACGGATGTCCGTCGAATGAGACGAGAGTTCCCGAGGCCTCGCGATTGACAGTAAGCAAATGCGCGTCTTCAAGACGTTTGAACGTGAGGTTGAGTTGTGTGTCCCTTGACCCGATGAGTGACTCAGTTAGACCAACGATCACGGGACTTTGCACCAACGCAGCGAAGCAATCACTGCTGACAGGGCGATCAAACAATCCGAGTAGACGCAGGATCGCAAGAGCACGCTGTCCTCGGTCGCCTTCATTCTTGAAAACCTGCTCATAGGCTTCGATGACCCTGAAAGCGTGGCCGCCTTGCTCTTCCGCGTTGGCTTCTTCAAACCTAACGAGGTCGCGGCGGCGTATGTCTCCGCCATGTGCATCCCGCAAGTAGGTGCCAATGAGATTCAATGTTAGCGCATGGCCCATTACGTCTTCGACGAGTCTCTCGAATTGGCGTGGCTCTCCCTTCACGCCGAGCTTCTGCAGCAGATCGACTCCGGCGACGTTTGAAAGACGTAACAGACTCAGTTCGGGTGCCGTGGTCTGCCAGAACGCTCTCAGGTTTGGAATTGAATATCTGGTAGTAACGATGCATAGTCCGTCGCTGTCGGCGGCAAGTCCTTTCAGCAGGGCCGCCAATGCCGAGTCTTTGAGTTCTCCGGGTGTCGGAGATGTGGGTGAGTATTGCAGGGGCTCAACGCCATCAAGAATTAGAAGACTCCTTCGTTTGTTAATGATGCGAGCGAGATGTTGGCCTTTTTCGTAAGCGCCGGCGGCGCTGGCGGCGAATAGTTTGTCCTCTTCGTTGCCGAAGAAGGTGATCGCTTCTTTAAGGAACAGGTCTGACGACGCGGCTGATTGATCTCGAGTGCCTTGGCTGTAGAAGGACCACGCGAAGGCTGAGTCGCAGCCGGGCCAATCATGGAAGGAAAGATTGGCGAGCCATTTGGCGACGAGCGACGTTTTACCTTCGCCGCCGAGGGCGACGAACGTGAGAATGTGGGGGCGCTTTGGTTCAGCGCGACGGACTTTAAGCCAAGCGTCGTCGAGAAGGGCGAGTTCATCTTCGCGGCCGATGAGTTCTGCCGGCGCGTACTTGTCGATCCGGGAGATGTCGACGCGAAAGTCAGCGTGAACGACCGCTTCGATTTCCCCGGCAAGCTTGCAGAGTTCGGCCTTGTCTTTGAAGAAATAATAGAGGACGTTACGGTCCTGAATCGCCTGGCGGTGGGCTAGTTGGAGCGCCGCGGCTTCAGCATCATCCGAATCCAACGCGTCACATATAGACGCGTCGGATGAAAGAAACGCGTAAATAGGTTTCTGTAACTCGCGCGCGATGTCGTACTCCAACTGTGTGTACGAACGACGCGCTTTGTCTGCCGGTCGATCTTTCGGCTCAGAGCCAAAGCGAAACCCGACGATATGAATTACGGCATCGGCTTCACTGATCCGCCGCCGCACCATTTCTTCAACCGTGCAGTAATCAACTCCGAAGCTCGACTGATTATCAGCAAAGCAGCCTTTCTTCTGAACCTCAACCTCAACAGCATCGCGGAATGATGCGAACTCACTCGAAACGCCGCTGAGGAAGATGGTGGGACGAAGCTTCATGAGGTTCTATCCGTAACAGATCCGTCTAATCCGCGGCCTAAGATGGCTTCTCGCGTACGACATCCTTGGGTTTCTTGTCCTCGCGCAATCCCTGAAACGACGGATGGCGGATGATGCCTTCGTCGGTCCACTCCGTAAATGCGACTTCGCCAACGAACTTAGGTTCCGTCCAAACTGCCTTGCGCAAGTCAGGATCTTTGGGGATCTCCTCAAAGGGTCGTTCATTGACCGCGATGCGATCGAGTTTTTTCTTTAACTCAACCCGCATGGCATTCGTGTAGCCAGTACCGGCGCGTCCGGCGTAGATTAGTTTCCCGCGATCGTAAAAACCAAGAATCAGCGAGCTGAACGGAATGCCTTTGTCGGAGAGTGTGTAGCCGGCGATCACGAACTCCTGCCGCCTGATGCATTTGATCTTCAACCAACTGCGACTGCGCGTCGATTCATAAATCGACTCAGCCTGCTTTGAAACAATGCCTTCAAGCCCCAGCTTGCATGCCTCTTTGAAAAACTGCGCGCCGCTGCCTTCGATGTGATCGCTGTAACGCAACACGCTCGTGTCACCCAACGGCGCCAACAACTCCTCGAGCACTCGCTTGCGCTCACGCAACGGACAACGCGTCAGATCAAAACCGTCGATATAGATCACGTCGAAGATGTGATAGATCAAGCCTGACCCGGCGCCCTTATTGATCGACTGCTGCAGCCTCTGAAAACTCGCGCGGCCCTTCTCGTCCAACGCGACGATCTCGCCGTCAAGGATCGCACTCTTCAACGGCAACGCCTTCACTGCCTTACCCACACCCGCAAACTTCGCGGTCCAGTCTTTTCGATTTCTGGTCCAAAAACGAACCTGCCGTCCTTCGAGATGGCAAAGCAAACGGTAGCCGTCAAATTTCAATTCATGAAGCCATGCCTCGCCTGAAGGCGGCTTATCGACAAGGGTGGCCAGTTGAGGCGCAACAAACTCAGGCATCACGACTTTGCGCGCGCCGGGGAGATTTTTCAGGATTATTTTTTTCAGCGGCATCGAGATTGCACTTTAACAAAACGAGATGCTTGCGTGTACTGAAAGAAGTCAACGAGAAATGTACGCGACCCGATTCATGACCGAGATCTATCACCTGGTCCAACCAGGCGGAAGGCACACGCTTTGTGGCCTAAGAATAAGCCGTGTCGTGTCAGAACGAAAGACGAACGCACTACAGCTCATCGATGAGGTAGAACCACAATTGGCGATGTGCAAACACTGCGAAAGGATACAAGGACAGGAGTTAGAACAATAAAAAAGCCATCCACAGACACTCAAAAGTAATCTGTGGATGGCGACTGTAGAACAGTATTAACTACTACTCTTCGCTTTCGGTACCAACAACGGCATCGCCGTCTGCCGGTCCTGCCGAAGGCACAACGATCGGCTCGCGCGGTGGCATCACCATCTCGTGACCGCCGACGATGTCGGGAAACTCATCGAGATCACGATCTCTGCCCTGGTCGACCGTTTCATCACGTTCGATATCAACGTTGCGATAGTATTCCATGCCGGTACCGGCCGGAATCAACCGCCCCATGATCACGTTCTCTTTCAAGCCACGCAGGTAATCGACGCGACCCGAAATCGCGGCTTCAGTAAGCACGCGCGTGGTCTCCTGGAACGACGCCGCCGAGATAAACGAATCGGTCGAGAGCGAAGCCTTCGTGATACCCAGCAAGAGCGGCTCGGCCTGTGCCACTTCACCGTCTTCCTGACGCACACGCTCGTTCTCGTCCTGGAAGCGGAAACGATCGACCTGCTCTTCGAGCAGAAACTCGGTGTCGCCGACTTCCTTGATCTTCACCCAGCGCAACATCTGTCGAACAATCACTTCGATGTGCTTGTCGTTGATGTTCACACCCTGTAGACGATAGACCTCCTGAATTTCGTTTACGAGGTATTCCTGCAAACGACTCATTCCGAGAACTCGCAGAATATCGTGCGGGTTCAATGGTCCATCCATGAGCGCTTCGCCGGCACGGACGCGGTCGCCATCCTGCACGTTGATGTGCGTACCACGCGGGATGTCGTACTCGCGCTCTTCACCGTCGTCGCCGGTAATGATCAGCTTGCGTTTGCCCTTTGAGATCGCGCCGAGCGTAACGGTACCGTCGATTTCAGACATGACCGCTGTTTCCGCAGGACGTCGTGCTTCGAAGAGCTCGACGACGCGCGGCAAACCGCCGGTGATGTCTTTGGTCTTGGTCGTTTCACGCGGAATCTTCGCGATGATGTCACCCGGCTCAACGTCCTCGCCGTCCTGCACCATCAGGTTCGCACGCACCGGCATCTGGTAAGTCTTCAGCACCTTGTTGCTGCCGCTGCGGATTTCAAAACGTGGCTGTTTCTTCTCGTCCGGCGAGTCTTTCACGACCATGCGTGACTGACCGGTTACTTCGTCCACTTCTTCGTCAAACGTCACGCCTTCCTTCAGATCCTGGAACTTAACGTGTCCAGCAACCTCGGTAAGGATCGCGAACGTGAACGGGTCCCACGTGGCCAGGAGTTGATCCTGAGTGACGCGGCTGCCGTCTTCGACGAGGATGTGCGCACCATAAACAATCTGGTAACGCGCCGCCTCACGGCCACGGTCGTCAATGATAGTCACCGAGCCGTTTCGATTCATCGCAATGCGCTCGCCCTTTCGGCTTTTAACCGTTTGCAGGTCGAGGTACTTAATTGTGCCGTCCTGACGAGCTTCGTGCTTCGACGACTCTTCGAGACGCGCCGTACCACCGATGTGGAACGTGCGCATCGTTAGCTGCGTGCCCGGTTCACCGATTGACTGCGCGGCAATGACGCCGACAGCTTCACCGATTTCAACCGGACGACCAGTTGCGAGGTTGCGTCCGTAACACTTGATGCAGCAGCCACGTCGCGATTCGCAGGTCAACACCGAACGAATGCGAACGCGCTGCACACCGGAACGCTGAATCTCAGCAGCCAGGTCTTCGTCGATCTCCTCGTTGGCCGAAACGATTATCGAACCTTCAATCGGATCCGTGACATCGTCGAGGCCCGTGCGACCGACAATGCGGTCACGCAACGACTCGATCTCCTCGCCACCTTCGACGATCGCGCTCGCAGAGATACCGCGCAGCGTGCCGCAATCATCTTCGCTGATGATCACGTCCTGAGCCACGTCGACGAGACGACGAGTCAGATAACCTGAGTCAGCAGTTTTGAGAGCGGTGTCAGCCAGACCCTTGCGAGCGCCGTGTGTCGAGATAAAGTACTGCAACACGTTCAAGCCCTCGCGGAAGTTTGCCTGAATCGGAGTCTCGATGATTTCGCCCGAAGGACGAGCCATCAGACCGCGCATACCGGCAAGCTGGCGAATCTGCTGTGCGCTACCACGAGCACCGGAGTCGCTCATGACGAGGATTGGATTGAGCTCGCCACTGGCGCGCTCGCGATCGTCCATCGCCTTGAACATCTCCTTGGCGACTTTGTCAGTCACCTCAGACCAGATCGCGATCACCTTGTTATAGCGTTCGCCGTTCGTGATAACGCCGTCTTGATACTGCTGCTCAACCGCGATCACGTCCTTGTCAGCTTTATCGACAAGTCCCTTCTTCGAAGGTGGAGTTACCAGATCGTCGATGCCGATCGAGATACCCGCCTTCGTCGCATACAGGAAGCCGAGGGTCTTGAGATCGTCAAGCATCTTGACGGTCATCTCATGGCCCAGGCGGATGTGCGAATAGTTAACGAGCGATTGCAGACCCTTCTTCTTCAACGTGCCGTTGATGAAAGGCAAGCCGGCCGGAATCGAATCGTTAAAGATCACGCGACCGACTGTCGTATTGATAACGCGGCGCACATCGTCCTGAACAACCGCCCGCAGAATGTCCTGCGGATCGTGTTCCTGGACGAGGTCGATCAAGTCGCCTTGAATGCGCAGCTTGATCGGTGTTTGCGTTGTCACTTCGCCGGCGTCGAGCGCGAGTAACACTTCTTCGAGCGAAGCGAACACGCGTCCTTCACCCTTTGCGCCCGGACGGTCACGCGTCAGATAGTAAATACCGAGCACGATGTCCTGCGAGGGCACTGCGATCGGCTGACCACTCGCGGGGCTCAGGATGTTGTTGCTCGAAAGCATCAACACCGCCGCTTCGATCTGCGCTTCCGGACTGAGCGGAATGTGTACCGCCATCTGGTCGCCGTCGAAGTCAGCGTTGAATGCAGTACAGACGAGCGGGTGAATCTTGATCGCCTTACCCTCGACGAGCACTGGCTCGAACGCCTGAATACCGAGACGGTGCAGTGTCGGAGCACGATTCAGGAGCACTGGATGCTCGCGAATCACTTCTTCAAGAATGTCCCAAACAACAGGCTCCTGACGTTCCACCATCTCGCGTGCTTGCTTGATGGTGGCTGCGTGGCCCTGTTTCTCGAGTTGGTTGTAAATGAACGGCTTGAACAACTCGAGCGCCATCTTTTTCGGCAGACCACACTGATGTAGTTTCAGCTCTGGTCCAACGACGATCACTGAACGTCCTGAGTAGTCGACGCGCTTGCCCAACAGGTTCTGACGAAAACGTCCCTGCTTGCCTTTGAGCGTTCCACTCAAAGACTTGAGCGGGCGATTGTTCACGCCACGCAACACGCGACCGCGACGACCGTTGTCAAACAACGCATCGACTGCTTCCTGAAGCATGCGCTTTTCGTTGCGCACGATGACTTCAGGCGCACGCAACTCCATCAACTTCTTGAGACGGTTGTTGCGGTTGATAACGCGTCGATACAGATCGTTGAGATCCGATGTCGCAAAGCGTCCGCCATCGAGTGGCACGAGCGGTCTGAGCTCGGGTGGAATAACCGGAATCACGTCGAGAATCATCCAGTCGGGCCGGTTTCCTGATTTAAGGAAGCTGGTCGCGACTTTCAGACGCTTCGAGTATTTCAACTTCTTCTGCTGCGAAGTCTCTTCCTTCATCCGCTTGCGCAGATCGGTGGCGAGCTCTTCGATGTCGACCATCGCCAGCAATTCCTTGATTGCTTCGGCCCCCATCTTGGCGACAAATTGCGCCGGATAATCGCGCACGAGCTCTCGATAACGCTCGTCGCTCAATAACTCACGTTCTTTTATCCCAGACACGTCGCCTGGATCGATCACGATGTACGACTCGAAGTAGAGGACCTTTTCGAGCTCGCGTAGTGGGATGTCTAGCAAGTGACCGATGCGGCTGGGCAGTCCTTTAAAGAACCACACGTGCGAACACGGGCTGGCCAGGTCGATATGGCCCAACCGTTCACGTCGCACTTTCGCCTGAGTCACTTCGACGCCGCACTTGTCGCAGATCACACCGCGGTGCTTCATGCGTTTATATTTTCCGCAGAGGCACTCCCAATCAGCGACCGGACCGAAGATACGCGCGCAGAAAAGACCGTCGCGCTCTGGTTTGAAGGTGCGGTAGTTGATTGTTTCTGGTTTGGTCACCTCACCATGCGACCACTGCCGGATTTTTTCCGGTGACGCAAGTGAGATACGAATAGCTTCAAAGTCTGGAGCCAATTGCGTCTTTTCTTGTTGGAATCGAAACACTTTAATTTCTCCGTTTTGTTTCCATCACTAATCCGTGTTGATCCGTGGCCTACGCTTCTACCGCACTGGTCACGATCGCTTCGCCCACGCCCTCTTCCACTCCATTGCCGTCACCTACTGCCTTCTTGTTGATCAACTCAACATCGAGACAGAGCGACTGCAATTCGCGGACGAGCACGTTGAACGATTCCGGTAAACCCGGATCGAAATCCGCTTCACCTTTCACGATCGCCTCGTAGATCTTCGAGCGGCCGGCGACGTCGTCAGACTTGGCCGTCAACAACTCCTGAAGAATGTGTGCCGCGCCGTAAGCTTCGAGCGCCCACACCTCCATTTCTCCAAAGCGCTGACCACCAAACTGCGCCTTACCACCGAGCGGCTGCTGCGTGATCAAGCTGTACGGTCCAATCGAGCGCGCGTGGATCTTGTCGTCCACGAGGTGCGACAGCTTCAACATGTAGATGTATCCGACTGTCACCTTCTGCTCGAACGGGTCGCCACTGAGACCGTCGTACAACACGGCCTTGCCTGACTCATTGACAATCTCAGGTAATCCGAGATCGCGTGCGCGCTGTCCGGACAGTTGCAGCTTCTGCTTGATCTCGGCTTCGGTCGCACCGTCGAACACGGGCGTTGCGAAGTGCATTCCCAAAACGCGCGCGGCCCAGCCAAGGTGCGTTTCGAGAATCTGGCCCACGTTCATACGCGAAGGCACGCCGAGCGGATTGAGCACGATTTCAACTGGGGTGCCATCCGGCAAGTAAGGCATGTCCTCTTCAGGAAGAATGCGTGCGATCACGCCTTTGTTTCCGTGACGACCGGCCATCTTGTCGCCGACTGACAGCTTGCGCTTCATGGCGATGAACACCTTCACCATCTTGATCACGCCGGGTGAAAGCTCGTCGCCCTGTCGCAGCTTCGCGATCTTCTCTTCGTAAATGTCCGAGAGGATCTTGATCTGTCGTTCGGTGCGATCTTCGTACTCTTTGATCTCGGCGCCGATGTCCAAACGCGAAGAAGCAAGTTGTACTTTTCTCAGCGCCTTCGGCTCGACAGCCTTCAGCATCTCGCGCGTAATCGCGATGTTCTTTTCAATCAGAACTTCGCGATTCGACGTGAGATCCGCTGAGAGCTTGCGGCCTTCGAGCAACTCGTAGATACGCTCGTCGCGCTGCTCGCGGAGAATACGGATTTCGTCTTCCAAGTCGCGTCGCAGGCGATCTTCTTCATCCTGCTCGATTGCGAGTGAACGCTGATCTTTCTCCTGTCCCTTGCGGGTGAAGACCTGGACGTCCACGACCGTGCCGTCGATTCCCGGCGGGCTGACGAGCGAAGCATCCTTCACGTCGCCGGCCTTCTCGCCGAAGATTGCGCGCAGCAGTTTCTCTTCCGCGGTCAACTGGGTTTCGCCTTTCGGCGTTACCTTGCCGACGAGGATCGAGCCCGGTTTCACCTGAGCGCCGATGCGAATGATGCCGCTTTCGTCGAGATCGCGGAGCATGTTCTCGCCGACGTTCGGGATGTCGCGCGTGATTTCTTCGGGACCAAGCTTCGTGTCACGCGCTTCGATTTCGAGCTCTTCGATGTGAATCGAGGTGTAATAGTCCTCTTTCACGAGTCGCTCGGAAACGAGGATAGCGTCTTCGAAGTTGTAACCGCGCCACGGCATGAAAGCGACGAGGACGTTGCGACCGAGTGCCAGCTCACCGCGATCGGTACATGGACCGTCAGCAATGACCTGACCTTTCTCGACGCGCTCGCCCACGTGGACAATTGGACGCTGATTGATACAGGTGTTCTGGTTCGAACGCTTGAATTTGATCAGCGTATAGATGTCAGCCGTCACCTCGCGCGAGATCGTACCGTCAACGTTGTGATCGGCCTTCACGATGATGCGTTCGGAGTCGACGTAATCGACTACGCCGTCGCGCTTGGCGGCAACCACAGCCCCAGAGTCGCGCGCCGTTACCTTCTCCATGCCGGTGCCGATGTACGGCGCCTCAGCACGAAGGAGCGGTACGGACTGGCGTTGCATGTTCGAACCCATCAACGCGCGGTTGGCGTCGTCGTTTTCAAGGAACGGAATCAGCGACGCAGCCACTGAGACAAGCTGCTTCGGCGAGACGTCGACGTATTCGATGTCTTTGCGCAAAGCGAGAATGAACTCACCGGCTTTTCGCGCTGCGTTGCGCTCGTTGACGATGTTGCCGTGTTCGTCGAGTTCGATGTTCGCCTGTCCGACAACGTGTTTATCTTCTTCCCACGCGGTCAGGTAGAACGGCCATGGCTCGTGCTCGGCCGGACGAGCCTCGCCGCCGAGTTTCTTGTTTGCCTTCTCAAGCTCTTCGAGCGGAATGTGCTCGCCGGGCTTGAGCTTCGTGTCGCCGCCATTGATGACGCGCACGTACTCGACGACGCGACCATCACTGACCTTGCGATACGGCGCTTCAATAAACCCAAACTCGTTAATGCGCGCGAAGCACGAGAGACTCGAGATGAGTCCGATGTTCGGACCTTCAGGCGTCTCAATAGGACAAATGCGTCCGTAGTGCGTCGGGTGCACGTCGCGGACTTCGAACCCGGCGCGCTCACGCGAAAGACCGCCCGGTCCAAGTGCCGACAGACGACGTTTGTGCGTGATCTCCGACAGCGGATTTGTCTGGTCCATGAACTGCGACAACTGGCTCGAGCCAAAGAACTCACGCACCGCAGCCGTTACCGGCTTCGCGTTGATGAGATCGCGCGGCATCGTTGTCTGCATTTCCTGGTGAATCGACATCTTCTCCTTGATGGCACGCTCCATGCGCTCGAGACCGATGCGGAACTGGTTCTCCAGCAACTCACCCACCGCGCGTACACGTCGATTGCCAAGGTGATCGATGTCGTCCGCCTGGTACTCAGACGGGTTCTTACGCATCTTCAGAACGTAAGAAACCACCTCGTAGAAGTCCTTCGCGGCGAGTAACGGATCCTCGATCCGCTCGCGCTCCGGTTTACCCATCTTGATGTTGAACTTGAGACGTCCAACACGCGAGAAATCAAACTTGCGCGGATCGAAGAACATCGCTTCGAGCAGGCGATAGGCTGTTTGCACAGTCGGCGGATCGCCCGGACGCATCTTGCGGTAAATCTCGAGCAGTGCATCGACCGGCTTGGTGATGACGTCTTTCTTCAACGTCAACGAAAGCACTGGACCAACGTCGTCGCGTTCTGGGAAGAACACTGCGAAGCTGGTGATGCCGGCTTCGATGATCTCCGAGAGTTTCGCAGGCGTGATCTCGTTGTTGGCTTCGAGAATGACCTCCCCGCTATCCGTGTTGACGATGTCAGCCACGGCGAAGGCACCCTCGAGTTGTGACGAGTCAACTTCAACTTCACCGATACCGGCCTTGCGCAAGGCGTCGAGCGCCGAGCTCGCCACTTTCTTGCCGCCACGAACAATCGGATCCGGGCCCTTGCCCTTGATGTCGTGGTCGACCTTCATGCCGACGAGGTTGGTCGAACCGTGTTCCGGAATCTGAACCTTCAGATGACCATCCTGAAGATGAATCTCGTCAGTGATGTAGATCGCGCGGATCATGTCCTCGTCAGTGAACGAGGCATTCTTCACCACTTCTTCCAACTGAGCGTCGGTGCGCGGTGACGGTTTGTGTGGTATCGCGTCTTCTTGCGTGCGCTTGAACCAGAGGCCGAGCGCGCGGAGGAAGATCGAAGCCAGAAACTTGCGTTTGCCGACACGAACGTAAAGCAGGTTCTTCTGGTCGTATTCAAACTCGACCCACGAACCGCGATACGGAATGATCTTGGCGACGTAGATAGCGCCGCGTTTAAAGAAGACACCGGGCGAACGGTGCAACTGCGACACGATGACGCGCTCGGTACCGTTGATAATGAAGGTACCGTTGTCAGTCATCAGCGGGATTTCGCCGAAGAAGACTTCTTCTTCCTTGATGTCCCGGATCGAGAGCACTTCCGTGTCCGGGTCTTTGTCAAAGACGGTCAGACGGATCTTTACCTTGAGCGGAACGCTGTAGCTCATGCCGCGTTCCTGACACTCCTGCTGGTCGTGCTTATGTTTCAGACCAACCGGTTCGCCGCAGTTCTCGCAGAGTTGCGGGCGAACAAAATTGAACGTGCCGCAACGATGGCAAAGCGTGTCGCCGGCAGCCAGCGGATTCACCTTGATGGTCGCGCCGCAGTTCTTACAGTTTGAGCGGAGATAGTTCAGTCCTTCGAGACGTCCGCACTTACACTGCCAGTTACCGATCTGGTACTCGACGAAGTCGAGCGTGGCGGTGCCTCGGAAATCAGAGATTGGGAAAACCGACTGAAAGACAGCCTGGAGCCCGGTCGCTTCACGCTCTTCGGGCAGCAGGTCCATCTGCAGGAATCGGTTATACGACTCGCGTTGAATCTCAATAAGGTTGGGAATCCTGACGGCGGTAGCGATCTTGGAGAAGTCCTCACGCTCAGGCGCCTGACTGGTACGTCTTCCTAACCCTGTATTAATCGTTTGAAGCAAATTTGCAGACATGTGAGATTCCTTTTACCTAATTGCCAATTAAAGACGCCAAAGCGCGGTCAGAGCGCACAATGCCCTGACCGCTTGTTACGCAAAAGCGGCGGATCTATCCGTCAAATTTTTTGGGAGTAACGCCAGCGCCTCAATACTCCCTTAAATTAGCCACTTACAATCCCAGTGTCAAGCGAACAGGAGAACCGGCCACAGATTCACACACGGAAAATACGGATCAAATCCGGATTTTTTCCGCGTTCATCCGCGTTACTTGACTTCGACGGTTGCCCCAGCGTCAGCCAATTTTTGCTTGATCGTTTCCGCCTCTTCCTTCGAGACGCCTTCCTTAACTGCCTTGGGGGCTGCCTCTACCAGATCCTTGGCTTCCTTCAATCCGAGCGCAGTCACTTCGCGAACAACCTTGATCACGTTGATCTTGTTGCCGCCGATCGCCTGAAGGATCACGTCAAACTCAGTCTTCTCTTCCGCTGCTGCTGCCGCTTCACCGCCACCACCGGCTGCTGCCGCTGGAGCTGCGACGGCTGCTGCCGCTGCTGAAACACCAAAAGTCTCTTCCAGGTCCTTCACAAGCTGTGAAGCCTCTAAGAGAGTCATATTTTTCAAGAATTCAATAACGTCTTCGCGTGTTGCTGCCATGATAACCTTTCTATCCTCCTCAAATCCTTATGCGGTCTTCTGCTCGCCAATCTGTTTGACAACCACTGCCAGGTTGCGCGGCACGGCGGAGATCACCGTCACCAGACGCTGAGCCTGACAATTGATCAGGAACATAACCTTCGAAATTAACTCTTCCTTAGACGGCAAGCTTGCGATCGCCTCTACATCGCGCAGCGCGACGACCTTGCCTTCAACGACTCCGGCCTTGAACGTAAAAATGTCCGGATTGGCCTTCGTAAACTTTGAAATTGCTTTTGACAAACCGACCGGATCGGCGCCGCTCAGCGCGATCGCGGTGACACCTTTGAAGTGCTCTGCAGCAGCTTCGAGTGCGGTTCCTTCCGACGCCTTGCGCGCGAGAGTGTTCTTCACCACTTCGTAAGAAACACCTGCATCGCGAAGCTGGTTGCGCAACTCCTGGTCTTTCGCAACCGTCATTTTCTGAAAGCCAACGACCATCGCAGCCTTGGCGTTCTTAAACTGCTCGGTGAGAGCGTCGAGATCTTTCTGTTTTTGTGCTTTTGATTTCATCGTTTCAGCTCCCCACCTTTACTTTGCGTACGCGGCCTCGTCCAGCAAAACGCCCGGACCCATCGTGGCTGCCAGGTTTACTTTTTTGATGTACTTACCCTTTGCGGTTGCCGGTTTCGCTTTCACTACCGCATCGAGCAGGGCCTTCGCGTTGTCGCGCAGCTTGTCCGCCTCGAATGAAACTTTGCCGACGCCGACGTGAATCACGCCGGTCTTATCGACGCGATATTCGACTTTACCGGCCTTCGTCTCTCTGATCGCAGTGGCGACATCGGGAGTGACGGTGCCGGTTTTTGGATTGGGCATCAGACCGCGTGGTCCAAGCACCTTACCGAGCGCGCCAACCAGACGCATCATGTCGGGCGTAGCGATCACGGCATCGAAATCGGTCCAACCGCCTTTGATCCGGTTAACGATATCTTCGCCGCCGACGATGTCCGCGCCCGCTTCTTCCGCTTCGCGAACTTTATCGCCCTGAGCGATTACGAGCACTGTTTTCGACTTGCCGATGCCGTGCGGTAAAACAAGAGTGCCGCGCACGAGCTGGTCAGCCTTGCGCGGATCGACACCGAGCCACACCGTGAGTTCAACCGTTTCGTCGAACTTCGCGAATGCGATCTCTTTGACTTTAGTTATTGCGGTTTCGAGGTTGTATTTGCGACCTGCCTCAATCTTCTCGAGCGCAGCGCGATACTTCTTTCCGTGACTCTTCATGCTTAACTCCGAGGTGCAAACGGGACTTTGAATCCCTCCCTCTCAATCCGGTCAGGACCTATTCGACCGTGAGACCCATCTGTCTCGCCGTTCCTTCAATCGTGCGAATCGCCGACTCCAGACTCGTAGTATTGAGATCCTGAAGCTTGGTCTTGGCGATCTCTTCGATCTTCGCCTTCGAGATCGTACCGACCTTCTCGCGATTCGGCTTCCCGGACCCCTTCGGAATTCCCGCAGCCTTCTTCAACAAGTCGGCCGCCGGCGGGGTCTTGGTTTCAAATGTAAACGAGCGGTCAGCATAGACCGTGATCACAACCGGAATTTTCAGGTCAGGATCCATCTGCGCGGTCTTGGCGTTGAACGCCTTGCAGAACTCCATGATGTTCACGCCGTGCTGACCAAGCGCCGGACCAATCGGTGGCGCCGGATTCGCTTTCCCGGCGGGAACCTGCAACTTTATGTAACCTGTAATCTTCTTTGCCATCTCTTTGCTTTACTCTTCTTCCGCGAATGTCACCTTCTCGACGTCGAGGAAATTCAACTCCACCGGCGTCGACCGGCCGAAGATCGTCACCGTCACCTTCAAGGTCGACTTGTCCTCGTTAACCTCTTCGACTTTGCCGGTAAAACTCTGGAACGGTCCCGACTTGATTCGCACCGTCTCTCCGGCTGCATACGAGAACTTCGGCTTCGGTTTTTCAGCAGCTTCTGCCTGCTGGTTCACAATCTGATCTACTTCCTGAGGAGTCAGCGGCGTCGGATTGTGGCCGCCGACAAAGCCGGTGACTTTCGGCGTCGACTTGATCATGTGGAACACGTTGTCAGGAATATGACCGCGTTCGTCACAATCAATCTGCACCAGCACGTAACCCGGATAAAACATGCGCGCCGATTCGATGCGCTTATTTCCACGCATCTCGACAACGGTTTCCGTCGGCACCAGCACCTCCGTAATCTCATTCTGGAGATCGGTGTCCCGGATACGCGCCTTCAGGCTGTCGCGCACCTTTTTCTCGTGTCCCGAGTACGTATGAAGGATAAACCACTGCTGCATTAGAAACTCTTTTCCTCAGGCGAGGCCCAAAAACCTTGCTATCTTTTCGATCACCCAGTCCAGACCCAGAATCAATCGCGAAAGAGCCTGGTCGACTAAGAACAGGTAAATAGCGAAAAAGATAACTGCGATCACCGTGATGATCGTCGTATTCTGCACGTGCGACAGAGTCGGCCATGAAACGCGCCTCATCTCCGCTCGCACGTCGTGCAAAAACTGAATTAAACGTCCCGGCCTGTGCGGCTGCGCGGCTTGCCCGCGCTCACGCCGGGCTGCCTTGCCTTCCGGCCCCTCACCAAAGCGCGCCGCTCGAGGCGCCACGATTGGTGCGTCTGGATTATCTGTTTCCGCCATAACTGCTGAACTCGGTTCTGCGGCTGATGCTGCTTTCAACTTTTTCTGGCAGGGGTACCAGGATTCGAACCCGGACTTTCGGTTTTGGAGACCGACGTGCTAACCGTTGACACTATACCCCTACGGCTTTTGCCGATTTCCAGTTGCCAATTAATTAACGTCGGTCCCCAACAATCGGCAACTGGCAATCTGTTACTTCGTCTCTTTGTGGCCAGTGTGTTTACGGCAACGGCGGCAAAACTTACTGAATTCCAGCCGATCCGGCGTGGTCTTCTTGTTCTTGGTCGTCACGTAATTCCGACTCTTGCAATCCTGACACTGAAGCACAATGTTATCGCGTGGCATTTCTTAAACCTCTAAATTCGACCGGCTCTCTTATCCGCAGATTACGCAGATTTCTTAACTGAATCTGCGTAATCTGTGGATGATCTATTCAATAACCTCAGACACTGTGCCTGCTCCGACCGTGCGACCACCTTCACGAATAGCGAAGCGTAATCCCTTCTCCATCGCGATCGGCGCAATCAGCTCGATCGACATCTGCACGTTGTCGCCAGGCATCACCATCTCGACGCCTTCCGGCAAGTGCGCCACTCCCGTCACGTCCGTGGTGCGGAAGTAGAACTGCGGCCGATAACCACTGAAGAACGGGGTGTGCCGTCCGCCTTCTTCCTTCGTCAGCACATAAGCTTCGGCCTTGAACTTCGTGTGCGGCGTGATCGAACCGGGCTTCGATATTACCTGCCCGCGCTCGATGTCTTTACGCTCCACCCCACGCAGCAGCAAACCAACGTTGTCGCCCGCCACGCCTTCGTCCAAAAGCTTCTTGAACATCTCGACGCCCGTTACCACCGTCTTGATGGTGGGGCGAATGCCGACAACCTCGACCGTTTCGTTCACCTTCACCTTGCCGCGCTCCACACGACCGGTAGCCACCGTACCGCGACCTTGAATCGTGAAGATGTCTTCCACCGGCATCAAAAACGGCTTCTCAATGTCGCGCTCCGGCGTCGGGATGTAACTATCCACCGCCGCCATCAGCTCTTCCACCGTCTTCTCCCATTCCGGATCGCCTTCGAGGGCTTTCAATGCACTGCCGCGTACCACCGGAATGTCGTCGCCAGGAAACTCGTAGGAGCTCAGCAACTCGCGCACTTCCAGTTCCACCAGTTCCAGCAACTCTGCATCGTCGACCGCGTCAGCCTTGTTCATGAACACGACCATCGCCGGCACACCCACCTGACGAGCCAGCAGAATGTGCTCGCGCGTCTGCGGCATCGGGCCGTCGGTGGCTGCGACTACCAGAATCGCGCCGTCCATCTGCGCCGCACCCGTGATCATGTTCTTCACGTAGTCGGCGTGACCCGGACAGTCGACGTGCGCGTAGTGACGGTTCGCCGTCTCATACTCCACGTGCGCGGTCGCGATCGTGATTCCGCGTGCCTTCTCTTCCGGCGCCTTGTCGATCTGATCGAAGGCCACAAACTGCACTTTCGGATTGTGCTTCGCCAACACCTTCGTGATCGCTGCCGTCAACGTCGTCTTACCGTGATCCACGTGTCCAATAGTTCCGATGTTCACGTGTGGCTTGGAACGGTCAAATTTTTCCTTCGACATCTTTTCCTCTTCTATATATAAGGATCGCTATTAGTCCGTACCGTGAGCTGTTAACCCGACCCACTGGTTAAAAGCCAGTTGCTACTATCAATCTGGAGCCCGCGATGAGATTTGAACTCATGACCTCCTCCTTACCAAGGAGGCGCTCTACCCCTGAGCTACGCGGGCATGAATCCCTCTGAGCGCCAAAATCTGGAGCGGGCGACGAGATTCGAACTCGCGACCCTCAGCTTGGAAGGCTGATGCTCTACCAACTGAGCTACACCCGCCCAAAAAAATCATTCCCGGTGCAGGGGGTAGGATTCGAACCTACGTAGGGCGTTAGCCCGCCGGGTTTACAGCCCGGTGCCATTAACCACTCGACCACCCCTGCAACACTTTGTTTTGCCGTGGAGCCGGCGAAGGGACTTGAACCCCCGACCCTCTGATTACAAATCAGATGCTCTACCAACTGAGCTACGCCGGCCCGCTATAGAGTGTAAATAGCGTATTCCGACAAAATGCGGATACTACCAAGCGGGTTTCAAAAACGCAAGCCGGGCACAGATTACGCGGATTAAGAACTGATTTTTCGAGAGCTTCTGCATAATCTATCCGGCGATTTTTGTTGACCTGTATTGATGCAGCAAAGTAGGATGAATAGGCCTCACGCTTGTCACTTTGTCCCTATCCCTTCGTTAAGACCCAAAGGAGACCTGAAATGTCACGGCTTGGATACCTGAAAACGTCACTGTTTTCGCTCGTCTGCGCGCTGGTGCTCGCGTTTACCGCGAACGCACAGTCACCCACCCCTACCCCCCAAATGGCTTTGCCCCCGCTCCATGCACCTGCCACTGTGGCGGGTCAGTCAGCACTGTACTGTGCCGGTTACATCCGCTATCAAAAACTTCCGCACATGCCCCAAATCGTGGGCGCCGAGGAAGAACAGGAACAACACACGTTCGCTGACGGCGAAATCGTGTATCTGAACGCAGGCTCACAACAGGGCATTAAAGAAGGCCAGAGCTTTCAAATCATCCGTCCGCGCGGCACTGTGAAAGGCGTTCACAAGCACAAGAAGGGATTTTTGGGCATTTACGTGCAGGAAATCGGCCAACTTCAGGTCTTCAAGGTACGCGAGAACACCTCCGCCGCCAAAATCACCTTTACCTGCGACGCCGCTTTGTTCGGCGATCTGCTCGCACCACTTCCGGACCGCGAATCGCCGCCTCCGCGCGCTGAACTAAATCTCGATCGATTTGCAGATCCGAGTGGTAAACAATCTGGCTATTTGATGATGGCGAAGGACAGCCGCGAGATGGTCACGCGAAGTGACATCGTCTACATCGATCTCGGCAGTGAGGATCAGGTCAAACCGGGCGACTATCTCACGATCTATCGACCGTTGGGCACCGGAAACATCACCCGAGTCGACAACGAAGAGATGGCCCGCAACCGCGCTACCGGCTTTCAGAGCGATCGCTTCCGCGGCGGCGGCTTTTCAAACGAGGCAACGCGCGCGAAAGACTCCACCGCATTCGTAAACTCCGAAGGCCGTTATCGTCACCGTCCGATAACTTCGAAGGAAGTTAAAGACCACCGCCCGCCAATGCCGCGCAAGATTGTCGGTGAAATGGTTGTAATTGATGTGCAGGCACGAACCGCGACGGCGATCATTACGCGCGTGACGAGTGAGGTTCACACCGGCGACCGCGTAGAAATTCAGTAAGTAGTCTTCGCCGCAGATTCGCGCCGCTCTCGCACGTCATTTCGTTTTGCGTCTGGCTGCGTGAATTTGCGGTAGAAAGAACTGAAGTAGCCGTACATCGAGGTACAGGCTGAGATTACGACCAGCCAAAGCATTGCCCTGCCCGCCGTGTAGATCAGCACCTGCCAGTCATTACCGGTAGTTGGACCATCACCAAGAAGGTGCTGCCACGCGGTGCGCAGCTCCGGCACGGACCAGAATTCGATCGCTGGAAATGGTTTGCCGAAATTTGCGACCGGCGGTTTTCCTGCAACGCTCGATCCGATGAGGAGGGCGACAGTGATCACCTGGGCCAGCATCTTGAACTTTCCCATCTTCGACGCCGAGATCACGATTCCATCAACTGCCGCAATTGACCGCAAACCGGTAACGGCGAACTCCCGGCCAATAATGATCACCACCGCCCATGCGGGTGCGAGTTGATTCTCGACCAGCGAAATCAGCGCCGCCGAGATGAGCAGTTTGTCGGCAATTGGATCGAGAAGCTGACCTAGTCTCGTTACCTGGCCACGACTGCGGGCGATGTGACCGTCGAAATAATCCGTCAGCGCAGCTCCCAAAAACATCACCACACCCAGGATGTGTCGCGGAACTCCGAGCCAGTTTTCGGAAAAAGGCGTCAGGAGCACAACCACGAGCAGCGGTACGATAAAAATCCGCAGGAGGGTTAACGAGTTGGGCAGGTTCACAGCGCTACTCTACTAAGATTTCGAAGACTGTCAAACTTTATCCACAGATTACACAGATTCTATTAATCAATCTGCGTAATCTGTGGATAAGAGCCGCAAACTGGCGCGCCAGCCAAGATTTACCGCAAATCCTGTGGAACTTTTTCTTGTGCTCATGTGAATACCAGCATGAGCAAACTTCTCCTAATCCTAACCCTTATTCTATCCAGCGCGACGGCCGCATTCGCCGACGACGCCCGCGCCCAGGAAATTCTTAAACAAGCTCGCCAGGCAATCGGTGGCGAAGACAAGCTGCAAAAAATCCAGGGACTACAAATCAATGGACAGTATCGTCGTGTTTTTGGCGAACGCCAGATGGGCGGCGATCGCGAGATCAGCATCCTTCTTCCTGACAAATACCTCGTCGAAGACGCGATGAATGCGGGTGGGCTCAGCACCGCAATGATCAATACGCGCGGTCTCAACGGCGATAAGGCATGGAATGGAAACAGCGGCGGCGGCGGCGGAATGGTCTTCCGTATCGGTGGACCAGGCGGTCAGCAAGCTTCTCCCGAACAGATGGAAGCGATGCTGAAACGCGTCTACAACGCCGAGTTTTCGCGTTATTTGCTCGCGATGATCCTGACGCCACCTCCGTCACTCGCAGTTGAATACAAATACGTGGGCGAGTCGGACGTGGAAGACGCGAAGGCGGACGTGATCGATGTGAGTGGGCCGGACAAGTTTTCCGTGCGTGTTTACTTCGACCAGTCGAGCCACCTGCCATTGTTGCTCAGCTATCGTGGTCCAAAGCCACGCATTATGACGATGACGCGCCAGGCCGGCAGCGCGCCAAAACCCGACGAGATCAAGAAAGCGCAGGAAGAAGCCGAGAAGAAGATGCACGCCGAAGCTCCGGCGGCGCCGGAAGAGGTCGACTTCTACATTCGCCTGACCGACCACAAGAAAGTCAACGGCGTCATGCTGCCACACAAACTGACGTTTCTAACTGAAAACGAAGTTTCGGAAGAGTTTGAGATCTCGAAGTATCAGTTGAATCCGCAGTTCAAGGCCGATCATTTCGACAAGCATTAAGAACTAGCCACAAAGGCACAAAAGGCAGATAAAGAGATGCGAGTTACTCCCCTACATTCTCGGGCGATAAGTGTGCTTATCGTGCTCCTGTTGGTTGTTGGACCGTGTTTGGGCCAAAGCGCTTCGAGTAGTGCGAGTCTTGAAGTGATCGTGAAGGATCCGACGGGCGCTTTGATAAATAAGGCGCAGGTGCAGTTGATCCGAAACGGCAAGTCGCAATCGCTCAGCTCGACAAACCAGCGCGGCGAGGCTCGCTTCAACAAGGTATCCGCCGGTCGTTATCAGCTTCACATCGAAGCGCCGGGTTTTAAGGCGCATGATATTGCGGACGTCGAACTCGCCAGTGGCCCACATCACAGAGAAGTCACGCTTGAGATCGAAACGATAAAAGTTGATGTCGACGTCGACGAAGAAGCTCAGGTCAAGAACACAAATCCGAACGGCGCTGCGTTCTCAAACGTTCTGACCGCGGAACAGATTGCACAACTGCCTGACGATCCGGAAGAGTTTGAGAACGCCATCAACCAACTCGCCGGTCCCGGTGCGCAGATTCGTGTGAATGGATTTCGCGGCGGCAAGCTGCCGCCGAAGTCGCAGATCCGCGAGATCCGCTTTCGCATGAATCCCTATGCGCCTGAAAATCACGACGCGGGTTTCGGCCTGGTCGACATCACCACCAAGCCCGGTATTAATGCGTGGCACGGCTCGTTCAACTTCGGATTTCGAGACGAGGCGTTGAACGCTCGCCAGGTGTTCGCGCCGTTTCGTGGTCCGGAACAACAACGGCGTTTCGGTCTCTCACTCGATGGTCCAATCTGGAAGAATCACACGTCGCTCTTTCTGAATGCCGAAGGCTCTTTGTTTTTTGACGCGCGGCCCATCCTCGCGACGACGCCGACCGGACGGATTTCTGATCTTGCTTACCGTCCTTCAAGACGTCTGAATCTCGATGCTCGTCTCGAACATGCCCTGACAAAAACACACACGTCACGATTTCAGTTTCAACGCAACGCAGGATTGCAGAACAATCTCGGCGTCGGTGATTTTGACTTGCCTTCCCGTGGCTACTCGCAGGAACAAACCGAATACATCGCACGGCTCGGCGACTCAGGCGTCTTCGGAAAAAATTTTTTCAACGAAGCACGATTGCAGGCGCGTTGGATCGAAACCGAGGCGCGTTCGGTAAGTTTGGGACAAACGATTCTCGTGCCGGGTTCTTTTAATGACGGCAGTGCGCAGAGAAGCGGTGGTCGCCGGTCGCTCGACTTTGAACTCGCAGACAACGTTGACTATGCACTCGAGAAGCATGGACTTCGTTTCGGTGCGCAACTCGAAGCCGGCGGTTATCGCAGTAACGACCGGACCAATGCATTTGGGACATTTCAGTTCGCAGATTTGGCTGCTTACGAATTAGGGCTGCCCACGCAGTACACGCAACGCCTCGGCGACCCGACCGTGAAGTACCGTCAGTATCAATTTGGCTGGTACGTTCAGGACGATTTCCGCGTGCGCAAGAATCTGACGCTCAGTTACGGCGTGCGACATGAAGTGCAGAGTCATGTGCCCGGCAAGTTCAACGTTGCGCCGCGCCTCGGTTTTGTGTGGTCGCCGAAGAAGAACGGAACGATCACGATCCGCGGGGGCGCCGGTATTTTTTACGACTGGTTCGCAGCGCAGACTTACGAACAAACATTGCGCGTCGACGGCCAGCGACAAAGAGATCTCGTCGTTGCAAACCCAGGCTTTCCGAATCCTTTAAGCGGTGGCATGCAGACAGTGTTGCCTCCGAGTCGGATTCAAACCGATCCCGATCTACAGATTTCCTACATCATCCAAAGCTCGATCGGTCTCGAGACGAACCCGTTCAAGTTGTTTCGACTGACGACCAACTACCAGTATCAACGCGGTGTTCACCTGCTCCACGGTCGCAACCTGAACGCGCCAGTTCCGGGTTTTGGCCGGCCCGATCCGACGGTCGGCAATATCACCAACATCGAATCGTCGGCGTACCAGTCGAGCCATCGGTTGATGGTTGGCGTGGGGCCCGCGAAGTTTATTCAGGGTTTCTTCTGGAACGTCAATTACCTCCTGATGAAGAACACAAACGAGGCTGACTCCCCGTTCAGCTTGCCGTCGAATAATTTCAACCTGCACGCGGATCGCGGCCCTTCGGCAAACGATTTCCGTCACCTGATTTCCGGATTTGTGAGCAAACGACTGCCAAGTGGATTTGGTATCTCGACAATCTTCCAGGCGACCTCGGCGCTGCCGTACAACATCACCACGGGCTTCGACAATAACGGTGACACTGTCATCAACGATCGACCGCTTGGCGTCGGACGGAATAGTGTGCGTGGTGCTTCACGTTGGGAAATTGGTTCGCGTTTGAGCTGGGGTAAGGACTTCGGACCGGAGCAACAACAGACTGGCGGACCGCAAATCAGGATGGTCCGAGTCGGCGGTGGAGGCGACGGCGCCGCGCCACCATCGATCGGAATGGGCGCCACCAAGAAGTACCGGCTCGAGTTCTACGCACAGGCTTTTAATCTGCTGAATCACGCGAACCTGGGCGTCTTTTCCGGTGTCCAAACCTCGCCGTTCTTCGGGCAAGCCACTTCGGCCCAGTCACCGCGCCGCATGGAACTCGGGTTGCGATTCAATTTTTAGCCACGGATTAGACGGATTTTGCAATCAGATCAGCGTTGATCGTTCCGGAAAAATCCGTTTTATCCGTGGTTACTTGCCGCGCGAAAATCCGTCCGCTACAATGACGGGTTTTCGCTATGGCCATTGATCGCATCAGTGTTAGGGGCGCACGCCAACACAACCTTAAGAACATCAATGTCGACATCCCTCGCGACCGTTTTACCGTAATTACCGGGCTGTCAGGCTCCGGCAAGTCCTCCCTCGCTTTTGACACCATCTATGCCGAAGGGCAGCGGCGCTACGTGGAATCGCTCTCGGCTTATGCGCGCCAGTTTCTCGATCAACTCGAAAAACCGGATGTCGACTCAGTCGACGGACTCTCGCCAGCGATCTCAATCGAACAGAAAACAGTCTCGCGAAGCCCACGCTCAACCGTCGGGACCGTGACCGAGATCTACGACTACATGCGTCTGCTGTTCTCGTCGATCGGCATCCCGCACTGCCACATTTGCGGTGCTGCGATCACGCGTCAGAGCGTGGATCAGATTGTTCAGAACGTGCTGGCGTTGCCGGAAGGCGAACGAGTGATGGTGCTCGCGCCGATCGTTCGCGGTCGCAAGGGAGAGTTTAAGAAAGAGCTGGAGAAACTCGCGAAGGAAGGTTTTCTGCGCGCGCGTGTCGACGGCGAGTTGTTGTCGCTTGACGAAGAGATCCGTCTCGACAAACGACGGAATCACTCGATTGAGGCGGTTGTCGATCGCCTGTTGATAAAGACTGGCATTCGCGAGCGCCTGACTGACTCGATTCGCACAGCGCTCAAGCTTACGGGCGGCGCCGTGCTGATCTCGATTGTCGACGGTGAAGAGAAGCTTTATTCGGAGCGAATGGCGTGTGTGAACTGCGGCATCAACGTTCCGCCACTCGAGCCCAGATCGTTCTCGTTCAACTCTGCTTACGGCGCGTGCAAACGCTGTCATGGTCTCGGAACCGTGATGGAGATCGACGCGCTGAAACTCATTCCCGACGCGAGGCAGACGCCGGACAAACTCGGCTACATGGGGACCGCCGACAAACAGGGTTCTACGTATCTCCGCAGTGCGTTGCTCGCCGTGTGTAAGCACTTTAATGCCGATGCGAAGACGCCGTTTTCAGATTTGCCAAAGGAAGTGCGCGACGGATTCTTGAACGGAGTCGCCGGCAAGATCAGTTTTACACAAGGGCTCTACGGTTATCAGAACGAGTGGAAAGGCGCGCTCAAGTGGCTTCAGGAACGCTTGAGCGACGCGTCGTCCGAAAAGATTCGAATCGCACTCGAAGAGCTTGTTTCACCGACAGTCTGTAGTGAATGTAATGGGCGACGCCTGCGTTCCGATTCGCTGTCGGTGCAAGTTGGCGGACGTGGTATTGCCGAATACACGTCGCTGCCGATTGAGGACGCTGTCGAGGCATTTGAGCAAATCAAGCTCAAGTCGCGGGAGGAGCAGATTGCTGGTTCAATCCTGCGAGAGATAAAGAGCCGGCTGCGTTTTTTGAAGACTGTTGGGCTCGGATATCTGACGCTCGATCGATCCTCGTCGACACTCTCCGGCGGTGAAGGTCAACGCATCCGGCTTGCGACCCAGATCGGATCCCAGTTACGTGGCGTACTTTATGTGCTGGACGAACCATCGATCGGGCTGCACCCACGCGACAATCAAAAGCTCCTCGAAACGCTGTCCGCATTGCGAGATTTAGGCAACACGGTTCTCGTTGTCGAACACGATGAGGAGACGATCAGACGCGCAGACTACGTAGTCGACCTCGGTCCAGGCGCCGGCGCACATGGCGGACAAGTTGTTGCTTTCGGAACGGCGGCCGATGTGGCTGATAATCCCGAGTCGATCACGGGGCTGTACATTCGCGGCGCCAGAAAGATCGAAGTGCCGGCCGAGCGCAGAGCGCCAAACGGAAAGGCACTGACTATCACCGGCGCATACGCGAACAACCTGAAAGAGATCGATGTTTCGTTTCCACTCGGGTTGTTGACAGTCGTCACCGGCGTTTCCGGTTCCGGTAAATCCACACTCGTCGAAGATATTCTTTACTATGCACTCGCGCAGCATCTTTATGGCTCACTGACTGAGCCCGGCCCGTACAAAACGATTGAAGGACTCGAACACGTCGACAAAGTGATCGAGATCGATCAGTCGCCAATCGGCCGTACGCCGCGCTCAAATCCGGCGACTTACACAGGATTGTTCACGCCGTTGCGCGAGCTTTACGCGATGTTGCCTGAATCGCGTGAACGTGGTTATAAGCCCGGGCGCTTTTCTTTCAACGTTAAAGGCGGGCGCTGTGAGGCATGCGAAGGCGACGGCATGAAACGCATCGAGATGAATTTCCTGCCGGATGTGTACGTGCTGTGTGATGTGTGTCGTGGTGCGCGCTACAACCGCGAGACTATGGCCGTGAAGTACAAAGGCAAGTCGATCGCCGACCTGCTCGACACTACCGTCGAAGAAGCACTGCCGCTGCTGGAAAACATTCCGCAGATTAATCAAAAGCTGCAGACGCTGCTCGACGTCGGTCTCGGCTACATTAAGCTCGGCCAGTCAGCCACGACGCTTTCCGGCGGCGAGGCACAACGCATCAAGCTTGCGAAAGAACTTTCAAAACGCGCGACCGGCCGGACCATCTACATTCTCGACGAACCCACCACCGGACTGCACTTCGCCGACGTACACAAACTGCTCGACGTCCTGCAGCGACTCGTTTCACTCGGCAACACAGTGCTCGTCATCGAACACAATCTCGACGTCATCAAATCAGCCGACTACATCATCGATCTCGGCCCTGAAGGCGGTGAACACGGCGGCCGTGTCGTTGCCGCCGGCACTCCCGAAGAAGTCGCCCGCTCGCGCCGCTCCCACACCGGCCACGTCCTCCGCCCCTTGCTAAATGGCCGCCTGACACGCAACGGCAATGGGAATCATCATACTTAGCGCCATAGCGCCATTCTGAGGAATGTTATAATTCCCCGCGGACATGGAGAAGACCATCAAACTTTTTAAGTCTTTTGCGGAGGCAGAAAACGCCGATAGAAAGCATTATCAGTCTCTCACGCCGGCACAAAGAATCGAGATTCTCCTGATCCTCAGAGACCGTTATCGACCTCGTGATGAACCTAGAGAAAGACTTAAGAGAGTTTATCGAATTATTAAACGCTCTTAATGTACGTTACATTGTTGTCGGAGCATACGCAGTTGCCTACCACGGTTATCCGCGTTTCACTGCTGACATAGATCTGTTCGTGGAACGATCCGTCGAAAATGCAGAGCGGATCGTGAATGTCATTCAACAATTCGGCTTCGGAGCCGTCGGTCTTTCACGAGAAGACTTTTTAAGCGAAGATCAGGTCATCCAACTTGGCGTAGCGCCAAATCGAATTGATCTTCTAACATTTCTGTCTGGGGTGAAGTTTGAGGAAGCATGGGCTACGCATGAACAAGGTGATATCGCTGGCTTAACGGTTCCGATCATCTCGAAAGAAATGCTTAAACGTAATAAGGCCGCTTCGGGACGCGCGCAAGATTTAGCAGATCTGGAACACCTTTAAGGCCGGAGAATCATTACCTTGCCATCTATCTACGACGACGATCTCAAACCGCTCGAACTCGACAAAGTCAAAACTTATCCGCTTGCTTCGCGTGCAAGTAAGGTTAACCTCCAGGATTTTGCGAAGCCGATCGGTGGTGATGAGTCGTTAAATGATTTCCTCGCTGGACTGCCGAACGTGTTGGCTGGACAGGCGATTCGCGAGATTGCAGAACGTGTTCGTCGTGCACGTGAGCTGAAGAAACCGATCATTTGGGGTATTGGTGGTCACGTGATCAAAACTGGACTCGCGCCCGTGATCATCGATCTGATGAATCGTGGCTACGTTTCGGCGATCGCAGCAAATGGATCGGTGCTGGTCCATGATTCGGAGATCGCAATGGTTGGTTCGACTTCGGAAGACGTTGATGCAACCTTATCGGAAGGCGCTTTCGGTGGTGCTGAAGAAACCGCGCAGCTACTAAATACATCCGCACGCGACGGCGCAAGAGATCAGATCGGACTTGGTGAAGCCGTCGGGCGTGCCCTCCTCGCACTTAATCCAAAACATCGCGACTATTCCCTGCTCTGCACAGCTTACGAATCAAAAATCCCTTTCACCGTTCACGTTACCATCGGCGGCGATATCGCCCACTTCCATCCAAGTTTCGACGGCGCAGCACTCGGCGCTACATCACACACTGACTTTCGCTGTCTCGCTGAATTAGTTCGTCGTATGGATGGCGGTGGCGTCTACTTGAACATTGGCTCGGCGGTGACTCTTCCCGAAGTCTTCTTGAAATGCGTGACGCTCGTTCGCAACCTGGGCCACAACCTCTCAGACATCACCACGGCGAATTTCGACTTCATTCAATCCTACCGTCCGCTGACGAATGTCGTGCGACGCCCAACTGAAAACGGCGCCGGCCGCGGTTACTCGATCACCGGTCATCACGAGCTGACGATTCCTCTGCTGGCGGCCTTCATTAACTCCAAAAACAATTCTTCCTGATCCTCGCTTGACCAACGGGCGTCTCTGGATTATTCTGAGCCACTCTGAAATTGAAAACGGATTTCAATTTCTACCAAGCTCGACAGAAAACGAAGTCAGGGCGTTTGTCTTCAAGGCTGAAAGGGGCGGTCATGCTCTCCAATTATCGTCGCGTCTTCTTAATTACCCTCAGTTTCGCAATCGTAGCCACAACAGCGTTCGCGCAGACAGGGATAACAAAGAAGATACTCTTGCGTGGCAAGGTGGTCGACCCGAATCACGCAGCGATACCGGGCGCTGATGTCTGGGCCTCCGCGGCTGGCCTTCCCTCCAGTTCCGCGACCACAGACAGGAATGGTGAGTTCGCAGTAATGGTCCACCCTGGCGAGTATCAGGTCCGCGTGTTGGCGGAAGGTTTTTCGGAAGTAACTGAAACAGTAAATCCGGCCGCACTCAATAACGCGCAGCCGTTCGAGATCATTCTCGAGGTCGCGCCCTCAAGCGCGAGCGTCACGATCACTGATGCATACGGCGTTAGCGCAGTTAACACGGCCACCAAGACGCTGACGCCACTGCGCGACATTCCGCAATCGATCTCTGTAGTTACCAAAGAACAGATCCGCGATCAGTCGATGTCTAGCATCACCGACGTTGTTACTTATGTTCCGGGTATTACATCGCACCAGGGCGAGAACAATCGCGATCAAGTCGTTATCCGCGGCAATAGCACGAGTGCGGATTTCTTTTTGAATGGAGTGCGAGACGACGTGCAGTATTACCGCGATCTCTACAACGTCGAGCGTGTCGAGGCACTGAAAGGACCAAACTCGATGCTGTTTGGTCGCGGCGGTGGTGGTGGCGTTATCAATCGTGTGAGCAAAGAGGCTGGCTTCACTTCCCTGCGCGAAATCACATTTCAGGGCGGCTCGTTCGGCAACAAACGCGTAACGGGCGATTTCGATCAACCACTCGGCAACAAGATTGCACTCCGCCTGAATGGTGTTTACGAAAACTCAGGCAGCTTTCGCGATCACGTTGACCTGGAACGTTATGGACTCAATCCAACTGCGACTTTCATCGTTGGGCCAAAGACTGCTGTCAAACTCTCGTATGAATACTTCAGCGATTACCGCACCGCGGATCGAGGAATTTCATCGTTTCAGGAACGACCGGTAGATGTTCCCATCGAAACATTCTTTGGCAATCCGAATAATGCATGGGCGGAAGTCGGCGTGAATCTGCTCTCGTCAGTTGTCGAACATCAGCTAGGCCGTTTCAACATTCGCAATCGCACGATGTTTGGCGATTACGATCGCTTCTATCAGAACTACGTGCCCGGCGCAGTGACTGCGGACAAGAGTAAAGTTTCGATTTCCGGTTACAACAACGCTACCAAGCGACACAATCTCTTCAATCAGACTGATGTTACATTCCAGGCGTCAACCGGCTCTGTTCGTCACACTATTCTTACCGGAGCAGAAGTGGGAAGACAGCTCACGGACAACTTCCGCAACAGCGCTTTCTTCAACAACACGGGCACATCGATACTTGCTCCGCTCTCGAGTCCGACAATCGATACTCCGGTTACCTTTCGACAGAACGCGACCGACGCCAACAACCACCTCAAGACAAACCTCGGCGCAACGTATGTTCAGGACCAGATCGAGATCAATCGTTATCTACAGGTCGTAACCGGCGTACGTTTCGATTATTTCGATTTGCAGTTTCACAACAACAGAAACAATCAGGATCTGAGACGCATCGATCGTCTGGTTTCGCCGCGTGCAGGGGTGATCGTCAAGCCGGTCACCAGTGTTTCCGTCTATGGAAACTATGGAGTGGCTTACCTGCCGAGCGCTGGCGATCAGTTTTCATCACTGACGACGATCACTCAGCAAGTCAAACCTGAGAAATTCACCAATTACGAATTCGGCGCAAAGTGGGATGTGCGACGCAATCTATCGCTGACGACCGCGGTCTACCGCCAGGACCGCACCAACACCCGGGCCACCGATCCAAACGATCCGACGAGGATTCTACAAACGGGAAGTCAACGCACAAACGGCTATGAGCTCGGGATGAACGGTTTCGTCACTTCGAAGTGGAGCGTCGCCGGTGGCTACGCGCATCAGGATGCGTTCATCAGCAACACCACCGTCTCGGCGATCAAAGGTGCGCAGGTCGCGCTCGTGCCTCATCACACTTTTTCGTTGTGGAACAACTACCGCGTCCATCCAAGACTCGGCCTCGGACTCGGAATCATTCATCGTTCCGACATGTTCGCAGCCGTCGACAATACGGTCGTGTTGCCGGGTTACACACGCGCAGACGCGGCAGTGTTCTTTTCGATAACTGAGAAGTGGCGTCTGCAGGCGAATTTCCAGAATCTGTTCGATAAGACGTATTATCTGAACGCCGACGGCAACAACAACATCTCGCCCGGCGCGCCCCGCGGGGCCAAGGTTGCGTTGATCGCCAGGTTCTGAAGCCGATGAAAAAGCTGCGCAAGATAATCTTTTGGTGTCATCTACCGGTTGGTGTAACTGCGGGCGTCGTGATCCTGATCATGTGCGTCACCGGTGTGCTGCTGAGTTACGAAAAGCAGATTACGTCGTGGGCTGACACGAGGGGTTATCGTGCCGCGCCTCCAACCGCGGAAACACAGCATCTGCCGGTTGAGACTCTCCTTGCGAAGGCGCGCGAATCGCGTGGCGTTTCACCAACGGCAGTCACCGTCAAGTCTGATCCGTCAGCGCCGGCTGAGATCGCTTTCGGGCGTGAAACGACGATCTTTGTGAATCCTTACAGCGGCTCGCTTCTCGGCGAAGGCTCACAGAAGACGCGAAACTTTTTTCGCGTTGTGACTGACTGGCACCGCTGGCTCGGCGCTAAGGGTGACAATCGTAACGTTGCACGAGCGATCACGGGCGCGTGTAATCTCGGGTTTCTGTTTCTGGTGGCAAGTGGCTTCTATTTGTGGTGGCCGCGGAGCTGGAACCGGAAAGCGCTGCGAAGTGTAACGTGGTTTCGTCGTGGGCTGCCATCCAAAGCGCGCGACTTCAACTGGCACAATGTGATCGGATTCTGGTCCGCAGTACCGCTCTTCATCGTCGTGCTTTCGGCGGTTGTGATTTCTTACACGTGGGCTGGAAATCTTGTGTATCGCATTGCCGGCGAAACTCCGCCCGCGCCACGTGCAAACCAACCGGCGCCGTCTGGTCCAAACAAAGAGAACACTCCGCAAACTGACAACCTCAATGCTGCGTTCGCCCGCGCGGAACAACAGGTTAACGATTGGCAGAGCATCTCGATGCAATTGCCGACCGCTGCCGCTGCGCCGTTGACGTTTAATATTGATAGCGGAACGGGTGGTCAACCACAGAAACGCGCTCAGCTTGTTTTGGAGCGTGCGACAAACAACGTGGTCCGTTGGGAGCCGTTTTCGAGTTACACACGCGGACGACAGCTTCGATCAATTCTCCGGTTCGCGCACACTGGTGAGGTTGTTGGCGTTGTTGGGCAAACGATTGCAGCGCTTGTTTCCGCGGGTGGCGCGGTTTTGGTCGTCACCGGGTTGGCCCTCGCAATCCGCCGCCTGCTCGCATGGCGTGCAAAACGCGCCAAATCAACTCAACCGTCACTAGCCGAACCGATTCCAGACTCGGCTGGCGATTAAACTCCGCCTCTAATGCTATACTGGCGCGCATCACAAACACGGGAGTCGGGCTTGCGTTTGATTTGCGACGCAGTTGTAACTTAGATGGACGCTGAAAAACTGAATCATTTCCGCAATCTTCTTCTCACTCAACTACGCCAAAACACCGAACAGATCCGTACCGATCAGGCGGCTGCGCTCGAGCTCTACGACGATGGCGTCAAAGACAGCGTGGACCTCTCTGTACAGGATCTGAACAAAGAGATCGCCCTGCGTCTTGGGGAACGCAGTTCCCAGGTCGTCGCTGACATCGATCAAGCGCTGTTGCGTATGAAGGAAGGAAGTTACGGAATATGTGCGCGCTGCGGTCAACCAATCGACGAACGACGCCTCGAAGCACTTCCCACTGCACGCTACGACGCTGCCTGCCAAGCTAAGATCGAAAGCGCTAACGGCGAAGACGACTTACCGACTCTTTAATCTGCGTAATCCGCGGTTCACGCTTTGGGATGCGCTTTGTCGTAGACGTCGATCAACTTTTCCATCGAAACGTGAGTGTAGACCTGTGTCGTGGACAGCCGCGCGTGACCCAGCAGCTCCTGTATGTCGCGCAGGTCGGCGCCGCTGTCGAGTAAGTGTGTGGCAAATGAATGTCGTAACGCGTGCGGGCTGATGTTGTGCATGCCCGCGCAGATGCTGATGTACTTGTCAACCATTCGTCCGACGGAGCGCGTCGTGATTCGCGTACCCTGATAATTCAGAAACAGCGCTTCCTCATCGCGTTTTGAAATCGGCGCATTCATTAGAAAGTTGTCACGCACGTCGAGATATTTGCGAATGGCTTCACCCGCCGGATCTCCGAACGGCACGATGCGTTGCTTCCGTCGTTTCCCTGTCACCCGCACAAGCTGATTTCTAAAATCGACGTCCGCCAGGTTCAGCGTCGTCAACTCCGCGACACGCACGCCGGTCGCATACATCAGCTCCAGCATCGCACGATCGCGTTTTCCGAGATCAGTCTCAGGATCCGGAGATTCGATAAACCTGACTGCCTCTTCGATCGAAAGATGCTTCGGCAGCTTCTTCTCCTGCTTCGGCGTTGCCACAAGCTTCGCGGGATTCAATTCCAATAGGCCTTCACGCACGAGGAACTGAAAAAACGTGCGCAACGCCGCGAGCTTGCGTGCGATCGACGCTTTCTTTTTCTGCGCCGTGTGAAGTGTCGCAAGCCACTCACGAATCGTCAGATGATCGATCGTCGAGACTTCAGGTGTACTTCTCTTTCCGGTTGCTTGATCTGCAGGAGCGAGAAAATCGAGAAACTGTTCGAGGTCGCTGGCGTAGTTTCGTAAGGTGTGACTGCTGACGTTGCGTTCGTAACGCAGGTGTTCGAGAAATTGCTCGATCAGTTTCTCCATCAGAAGAAATCTTGCTCAGTAGTTCGCGGACGCCGCAGGCTTCGGAGCATAATAAACCTTTCGCGACCGCACGCGAACATCATTTCTCGTTTTCACACGCAACTCTATTTTGTGCATCTGGCCGTCACGCTGATCGGCACTGGGGTAGTAACTCAAAACGTATTGCTGCGCTAAGTCCGCCGCGATCTGATCGAACGCAACGTCGAGCTGATCGGTCGTCTTGGGAAGATAGACGGCGCCACCCGTTTGTCCCGACAACTGTTCCATGCGACGCTCGGCTGCAAGCGCGCGCACATTTGCGCCTTCGTACAATCCCGTTTGGACCACGTAGATCTGGCAATCGTCGGCGAGCACGTGTTGCATCACGAAATCAAAATCGCTGTGTCTGCTCGTTGTTTCAATACCGTCGGAAACGATGACGAGCACTCGGCGTCCGGGATATGGTCGCAGGTAAGTAGCCGCGTTGATGATCGCGTCGAAGAGCGATGTTCCGCCCTCGGGTTTGCCGAACATCGCAATCGTCTGCTCGAGCCGCAGCACGTCGTTCGTCAGCGGCTGCGCGAGGTAACTGTCAGTTTCAATCGAATAGATAGCAGCTTCGTCTTTCGCCCGCAGCACTTTCCTGAAGAAACGAATCGCAGCCTGTTTTTCAAACTCGCGCGCCGCATCAAGACTGCCGCTGTTGTCGAACAGCATTGCCATGCGAACGCTCGTTTCCGAACGCGTCAAATCGCTAAGCGGCCGCATCTCACCGTCAACCCAAAGCTCAAATTCGTCCAGCTTCAGATTGACGATCGCGGTCCCACGCTTGTCGACCACAGACGCCGGAATCGGCACGAGGCTGGAGCTGATCTTCACTACGTCGTCAGCGTCAATCTCGTCGCCCGTGCTCTTGGTCTGGCGGTTTGGTGAAGAGGGCATGCCGGGTCTGTTTGGATCGGCGATTGGTCCAGTCGGGCCCTTTCCGGTCTTTCCCGGTTGTTGCCTTCCTGATTGACTCCACACGGGCGCCACCGTGAGACAGATGACAATCAGCGCGAGCGAGCAGCTCAACCAGCCTGCGCGATTTGTTGTCGTGTGTGATTTCGTTCGAGCCACTCTGCCCACTCTTTCAAGGCCAATTCGACCTGCAATTCTCTGCGCTCTCGCTTTTTACGTACCTGGCGGTTTACAGGTTCAGGAAGAGGAGGTAAAAGCGCGAAAGTGATGTTTACCGGCTGGAAGTTTTTTGCCTCCGCATGCGAAACGTAGTGTGCCAGCGCTCCGGTTGCGCTTCGTGCCGGAGCTTCAACGAATTCTTCGCCCAACGCAAGTCGCGCCGCGTTAATACCTGCCAGCCAGCCTATTGCGACTGATTCAACGTAACCCTCAACCCCGGTGATCTGTCCGGCAAAAAACAAGTTAGGACGTTCGCGCACCTGCATGGTTGCGTTGAGCACGCGCGGTGAACAGATATACGTGTTGCGGTGAATCTGACCAAACTGAAGAAACTCCACGTTTTCGAGACCGGGAATGAGTCGCAACACTCGCGCCTGTTCGCCGTAGCGTAGATGATTCTGGAAGCCCACCAGGCTGTATGCGTCGGCCATTAAATTTTCCTGCCGCAGTTGCACGGCGGCATATGGCTCGCGACCGGTCTGCGGATCGCGCAGTCCGACGGGCTTCATCGGACCAAACCGCAGCGTGTCGACGCCACGACGAGCCAGTTCCTCGATCGGCAGACACGCCTCAAACCAGCGAGTCTCCTCAAAACGCTGCAACGGGACGCTTTTCGCTTCCAGTAATTCAGCGTAGAAACGCGCATATTGTTCCGGGTCGAACGGGCAGTTGAGGTAGTCGTCGCCGCCTTTGTCGTAGCGCGCGGCGCGAAACGCAACTGACGTATCGATCGAATCGGCGGCGACGATCGGCGCGATCGCGTCGTAAAAATACATTTGATCGTTGCCGGTTAACTTCATGATCTCGAACGTCAGCGCTTCGGACGACAGCGGCCCGGTGGCGATAATCGTGATTCTGTCATCCAGAATGCTGGTGACTTCTTCACGAATCAGGCGAATGCGTGGTTCGTTCTCGATGCGCTCAGTGATGAGTGCGGCAAACTTCTCCCGATCGACTGCGAGTGCCGCGCCGGCAGGAACACGCGTCTTGGCCGCGACAGACATCACGAGCGAGTCTCCCTGTCGTAGCTCTTCCTTTAATAAATAGGACGCGGTGCCGGGTTCATCGGACTTCAGCGAATTGGAGCAAACGATCTCGGCAAGTTTGTCGGTGCGGTGCGCCGGAGTCTGCTGTACTGGCCTCATCTCATAGAGATTCACATCCACGCCCAGCTTCGCAGCCTGCCATGCCGCCTCAACTCCCGCCAACCCGCCACCAATGATATTGACTTCCATCCGTTTAATCCGTGGCTAATATCTCTTAAGGCTTCGCAGGCGAACTGATCTTGTAATCCTGTACGTCACCCGAGAAGTGCTTGTAATCACTCCACTCGATCGTCTTGTTGTAATCGCCACCACCAAACAACAATACCTTAACTGACATATTGATCTGCGCAAACTTCGGCAGCCAAACGCCCTGGATCATGCGCGTCTGCTCCATCACCAGGGCGGCGCCCGGCTTTAACGACACCAGCAACCCGGCGCCCATCTTGAAACCTTCCGCCAAACGCGCTTCGAGGCGAATCACCTGCTTGTCGATCGGATCGATCCAAACGACGCCGATCAACTTCGCAATCAAACTCTCCTCGCTGTTCTTTGGTTTGAAACCCGCACGCGGGCGGAAATCAAAAACGATCGTCTCGCGATCGTTGAGCATCTCGCGCCGCGGTGAAACAAACTCACACGCTTTCAGAAACGCCGAGATATCAGTCGCTTCGTTTCCCTCAGCTTTCTTCTTCTCACGTTCGGCGCGCCGCTCGGCCGCCTTCTTCTCGTTTTTTTCCTTTTCGCGTTCGGCTTTTGCAAACTCCTCCTGAACACGTCGATCTTCCTTTGCCGCACGTTCAGCCGAAAGAGGCACGCCGTTCTCGCTGATCAGCTTTTCCACCGGCTCGCGATTCGGCAGCGGAAATACTTCGTAAACCTTTGTCGTCTCCTTCTTCAACTGGCCTTTACCGTCGATTGCACGATCAGTCTCAGTTTGTTTGAACGCATATTCTGCGACACGGTTTTCGAGTTCATCCTGGTTTTGTCCGACTTCGCGAAGCAACGCGGCGACGTCGAGATTCTCAGTCGCGGCCGGAGGATCGAAAACGCGGTCGTCAATGCCCGAGTTGTACTTGACTCGTTGTAGCTGAAGCGTCAGCTCGCCCGAACCCTGGACGTTCATGCGCACGCGATGTGGCTCGACGATGCCTTGGATCGGTCGATAGTCATCAAACAGATCTCTCGTCTTTTTTGCATCACCGGTGATTTTTGTAATCAGCGAAGTCTTCACACTGAAGTAATACTGAAAACGCGCGCCACTTCGAGTTGAGAACTCTACGATGTAAGCGGGTTCCGATCCGAGGTCGCCAAGCGATAGGACGCGCGCGAGGATGTTTGCTTTTTTGAAGTTGACGAGACGTGAGGCGTCGAGCGAGGCGCGCAGTTTTGTGGCGATGCTTTCCGCGCCGGTCAGAGTTCGTAGTCGGCCGTCGAGACCGATCTCCCAGGCTGAACGTGCGTTGCTTGCAGAAATAATTTGTCCGTTGCCGAAGATGAGTTCGAGACGTTCCGATGCTGGTGCTTTGCGCCGCGTGCGCGCGATACCGATCGGTTGACCGTTGAACTGAACGAGCCAGTCGTATGTCGCATCGTTCAACGCAGCGACTGCCTTCCTGCCACCGGACGCTTTCAAATAGTTCTCAATAATCTTGTCGGCAGTTGGAAGCTTTTGCGCATACGACACCTGCGCCGCAACCGCGACGAACAAAAACAGCGTCAGCACACGCCTGCATAGCTTTGGGAAGTTGGGGGAATCAAACATAACGCTAATCGATTTACTTCCTTGCCGCTTTGCGCGCCGCTAACGTCTTCGCACTCGCGCCTCTTATCGTATTCTTGGTCGCCCTCTTAGCTTTCTTAGTTTTTCTGCTTTTTGTGCCCTTTTGTGGCTCACTTACTTTCGGCATAACATCCCTCCTGTTGGCTCGATCTGTCATGCTTGACACTGCAAACTCGGCATTCGTATATTGCAACAGCGTTACCGCCAGTTATTTTCACGCCTTAGCCGGCTTAGCTCAGTTGGTAGAGCGTCTGATTCGTAATTAGAAGGTCGCCGGTTCAATTCCGGCAGCCGGCTCCAGTCAGTTCACCCAAATAAAAATCAGCTCGAAGAGACTAACTGAAATCAGGTTGCAGCCACAAGAGTCTCAGTAAATCGATCTCAACAGCTCTCGATGCAATCCAGCGCTTCGTGACGCGTTTGGATAAATTCCCGTCACAAAGGTGTCGCAATCGATTTCTCGATTGATCTTGCAACAATTTAGAATTATTCTAATCAAAAATGAAAGAAGATCTCGAGCTCTCAGGACTGACGAAGCAGCGCCGAGCTGTGTTGCAGGTAATCCGTGAGGCGGACGCGCATTTGACTGCCATCGAGGTCTTTCAGCATGCGCGCGGTCTAATGCCCGGCATCTCGTTCGCCACCGTTTACAACTCTCTACGCTACCTGAAGAACGAGGGATTGATCGGCGAGGTCCGGTTTGGAGCCGACTGCACTCGGTACGACCGCAAACTTGAACGACACGACCATGCACTCTGCAACGTTTGCGGAAAGCTCGTCGACATCCAACTCTCGATGCCGGACGCACTAATCAAGGAAGCTGCCAGGCGTTCAAAATTTGAACCCGGATCAATCGAACTTACGCTGCGTGGTCGTTGTCCTGATTGTAAAACTAAGCGCTAACTAATTTCGCAATAAACATGAACCGAAAGAAGGTGAGAAAATGGGAGACCAAATAGAGCGCGTCCCGTCACCGGATGACCCGGTCCTGGAAATAAACTCGTCAAGCCGGTGTCCATTCACCGGCGGAGCTATCAACTACACTACCAGTACTCGCCAATCAAACCGCGACTGGTGGCCCAATGCTTTGGATCTGAGAATTCTTCGTCAAAACTCTTCCCTCTCGGATCCGATGGGAAAAGATTTCAACTACACGGAAGAGTTTAAGTCTCTCGATCTTGCTGCAGTGATCAAGGACCTGCATGCACTGATGACCGACTCGCAGGACTGGTGGCCGGCGGACTTCGGCCACTATGGACCATTCTTCATTCGCATGGCTTGGCATGCGGCGGGCACATACCGCATCGGAGATGGCCGTGGTGGCGCCGGGAATGGCGAGCAACGTTTCGCTCCCACAAATAGCTGGCCCGATAACGGCAACCTCGACAAGGCGCGTCGTCTGCTTTGGCCAATCAAGCAGAAGTATGGACGCAAGCTTTCGTGGGCCGACTTGTTTGTCCTGACCGGCAACGTCGCGCTCGAGTCGATGGGCTTTAAGACCTTCGGCTTTGGCGGCGGCCGCGCCGACGTATGGCAGGCTCAGGAAGATGTTTATTGGGGATCTGAAGGTGAGTGGCTGGGAGATAAACGTTACACGGGCGACAGACAACTCGAGAATCCACTCGCCGCCGTGCAGATGGGCCTTATTTATGTGAACCCCGAAGGGCCCAACGGCAACCCTGATCCGCTTGGCTCTGCGCGCGACGTCCGCGAGACTTTTGGACGCATGGCGATGAACGACTACGAGACTGTGGCACTCACCGCCGGGGGCCACACATTCGGCAAGACTCATGGCGCCGGTAACCCGTCGTTGGTTGGACCAGAACCTGAGGGAGCGCCAATCGAACTGCAAGGTCTGGGCTGGATCAATGCCCATGGCAGCGGCGTAGGCTCGGATACAACGACGAGCGGCATCGAAGGCGCATGGACAGCAACACCTACCAAGTGGGACAACAGCTACTTCGAAACTCTCTTCGGCTATGAATGGGAGCTGACCAAGAGCCCCGCCGGAGCACAGCAGTGGCGACCTAAGAATGGGGCAGGCGCGGACACAGTTCCCGATGCGCACGACCCGAACAAGCGCCACGCTCCGATGATGACAACCGCCGACATGGCGATGCGGACGGATCCGGCCTACGAGGAGATCGCGCGACACTTCAAGGACAACCCCGCAGAATTCGCAGACGCATTTGCCCGCGCGTGGTTCAAGCTGACGCACCGAGATATGGGTCCGAAAGCGCGCTATCTCGGCCCGTTGGTTCCTGCCGAAGATTTGATCTGGCAGGATCCGATTCCTGCGGTGGACCACGAACTGATCGACGCGTCAGACATCGCCGCCCTCAAGACCAAGATCCTTGAGTCCGGTTTGTCCGTCTCGCAACTCGTTTCGACCGCGTGGGCCTCGGCATCAACCTTCCGTGGCACTGACAACCGCGGGGGCGCAAACGGTGCGCGTATTCGCCTCGAGCCACAGAAGAATTGGGAAGTCAACAACCCGGCTCAGCTTTCGCAGGTGCTCGAAAAGCTCGCAGGAATCCAAAACGAGTTCAATAGTGCTCAGTCAGGCAGTAAACGAGTTTCACTTGCCGATCTGATCGTACTCGGCGGATGTGCTGCAGTAGAGAAGGCAGCCAGGGATGGCGGGCACAACGTGACGGTTCCCTTCACGCCGGGACGCGGTGATGCATTGCAGGAGCAAACCGAAATAGACTCCTTCGGTTATCTCCAGCCCCAGGCTGACGGTTTTCGTAATTACAAACGGAGTCACCACAAGACGCCGTCCGAAGAAATGCTGATTGACAAAGCTAACTTGTTAACGCTAACCGCTCCTGAAATGACGGTTCTCATTGGCGGTATGCGAGTCCTTAACACGAACTACGACGGATCGCAGCACGGCGTTTTCACGACGCGACCAGGTACGCTGACGAACGACTTCTTCGTCAAGCTGCTCGATATGAACACCCGGTGGAAAACGAACAATGGGACTGGAGAGGTGTTTGAAGGTCGTGATCGTAAGAGCGGTGAAGCCAAATGGACCGGCACTCGTGTCGATCTCATTTTTGGTTCGAACTCAGAGCTTCGGGCCCTGGCTGAGGTGTATGCGTGTTCGGATTCAAAGGAGAAGTTTGTCAACGACTTCATCGCAGCCTGGGACAAGGTGATGAATCTCGACCGCTTCGACCTGAAGTGATCTCGATCGACTGTTCAATACTAAAGGGTGATCGGTTTGTGCCGATCACCCTTTTTAACGGGCACCTATTAATGGAAGAATGACTTCTGATGTCGCGGTACAGATACACGCCTTTCTGGGGATATCAGGGAAGTCTCAAGGAGCGGCTCTCGTCAGCACTTGGCGGGTTTGATAAGGACATCCTCGAAAAATTTTACGTACTTACCCCAACTCAGCTAGCGCGCCTTTTCGATATCTATACGGGCAGCTATGGAGACGGGCCTGGATCGTATGCAAGAAAGACTTATCCTGACTGGAAAACCGGAGAAGTTCGTCCCAGCGCTCAGACCATCAATCGACTGCTCGACAGCCTTCCCCTGGTGCTGGACCTCGACGGCAAGTGCGACCTTTTGAGAAAGCTTTCGGAACGAAACCGCCGGCCTGAAAAGCATACCCTCAAAGTAGACATTGATAACTGGCAGAACGATGTTGTGCCGCTGGTCAGGGGAATTATTCAGAAGTCGTACCTGGCCAATTTGCCAAGAGTGGTCGAGGAGCGTTTGACGTGGCTGGCAAACGGCGACATGCAAACTGCCCACGCCATTCTTTCGCACACGCAAGCTCTCGAAGGTGCCATTGCCGTGCGATTGTTACAACAGGAAATGGAGAATATCGAGATCGCATTGGCGAATCTGCCGCAAAACAGAAAAATCAGCCATACTATCAACTTACCTCATGGGCAGATTCATTTGAAAATCTCAGGGAGACGCGGAATGGATAAAGAATCAGACAATGGTTCTGAACTGGTCCGACAAAACGATGCCGGTTTGTTCAAACCCAATGCTGAAGACATCTTCGATGATGTGTTCACCGATCTGAGTCGCGAAGAGGCGGATAAGATAAAGGCAAAAGCAGCCGAGGAAGCCATGCGACTCGTTGCGGAAAAGAAGCGCGGAGAGATTAAGTTTGCCAACGCCTCGAGAGACATCGCCAACTTCGTCAATAACGCCGATCTCATGGACCAGCGCAAGAAGGACTATCAGATGAGCGCCGAGTTCGAAGGAGCGTCTGGCGTGACCAGGATCGAAGTCGGACGTAACTGGTCCAAAACGCTCATCGCCGGCGGCGCGATCCTGGTCGTGCTACTTCTCGTTGTGTTGTACCTACTGCGAGTCTTCTAACTCATGCCAATTTCGAAAGAACAAGTCGCTGCATATTTAGACAAAGGGTTTCTTGTAATTGAGGGGTTTGCTGATGCAGCCGCGTGTGACGAATTGCGGGCGCGGGCGGCGGAGATGGTCCATAAGTTTGACCCGGCTGAAGTTGTATCCATCTTCTCGACACACGAACAGAACCGGCTCACTGACGATTACTTCCTGACTTCCGGCGATAAGATTCGTTTCTTCTTCGAAGAGAATGCGTTCAACGCGAACGGCACGTTGAAGTATGAGAAAGAGAAGTCGATCAACAAGATCGGACATGCCCTCCACGATCTGGATCCGGTGTTCGACGAATTCTCACGAAGTAAAAAGGTGAAGGAACTCGCGAGCGCAGTTGGTCTTGCAGATCCATTGCTGCTGCAGTCGATGTATATCTTCAAGCAGCCGAACATCGGCGGCGAAGTGACGTGTCATCAGGACAGCACGTTTCTTTACACCGACCCGATCGACATCGCTGGTCTATGGTTCGCACTCGAAGATGCGACGATCGAGAATGGATGCCTCTGGGTCATACCGGGTGGACATCGAAGCGGACTCAAATCACGCTGGGTGCGCTCGCCTGAAGGAATGAAGTTTGAGACCTACGACACTGCGCCCTGGCCCGAGGATCAGCTCGTGCCACTCGAAGTTCCAAAAGGCAGCTTGATCCTCTTGCACGGCTTACTCCCACACCGAAGCTTCGAAAACAAATCGTCACGCTCGCGCCACGCTTACACACTGCACCTCATCAACGCCAACGCAAACTACCCCGCCGACAACTGGCTCCAGCGCTCACCAGGAATGCCTCTTCGTGGTTTCTAATTTTGAGCTTTTTTGTGGCTAATTACTGGGTCTGAGCAACCCACGGAAGATGCCCTGCACGCTTACCTTGCTGGCCGGAACTGTTAACGGTTGGAGGGTTGAATTTGCAGGCTGCAATTCGATATTCATGCCGCGGCGATAAAGTCTCTTGAGCGTCGCCTGATTCTCTTCGATCAGCAACGCGACAACGATCTCACCGTCGCGCGCGTCAGTTCGATTCTCGATGAGTGCGATGTCGCCATCGCAGATGTGCTCGTCGATCATCGAATCGCCTTTTACACGCAACGCATAAACTCGATCCGGTTTCACACGACCAAGCAAAAATCGCGGCACCGGTATGCGCTCCTCGTAATCGACGACCTCAAGCGGAGCACCGGCAGCGATCCGGCCAAGCAACTTAACTTCACACAACGAATCGCTACTCTTGTCTTCGACTTTGACATTGAGCGCAAACGATCCGTCTTCATGTTCTCGGGCCAACAGTCCACGGCGTTCGAGCGCAGCAATATGCTTCGCAATCGTGGCGCGTGACTTCACTCCAAACTGCCGCGCAATCTGTGCGTAGGAAGGAATGTAACCGTGGCGTTCCTGAAAACGTGTGATGTAGTCGAGAATCTCTTTTTGTCGCTGCGTTCGTGGGAGCATTTGCTTCAGGAGTTCCCGATCGTTTCCCGCTTGTAGTGTAAGAGATCGCGGTCGACCGCTAAGGGTGACGAAGCATTCTAGGTCGCCCACTTGCCAAGCGTCAAGAGTTTGCACCGATTAATTTCAACGTATCGAATAGCGCACGAGGGTGCGTGGGAAAATGCGCACCGCAGGCGGCATCTGGGCAAACGTCATCGGCGGAGACTTGAGCACTTCATCGGCCTTCTTTCCGTAGACTGCTTCATTCAGATCATTGTCAGGAGTGATCACCGCGCCTTTCAAAGCAGCGCCGATGAAAGCGCCTTTGCTGCGCGAGTAAGAAATGATACCGGCATCGAGTCGCGGATTGGTTGACGCGGCTGCTTCACGGCCCACTGGACCAGCAGCGATGCTCGCCTCACCACCGAGCTCGAACTTGTCTTTCAGCAAACCATCCAACCCACTGGGGTTCATGATGAGCAGCACGTAGTCTGTTCGTTGCGCGCCGATCTGTGGTCCAAAGCTTCCGCCGCCAAGATTAAAGAATGCAGGCGCACTCCAACCTCCTTTGACGCGACGGCTGATCACGCCCTGACCACCACGACCACCAAAAACAAACGCAGCCTTGACCACACCCGGAAAGACTGCGATCGCCTCGGCTGTGTCGAGCAGCTCCTGCGGGATTGCCTTGTCTTTGATGTTCATGATCTCGGTGAAAGTTTTGGCCGCATCATTGGCGTGACGCGCCGCGTCCTGTGTGCGTGATTTGTTCTGAGCGGGAGTGACAACGACTGAAAAGACGATAAGTGCGATAAGGACTATTGCACACCAGAGACGAATTGATCTCATATAAAAACCCATCCTCCGAAGAAGCGAAAACGTTTGTCAGATAGTAACGTGTCAAAACCAAGCTACACAAACCTAAACATCCAGGCGAGAACGTAGGGGTGACCGATTGGCTGTTTCGTTGATTAATTTTTTTGTCTTTGAAGCGACCCGAATGAATTCACACACAACCGTAAGACACTGCAGGGCAAAACTCCGCATTAGTCGAATTTATCAACCCACCTCCAATCGAATGTAAACGACCGTGGCGAAGTAGTCACAAATTTGTGTCCTCATTGACAGGATTTTGTTTCTTGTAGTATTAAATCGCGACCTTGAAAAGACTCCCCTCCCGTAAGGTCAGTTCAAGGCATCGCACCTCGCAACTGCGATCATATTTTTCGTGCCCGACTCAGTTTTCGCCACAGTTGGAAGTCCGCCCAGAACCCGATTTTTCCCTCACAGGCTTAATTCAAGATGAAGTTTGCTGTTGAGTGTTTTCGCTCAGCAATACGGTCGCTTATCGAAATTCAATAAACCTCTCCTCGGGTGTCTGGTGGATAAAAGAGTCGAAAAAATCATTCAATTGATGCGCGAAGACGTTCGTGGAGAACTGTCTCTCGCAGAGCTCGCCAATTCGGTAAACCTTTCGGTTTGGCGACTATCACACATTTTCAAATCAGATGTCGGCATGCCTCCGATTCGCTACCTGCGCTTGTTGCGCATGGAGCGAGCGAAGCAATTGTTGGAATCGAGCTTCCTGAGTGTTAAAGAAATCGCGTTCCAGGTTGGACTGAACGACGAAAGCCACTTCGTGCGTGACTTCAAAGCAACCTACGGTTTCTCCCCGGCGCTGTACCGGTCGCACTTCAAGAACAAGTCAGCGACCGACGAGCACAACGGGAACAACGGCAACGGCAGCGCCAACAACAACGGTAAGAACGATCAACCGAGCACTGTCAGACAACAACTCATACAGATTGCAAAACACTCTGCTCTCCCTTCATTGCAAGTGTTGTTCTGCCTCTACTCAGCTTTGTAACTCGTGGTATGGACCGCGATAGTTCGCGCGCGCGATCAGCTTCGATGCGCGATCTCAAACGCAGAAACGATGCGAAGCAAAATCCGCTAACGAACAACAAGAACCGCCAAGCATGAAAGCTTGCTAGTAGAAAATTGAGATCGTAATCTTTCGCACGATTCAGCAACAGCGCACATAGAAGTTTCACGCTCAACTAAATTTCGAGTAGTCAACTGACGTTACTCAACTGTTTCAGCAAACGCCCTCGCCTTTCAAACTGATCGCTTTGTGGGGAAGTTGGATCAGAATCGGGAGCCCGATAGCTACACTCTTCGAGTAAGGTCATAACCACCAGCAAGGGATTTAGATTTGAGGCCACACCCAAACGGCTGAAAGGAGATTCTATGCCTAAAAAGAAGGCAAAAAACCGGCCGGAACTCGAAAAGAAAACTGAAGGCCAAGTCAGTAGAAGAACTGTCCTCAAGATAGGTGCAGCAGCGGGGGCTGCCGGTGTTTTGGCCCCATCGATGTTGACCTCTAAAGAGGCTCTTGGCTTTCAGACGATCGCCGAACCGGTGATTTGCGTTACACCACCTACCAGTCCACCACATCATCCGTTCGTGGATGATTTCACGGCTCCGTTTCCTTGTGATGACCATCCTCTGAATCCGCAGCCAACTGAGTTTCCAAATCTCGGAGCAGGTGAAGCAGATCGAGCGCCGCATCCGCGCTGGACTCAGTTTTCGCCGGCTCACTTCACCTATGACATGTCGGCCCAAGCTGGTCTGCATCAGTTTCATTCGGACTACGGGCAAACATACATCTGGGGCTTCAATGGTCAATATCCAGCCCCGACACTTTTCGGAAAATATGGTAAGTCGGGAGTCGTTCGCTTTAGAAATAACCTACCGACAACCACGACGACGTTTGGCAGAAACGAGATCACGATCCACCTGCACAACGGGCATCACGGTTCAGAGAGCGACGGTTTCGCCGGCGACTTCTTTGGCACCGGTTTCTGGAAAGACAATCTCTATCCGAATTGCTATGCCGGCCTCGATGCTTTCGGCGGCAATGGCGATCCGAGAGAGAAGATGGGATCGTTCTGGTTTCACGATCACCGCGCCGAGTTCACACTCAATAACAACGTATTGGGTCTGAACGGCATGTACATCGTGTATGACCAGACAGATCCTGGCCACGAACACCCGAGTGCTGGTTCGCTACAGTTGCCGGGTTACTACGGTGTCACTGACTTCCCGTTGATCCTTGTCGACCACAGGTTCTGCCCCACCTCGGGTGGAAGAACTGAATTGGTCAATGCTGCCGGCGGCGACAAGTTCATCGTCAATGGAAAGATTCAGCCGAGCATGACGGTTCGCAGACGTAAGTATCGTTTCCGCATCCTCAACACGGGTCCGACGCAGACTTACGACCTTACTTTGATCAAACCCGATGGTTCAGTCGGAACCATAGTTGTGATCGCTACCGACGCCAACTTCCTTGAGCATCCTATTCCCATCGACGCGGGCGCGAATGCCGGTAACAGCAACAGCACGACCACCCCGATCGTTCCGGGCGGACTGCGAGTGAGCGTGGCCGAACGCTACGACATTGTTATCGACTTCGGGCAGTTCAACGCGGGCGACAAGCTCTACCTCAAAGAAAACCGGACCATGAATGTCGGCAATCCGTCACCGGATCCCTTGCCGCCAGGATTGAATATCGGCAACGTGATGATGCAGTTCAACGTGGTAAACAGAGAGCCGTGGTTCCCGGCCGATACGCCGGCGATCCCCGCAACCCTCTGCACCTATCCGCCGTTGCCTGCGACCGACAATACCTGGGAGTGGCAGTTTGTGCTTGTGGGTGGCCGGTTCAGAGTCAAGAGGCCATTCGATACGGTTGGCTGCACGTTCGATCCCGATCATTCAGCTCACTGCATTCTTCAGGGAACTACTGAAGAGTGGCTCTTGAATAACAACATTGCGTCAGGCTGGACCCACCCGATACACATTCACTTCGAAGAGTTCCGTACTTTGAAGCGATTTGTAAACGGAGTCGTGGTCGCCGAGCTTGGCAACCCCAGCCTTCCCATGTTCCCACTAGCCTCGGGCAGAAAAGACGTGAGTCGACTCGAGGCCGGACAGGGTGCATTGATCAAGATGCAATTCAGAGACTACAGCGGCAGGTATCTAATCCACTGCCACAACATGGCACACGAGGACAACTTCATGATGGTGCGTTGGGACATCGTTCCGGATGCCAATGCACTGGCCGACTGCCTCGCGAACCAGCAAGTCTGTGAAAACGAAATGAAGGCCAAAGAAAGTTACCGTGAGGAGGTGGCGTAATGGATAGAAGAGATGTGTTAATGCGACCATTTGAACCGCATCCGTCATCACCCGGCGCTACGCGGTACACAAACGCCGTGCTCCGAAACCAAAACAACGAGACGGTCAAGTTCTACGATGATCTAATCAGGGGAAAACAGTGCGTGGTGAATTTCTTCTACGCCGAGTGTCACGGCTCATGTCCGGCAGTGACGCAAACCCTGAAGTCGATCTATCGCGAGCTCAAACCGCGCATGGGTAAAGATCTATTCTTTTACTCAATCACCACCAAGCCTGAGGATGATACGACAGCCGCATTGAAGCACTACGCGGAACTTCGTAATGCCGACCTGCCGGGTTGGCAATTCCTCACCGGCGATCCCTACGACATCGAAACGATCCGCTTCCGGCTGTTTGGCATGGACCACCCGGGGTTTGACAATGATCTGACCCTTCACAGCAGCTACCTGCGTATCATCAACGATGCCAGAAATTCCTGGGGCATGGCCCAGGCATTTGCCACCAACAAGAACATCCTGCGACGTATTGCCTGGCAAGATCCGCCGAAGTCTTATGCGGAACGCGTCATTGAAAGTCGCGCTCGCCAGGTGATTATCGAGCAGGAAGTTAAGAAGTATGGCTATCGTCGGGACAGCATGACGTAGAAACATTCTGCGACATGTCTAACTTCGCGGCCTCGGCCGTCGCAAATTAAATCGCATTTCGGCGGCCGAATTTACAAACCGGGAATAGCAGCGGGTCGCGCCGCTGCTATTCCCGGCCCAAATCAAACGGCGCGTAGTGCTGAATCCACACGGCCACGGGGTAAATGCAATGAAACGAACTGCCATAATCTCGCTACTGGCTTTGATGTTTCTGGGGATATCTGCAACTGCTTTCGCGCAGCAGGAATACCCGGCATCACAAGCGAAACCATCACCCAGACCGGCGCCACAACCCACACCAGCCGGTCCACCCGCTTTTGGCCAGGACAAGAAGAAATGCCCCTGCGACATCCTGGGAACCTGGAAGGCGCAAATCTCGAAACATGAAGCGCGTCTTTACGAGTTCGATGCTGAGGGCGTAGTCAAGGTGCTGACAGTGTCTCACGATGCTAAACCTCGTGAGATCGCGACTGCCAAGTACGAAATGGTCGAGGAAGTGCTTCCGATGGATGCGCCTCCCCAGACGAAAGCACCCGACAAGCAGATCGCATTCACGGCAACCGGCAAGAACCGAATTTTCGGACGGACTAACGCGACGATGAAAATCGTCAGTTATGACGACTCATCTCTCTCCTGTGAAATACCCGGCGTCGCCGGGACAGTCAGATGGACCAGAGTCGATCCGGATCGTTACTTCATCATTCTTGTCGCGCGTCAGAATGAGTTCTACGACACGAGCGGGTCAGCATTTCCGATGGTTGTTAAGTTAGCCGGAGGCGTTACGAAAATTGACGCTGCCGGAACGTATTCCGACCGTGGGACTGCCGCTTTTGGCTCAGTTCCACCTGATACCTACAAGAACTATCTCCGAGAAGCACGCGGCGACTCGGAAGTAATACTGAGGCTTGAAATCAACTCACGGCAGTATGAACGGGCTGCGAAAGTTGTGCAGGAGTGGCAGCGACGCGCACGCGAAGGTGCTCTCTTGTACAGAAGTCCGGACAGCAATGTTTCTCTCAATAACGTCTTGCTGGTGAGGGCGGTTACTGAGACGCTGAACCTCTGCCAGAACGATTTCGATCTATACAAGCTCGACTACAGTTACCCGAACGACTGGATCGCTGACCACTACAGTCCCGAGTTCATTCCGTTTTTCTTCTTCAAGGAATTAAGGAAGCGGAATGAAGCGCGACATATCGAGTACAGCAAGTTTCAAACGCTGGTGCCGCTGGGTAACCTGGCTAGCCGGTAGGTTCCAGATTCAAGGGGAGCAACTGTTATGAAGAGTCTTCTGGTTTCAATTGTTTTGTTGTTAGCTGGATTTGGTGGCCCGCAGTTACTGCGTGCACAAACGCCCACGATGCCCGACGACAAATCGGCGTCGCAGCCAAAGAAACGTACTGGAATTTTCACTTTGTACGCCGTGGATCCTTTGGCCCGTACACTCTGCTTTACCGACGGCAAAGAAGGAATGGCGTTTGTAAGTAACAAGTGGGAAAACCGTTGCAGCGATCTGAGTTACACACTTGCCGGTGGTGGCAGTCTTGTTGCCGGTATTGAACTCAATCGAACTGCAGCGATTGTCGATCTCGGCACTGCCAACGATCTGCGCGGACGATACAACTTCGAGGATGCAGAGAATGGAGGCGTCGGCTTCGGTTCACTGCGGCTCGAGGGCGACAAAGTCACGGTCCTTCAGGACGACAACGGCAAGTTCAAGGCATCGTGGCAAACGTTGCAGGAGGGCTCAAAGCTCTCCGACGTTAAGTCATCTGCAAATGCGCCGATCCAGTTGGGTCATATTTACCTGGTGCGGATCGTTGATACGAAAGACAAAAGCTTCCAGCTGACAGTCAAGCTCATGGTTATTGGGTATCGTCCCGAAGAAGCGGTGACGGTGCGATGGGAGTTGCTCTAATCGGCACGCCCAGGCGCAACGCATGCCGCCGGCAGAAATTGAACTAGCGCTTCCGGTTAAGGAAGCATGACACGAACTTCCATTCCTGAAGGAGAACAGGTATGAGCCAAGAATTTCAAACGCAGGAAACACTGGCCGGCGGAAACGGCGGCTTCAATACGACGACCGGCTATGCAACGGGCACGGCCTGTCCCGCGAGCGGTACTTTTCGAGCGAGCAACAAGTACATGGACATCGTTCAGGCATATGCTGTGGGCGAGATTTTTCTTGCGGGCCCTGATGAGAAAAAGACCATCTGGTACGCTCTGAGTCCCAGTCTGACAACAAACAAGGACGGCGGATTCGAATCCGTTAAGGTCGCTCCCGGCTCGGTTTAAAAGGAATCCACCTTGGAGTGCGGCGTCTTGAGGCCGCACTCCAAGGTGGCGTCCGAACCAGTTCAAGGGGTATAGATGAAAGTTCTACGGATCCTAACTAGACTACCGCTCGCCATCGCGTTGCTTCTTTCGCCAAGCAGCATGTATCCTTTGAGCGTAGTTACTGCAGCACAGAAGGAACGTTCGGCCCACTCTAAACGACCTGCCAAGTTCCACTATGTATGCCCCATGCACGAGGACGTGACCTCCAAGAAAAGCGGCCTCTGTCCGAAGTGCAAGATGAAACTGGTTAAGAAGCCCGTAGTTCAGGAGCCCACTACCAGTTCCGACTAGCGTTTGCCGACTCTCCTTGCTCCAGCGGAGCAAGATGTTTATAGAATTTTAGAATTTTTTTCGTTCGCGCTCCGGAGGGGCGCAATGTTTATCATGTACATATTGCGCTCCTACGGAGCGCGAAACACCTTGAGCGATCAATGCTATAAACATCTCGTCCCTATGGGACGAAGACAGATCGTCCGTGCGCGACGACCGCTCATGACCTTCCTCGCGATAACGATTGCATTGTCGTTCATCGCGACGCTGATTCCCGTTGCAAGCGCTTCCCTGACGAAATCGAGCACGATGGCCTGCTGCGTCGGCAAGGCGGGCCATTGTGATTCCGGCATTGCCGCGAAAAAGGTTCCGCCCCCCAAGTCGGAACCGATGTGCGGACTGCATGGCGCCGAGATGGAAGCGGATGGAATCACCATCGTCGCCCAGCCCGTCGCCGAACCTACTCACGCTGAATCTCAACCCTCACACAGCCACACTGCTGAAACAAACTCTTCACAACAAGCTGCTGAATCAGCTTCGTTGAGCCAGCCCTGTCACATGGATTGCGCTTCCTGTGCAACGGCCGCGACTCGACAACAAAAACGCGAACGCAACCTTTTCCAACACATCACCATTGACAACGCCTCGCTAACGACCTTGTCGTTTACTGAGGATCAGCCACTCCTGTTCTCATCGAACGAAGACTGGGAGCACGTGATTCCCAGAGGCCCACCCGTCAGTCTCCGCTAATCCCCCAATCGCGAAACCACTCATTCCGCACTGGAACTTTAACCAGTTCCGGGGGACTCGTATCTAATTCGCGGAGAAGTTCGATGAAGTTACCCATCTATCTAGCAACCATCTTAGTGCTTCTGTGTGTCAGCCTGTGCGAAGCACAACAGAACGTTACGTCTGCAACGCTCAGCGGACGAATTGAAGACACTAGCGGAGCGGTTGTGAGTGGAGCCAATCTTACGGCCATTCACATCGAAACCAATCAACAACTGACAGCAACCAGCGACGATGAAGGTCGTTACCGGTTCCCTTACCTTCGCACTGGCGCCTACGATCTGAAGGTCAACGCGCAGGGCTTTTCAACCACGACCAAACAATTAACGGTCTCGGTGGGCCAGGCTCTCGATCTGCCGATCCGGCTCGAAGTCGCAGGTGTTTCGGCACAGGTGAATATCGGCTCCGATATTCCGATTGTCGAAACAGTTCGGACGCAGATCACCGAAACCATCAAGCCGCGAGAAATTAATGAGCTGCCATTGAACGGCCGCAATTACCTCGACCTGGCGTTGCTGGTTCCCGGAGTTTCACCAACCAACACCGGCAGCAACCAACGCTTCGCCGAAACATCGGCCGTACCCGGCCAGGGTATTTCGATCGCGGGTCAACGGAATCTCTACAACAGTTTCGTCGTCGATGGTGTTTCGGCAAACGATGACGCCGCCGATTTGACGGGCACGTATTACAGCGAAGAGGTAATCGATCAGTTTCAGGTCGTGACTTCCGGTGGTATTGCAGAGTTTGGGCGCGCGTCGGGAGGCGTCGTCAACATTCTGACGAAGTCGGGCACGAACGATCTGCGTGGCAGCGTGTATGGGTTCTTCCGTAACCAGCGTTTTGACGCTCGTAATTCAATCGCGCCGACGAAGGATCTGTTGACTCAGGGTCAATACGGAATGACGCTCGGTGGACCAATCCGGCGTGAGCGCACGTTCTTCTTTACCAACTTCGAACAGATGCGCCGAAACTACTCCGCCGTCCTGACTATCTCGCCGGACGCAGTTAACTCCATCAACAACCGGCTGCGCGCTGTGAACTATCCCGGTGAGCTTTTGAGCACCGGTGTCGTGCCGGCCAGTTTCGACACAACAAACTTCTTCGCTCGCATCGATCACAGCATCAATCAACACAATGACCTCAGCGCTCGCTACAGCATTTACCACATCAATGCCGTCAATTCGCGTTCGGTCGGTGGACTCAATGCGGTGAGTCGTGGCACCGGTCTGGCTGATACCGATCAAACGGTGGTGGTCAACAACGTCACGACCTTTAGCAGTCGCACGTTGAATGAGGCGCGCTTCCAGTACACCAACAGCCGTCTCGATGCGCCTGTTAACGATGAGACCGGACCGGCGGTGAATATCGCCGGGGTGGCGAATTTTGGCACGGCAACAGTTTCGCCGCTCGCACGCGATATCAATCTGTTCGAGGCCGTCGATAACATCTCGACCTTGCGTGGCGATCATTCGCTGAAGTTTGGCGGTGGCTTTCTCTACAATCGCGTGAACATTCTCTTTCCGGGCGCAGTTCAGGGTGTTTATGCGTTCAGCTCGCTCAATAACTTTCTGAACGGAAACTACCTCAATTACCAGCAGGCGTTTGGCGTTCCGAGTCAGTCTCAGTCAAATCCAAACTTTGGACTGTTTGTTCAGGACGAGTGGCGAGCACGTCCGGATCTAACCTTCAACGCCGGGCTTCGTTACGACATCCAGATGTTGCCAGATCCGATTCAGACCGATAAGAACAACTTCGCTCCGCGCCTGGGAATCGTTTACGCGCCCGGTGATCGCAAGACAGTCGTGCGTGCCAGTATCGGTCTTTACTACGATCGGATTCCGCTGCGTGCGACTTCAAACGCATTGCAACGCGACGGATCGAAGTTTCTGGTAGTCCAACTGTCGCCGGGACAGGCAGGCGCGCCGGTCTTTCCGAATACGCTGACGTTGCAACCTTCGACGCTTCCCACCAAACCCAACATCACGCGGATCGATCCGAACATCGAGACAAGCTATAGCCGGCAGGCGAATCTCCAGATCGAGCGCGAGCTGCCCGGCAACACCGTCGTGTCCGTCGGTTACCTGCACCTTCGCTCGTACCACATCATTCTCTCTCGAAATGTGAACGTGCCGACGGTGCCGGCATCTGCTGGAATTCCCAATCTTGGTCGTCCCGATCCGAACTGGGGGAACATCTCGCGTTTCGAGAGTTCGGGAAATTCTTACTACAACGGCCTGGTTGTTTCATTCAACAAGCGCGCCACGCGCTGGGCCAACATTCGCGCGTCGTACACGCTTTCGAAAACGATTGACGATGCCGGCAACTTCTTCTTCTCGAGCGTGCAGAACAACTTCAACATTCGCGACGATCGCGGCTTGTCGGACAACGACCAGCGCCATCGTCTCGTCATAAGTGGTTCACTCGAAGCGCCGCAACAAGGAAAGGCCAGTGGCTTCCAGCGTGCGCTTCGTGGTTTCCAATTCGGTTACATCTTCACCTACGCTTCGCGTTTGCCTTTCAATGTGTTGCTGGGAACGGATCGTAACTTTGATACGAACAATAACGATCGACCGGTCGGGGTGGGAAGAAACACCGGGCGAGGTTTCGACTTCGCTTCTCTCGACTTACGCGTGAGCCGGCGGTTCAAGCTTACCGAACGAGTAGACGTGCAGCTTCTCGCGGAAGGTTTCAACGTTTTGAATCGCGCGAATCTCGGGGTACCGAACAACACGCTTAGCGCCGGTGCCCGTTTTGGACAGCCGACGCAGGCATTCGATCCGCGCCAGTTTCAATTTGGTCTCAAGGTAGGGTTTTAAGAACATGGGCCACAAAAGAGCACAGATAGTTTGGTTATTACTCATGGGGGTTCTCGTCGCTACGGGTTGCAAGCATCTTGCGACTCGCGGAGCGTCGATCGAGAAGAGCGCACCGCAGCCGGTGCAGATCTCGGCAGCCGGTATCGATGCTGCTGAACCCGCGATTGTTTCCGCCGCCGACGGTACGTTTTATGTTGCGTGGGTGAATCACGACGCCAAACAGGCGGATGTCATGCTCGCGCGGTTCAATGACGCAGGGGAAATTCAGGGCTCGGCTGTCAGAGTTAACCGGCAACCGGGTGCGGCGACGGCATGGCGCGGCGATCAGCCAAGTGTCGCAGTCTCGCCGAACGGTGGCGTCCACGTTTTGTGGACACCACGCGTCGATGCAGGCGAGAACCATGGCACCGACGTCTATTTGTCGAGTTCGACGGACGGCGGGCAGAGTTTTGCGACGGAAGTAAAAGTTAACGACGACAAGGCTCCCGGACCACATGGTATGCACTCGCTTGCCGTCGCTGCAGACGGAAAGATCTATGCTGCTTGGCTGGACGAGCGAAACGTGCATGCTCCCAAACCTTCTACGAAGGGCGAAGGCCATCACATGGAAAGCAACCGCGATGTGTATCTCGCGCACTCGACCGACGGTGGTCGCAGCTTCTCTGCGAATAAGAAGGTCGCGTCGGATGCGTGTCCGTGTTGCAAGACTGCGCTCACCGTTTCGCCGGATGGAGCGGTGTATGCCGGCTGGCGTCAGGTGTTGCCCGGAAGTTTTCGTCACATCGCAGTTGCAGGCTCGACTGATGGTGGCAACAATTTTTCTGCTCCGGTGATCGTGAGTGACGATCATTGGATGCTGCAGGGCTGTCCAGTCTCAGGACCATCGTTGTCAGTGGATCGTGCTTCCGGAAATCTGAAGGTAGTCTGGTATGCAGCCGGTGAAGGAACGGCTGCCGGAGTTTACTTCGCTGAGTCGAAAGACAAAGGGCATAGCTTCTCGCCACGACAGTTGTTATCGCAGGAAACAGTGCGCGGCACACCGGTGCTAACCGGCGCTGTCGCTCTCTGGCAGACAACCGAGACTGGAGAGACTAAAATGCGTTCGCTCGGCAATGCCGGATCAACGCTCAGCGTGGCAGCAAATGCTGAGCTCCCGGCGGGCACGTATGTAAACGAGAAGCTCTTTGTTGCCTACATCGGGAAGGAAAAGGAGAAGCGAAGTATATGGCTCATACGAGCCGGATCGTAATCGTAATCATCTGCGCTGCGCTTATCGTCGCGGCAGCGTGTAATAAACAACCTGTTAAGCCTGTCGGCCCAGCGGCCGCAGTAGCTGCGAACACTTATAAAGGTGTCGGCGTCGTCAAAGCCATCAACAGCAAAGCGCCGGCGATCGAGATCGATCACCAGGACATCGACGGCCTGATGCCTGCCATGCAAATGGAATTTCCCGTCAGCGACCCGAGCCTCTTGAACGGCATCGCCATCAACGATCACATCGACTTCACTATCGAAGCCAACAAAGGCGAGATGAAAGTCATCGCGATCACAAAGAAGTAGCCACAAAAAGGGCCACAAAAGGCACATAAAGCACAAAAGGCACATAAAAGATCAAGCGACCTTTTGTGCCTTTTGTGCTTTATGTGTCTTTTGTGGCTATTTTTGCAGTGTAGCTAGTGCGGCTAACACTTCCTCACTGTGCGGCATGACTTTCACTTTCTCAAACACTTTCACAACTTTGCCCGTGGGATCGATGATGAAGGTGTTGCGGGCGGAAAGCTTCGCGCCGTTGTATTCCATGACCGAACCGTACTGCTCAGACACTTTCGCCTCCGTGTCCGCCAGCAGTTTGAAGTTCAAACCTTCCTTGGCGCAGAAATCTTTGTGCGATTGCTCGTTGTCGACGCTCACACCAAGAATTACAGCGTTCACCGCTTCATACTTCGCGATGTCGCGTTGAAAGTTGCGCGCCTCGATCGTGCAACCCTGGGTGAAGTCTTTCGGGTAGAAATAAAGCACCACCCACTTGCCTTTGAAGTCGTTGAGACTTACCTGTTTGCCTTCGTTAGTGGTGAGATTGAAAGCCGGCGCCGCCGCTCCCACTGCCGGCAGCTCGTTCACTGCGCTAACACGGTTGCAAGCCAACACGGCTACGACAGCGAACGCCAGAAGAAAAACGTACTTACTCATTCCCTACTCCTCTCTAGTTTGAATATTGCGCCACGATGGTATCGCGTATTTGTGCCGGAGTCATCTTCTGCTCTTTCTCGAGCTTCAACGCCATTAGTGCTTCCCTGACGCATACGTCGCAGTGCGACGCATGATCGTCCTGGAAACAGCTATAGAGACTCTTGTGACCAAAACCCCGATCGCAGTGACAGTAACAAGGCAACTGCGCGAGCGTGACCGGAATTTCCCGCGCGGCCCGATAAGCATCGCGGGTGATGCCGCTGAACTGTCCGGGATCGAGTGTTGCTCCAAGACTCGATTTGCTTGGCGCCACCTCAAAGTGAGCCGGGATTGTCTGCGCTGACGGATTCGTGGAATGCTCGTGCTGAGCAGGCGTAGTGTTTACGGTTTGCACCGGCGGGGGCTGCGGTTTCTGGTTTGCTGAATTCACCATCAACACCGCCGCAACGATTAACAACACCACGCCGGCAATTAATAGCCAGTTCTTCTTCATTAAGACTTACTCCTTATTACTAGTGCATCGCACTCGGATTCATCTGACTCGGTCGCAATCGGAAAAAGAGTTTCCACGAAACCGGATTTGACCCGTAGATCGAATCCAGCAGCGACGGCTTCGAATAAAACGTCAAATCGCTGCCGATCGCCAACGAAGTCTTCTCTGTATTCCAGATATCACGCGCGCCGCCGAAGGTGTAAGCACCGATGCGAAACGACGGATGATCGTCAGTGATACCAAGACTGATGCGGTCAGCCGCGCGTAGTATCGAATTCTTGTCCGTCAATTCGAGGCGCGTGTAGAAGTAGTTCCGATCCTGAAACTTCAAGGTGGATTCTGCCACATATCCATTCAAGTTGAAAATTTCGCCGTCGTGACTCTCGTGATTTCGTCCCCAGATTAAGCTCGAGGCCCAGTTGCCACGTTCGAATTTCCGGTTGTAACTGATCGACGCGGTTGTGCGACGCACATCCCCGGGCTCGGCCGCTTCAGGATTTCTCAAGAAACCATGACTCACCTGGATGGACCAGTTGCTGTTCGGAGCAATCCATAACCTCGCCGAACGTGAGTTCCATGGATGTGCTTCGAAGTTGTAGCGGTTCTCGCCCGGTTCACGGCCATTAAAGACCGAGCCTTCGAGCTTGAACCAGCGATACTGGAAGCCGGTCGTCACTACTCCGAAACTGATGTGACTCGAGTCTTGCAGGTGGTGCGACAACGGCGCCGACGTGTTCTCCGACGCAGACGCCCGATGCATGAAGGCATTTGGTCCGAGGGCCGGCTCACCCGGATAACCCGCGTAAACAAACCAGCTCGCACGCTCACCGACAGGAACCGTGTAAGTAGCACTCAGCTCCATAAACAAATCGTGCGGGTGTTGGTGATCGATAATTGGCTGACCTTTGTAAGTCTCGCCGGTTTGGAACAAGAGCGGCGAACCGCCGGGAGGAAATGTGAACGGCTCGGCGCTGAACATGCCGCGCAGCTCGAGTGTTCCCGGTCCAACGCGACGCGCTGCCGAAGGCATGAACCAATTAGCCGATTCAAATTTCGTCACGCCTCTTGGCCCACCCTGACGATTCACGCCGGCGACGAAGTTGTAATGAAACATCAACAACCACTCACCCGATTGTTTGTGCCACATCGGCATCGGGCTGGAATCAGGCTGCCATGACGTCCCCGAGCCCATGCGGCCCATCGGCATCAGATTCGATTCCTTCTCACCAATACGAAGAAACATCTGGTCGTCGTGCATGACGAAGATGCCGTGGTCCATGTGGCCCGACGACATATCCATCTCCGTCTGCTCGGCAGGCTGCTGCGGACTTGGAGTTTCTTTAGGCGTCGCCGCCGGTTTCGGTGGCGGCATCTGGTGGCCTTCGTGTTGTGCGAAAGCAGTTTGAATAAAGGCGGCGAGCATCAATGCCGCGCAAAGTAGTGCATATTTCATTGTGTTCCCCTGATAGTTTAGCCACAGATTTACACGGATCGGTTACGGATAAATCCGTTTCCAATCCGTGTAATCCGCGGCCCTGCCTTACGCAGCTTTCTTGTCCTTGGCTTTCTGCTTCATCTTGCAGCAGTCACCCTTGTGACCTTTCATATCGTGGTTCATCTTGGTGTCATGCTTCATCTTCATGTCGCATGAATCGCCACTACAGCAACAACACGATTCCGTCGAGCAACAACTCTCGCTCGCTTTCTTTTGGTCACCTTGCGAGGGGGTTTGGGCTGAGGTTGCTGCAAACACAGTCAGCAGTAATCCCAGCAGAAGGATCAGGGTAAAGTTCTTACGGGGTTTCATTGTAATTCTCCTGTTTCAAGAGATCAGTACATTGCGTGCCGGCCAAAACACACCAACACACGAGTTGAGGAGCAATTGTTTGGCAGGCAGATCTCTAGATCAGGAAAACACAACACTGGAGGTGGGTAGATCCACGATTGTGGAGGAACGGATCGACGCGGGGTAGTTCCGTTTGTACAGACTGTTTCTCAAAGCTTGGCAATGCTGCAACTGGACCACGTGCCGGTTCCGGCATTTGAGCACTGCTCTTCGAGGTTGCAGCCGTTCCGTTCACACCCAGCGGACAATCTCTCATCATGTCGCGCGGCCCAGGAATAAACGACGGCACACCCTGGAGTAGGTTCAGCGCGGTCCTAAATTGCTTCTTATGCGTTTGCGTTACATGGCAGCTTGCGGCGTTCTCAACCACACTTTCCGGAGCAGACTCGGCGCCCATCACTCCGGTCGCACATCCAAACAGACAACCACCAGCCATCCAGATCGACACGCTGACGGAGAGAAGCAATCGCACTGCCTTATTTGAGAAAAACAGCCTCATTTCTAGCTTGGAGTCTACCGCTGCGAAGGAAAATTGTCGAGAAAGCCCTCGCATCAGAATCGCCATGAAAACCCAGCACTTCCGTAACCAGTCACTTGTTAGCCTAAATCATCGGGAGAACAGATAAAAATGAGTATCGACAAAAACAAAATTAAAACCCAGGACGAGATGAACGAACCGGCGCCAATGGATAAGGCAGAACAAAAAGTTGAAGCGGAGATGAAAAAACTGGAAGACGAGACGAAGAAAGAAGTCGCCGAGAATTTGAAACAGCAGACCACAGATCAGACGGATCGATAAACCGATCTGCGCAGATCGGACAAAGATCGGTGTAATCCGTGGCTCAGCTTTTTAGAGCCTCTTCGAGTGCTTGTTTGATTTGTTGGGGAGTTGCGTCAGGTCTGAAACCAATAAAACGTTTCACGATGCGGCCGTCGCGGCCGATGATGAAGCTCTGTGGAATGTTCGTGCGTCCCTGCATTAAAGCGATCGCAACGTCACGCGTCGCCCAACCGATGTGATACTTAACGTTGTATTCCTTCACAAACTCGGCAACGCTCTCGGCTGACGCATCCGGATCTTCAGTGGAGAGTCCGATCATCTCCACGCCGCGACTCTGATACTCGGTATGAAGCTTGACCAGTTCCGGCGTCTCAATGCGACATGGCTGACACCACGTCGCCCACAAATTAACCAGCATCACCTTGCCTGAATAATCCGCGAGCTTGATTGGACTACCGTTCGCAGATTTGTTTTCCGCGTCCAGAATCGGACGTGGCAAGCTGGTTAATCCCGCATTCGGTCGAGTCGGCGCCGCTGTATTTCGATTCGCGTTGTAAGGCGGGTCGTTCGAATTGCAACTCGAGACGCCAAAGGCAGCGAGGAGCCCGAGTGAGATGACTGTGCACGCTATGCGCAACGGCGTCCAAAACTTCATTTTGTTAACTTCTTTTCTTTCTGACATTACTACTTTTTACCAAATCTAAATGAGTCGAGTATCACGGGACCTTCGCCGTGCTGACCAACATCTTCCACCGACGACAGCTCCGGCGCAAGTGAGGTCGTAAACATACTCAGAACCGCGCCCGTCGAGTCACCTGCTTTTCCGGTCGGCAGGAAAATCACACGACCCCAGAGTTGCAGGTCGCCCTTTTCAGTTCCCTTTGACAAACCCTTCCACCTGAATTCGTAGGCGTCCATGCTGTTTACCTTAGTGGGGCCGTCCGACACCTTCTGGTACTCCGGAAACGACTTCGCCAACGAATTGCTGAACTCTTCGACCTTCTCCGGGAAACTCTTCAGGTCGCCCAAAAACGTGCCTGAGCTCGGATACCAGCGCACCACGAAATTCTCCTGTGTGAAGTCCGGCGGTAGCCGTCGTTCAACCTTCACAAAGTTTGTCGCGCCTGCGACACCGGCTTTCGGATCGCTCTGCCAGTTCTTGGGATAGTAAAAGCTGAAATCGAAATAATGTTCAGCCAACGTTCCGTCGAGCTTGTCTTTGGAGTTGACGAACTGAACCGCTCCCGGTGGCGGCACATAATTATCTTCGACCGTCGGTGCGGGCGTGGCCGCCTCGACTGTGCTGGTCGGAGTTGGGGTGCTCATCACTGGGGTTGCGGTCGGCCCGGTTGGATTCCGCTCCGCGGTCATCTGGTCCAGTCGCGGTTTGACGACAAAGAAGAACACACCCGCCAGGACGCCACCGCCGAGGAGTAGAAACACAAGCACTCCGGCGATGATCCAAGGCATCTTCGACTTCTTCTGAGCCACTGGCGGTGGTAATGGCGCTGACGGAGCCTGAGCCACCAATGGTTGAGACGGCGCAGCGATCTCGCCGGTCGTCGATCTCGGTGGTTCTGCCGCGGGCGTTGGCGGCGCCGGGGGCGGTGTCACTGGCGGCGGAGGTGGTGGTGGCGGCGCAACATACTGTGGCGGCGAAGCTGGTGGCGGCTGAGTAGCCGGCCGCGAAATGTCTGACGTGTTTGGATTCGTGCCGGTTGGGCCAGTCGTTGGACCAGTGTTGCGCGGGAGTGCAACCGTTGCCGGATAGTTCTCAATGATCGTGGCGTTCGGATCGGGCAGGTCGCGACTGGTCGGTCGCTCCGAAGCAGCATTCAAGTCGATTGACGTGGCGCGAATCGTCGCATTCGGATCGAACGTTTGCGGCGCGATCAGCAGACCACCGTCAAACGTGCAGAACTTCTGGCCCTCATCCGGAAACGTACGATTACACTTGGGACAACTCTTCATACACACGGACCTCGTAGGCGTGAATCAGGTTCGATCTGAGGCACTTTAGTTCGCTCGCGCTCGAGCGAGTTTCTGGGCAGCGCCATTGTTATTCGGATCCAGTTCGAGCGCTCGCTGGTACGCGCGAATGGCTTTGTCTTTCTGGTTGGACTTCAGATAACCGTCGCCGACACCTTCAAACCCAAACATCCCGGCAAGTTGTTTTTTCTCGCCTGTTCCTGCTATTGCCGAGGCGCGCTCGTACGTGGCTTCAGCATCACTGTACCGATCCATCCCCAGATACACACGTCCGAGCAGGTTGAATGGTTGAAACGCGCGGGAACTGACTTCAGTAGCAGACTTCAAATAAGGCTCAGCTTCCTGGTATCGTCTGTTAACAACCAGCAGGCGTCCCATCAAGACCAACGAAGTCGGATTGGTTGCATCGAGTTCCAGCGCATGTTTGATGACGGGCTCTGATTGTTGCCACAACTGTTCGCCCTGAAGGGAGTCAGCGATGAGATTCAATGTGGCCGGATCTTTGGCCAGCTGGATGGCCTTTTCATATAACGGCGTGGCTTCCGAAGCGCGATTCGCACGGTTCAGCATGCGAGCAAGATGCGCGTACGCCACCGCAAACTGCGGATCGAGTTCGATTGCGCGACGGTAAGAATGTTCTGTTTCACTGTTGGCGAGTCCGCGCGCTTGCAGCGCGACGCCGAGACGATCCCAGCCGACCGGGTTCTTCGGATCGAGTTGAACGGATCGCCGTGCAAACGCCTCCGCATCGGAAAATCGCTTTGCGTTGTCACCACCCGTGCTCGGTTGTACAAGCACCACACTCAAAGCCACGTATGCATCTGCGTCGTTCGGAGCCCACGCGACGGCGTTTCGATAAGCACTCTCAGCTTCGTCCCAACGTTGCTGATCGGAGTAGACGTTGCCTAAACCGTAAGCGGCGCGCGCATCGCGTGATTTGAGTTTCAGGACCTCTTTGTACGCGGTCTCAGCATCCGCAAACTTCTTCGCGTCGCGTGCCTCATTACCCTTGTCCAATAATTCTTCTACACGCTCAGAAACAGCCGACGGCCGCGGACGCGTTGGGCCAGTCGTGCGACCGGTTGTTGGTTTTGCTCCAGTCGTCGCCGGTTTGGGCGCCTTCTTCGTCTCTGGATTCCTGGGTCGGAAAATGCCTGCGCCTCCGCCGATATCTGAGCCGGGATCCTGGCCGAGGGCGACCGACACCATACACAGGCTCAAGCAGAGTGCGGCCAAAGTCACAACCGCGCCGCGCAGAATTGCGTTAGTGCTCATCATTACTCTCCCTGGTGCTTGCAAAAAGAACTTATGGATCGCTGAAGAAGTACGGCGTTGGATTGTAGATCAGCAATTGAAGCACAGCAAAGGCCCGGCATTTGTCCACAGATTACACAGATTCTATTAATCAATCTGTGTAATCTGTGGCTAAAAGAGCTCAATTCCTCACCAGCCGGAAGCCCAGCAAAGTCGTCTTGGTGGTAGCCGGCACAAAGTCGCGGAAGCAGGAACTTATCGGAGTTTCCGGATTCGTCGGATCGGTAACGTAACAACCGCCCCGGATCGTAATCCACTCTTCCATGCTCCTTGGCACCTGAGCTTTATTCCCCGGATAAACTGAAGCCTTTGACGAAGTCCATTCCCAAACGTTTCCGATCAGATCAAATATACCCCACTTGTTCTTTCCCTCGGCACGGGATCCGACCGCAGACGGCGTCGCATCCTTGAGCACCGCAGCACCCTCTTTCCAGTCGGGCCCCCACGGATACAAATCAGCTTGCTGTCCGTTTCGCGCTGCGTATTCCCATTCCTCTTCGGTCGGTAGCCGGTAGCTCACGTTATCGCGCTTGGATCGCCAGGCGGCAAATGTGGTCGCATCCGTGTATGTGACGTTTACGACCGGCCAGTTCTCCTGACCAAATGGCGGCTTGTTGCCGATCCAGTGGGACGGAGCCGGGTGATTTGTCTCTCTCACGAAGTCAGCATACTCGCTGTTACTGACTTCGGTTCGGTCCATCTGGAAGGTTGGAACGCTAACAGGATGCGCCGGAGTTTCCTGAGGTGGACCAGCCTTGCGCCCCATCATGAAAGTGCCACCGTCGATCGCAATCAGATCAGCTTTTGCCGTGGGCACCACAACCGGCGTCGGAGATGGTTTTGGATCCGGCGTGACGTTCCGTTGTCGCAACATCAGGTAAGCACTGAGCCCGCCGCCTCCGAGTACCAGCACCAGAACGACAGCGAAGATGATCGGCAACGTGGACGACTTCCGCTTCGGCTGCGAGAAGTCCACGATCATCTGTTGCTTTGCCGGTGCGACTTTAGCGGAGTTGGCAGCCCAGTTGGGATTAGTCGGACTCCCCGCAACGTGAGTCGTTTCGGGATCCACGTTCGGAGGCATGCTTCCCGACAACCGTTCGAGCCGGTCTTCGAGCTCTTTCGCCTGCAACGCCATCCGTTCGTATTTTTCCTGGTGCTCTTTTTCCTTGCGCTCACGGTCCTGCTGTTCTTTGGCTACACGCTCCTGATCTTCACGCTGTTTTCGTTGGGCTTCCTCTGCGAGGACTTTATCGATCTGAGCGCCACTGACCGTGCCTGCCATCGAATCGAACGAGGTACCAAACTGCGTGTCAGGAGCAATCGGAGGTTGTGACGACGTCGCCGACAGATCCGGTCCCTCTTTGACAGGAGGCGGCGGCACCGAAGCCATCGTCTTATTTGGATCCATGACGACTGTGGTCTTCAGCGCAGCAGCGACGACCGGCGACGAATTCAACGCCGCATGCAGATCTCTGAGAAAAGTCGGCACGGAATCAATGCGCGCTTCAACTTCCTTTTCGAGCGCATGACGAACTACAGCTTCAATCGCCGGCGGCACCGAAGCACCCATCGACTGAAAGCTCGGCGGCGGCAGTGTGAGATGCTTCTTCATGATCGACGGAATCGACGATCCTTTGAACGGCACTTCGCCGGCGAGCATTTGATAAAGGATCACGCCGAGACTGTAGATGTCGGCACGCGCGTCAGGCTCTTCGTCGGACCATTGTTCCGGCGCCATGTAGAACGGCGATCCCATCAGTCCGCTTGTTTGCGCTTGCACGAACGAGCCCAACAACTCACCGGATTTGATCTTCGCCAAACCGAAGTCGAGGATCTTCAGACCCTCCGCAATCGGCACATCATCCTGGACCATGATGTTGAGCGGCTTCAGATCGCGATGAACTATGCCCTGTCGATGAGCGGCGCCGACACCGGAAGCAATCGCACTGATGTATTCCCAAGCACGTTGCGGCGACATCGCGCCTTCCTTGGCGAGAATGTCCTGAAGCGATCGTCCTCTGACAAACTCCATCACGAGGAACGGCATCGTTCCGCGCACTACGCCAAAATCGGTAACGGCGATGATGTTTTGATGACGGATCGCAGCGGCGGCAAGTGCTTCCTGACGAAAGCGGGTGGTGAGCATCGGATCGTTGCCGACCAGATCCGGAAGGATGACTTTGATGGCGTGGGCGGTTTTGAGAAAGATGTGACGCGCCTGGAACACGACACCCATACCGCCTTGCCCGAGACGGCGTTCGAGCAAGTAGCGGGCATCTAGTGTGGGATCACCCAAAAGGGACGGCGCAGTAGCATCACCGTCCTGGGGACAGTGATTGATCTCATCGGGGTAACAGCGCCTACAGGACGGACACTCTTTCATCTATTCCGTAACCACAGATTACACAGATTAACACGAATCTATGGCTTTGCGGACGATCGGACGCGTTTGGAGTAACTGGCCCGCCACGCTTGATATATTAGGCGGACGCGTTCGCGACAACTGTAGGGGCGGCCCTCCGTGGCCGCCCTCGCTTTGAAATCGTGTTCGCCAAGTCCGCGACCGTCGATTTCTTGAATCCGTATGACCAATCAAGGGCGGCCACGGAGGGCCGCCCCTACAGTACGTTCATCGGATCACGATATTTACGAGGCGGCGAGGAACCACAATCACCTTCATTACTTCGTGACCATCGATCTGCGCCTTCACACGTTCGTCGGCGAGCGCGGCAGCGCGAAGGTCCTCTTCAGACACATCCGGCGCCACAATTACGCGCGAACGCAGCTTGCCGTTTACCTGAATCGGAATCTCCAACTCCTCGCGCCGTGCGAGCTCCGGATCCGCCACCGGCCAGCGCGGACTGGCGCTTACCAACCCGCCGGCGTGACCCAGGTTTTCCCACAGCTCCTCAGCAACGTGCGGCGCAAACGGCGCGAGCATGATGACCAGCGATTCCAGCGCCTCACGCATCGCAAAGACGTCTTCTTCCGAAGCCTTCGCCGGATCGGCGTTGAAGTCGACGATCTGATTGAACAACTCCATCAACGCCGCCACACTCGTGTTCAAGTGCAACCCTGCGAAATCGCTGGTGACCTTGGCGATCGTCTGGTGCGTCTTACGTCGTAAAGTTCGCGCCTCCGGACTAAACTCCATCGCGCTCGTCTGGGTTGGATTCGACAGTCTCTCTTGCCACTTCCAAACCATCGTGTAGACACGTCTCAAAAATCTGACCGCGCCTTCGATTCCGCTTTCGGACCAGCGCAACTCGTTTTCAGCCGGCGCTGCAAACAACACGAACAGGCGCGTAGCGTCGGCGCCGAATGCCGCGATCATCTCGTCCGGATCGACTCCGTTGCCGAGACTCTTCGACATCGCTTTCCATTCGTCGGTTCCTTCGACGCGATTCGTGACCATGCCTTGCGTCAGCAATCGCTTAACAGGTTCGTCGAAGTTAACGAGGCCGATGTCGCGCATGAACTTGGTCCAGAAGCGCGTGTAGATCAAATGCATTACTGCATGTGAATCACCGCCGATGTACTGGTCCACCGGAGTCCATTTACTCGCAATACTGCTGTCGAACGGCATGCCTTCATTCCGCGGATCGCAGTAGCGGAAGAAGTACCACGATGAGTCGACAAACGTATCCATCGTGTCGGTATCGCGACGCGCAGGTCCCCTACACTCCGGACATGACGTATTCACAAACTCCGGCACACCCGCCAACGGCGATTCACCCGTTCCGGTGAAGTCCGCAGTTTGCGGCAACATCACCGGCAACTGATCGTAAGGAACCGGCACCATGCCGTCTTTGTCGCAATAAACGACTGGCACAGGCGCACCCCAGAATCGCTGCCGGGAAACGCCCCAATCGCGAATGCGATAGGTGACCGCGGCTTCGCCAAAGCCATGTTCCTTCGCGTAAGCCGACATCTCGGCTATAGCCACGGGAGACAGCTTGCCGCCCCGCTCGCCGCTGTTAACCAAAACACCGTAATCAATGAACGAGTGCTTGATCTCCGCGGATGCATCACCCCCGGTCGTCGGCGAAGGTTCAGCGTCAGTGTGTTGATGATCGATCGGAGCGATCACCTGCCGGATCGGCAACGAGTACTTCTGCGCAAACTCAAAGTCACGCTCGTCGTGAGCCGGAACACTCATGACAGCGCCCGTGCCGTACTCCATCAACACGTAGTTCGCCACCCAAACCGGAACACTCTCGCCGCTGAACGGATTGATTGCGAGCACACCAGTGTTGAGTCCTTCTTTCTCTTCCTCGCCGACTTCGCGACCAGCTGCTCGTTGCGTTCTTAACTTTTGCGCAAACGCATCGATGTCCTGCTTCAATGCCGAACCTTCGAGCAACTGGGCCAGCAACGGATGCTCAGCAGACAAGACCACGGCTGTCGCGCCGTAGATCGTGTCGATGCGCGTCGTGAACACACGAATCTTCTTGTCGCTGTCCTTCACTGCGAAGTCGATGTACGCGCCTTCGCTACGGCCAACCCAGTCGCTCTGCCGTTTCAAGACCTTGTCGGGCCAGCCCGCTTCGATCTGCTTGATGTCGTCAACCAGTTGTTCGGCGTAATTCGTGATCCGCAAGAACCATTGCTCGAGATCTCGCTTTTCGACGGGAGTGCCACAACGCCAACAAATGCCGCCCGACGATTGTTCGTTCGAGAGCACTGTCTCTTCTTTCGGACACCAGTTGACCTGCGAGTTCTTCTTATAGGCCAAGCCCTTTTCGAGCATTTTCAAAAAGAACCACTGGTCCCATTTGTAGTAGTCAGGCCGGTGCGCAGCGATCTCGCGCGACCAGTCGTAACTAATACCGAGACGCTTCAACTGCCCGCGCATGTGCTCGATGTTGTCTTCGGTCCAATCGCGCGGATTCACGCCGCGTTTGATCGCGGCCTGCTCGGCCGGCTGTCCGAAGCTGTCCCAACCGATGGGATGCAAAACGTTGAAGCCCTGCAGGCGCTTGAACCACGAGAGCGCGTCGCCGATGGAATAGTTGCGCACATGCCCCATGTGCAGGAAACCCGACGGGTACGGCAACATCTCGAGGCAATAGAATTTCTCGCGCGCATCGTCGCTTTTTGCCTCAAAAGTGCCGGCTTCATTCCAGTGTTGCTGCCACTTACTTTCGATCTGTTCAGGAAAGTATTTTTCGTCCATAACGTTACCCAATCATACACGTCCCCAAAAATAATCTTGCCTTGTCTTGAGTGTAGGAATCGCCGCCCCGCCGAACACGCGCTTACGCGCGGCACAGAAGCGGCACCGTTAGGAGGAGGTTATTTGAAGGATACTTCGAAAACATTGGACACGCATTTTACACAGATCAAGATCCGTTTTCAATCCGCGTTAATCCGCGTTCACAAAAGATCTGAGCATCTCAAGATTCTTGGTGTCTGCGCGCGGATCGTCGTAGGGAGTCTCCAAAATGAACGCGGCGTGTTTTAGCTTTGGATGACGGGCGACGCGACGCAGGGCGTCGGCGCCGATGTGACCTTCGCCGATGTGCCAGTGTCGATCGACGCGCGAGTTGTATCCGGCGCGTGAGTCGTTGAAGTGGATCGCGCGCACGTTTTTAGTCTTCACTGTTTTCTGCACGCGTTGAATAAGAGCTTCGAGGCCGTCTTCTTCGCGGATGTCGTAGCCGGCTGTGAAAGCATGCGCCGTGTCGAGACATACACCGAGCGGAAGCTTCGGGCAGACTCGCATTAGCTCTTCGAGGTGTTCGAAGCGGTGCCCGATGCAGTCGCCTTGTCCGGCCGTGTTCTCGAGCAGAATGCGGAGTGAACCGAACCTCAATCCTTTGCACGCAAGCTTCAGACTCGCGGCACACAACGCGATACCATCGGTTTCGCACGCGCCGCGCGCACTGCCGGGATGGACCACGAGATAGTCCACACCCAACAACAGTGCTCGCTCCACTTCCTCGCGAAATGAGGCGCGCGACTTCTCGAGGAACACGTCGTCGACGGCGGCGAGATTAACCAGATAGTTGCAGTGAATCAGAACTGGCGAGATCTTTGTTTGCTTGCGTGTCTTTCGAAACAACTGCACATCTTCACGTGTTAGCGGTTTCGCCATCCAGCCACGAGGATTACGCGAGAAGAGCTGTACGGTATCGCAGCCCGTGTCTTTCGCAACGATCAATGCATTATGACAACCGCCTTTAATTGGCGCATGGAACCCGATCTTCGGCATTTTATTGGCCACGGATTAACGCGGATTTTTTACTGATTGATCCATGACCCGCAACATGTTTCCGCCGAGGATCTTGTCAATGTCGACCTCGCTGTAACCGCGGCGCAGGAGTTCCTTCGTCAGGTTCGGAAGATCGGCTACAGTTCCGAGATCCGATGTTGTGGCTTGCACGCCGTCGAAATCGGATCCGATGCCGACGTGGTCCACACCGACGAGCTTCACGATGTGATCGATGTGATCGACGATGCGCGATACAGTCACCGGCGGCAAACGACGCGCATATTCACGCTGTCGCACAAGATCGCGCGCGATCTTCTTGTGCACCGCATCGCCCGGTTCGGCGGCTGACGCTGCCTGAACTTCACTCGCGATCTCCGCATCGACCTGTTTCTTTTTTTGACTCCAACCTGGCTCGAGATGCTCAGGATAGAAGATCACATTGACCACACCGCCGGTCTTGGCCAGCGCGCGAATCATGTCGTCAGTCAGATTTCGTGGCACGTCAGCGATTGATCTGCACGCTGAATGCGTGGCAATGACGGGAGCTGTCGACGTGTTTACGATGTCCCAGAACGTCTGATCCGAAACGTGTGAAACGTCAACCATCATTCCCAACCGATTCATCTCGCGCACGACGTTTTTGCCAAACTCGTTCAGACCGCGCGTGGCGCCGATATCATCACCGGACGAGCCCGCCCAACTCGTGCTCACACTCCACGCGGGCGACATATATCTCACACCGAGATCGTAATAACGCTGCACATTTTCCAACCGCTCATCGATCGCATAACCACCTTCGAGACCGAGAAGTGCCGCTATCTTCCCTTCACTCGCAGCGCGACGGATATCTCCGGCGTTGGTTGCAAACACCCAAGTCTCGGGATGTTGGTCGGCTAACGTACGAATCGCCGCGATCTGATCGTCCGCACGCTTCACCGCGCGCGCACCGCCACCGCCAAACAGTTGTGGCTCAACCCAAATCGAAAAGAATTGCGCGTCGAGATTGCCAGACTTCGCACGCACGGCGTCGAAATGTCCATCGCTGAGCTGCTGTTGAATATCGACGTGTTCGTCCAGAATTCGCTGCACGGTATCGACGTGCATATCGATTGCGATCGCGCGTTGATGAATGGAAAGCGGGTCGGCGGCAGCAGTTTCCACGACCGAATTGGTTTGGTTGTTTTGATTCATCTTTCTCTCACGACAGCCGGCACAAAACGCTGAAAGCAAAAGTAACACGATCGCAATGCGCATGGTGTGTTTACGGCCTGCAAGCCGTCTTGCCAAGCGACTCAAAACTACTGTATTGTGCCCTGTTTGATAACCCACTCAATACATTTTACGAGTACCGGTAGCCCCCGATGTGGAAGTGTTTCTAACCGATGAAGATGAGGGCCTTTCCCCTGCATCTAAGTAATTCCTGAAGGAGTAAACAACATGTTCTCAAAAGACGGCAACACCAAAGATGTTAAGACACCACGAATCTGCGACGTTGTTTGGCATGACGGCGAGTTTATCCAATGGAACGATGCGCGGGTTCACGTGATGTCGCACGTCTTGCACTATGGTTCGAGCGTCTTTGAGGGAATCCGTTGTTACTCCACCAAGCAGGGACCAGCCGTCTTTCGCCTGCGCGAACACATGCAGCGATTTCTAAACTCGGCAAAGATTTATCGCATGGACCACGAGTGGACGCTCGATCAGTTGTCGACTGCTGCGACCGACCTCGTGAAACGCAGCGGCATGGACCAGTGCTACATCCGGCCCATCCTGTTTCGCAGTCTCGATGAAGAACATCCCGCATTCGGCGTCAATCCATTTCCGAACCCGCTCGCTTGCTACATTGGCGCGTGGGATTGGGGCAAGTATCTCGGCGACGAAGCGATCGAACGCGGCGTGGACGTTTGCGTCTCAACCTGGCAGCGACTCCACGCGAACGCGATGCCCGCGATGGCCAAGAGCGGCGCGAACTACATGAACTCTCAGTTGATCAAGATGGAAGCGCTGTTGAATGGCTTCGCGGAAGGCATCGCGCTCGACGATCGTGGTTACGTTTCCGAAGGCTCTGGAGAAAACATCTTCATGGTGGCTGGTGGCGTCGTGCTGACCCCGCCGCTCTCGTCTTCAATTCTGCCGGGCATAACGCGCGACAGCGTGATTCAGATCTGCCAGGAGCTCGGCCTAACGGTCAAAGAGCGAACGATTCAGCGTGCCGCGCTTTACGTGGCTGATGAGCTTTTCTTCTCGGGCACGGCCGCCGAAATCACGCCGATTCGGTCCGTCGACCGCATCACGGTGGGTAACGGCGCGCGTGGTCCAGTTACCGAAAAGATTCAGAAGGCGTTCTTCGAAATCACCAAGGGTGAGCGTCCCGCTCCGGGCGATTGGCTCACCTACGTCAATGAATCCAAGTCGGCGCCGTCTGACAATAACGGCTTCTCGCGGGCCGCAATCGATGTCCCGGCCGGCACCCTAAACTAAGTCCTATCCGCAGATTACGCAGATTTGCTTTCTTAATCTGCGTAATCTGCGGATGAAGTTATTGACGCTGCTCACACCGTCAAGCTATATTCGAAATGCCCGAGCGCTCCTCACGGCGTTGATACTCGCCAGCAATCCTCTCGTAATCCCACAAGGTTTTCAGTAGTTCAGGATATTTCATGGCCCTTAAAATCGACGATTTACTACGAGTTGCCACCGGTCACAATGCGTCCGATCTTCACCTCAAGGTGGGAGCGTTCCCCGTGATGCGTATCGGAGGCGAACTCCATCCAATCGCTGACGCTCCGCGGCTGAAGCCGGAAGACACTCTCGATATGGCTTTCTCGATGATGTCCAACCGGCAGAAACAACGCTTCAAAGAGGTTTCGGAAGTCGATATTGGCTATGGCGTGTCTGGTTTGGGACGATTCAGGGCAAACATTTTTCAGCAACGCGGCACGGTCAGCATCGTGCTCCGCGTCATTCCGGATCACACGAAGACTGGCGCGCAGCTCGGCCTGCCCTCAGTAATCGACAAGATCGCCGAAGAACGTCGCGGACTGATACTCGTGACGGGCGCCACGGGTTCCGGTAAGTCGACGACGCTCGCGGCGATGATCGATTGCATCAACTCAACGCGTAGCGGACACATCGTCACCATCGAAGATCCGATCGAGTTTCTGCATCGCGACAAACAATCGTTTGTGACGCAGCGCGAAGTCGACGTCGATACACGCTCATTTGCCGAAGCTCTCCGCGGCGCGTTGCGTCAGGATCCTGACGTCATACTCGTCGGCGAAATGCGCGATCACGAAACGATTGAAACTGCGTTGACGGCCGCAGAAACAGGACACCTCGTACTTTCAACTCTGCACACGCTCGACGCAACCGAAACGATCACGCGTATCGTTTCCTCGTTTCCGTCGCACCAACAGAAGTCTGTGCGGATTCAGTTGGCAGGAATTCTGAAAGCAGTGATCTCGATGCGCCTGGTCCGTGCCGCAAAAGGCGCCGGACGAGTGCCGGCGATTGAAGTGCTCGTTTCCACCGCGACTATTCGCGATCACATCATCAATGAAGAGAAGACGTACTTGATCCGCGAAGCGATTGCGGCGGGCACGTCGCAGTACGGCATGCAGACGTTCGATCAGTCGCTCTTCCATTTACTTCAGTCGCGACTCATCACGCAGGAAGAAGCCCTGCACAACGCCACCAACCCCGATGAGTTCCGCATGCGCGTTTCCGGCATCTATGCGAAAGACGACACACTCGATCACATAACCACCCCCACGCCCACCGTGGCGCCACCGCCCCTCGCCAACGAACCCGACAGCATCTTCGTAAAACACTAGCCACAAAAAGCACAAACTGTGCCTTTTGTGGCTAATTAACTCTTTTGCGGCGCATGACGCGGACGCCTGAGCGCCAGTCTTCGTTGATGTCGAAGCGATAGATTTCGATGTCGGAGGAGATGCACTGCGCCAGGGTTTGAAAAGCCGGGTGAACGCGCAGAGTTGGAGCGACGAGATAGACCAGTGGCGGTTGGTCGCTGATCGTTCGCGAGCCGAACAGCTTCGCTTTCGCGATGTGGCCGCGGCGGCGGTGAGCCTCGACGCGCCGCCAGTAATCAGCGCCCTGCAACACGTGCTCACGATCTTCCGACACTTTCAATTCAATCACCACTAAACGACCGTCCTGTCGCAACGCGAGCAGATCGATTGGTCTGATTCCAAGCTTCGCACCGCGTGCCGTTCGGAATTGCGCATGCAGTGGCGCAATGATCAATCCCGGATCGAGTCGAGTGATATCTCGACGGAGCAACGATTCCAGCCACGCTTCAGGTGCAGCACGATAAAACGCGTGACGATGATCGAGCGCCGACGCCGAGCGGTGCTCGCGCAAATCGCTCAGCAGGTTGTCCCAGTCGTTCAATGTTGACGCGTCGAGCAGGCGACGATGCGCGCGGTTGATACCGAACCAGACTCTTTCGTGTCCGAGCAATGAACGAACGCGTGCGAATGGTAATCCGAAGTAGCGAAGTGTTTCGCCGTGGCGTGCGTGGACCACGTCGATCGCGTCCGGCGCTGCCGCGACTATTGCCGTAGTGAGATCACTCGATCGTGCCGCGGCAACCGGCGGAAAGCGCGCAAGCTTCTTTTTCCATAAATCGTCTTTGTCGGGACACGAAACTGTGGTTAATGCGGTCAGTTGCTCGTCAACCGTGAAGACTTTGATAATGCTCCTCAAACCAGCACGCAGGAGCGCGAGGCGGTAAATCATCGGTTTGAGCAGTTCGGGCGAAATAATCAACCAGAGTTGCTCGGCGGACTTTCGTCCAAACCACAGCAATGCCGAGGACAGAAATGCATCAACGACGGAAGGTTGGCTCGAAACAACCGGACCAGTAACAGCAATTCTTGCACGCCTTCCACGCAAGATAATCTGCGCATAACGACCGGGCTGTCCCGGTTTTGTTCCTCGACTCAACGACAAGCGTTCGACCGCAACCCCGTTTTCCAACGTCGCCGCCAGTTGGGCCAAACGCTCACAACGCAGCTCGCGCGCAGCCCGAATCGTGGCCGTAACGACCTTAGCCGTCGTGCGCGGAATCAGCTCAATCAGCGAAACCTCCGCGCCCATTCGTCGCGAAACATTCAACTCAAGCAGTTGTCCATTCCAATCCCAACCAAGCACACGCCAAGCGCGAGTTCCCGTCTCAGTCCAACACGAGAGCACAAGCCTCTGCTGCACGATCACGAGCTCAATCTCCTCCCGTCGCAACGACTGCACCGCTCCATCGGAGACAAACAACCACTCCGCATGCTCGCGAAACAGCACCGCAATCTGTTCATACGCAGTTTCCAAACGTGTCGTAGACGTGAGGTCTTGAAGCATGTGAGGTACACCTTCTTTTGTGCTTTTGTGCCTTTTTGTGGCCTACTTCTACCCTGTGCTACATTTTTGGTCAACTTATGAAGAACGTTTTTCTCGCTGGAGCAGTACGAACACCCATCGGTAAATTCGGCGGCACGCTCGCCTCATGGACCGCCGCAGATCTCGGCGTAGCAGTCGCGAAGGAAAGCCTGCGTCGCGCGGGACTGGCGACAGACCAGGTCACTGATTCGATCTGGGGCTGTGCACGCCAGGCCGGCGGTGGACCAAACGTCGCACGACAAATCACGTTTCGCGCCGGCGTCTCGGAAACAGTGCCGGCAGCCACGATCAATCAAGCTTGCGGCTCGGGACTGAAAGCAATCATCCTTGCGGCACAAGAGATCATGCTCGGTCGTGCCGAGGCAATTCTCGCCGGCGGCACGGAAAGCATGTCGCGCGTGCCGTACTTCGCCGAAGGCGCTCGCTGGGGCGCGCGCATGGGCAACATGCAACTCACCGACGGCATGTATCGCGACGGCTTCAGCGATCCGCTTTCCGGACTGCTGATGGGCCAAACAGCCGAGAAGCTCGCGCGCCAGTATGAAATCTCCCGCACGGAGCAAGACGAGTTTGCGTTGCGATCGCAGCAAAGAGCTGAAGCGGCAATTGAGTCCGGACGATTTAAAGACGAAGTGATGCCGCTCGAAATCAGCGGCAAGAAAGGCGAGACGACGAGCTTTACGCAGGACGAACACTGCCGTGCAGGAACCACACTTCAGGATCTCGCGAAACTTGCTCCTGTGTTCTACAAAGACGGTACCGTCACTGCGGGCAACTCCTCCGGTATCACCGACGGCGCAGCCGCGGTCGTGGTGTTGAGTGACGAAGGAATCAAACGATTCGGTACCACGCCACAGGTTCGCATTGTAGACTATGAGATCTGCGGCGTTGCGCCAGACATCATGGGTATTGGTCCAGTGCCCGCCGTACGCGCGCTACTCGAACGGCAGCACGTAGCTCTTTCCGAGATCGATCTCGTTGAACTAAACGAAGCGTTCGCCGCACAGGTGATCGCATGCGATCGGGAACTCGGATTCGACGCCGAACGTTTGAACGTCAACGGTGGCTCGATTGCATTGGGCCATCCGATCGGCTGCACGGGAGTCCGAATCACAACCACGCTCATCCACGAGATGCAAAAACGACAGGCGAAGCTCGGTCTCGCTACCCTCTGCGTTAGCGGCGGCATGGGACTCGCACTCTTGCTGGAACGCGTATGACTTCGCGCCGGAGACGTGAGTTTGCCCTACTGATTTCGTTGGTCGTCCTCACGATCTCCTGTCGTTCGCAGAGCAACAGCGTCGTAAACAGCAACTCGGCTAACGACACTGTAATCTCGTCGACTCCACCGTTTCAGACCCGCGAGCCCGATCGCTATCGGGCGTTCCGAACTGTTACGATCGTTGCGGCAAACGGCCAAACCATCACCACTAAAAACCTGATCGCGCGCGACGGCGACTTGCGCCGAAACGAATCTCAAGTGGGCTCGAAACAGATCGCTTATCTTGAAGCCCTTGAAGGAAAGTTCGTGCTGCTGCCGCAGGAGAAGATTTACGCCGAAGTTACTCCCGACACGGATCTTCCCACCGAAAAAGCTGACGATGCGCTCGAGCGTTCTCCCGAAGGCCTGCTGCACGCCGAAACGGCCAACTCCAGTTATCAGAAACTCGGCGACGAAACTATTGGAGAACGCCGGACCGCCAAATATCGCGTGACTGTTAACGCTGTGAGTGCGCCGAACGTCAGCGTAAGTGAGACGTTGATCTGGATCGACGACGCCCTGAAGATGCCCGTCAAATCAGAGACTAAATCAGCCGACGGCACGCGCGTTTCGATGGAACTATCGGAGATTTCGCTCGACGCGGCGCCGAATCTGTTCAAGATTCCCGGAGACTACCGAAAGGTTACATTTGGAGAATTTCGTAAGGCGTTAACAACCCCGGACTCTGGTCGCGGCATCAACTAGACTCCCACATTTCCTTTGGTAGAAAGGCAATTTGTAGTGAAAAGAACATTTTTGACGTTGGCGATTGTTTTTATCGCACTTACTTCACAGCTCGAGGCAAAAGCACAGCAACGCGGCCGGAACACCCCCGCGGGGCCGCCAAGCCTGATGTCCTCGTTGCCGGAGTCAGACGGCGTGGCCCAGATAAAAGTGAAACAACTTTTGGACGAAGCGATGCCACGCATCTTTGCCGGCAATCCGGCGAAGCTGAGCGAAGTAAACGCCAGCATCGATCGCTTCAAGGATCGCACCGGTCTCGACCCGCGCATGTTTCAGCAGGTCGCACTCGGAGTTCGTTTCACTTATCCGGCTGAAGGCGTGACGAAGGTTCAAACCGTCGCGCTCGCGAACGGAAGCTTCAGCGCGGCAGCAATGATGGCTGCCGGTCGCGTCGCTTCCAATGGCAAGTATCGCGAAGAGAAATATCAGGACAAGACGATCTACATCTTTACTCTCGACGAGAACCTGAAGCTGCTTGGTCTTTTTGATTTGAGGATCAATGAACTGGCGGCCGCTCCGCTCGATGCGAACATACTCGCACTCGGAGATCCTGCGGCTGTCAAAAATGCGATCGATGCGAGTCGCTCGCGCAAGCGCGCAAATGCAGAACTCATCGCGCTCGCCAGTCGCGATCCGAATGCGGTGATCGGGTTCGGCAGCAACGTCACCGAACAGCTAATTGGAAATCTGGATATCGGCAACGCCCCGATAGCTGCCGATTTGCGAACGCTGCGACAGGTTTATGGTTCAGTCGGCACAACTACGAATGACTTGCAGCTATTCCTCGCCGCACGAGCCGTCAACGCTCAGGCCGCAAAGAACCTCGGCGATACTCTGGAAGGGTTGAAACAATTCGGAGCGTTGTTGGTGGGACGATTGTCAGGAGCTAAAGGTGTGCTCGCGAAGAGTGCACTCACAAACATGCAAATCGTGTCGCAGGCAAACGAGTTGCAGATCCGCACGACAGTGCCACAGGCTGACGTTGGACCACTACTCGGAAACTAGTCCGCAGATTACGCAGATGAAACAGATTACACAGATTCTGTTTTGGAAATCTGTGTAATCTGTGGATACTCCCCTACTCCTGAAGACCGCCGGGAAATACCGGTTCGGCTGACGGTTCCTCAAGCTGGTCCAACACCTGCTGGTAAATCTTGATCTTGCCGTCCCGTTTCATCCGCAACTGCACGCCGGCAATGTAATCTTCAAACACCTGGTCCTGGCGTTCGCTCATCATCGATTGCCTGAGCGTGTCGCGCTGAGCGGCCAAACCCGTCATATCGGCATCGTTTCGCTTTGTCACGCCGACAATCACCCATTTGTCTTCAACTCTGATCGGCGTTTTGCTGAACTCGCCGGCTTTCAGACTGTAGATCAAGTCGTCGAGTGCGGTGCTGATGCCTGCTTTGCCAAGCGATGAGCCAAGTTTGAAAGATGGTTCCTCTCCCGAATCAAAGCCGTCTTTTTCACCGGCCGCTTTGATCGCGTCCGGACCAGTCAAGCTCGCCGCAATGTCCTTGGCTTTCTGCTCTAACTGTTCCTTGGCGCGCTGTTGCTTGATGGCGTCTGCGACCTTGCTCTTTACTTCATCAAATTCCGGAACGCGAGGATCCTTTTTCTCCACCAGAATCGGAATCGCGAAGCCTCCCTTAACGCCGGCGGGCTCGCCAACATCGTTTGGATTATTCAGCGGTTCTATAGCCTGCTCGAACTGCTGGTTCGATCCGATGTTCGGCACATCGTCGCCTGGCTTGATGAATCCCGTCTCACGCACCATATCAGCCGCAGTCGTGTGAGCTTCACCAGCGAGTTCCTGAGCGACCTTCTGCGGATCCTTGGTTTCGTCGAGACGCTTCTTGGCCTTCTGCGCAATCTGAAACGCGGCGTTGAAAGCCCGGGTATTGCGCGCGGAGACGAGCAAATCCGATTTTGCTTCGGCAAAGGTTTTCTGAACCGCCTCGCCACGGCGAAGGACGTACCAGTTTCCGAGGTAGCGAATCGGAATGTCAGAGACATCGCCAACCTGCATGTCAACGGCGCGATCGTAAAGTGAATCCGGTTTGTTTGGATTCTTCTTGAAGGGCTTCGCCAGGAAACCGCCATTCTGTGCCGTCGCCGGATCTTCAGAGTTTCCTTTAGCGGCTTCTGCGAAGGCTTGCTCAGTTGCCTGTCCGTTGGGACCACGCAGTTTGTCGATTATGTTTTTGGCTTTCTGTTCGACTTGTGCATCCAGATCCTTACGCGCGACTTTCAAAAGAATCTGCTGGATCTTGATGCCGGCTTCCTTGGCCTGCGGCGGCATACTGTCGAACTGCTGCTTCAGATCCGACTCGGGAATCTGGAGCGTCGAGCCAACTTTTTCAGTCTCGACGTAGATGTAACGAACTTTTCTCTGCGGCTCGAGATACCGGTAATCAGTTTTATGACTTTCGAAGTAGGCGCGCAGTTCGTCGTCGCTGGGCTGGATCTTCTCAGCCAGCTTATCGGCGGAAACGGCGACGTAGCTGACATCGAATGATGTGTTGCGTCGTTTGTACTCTTCCTCAACCTGGGCGTCAGAAACATTGACGCTCGCAGTTACGAATGCTCGCAGTTTCTCCTGCGCGATCTCGTCGCGCGTCTCATTCTCGAAAGTTTCGATATCGCCGTACTGCGCCGTCACTAGCTCTTTATACCGGTCGATACCGACGAAGTTTCCAGATCCATCGGAATATCGCTTGCGGATCTTATCGGCGAGCTCAGCATCGCTGGCGCCGAGGCCGAGACGTTCGGCTTCCTGAGCCATCACGTGACGGCCGATCAGTCCATCGAGGAAACGTTTGTTGCCGCCCAGTTGGGCCAGGTTAACGCGATTGCCGAACATCCGCGTGTAGTTCTCTCTCACGCGGGCGAGATCGGCGATAGTGACGTTTCGGGAGCCGACCTTGGCCACTACCTCACTGTTTTTACTGGGATCGAGAGTGCTCGCGTTCCGTCCCGGAGCATAGAAAATGACCAAACTGACGGCCATCAGGACGGCAAAGAGGAGAATGACAATGTTGCGGGTCCGTTCGAGTCGTGAAAGTGCTTTGAGCATTGTTGATTACCTTTCAGAAACTGCGGATTGTATGTGAGAGTACGGAAAGCCTGCAACTGTCTATCCACAGATTACGCAGATTCTATTAATCAATCTGTGTAATCTGTGGACAAGATTGCCCGAAATCAAACCCGGATGCTATTTTGAACTCCCTTGATTCTCCTAATGAACTCAATTGGCGGCAACTCCTGGCTCTGGCTTGGATTCAGTTTGTTCATTCTCATCATGCTGAGCCTCGATCTGGGTCTCTTCAATCGCAAAGCTCACACAATCCGGTACCGGGAAGCGTGGATCTGGAGCGGCGTCTGGGTGACGCTTGCAATGATTTTCGCCGCGATTGTCTTCCACTACGAGGGGTCTCAAAGGGGCTACGAGTTTCTCACCGGTTACCTCATCGAATTGTCGCTTTCAGTCGACAATCTGTTCGTCTTCCTGCTGATCTTTTCGTATTTCAAAGTCCCGGCGAAGTTTCAGCATCGGGTGCTGTTTTGGGGCGTGATGGGCGCCCTGGTGATGCGTTTGACGATGATTTTCGTCGGCGCGGCCCTCATTAATCGCTTTCACTGGATCATCTACATTTTCGGCGCCTTCCTGGTTTACACCGGAATCAAGATGTTCCGGCACGAAGAGATCGACGTCAATCCCGAGCAGAACATCCTCGTTCGTGCAGTGACGCGTTTCCTGCCGATTACCCGTCACTACGAAGAAGAAAAGTTCTTCACCAAGGAGAACGGAAAACGGATCGGCACCTTATTGTTGCTGGTGCTGATGGTAGTTGAAGTCACTGATCTGGTCTTTGCGGTCGACTCGATTCCGGCGATTTTCGCGATAACGACGAATACATTCATTGTTTATACGTCAAACGTCTTCGCGATTCTGGGTCTGCGATCGATGTACTTTTTGCTGGCGGGTGTGGTTGAGAAGTTTCGCTATCTCCGCACCGGGCTCGCCGTTGTCCTCACGTTTATTGGCCTCAAGATGTTGCTCGGGGCGGTTCATTTTATTATTCCAATCAAATTTTCCCTCGGGTTTGTGGCCGTGGTATTGGTCGGCTCCGTGGTGGCCTCGCTGCTGTTTCCACCCGAAAGCGACACCACGATTCACGTCGACCTCCCGCCTGATTTCGACCTTCCACTGGGCGAGGAATTGAACGAATCGGATCAAAAACCAGACTAATTTTGACCGCGGATTGAGGCGGAATTACGCGGATCACCGAAAATCCGCCTTAATCTGCGGCTAAAAACCATGCGTACAAACATCTTGTACGCTTATTCCATCGTGTGTTAAATTCCCAAACAGGTAGTGTTGCTGCCCGATTTGGACTCACCTGAACCTCCGTTCGATTTTGCCCAATGGTCGCGAATAAAACCAGTCGTTTTGCGTTTGATTGGTGGATTATTCAGAAGCGTTTCGTCTATCTGGTAATCGCCATTTTCGTGCTGTGCGTCACTGCGGCGGGCGCTGCCGTATATGTCTGGAAATATGGCAACCCGTTCAAGAATGTCGCGGTTATGAATCATCCAGCCGGAGCCCGCTTCGTATCATTTGAGGGTGACGTCCGGGTGATTCGTTCGGCCACACGCGAAATGATTCCCGCCAACGGCGACACCGAGCTCTACCCCGGCGACACGGTGCAAACGCAGGCCAGTGGCCGCGCCCGCATCGGCCTCGCCGACGGCTCGACCCTCCTCGTCAAACCAAACAGCACCATCATCGTGCGCGACAACGCTCGCGCCGACGACGGCAAGAAAACCAACGTGCACGTGGTCGTCGATAGTGGTCAGTTATCAGTTCGAACCGAGCAGCAGGCTGACGGAACGACGAACGTAGTCGAAACGCCCAAGACGAAGAACACCATGGGCGAGAAGACGAGCGCGAGTTTCGGCGTCAATCCTGAAGGTACTGAAGAAATTCGCGTCGCCACTGGTGCGATTGAAACTACCAACCAGGCTGGCGATAAAGCGTCGATCAAAGCAGGCGAGTACGTTTCTGTAAACAACTCTGGTCGCATCTCTCCGGCGCAGAAACTGTTGGACGTGCCGCAGCCGGCAAAGCCAAAGGACCTCGAACAGGTTGCAGTTGGTCCAAATGGCGCGGCGAACGTTGCGTTGAAGTGGCAGCGGCCACAGTCAGGCACGCCTTCGTACTATCGAGTTGAAGTCGCAACTTCACCGTTCTTTGTGGCTGACGGAAAAGTTATCGAACGAGATCAGCTTGTGGCCACGGAATTTGGCGCCACCGATCTTCGTCCCGGCGTTTACTTCTGGCGTGTACGCGCAACCGCGGCGAGCGGACAGGCGAGCGACTGGAGCGATCCGCTGAAGTTCATCGTCGCCAACAGAGGCACGGGCTCACAGGTGTCTGTTTCCGATCTCAGCACCGAGCTTCTGGGCGGCAACATTTATCTCATTCGCGGCAAGGCTGAGCCGGGCACGACCATCCGCGTGAGTGGCCGCGAAACGATTGCCGCACACGATGGCGCATTTCAAATCCAGGTCACCGCTGACGGTGCGACGCGAGAGCTCGCGCTCGAAGCAAAAGATTCGCAGGGCAACAGCAGTCAATACAAAGTTTCACTTTCAGCGCGCGCGGGGCGCAGCAGAACCTGAGCCGTAAGCATGTCGAGTCACGTAATCCTTTTGACGGATGCTCATGAAGCTCCCGCCTACGAGTTAATCGAGGCGTTGCGGGCGGCTGGGGTAAAAACGCTCATCGAAGGATTGCGTGAAGTCGAAGTTGAAGTCGCACTCGCGAAACAGCAGAAGCGTGAAGGTATGCGTGGTGCGGAAGGACCACCGCCGCTCGCAGTGCTTTATGAAGTAGTGCCCGGCGCCGATATGGTCGAACTCCACACTGCTATAGACCACGCGAAAGCGTTCTGGCCCGGAGCCCCACTCGTCGCCTGTCGCCGCCAGACTAACGGATATCAAAGCCACAATCTGCGCAGTCTCGACGGTGTGAGTCTCAAGCGACTCGGCTTCGCGGCGATTGCAGACAAGTCTGCGCAACTCCCGGCACTTCTTCGTGAAATCGAAGGCCACGGCCAGTCAGGCGAGTTGCGAATGCCGATTGGGCTCGAAAAGCCTGCAGAAACTGAGACGCCGTCGCTGCCACGGAAGATCAAAGCCAGCCATCTGCGTGCGGCTTACGATCTCGTCTCGTCACTGCACTTCAGTGGCGATCAGAGTGGTGCTGCAAACACAGCGCTTGCCGGATTGCAGGATTTGATTCATGCGGATCGTTGGGCCATCTACCTGTTTTCCGAATCGAAAGGTCTTGAAGGCGCGACGCTCGAAGCGATCGCAGTGCGAAAGCCAGGCCAGGAAGGTTCGCAGAACGACGACGAATGGGGACTGCTGGCCGAACCCGATCTTCCGATCGGATCGGAATCCAAGGCGGCCAAACGCGCCGCGGCAGGAATGGGCATCATCAAGCGGAAGGAAAAGCGACAGTTCGTCGTCGCGATACCTTTGATATGCGGTGAGCGAATACTCGGAGTTATCGAAGGCATTCGTGAGGGCTCCGGCGCACGCGCATTCAAGAAGCCGGACGTGGCTTTGCTCGATTCGCTCTCATTGCCGATCGCTTCAGCGCTCGCGAATGCCGTGCGCATCGCCGAAGCCGAGCGGTTGTCGCAAACCGACGATCTCACAAAACTTCACAACGCTCGCTACCTCCGCCAATTCCTCCTGAACGAAATCAGACGCGCACGCCGGTACGGTTCGAGTGTCGCCGCGCTGTTTCTCGATCTCGATGACTTCAAACAGATCAACGACGAATTTGGCCACCTGGTCGGTTCGCACGTACTGATGGAGATGGCGGCAGTGATTCTTTCTTCCATACGCGACACCGACGCGGTCGCGCGTTATGGCGGCGACGAATTCGTAATTGTGTTACCCGACACCGGAACAGAACTGGCAGGACAAGTTGCAGAGCGAATTCGCCAAAAGATAATCCGGCACATGTTCAATGGCGGACGGCGACTGCAACTATCGTTGACGGCGAGTTTTGGGGTGGCGGCATTCCCGAAACACGCCTCATCCCCGCAGCAACTCATCGCGTGTGCCGACACGGCGATGTACGAGGCAAAAGCCGCCAACAAAAACTGCGTCCGTTTCGCCGCCGATCTGGCTTCCCGAGAGCCAGCAAAACGCGCAACCCCGAGCTTAGAGCAAGAAACCGAAAACAACGCCGAAGGCGTTCACTAAACGCCGAAGGCGTTCGCTATCCCCAGACCAGGGTTGGAGCGCAGCGACAACCCTGGGTTACTCCACAACATAAAAATCAACCCTGAAAGGGTTCGCCGCAAGAGGAACCCTTTCAGGGTTTAGCTCTTCTCCTTGATTGGTTCCCAGGGTTGTCGCTGCGCTCCAACCCTGGGCTGAAATTAGCCAAC
>DASWUM010000047.1:0-16094 GCA_036401595.1 Pyrinomonadaceae bacterium
TTGTACTCGTCAAGGAGTCGCTGGACTTTATCAAGCTGTTTCCGCGGATCGGGCGCGCGAAGTTGTTTCTCTTACGGCTTCGTAAGAACCTTGAACGCAACGTACCCGGCTAAACCCACCACCGCGAAAACGAAGGCATAAAACACGAGACTGTAAATGAAACCAACCGCAACAAAGAGTCCGAGTGCGGCGAGGATGACAACAATAACTGCGAGAATGAATTTGATTTTATCCATGAGTTAGCCCTAATAGCTTACGTTCGCAAGTCACCAGCAAGCAACCTCAGAACCTTCCAATACGAAACGGGTACGAGACGCGCGATTAGTGAGATCTTCTTCGCATCCGAACCGATAAGAACACGCTCCTGCCGTCGTTCGATGCCACGGACAATCGTTTCACCTGCAATCTCCGGAGGTAGTCGCAAAAGCTTTCGATACTTCCTGCGTCGCTGTTCTATTTCGTCTTCAGTGACACCTGCCGGCAGGCGTGCATTCTCTGCAATCGACGTTGCGATTCCGCCCGGGTGAACCACCGTCACGCCGATGCGCGAGCCTTCGAGTTCGTGACGCAACGCCTCGGAGAATCCACGCACTGCAAACTTGCTTGCTGCATAGGCCGTTTGCTCGGGAGGCGCGACCACGCCATAAATGCTCGAGAGGTTCACGACGCGCGCGTCGTCACTGGCGCGCAGTAACGGCATAAATGCGCGTGTCATGCGCACCACACCCCAAAAGTTGATCTCGAAGAGCCACTCGAAGTCCTCGTCCGAGACTTGCTCGAACGTCCCACCTACCGCGACACCAGCGTTGTTGACGAGCACATCTACGCCTCCGTGCTCGGCCGCGACCAGATCGGGAAACTGAGCTACTGCGACGCGATCGGAAACGTCGAGGCGGTGTCGAGAAACCCGGACGCCGTGATCTCTAATCAACTCCGCCGTGCCTGTCAATCCTTCTTCATTGATATCAGCGAGCGCGAGATGGCAACCACGGCGCGCCAGCGACACGGCAATCGCACGTCCGATGCCGTTCGCGGCGCCAGTGATCACGGCAGTACGTTCTTTGAGTCGCATGCGCTCAGCCATTGGCCACCGCCTGTGGTGCCGGCTTGAATTCCATCGTGCCGTCTTCCACGCGTCCGTATCGCATCATCGAAAGATCCCTCACGTAATTCTGGTGCAGACGCCAGGGCGTCTTCGATCCCTGACGCGGCAGCGCCGGGAGTGCACGCAAAACATATCCCGAGTTGAAATCGATGACCGGCACCTCTTCGATGTTCGGATCATTCACGCGCGCGGTGCAGACGGCATAGCCGTGATGGTCCATGTGATTCAGGAGTCTGCAAACGTACTCCGCGATGAGGTCACACTTCAACGTCCACGATGCATTCGTGTAGCCGACAGCGAAAGCGAGATTCGGCACGTCGCTGAACATCATCCCTTTGTAGACGAGTGTCTTCGGCATTTCCACTGGCGCACCGTCCACGACGAGTTGCATGCCGCTGAATAACTTCAAAACGAGCCCGGTGGCTGTAACTACGATGTCTGCATTAAGTCGTTCGCCTGACTTGAGCAAGAGACCTTCGTCGGTGAACGTCTCGATCTGGTCTGTCACTACTGACACGCGGCCCTCGCGCATCGAGCGAAATAAATCTGAGTCAGGAACGAGACACAGTCGCTGATCCCACGGATTGTACGGCGGCGTAAAGTGTTTCGCGTCGTACTTCTCACGCAGTTCGTGACGTACTCCTCTCGCCACCATCCACTTGAAAACGTTTGGGCGCTTTCGCGCGAGACTGTAGAAGAATGTTCCCGACAAAACGTTCTTCCAGCGCGTCAGCATGTACGCGGCACGATCGGGCAGACAGCGCCGCAGCAGGATCGCGATCTTATCTTCAGCGGGACGCGAGACGATGTAGCTCGGCGAGCGCTGAAGCATCGTGACGTGTGCCGCGCGTTCCGCCATTGCGGGGACAAGCGTGACAGCCGTCGCGCCACTGCCGATTACCACGACGCGCTTGCCCGCGTAGTCCAAATTCTCGGGCCACTTCTGCGGGTGCACAATCGTTCCGCGGAAGCGCTCGACGCCAGGCCACTGCGGTGTGTAACCACTCTCGTAATCGTAGTATCCGGTACAGAGGTAGAGGAAGTTACATGTCAGTTGGACGAGCTTGTTCTCCGGTCCAACCTCCGCCTCAACTGTCCAGCGCGCGTCATCCGACGACCATGAGGCACGTCGCACTCGATGGCTGTAGCGAATCGATTGATCTACTTTGTACTCGGCGGCAGTGTCGCGAATGTAGTTGAGGATTGAGGGACCATCGGCCATGGCCTTGTTATCACGCCACGGTCTAAAGCGATAACCGAGTGTGTACATGTCTGAGTCAGAACGAACGCCCGGATATCGAAAGAGATCCCACGTACCACCCATCCCCTCGCGCCCCTCGAGTATGACAAAACTCTTCGTCGGGCAGTGGCGCTTGAGATGACACGCTCCCCCAACCCCCGACAACCCCGCCCCCACAATAATGACATCCACGTGCTCCACCGCGTCTAATAGTAATCTGCGTAATCTGTGGATACTAGGTCGGAGTGAAATACTTCTTCGTGGATTCGTCGGTGAGTTTGCCCCAGGAAATTGCAGCCAGGAAGAAAATTAATAATACATTCAACAGTTGCCCGGTAAGGTCCTGTTTGAGCAAATACCACAACAGCAGAATCAGATCATGCAGCAGCACCAGCACCGTAACCGTCACGAGCCATGCGATCCTCGACCAAGCTCGTGTCAGCAACAGCCCGATACCGACAACTGCTGTGACGAAGCCGATGGTCAGATTGAGCACGATGATAGCTACCCAGGGAATGGGGAACCTTCCGATAGACATCCCCGAAGAGATTTGCATGCCGGCGTGAAGCAGGTAACTCAATCCGTAAAAGATAACGACCGCGCCGAGGAGTCTGATGAATCTCATATCAACCAATCTTCCAGCCAGTCTTTTCCATAAGAAATGATGACACTAAATACGCCCAGCCCCGCGCTGTAAATAATCCAGAATCTAAAACTTGCGTGTCTCTCATTTCGATCCCGAAGTGGATAGAAAGCGAGCGTAGTCAGGAAAGCGCCAAGAAAAATTCCCGGCCGTAGAAACGAGTCCGTAAATAAGAAGGAAAAAAAACTATCGGTGACGCCGAGAAAGATGGCTGCGATCACAGTGCCTACTGCGACCACTGCGCGCCGAATGCTGACCTGGCTTTTGACGTCGGGAATCGTGTCCTGGTCCAGGCCGCACTGGCGGTAGAGGTCTCTAACAGCGACCACGCACATCGTTCCGAACAGTATTGCTGAAAACCAACCCACCCTCGGTTGCCTGGGAATGAGCCTGATCCCAATCCCCGTCAACAGCGCAAACACGATCAATCCCAGCAGGGTCCAAATAATGGTCCCAATGGAGAACTGATCTTTGGCAGTTGAAGACATTTGTGGGAGTAGTAATCGTACCTGGATCAGGTGCCGCATTATAACCTTGTTGTGCCCGCCTAATTCTCAAAATCTCAATTGATAACTCTTTGAGAACTTTATAAGGACTTCTCTGAGCTTGTTGTCGTACCGTTCGGGCTGCCCAGAAAGAGCACGAAAAAGGATGACTCAAGTCTATCGGCGCAAACGCAAGAGTGCGACGTGGCATTTCTGCTCGAACTGCCGGCATTGGCCCAAATCAGATTACGAATCCACTACTGAGAAGCCCAAGTCGAGCGAGATTTGCGACCAGTGCAAGGCAAAACGCTTTAATAACAATTGCAAATAGTAAGAATTTTCGACTTTGCCTCATGCGTCGAGATGTATGAGGCGGGGCATCATCGCGCGCTACCGCGCCGGGGAGGCGGTGATGCCCAATTGACCTGACCATCATTCCAGGGCCTCCGAAACGTTTATAGAATCGGGAATAGTCGTATAATTCAGACACTATGACGTTATTCGATTTGATCATTTTGCTGATCGTGGCAGGGATTTGTGGTGCGTTGGGACAGGCGATCACGGGTTTCTCACGCGGCGGTTGCCTGGTGTCGATCGCGCTTGGTTTTGTCGGCGCAATTGTCGGAATGTGGATCGCTCGAGGCCTCGGTCTGCCTGAGCTATTTCCAGTGCGGATCGGCACGACTAGCTTCCCGATCGTCTGGTCAATTATCGGCTCGGCATTGTTCGTCGCACTGATCGCATTCCTGACGCGACGGCGCTGAACAACACTCACGAACCTGGAGTGACGACGCACTGATCCGTCCTCAATCCGCGTCGATCTGTGCCCCCTATCTTCTGCGAAAGAAAAACTTGAAAAGAAGCTTGACGATTCTGACTCGGATCGATAGTTCCCAGACCAAGAGGCCCACTATCAACAGTATCAGTAAGATGGCCCACACGGTTTGCATCGACGTGCGCGGAGATTATTTCCGTTCCTCAAAAAAGTCAATGTAATGATTGACTCGCCATTGCCTGCGGCGTATAAGTCACTTGCAATCTTTTTGACCAGCATCCTCATCGCATAGTTTCACCAGGTCTTTTCCAGGCGCCACCGCTATGACTGACTCGACGGAACATCGTTGTCGTGCGTTTATAAGTTACTAAGTCGAGCTGTCGTATCGAAGAATCGCCGCTTCCTGTTGATCGTTGGCAAGGAAGGCGGACGATTGATCGATACTGTTGACGGCCTCGTGATGTCGGGCATACTCGTCCCGCCGAATGCAATGAATGGGCGAGCTGAAATGGAGCAGTGCTTCAATCACGCATTTGTTACTGACACCGGAGCGATCGAACTCATCTGCGGCGACAAGGAATATCACCGCGACCCGATCGCCTTCAGCGGAGACGCGAAATCCCGCTTGCAGGAAATCCTTAAGGATGGATTAGCGAACGGCTCAAACTAATCGTCACGGAAGCTTCACCACTTCAACCAATTGAAACGAGGAGCCCTCATGAAACCAAAGAAAACCGTTTTTGATATTTCTCTGGCCGGCATCGGCATTGGCGGCTTTGAACAAACAACCCTCGAAACACTGGAGGCCATAAAATCCGCACGAATCATTTTCCATCTGACTGAATACCATCAGATACTGAAGAAATACTGCAAACAAGTTGTCAATTTGGATAAAGAGTACTGGACCGGCGATGAAGACTGGATGGTGTATGAAAAACTTGCCGACTTGATCCTCGATGAAGCAAAGGCAGGCCCGGGAGTGGTCGCAATCGGCGACGGTCACCCGGCTTTCTATGATGACGTGACCTGGGATGTCTACCGCCGGGGAAAGAAACGTGGCCTGAATGTCAGAATTCTTCCGGCCATCTCGTGTCTCGATGCGATGGCTGCAAATTGCGGGTTGGAGATCAATACCTGCGGGCTACAGATTTTTGATGCGAACGTTATGATCGCCGCTGATCAAAAGCTGAATCCGTATGTCGACAACCTGATCATGCAGATTGGCTGGTTTGGACTCACGTTGACATTGAACTATGAGCAAAGCAGGAAGGGAAGGTTCGAGCCGGTCATCAAGTATCTGACGAAGTTTTATCCGGAATCGCATCGTCTCAAGATTATGCGCGCGCCTTCGGAGAGTGATGATTCACCCACGGTCATAACGACAAAGCTATCTGCTTTGGACCGGTACTATAAGACCATCTATCAAGGGATGTGTCTGTTTATTCCGGCAATTCAATCGGAGTTTGACGGCGAGTTCGAGAACTTTTACGAGACCGCCAAAGATAAAGAGCACGTGTTGGAGCTGGTCGAGATCTAGTTGAACCGGTATATTTAGCCACAGATAACGCCGATTGATTACGGATTATCATCCATCACCCATCCGCGTTCATCTGTTGTTAAGTGCATTTGCGCTCACTGCCCATGAAACCAATTAAGGATAATCCTCATGAGAAAAACCTCCGCCTCCGTATTCCTCCTGATCCTGGTTGTGCTCGGCTTCTGGTCGCTCTTTAATTACGAGCCCTCGCGAGCCCAGGACGTTTCAACACCTCCAACTAATCCTTCTAGTTCGCAAGAACCGGGCCTAAAAGAGATTCCGAAGATGATTCGAAACTCAAAGGCTGCCGGAGCAAATTTTGAGCGGCGTTCTCTGGTGCGCAATGCGAATCGCCTGTTTCAGCTCGGCCCGAACGCCGTGCAGAACGAGCAACAGTTGCACAGCGTGATAAATGACGGAGCCGTTTTCGACTTAGACAAACCGGCAATCGAGAAATTGATAAGCGACAAGGTCAAGTTCCTGACACTTTCGTTGCCGGATGGCAAAGGCGGAACGGTGGATCTCGAGCTGGTCCAGGTAGATATTTTGGCGAACGGTTTTTCAGTCACAACCGCTGCGCCCACAGCCGAACCTGCCCAGGAAGACTTCGGTGTGCATTATCGCGGCATTGTTAGTGGTAACGAACAGTCGCTGGCGGCGATCAGTTTTTTCAAAAACGAAATGATTGGTTTCTTCAGTACCGAGACCGACGGTAATTCCGTCGTCGGACGCTTAACCGGAGACAATCCTTCCGACACGCACATAGTTTACGCGGAGAAAGATCTCAAGATCAGCGCCGAGATGAGCTGTGACACACCCGAGTCCACGGCGCCCGTTCCCGATACACTGCTTCAGGAACCAACGGGACTGCCTGGATCGTGTATCCGCATTTACGTCGAAGCTGATTTTGATTTGTATCAAAACAAAGGAAGTAGCGTAACAAATACCGCGAACTACGTAACCGGACTCTTCAATCAGTCCGCAACGCTCTTTGCCAATGATGGGATTACAGTGTCCCTTTCAGAAATTTTTGTTTGGAACATCGAGAGTCCTTACGCAGGACTCACCACCTCGGGAAGTTTGCTGTCCAAGTTTCAGCAGGTTCGTACGTCTTTTAATGGAGATTTCGGGCACCTGCTTGCCTTACGCGGGGGCGGTGGAGTTGCAGCAGGCTTTGGCACTTATTGCTCTTCGGCAGCTTCGCGCGAATGCTTTAGCGGCATCTTCGCGACGTTTTCGAATATTCCAACATACTCCTGGTCCGTGAACGTATTTGTCCACGAGTTAGGCCATCTGTTCGGCTCGCGGCATACTCACGCATGTGTGTGGAACGGAAATGCGACCGCGATTGACGGTTGTGGTCCGGCAGCTGGCTTCGCCTACGAAGGCTCTTGCAGCGGCGCACCCATTCCGTCCAACGGTGGCACGATCATGAGTTACTGCCACTTATCACCGAATCCCGGAATCAACTTTACCCTGGGGTTTGGTTCTCAACCTCGCAACGTAATCGTCAACCTGATTAACGCCTCTACGTGCTTGTCAAGTTGCGGCACCATCACCATCGGACAAGGTGCTCCGAATCCGCAGTTATTCATCGATGCTGCAAACCGAAACAACTTTCTGCAATTCGCCAAACAACCACCGACAAGCGTGGTCCATCGTTGGAACTGCGCCACTTGCGATCCGAATAATTCGACCTGGGGCAAGGGATTGATCCAGGACTTCGACGACATCACACTCGGCGTTCATGACGCCTTGATGCTCGCCGACACTAATACGAATTTCGTCGCCCAGATCTACGGCGGCATGTGGGACAAGTTTATTCAGTTGGGTGGGCCAGACTACAGCAGCGCCAACACGCGCATGATCGGATATCCGATCGCGGATCGGAATTGCTCTGACTTCAATGCCACTTGCTTCACTGATGCGCAGTTAGTATCGCCATTTGGAACCTCGTATCACTACCAGAGATTTCAGGGTGGCGCGTTTGTCTTGCATCGCTCCGGATCGCGGAATGGACAGACATTCGAAGTTCACGGCCAGATTCGCTCGCGCTGGCAGGCACTCAATGGACCAGACGGCACTTATGGCTTACCGATCTCGGATGAGTTTTCGTCAAACGGAAAACGACAGAGTGATTTCGAGGGCGGCTCGATATGTTTCAACCCGGTCACAAACCAAACCGAGGATAATTGCGGGACGCCACCGCCAGCCAATGACAATTTTGTAAATGCCCTGGTGATATCAAACGCTTCCGGCTTTGTTAATGGAATCAATGTCGGCGCCACAAAAGAGGTGGGCGAACCAAACCATGTGGGCAACCCGGGCGGCAAATCAGTTTGGTATCGTTGGCAGGCGCCAAATACTGGTATCGCTACGATTACTACCTCAGGAAGCAATTTCGACACGCTCCTTGCTGTTTATACCGGAACTTCTGTTGGTGCGCTTACCTCGATCGCGTCGAACGATGATGATCCCAACGGCGGACTGAGTAGTCGAGTGTCGTTTAATGCGACTTCGGGCACGACCTACCGAATTGCTGTCGATGGTTTTAATGGAGATTCGGGAAACATTACGCTGAATTGGAATCTGCCGACCAATCCACCCGCAGCGCCAGTCGTTCAGCAGCCGACAAACATCACCAGCAGCAGCTTTACTGCCAACTGGAATAGTTCGTCTGGCGCGACCGGCTATCGTCTCGACGTGTCGACCGTCAACACGTTTAGCAGTTTCGTTACCGGCTACCAGGATCTGGATGTCGGCAACGTAACCAGTCGTAGTGTCACCGGGCTCAATCCAAGTACCAATTATTTCTATCGTGTGCGTGCGTATAACGGCGTCGGTACAAGCGGTAATTCATCAACAGCACAGGCAACTACGATCGGATCGTCAGTTCAAATCAGTGTGCAAACGAGTCCGTCGGGCCTTTCATTTACTGTTGATGGTTCCACTTTTACCACTCCACAGACGTTTACATGGAGTTCAGGTTCGACTCATACGATTAGCACTTCGTCTCCGCAAAACGTATCCGGTGGAACTCGTCTTGGCTGGGCGAATTGGAGCGATGGTGGCGCAATCTCGCATTCAGTCGCGCCGACGACCAACACGACTTACATCGCAAACTTCAACACACAATATTTCCTTACCATGAACGCCACTCCAGGCGGTTCCGTTAACCCAGCAAGTAATTGGTTCAACATCGGTCAGGTCGTTTCGATTTCGGCAACGCCATCCGGTGGTTTTGGCTTTGTTGGTTGGAACGGAATCGGTAGCGGAAATTTTTCCGGATTTAGTAATCCAGTGAATGTGACTATGTTTGGTCCAATCACGGAAACCGCTAACTTCGCGCAGAACATAGCCCTCTATGACGCGACGCTGAAGGCGCCAAAATGTCTGCAAGCAGGTAGTAGTTGCGATTCGGGGGCACTACTCAATGGGCGTGCCGTGATCACTGCGGGGCCTGAGGCCAATCAGCCCAATACAATCAACAACTCGTGTCCCGATGGACCATTCGGCACCTACCACCAGGACGAATCCATCGATCGGATCAGAGTTTCGACACTCGACGGCACGAACCTCGCGCCCGGTAAGAATGTCAGAATCGATGTTACTGCATGGGTTTTTAGTTCACAGATAGATCACCTTGACCTGTTTTACGCGGCTGATGCAAGTAATCCCAATTGGATCTACATTGCAACGATTGACCCGACCGTGAATGGGAATCAAACTCTATCGACTACCTTAACACTGCAAAATGGCAGTGGCCCACAAGCTGTGCGTGCGAGGTTGCGCGACCAGGGTTCAGTTGGGACTTGCACCGGCTCGAGTAGCTTCGATGACCATGATGATCTGATCTTCACGACCAGCTCAAGCATCACGAACTACGCGTTGCCGGCGAACGGTGGTGTTGCGAGTGCGTCGTCAACACTGGCGCAGAATTACCTGCCGAGTACTGCGATTAATGGTGAACGCGCCGGCGCTAACTCGTCCACCGGCGGAGTGTTCAATGGCTGGATTAGCAACCAGAGCATGCCGCAGTGGCTGCAAGTCGACTTTGGTCAGACGCGCAGCCTTCAGGAGATCGACGTCTTCATGGTGCAGGACAACTATCAGAATCCCGCGCCACCGACGTTGCAGATGACGAACAGTCTTTTCACTTTGTATGGCTTTGACGTGCAGTACTGGAATGGCGCGAGTTGGGTAACAGTGCCAGGCGGAAGTGTGACCGGCAATAACAAGGTGTGGCGACAGTTCCAGTTTGCACCGATCAGCACGACGAAGATCCGTGTGCTCACGAATGCGTCGCCGGATAATTACAGTCGGTTAACAGAGGTCGAAGCATGGAGCGATCCAACCACACCGCCGCCAGCCACGATTAACTATGCACTGCCTTTGAACGGAGGTGTGGCGAGTGCATCGACAACGTTAGTGTCGAACTACGTGCCGAGTAATGCGATTAACGGTGAACGCGCCGGCGCTAACTCAACGACCGGAGGAGTATTCAACGGCTGGATCAGTAACCAGAGCATGCCGCAGTGGCTGCAAGTCGACTTTGGTCAGACGCGCAGCCTTCAGGAGATCGACGTCTTCATGGTGCAGGACAACTATCAGAACCCTGCGCCACCAACGTTGCAGATGACGAACAGTATTTACACTTTAATTGGGTTTGACGTGCAGTACTGGAACGGCGCCAGTTGGGTAACAGTGCCGGGTGGAAGTGTGACTGGCAATAACAAGGTGTGGCGACAGTTCCAGTTTGCGGCGATCAGCACGACGAAGATCCGAGTGTTGACGAATGCGTCGCCGGATAATTACAGCCGGCTGACAGAACTCGAAGCATGGAACGCTCCCACCACACCTCCGCCAGCCTCGATTAACTATGCGTTGGCGGGGAATGGTGGTGTGGCGAGTGCGTCGTCGACGCTGGTGTCGAACTATCCGCCGAGCAATGCCAATAACGGCGAGCGTGCCGGCGCAAATTCGACGACCGGCGGAGTGTTCAACGGTTGGATCAGCACCCAGTCAATGCCGCAGTGGCTGCAAGTCGACTTTGGTCAAATGCGGAGTATCACTGAGCTCGACGTCTTCATGGTCCAGGATAACTATCAGAATCCGGCCACGCCGACGTTGCAAATGACGAACAGTCTTTACACGTTGAATGGGTTTGAATTGCAGTACTGGAACGGGTCGAGTTGGGTGCCACTTGCGGGTGCGAGCAACAACAACAAAGTGTGGGTACAGTTCCAGTTTACGCCGTTTAGCACGACGAAGATCCGTGTGCTGACGAGTGCGTCGCCGGATAATTACAGTCGCTTGACGGAACTCGAAGCCTGGGGCCCACCATGAGCATTTTTTATCCACAGATTACACAGATTGATTTAATAGAATCTGTGTAATCTGTGGTTACAGCCCATTTCTTCCACACAGGTCTATTGCCGTCGCGGCAGCTTAAGAAGAAAGTCGTCCATCTCTGAGGTAGGAGTGCGTGCAACCAACTCTTTAGTGCCAGACAACGAAACGCTTGTCTGATCCTCGACCATCAACAACTCCGAACTAAAAGTCTTTTTGAAAACTACGGCCGGAATACTACGGTCTACGAGCGTAAGATTGCACGAGACGTCGTAGCCCGGAATCTTCTCTCCTGAAGTTGATCCGGTCTGGACGAAGTTACCGCTCTTTATCTTGCGACACTCAATCACTGCGGTGGTGACAACTTCTGCGATTGATCGAGCGCGAACGTCGCTAAATTTGTCGTAACTCGTCCCGGTGCAACCGGCATCCTTCCGACAATCTTCAGACATGCGACAACCGGTCGCAGAAAAATCGTAAACGTAGTTTCTTTTGTCCCTGATTTCCACAATGAAGAGTTTTCCCTTTAGGTAGGGCTGAGCGGTTGGCTGCAAACGGGAAGGCAGACGTGCGAAGTCGTCCACTTTTGCATCAAGCTGGGCCAGAGCTTGTTTTTCCTGACTGCACTTTTCGACTTTCGCCTTTCGTTCATTCTCGGCTTTCACTTCCGTATCGCTGACCGTTTTGTTCTGCCGGTCCAGATGCGCACAACCGAGCACGAGTCCGAGAAACATGAACAGGACCAAAAGGGGAGGCACAATTGATGAACCTTCATTCTTCATCTTACCTGTCTTCTCCTTTTGTCGGGTGAGTCAGGCTGTTTGCGCGGGTACCACTTGATGTCGCCAGGGGGAGCCTGTCGCAGGCGCTTATACGCCGTGTTGCAGGTCGCAGTCAATAATTACTCGTGTTCCTGAATCAACGCATTCAGTCGGCGAGTTCAACTGGAAGGGCTGCCGCTCAGATCTGATCTTTTCGTTTGTCGACTTTCAGGCTCTCCGCATGGTGGTTGATCGCTCCCTCTTCCCATATTTGTACATTCTTCGCCTGACGGTGGTTTGCGCGTATCATTGAAGCCGCCAAAATCGCTCCGGTAGCGAGAATGGCCCAGCGCCCGGCGTTCAAAGAAAGTTTTGCGAGCAAGAACACCACCGCCCCCATTACGAGTGCTAGGGCAATGTTTCCAGATGCATACTTCTTAACCTCAATTCTTTCCCTCGTGCGCTCCATCCACTCGGTATAGCCGTCCTTCTCATCAGGAGTTTGTCTGAGAAGCACGACGCGATGAAATTTCTGCAATTTGTTAAACCGTAACTCTTCGCTCGGGCGCCCCTGGCAATCTTTGCGGACGTTATCTTTCACCAGCCCGATCGTCTCTCCGAAGTTCTGGATACCTAAGCCCAGAGTGAAAAGAACGCCATAGATCGGGACGTATGCGACCTTTGGAATGCGTTCTATGAAGTAAAGCGCGTGTTCTAAATCAAGAAAATGGACCCTCAGTAAACAGGCCGCGAGTACTGTTCCAGGAGCAACATAGGCGACGACATCTCGCAGAATGAATTGTTGATACAAGTATTTGATCGCTTCAGGTATGCCTTGCATGGCAGTGGTCTCCTGATGTTTAGAGAGTCGAAGACAATCGAGAAATGTCGGGCTTAACTGGTACTGATCGTGGTCAGTTGCTTGAAGTCGTGAAGCAGCTTCGCCCGCTCAAACCGAGGCACAGTCTCGGATGACGTGTCCATTCGATGAACCTCTAGAACTCTCTACGGACTCGTGAAACTAATCGATTCACGCCCCATTCAATAATGACGAAAGCAAATGAAACGTTTCGGAGTTCGCGCTAAGTTGTTCAACGGTTGAGATTGTGATTGGAGGCGGCGATCGGAATCGAACCGATGAATAAAGGTTTTGCAGACCTCTGCCTTACCACTTGGCTACGCCGCCATACCGGCAAGAATAAAGGATGAAGGCGGAAAGATGAAGCAGCACCTGCTTGAAAGCCGGTAGGCTTTCGTCCTTCATCCGCCCGCCTTCATCCTGATTTCGTGGAGCGGGAGACGAGATTTGAACTCGCGACCCTCGCCTTGGCAAGGCGATGCTCTACCACTGAGCTACTCCCGCTTGAGCACGGTCGATTCTAATGATTCAAGCAGTCTTGTCAAGCGAACCACGGACCGTATCCACCCATAACGCGGATTGATTTATGAAATCTGCGCAATCTGCGGATACAACAAACGGCGCAATGCGAGCGGGGATCACCCGAGAACATTGCACCGTTGTTTGAACCCTAAGCCTCACGCCGGTACCGGCGCGCAGCCGTCGGGTCTATGCATTGCAGTCTAAGCGCGCGCTGGTGTCTCGTCAACCAAGCCCACCAAAATAAAACACGATTAGGATTTTCGTTTGACTTCTACTAGTCAACTCGAATAATTTCGCGTCGCTGCAAATTTCTTTGCAGCATTCCACACAGTTGATTGTTCACACGCTTTTGCGTAGGAGCCTGCCATGAAAGCCCACAAAGCATTCCGTCTCGCATCGCTCGCAGTTCTACTTTTACTCGCCAACGTCAGTTACCCGCAGACTGGTTACAAGAAGCCACCAAAAGAAGTGCTCGACGTGCTGAACGCTCCGGTCACGCCGACTGCTTACGTTAGTCCGACGCGCGCCAATATGTTGTTGGCGACTGGGCTGCGCTATCCGCCGCTCGCCGATCTCTCGCAGCCGATGTTGCGACTCGCCGGACGTCGGATCAATCCTGCTTCAAATTCACCACATCGCTTTCAGTATTCAGTCGCTCTGACTCTGAAGCGAATTGCTGATGGTTCGGAAGTGAAGATCGACGTGCCTCCAGGCGCAAAGATTACCGGCATTGACTGGAGTGACGACGGCAGGCATTTCGCTTTTCTGAACACGACTTCCGATCGCGTTGAGCTGTGGGTTGGCGACGCGGCCACTGGAAGAATTCAACATCTCAAAGCAATCGCGATTAACTCTGTCCTGGGTAATCCATTGACGTGGATGCCTGATAACAAGACGCTGCTGGTTCAACTCGTCCCGACGACGCGCGGCGCAGCGCCAGCACAGCCGCTGATTCCAGACGAACCGAACACGCAAGAGAGTTCCGGCAGGCCTGGACCAGTGATGACTTACGAAGATCTTTTGAAGAGCCCACACGATGAGCGACTCTTTGAGTATTACGCCACGTCGCGGCTGGCGCTCCTCGACATAGCCACCGGACACGCAACCGCTGTGGGACAGGCGGGGATCTTTCAGTCAGTCGATCCGTCGCCTGACGGCCAGCACATTCTGGTGACACGCATTCAGAAACCGTTTTCTTACCTCTTTCCGGACAACGCGTTTCCGCGAGAGATCGAAGTGTGGAACACGAAAGGGAAGCTCGTCTACAAAGTTGTGAGCCAGCCACTAGCGGATCAGGTGCCAATCGACGGCGTGATCACCGGTCCACGTACGATTCGCTGGCGGCCGAATCAGCCGGCGACATTAATCTGGGCCGTCGCACTCGACGGCGGCGATCCAAAGAAGAAAGTCGCATACCGTGACAGCGTTGTGACGCTCAAGGCGCCGTTTACCGGACAGCCGGTCGAACTCTTCAAAGTTGAGAAGCGCTTTGCAGGCGTCACGTTCGGCGAGAAAAGTGGGCTGGTGTTGTTCAGCGATTACGAACGCGACAAGCGCTGGATTCGCACGTTCATGTTTGACGCCGATCAGCCGGGCACGCCGCCGAAACTTCTCTGGGAAAGGAACCAGCAGGATCGTTACAACGATCGCGGCACACCTGTGACGCGGGCGGCCGGAGGGCAGCGTGCGATCTTGCAGGACGGCGATTGGATCTATCTCAACGGTAACGGTGCGTCACCCGAAGGCGACCGTCCGTTTCTCGATCGTTTCAATTTGAAGACGCTGAAGTCTGAGCGTCTTTTTCGCACTGATGCGAAGAGCTACGAAAGCGTGGTGGCGTTGCTGACCGACGACGGCAGCCAATTCATCACGCGTCGCGAATCGACGACTGAAGCGCCGAATTATTACGTGCTCGGAACAAACGGCGCCGGTCCGCGTGCGCTCACACAGTTTCCGGATCCGACACCGCAACTCCGCGGCATCAAGAAGCAGCTTGTTACTTACAAACGCGCGGATGGAGTGCAGTGCTCGTTCACGCTCTATCTCCCGCCGGATTACAAGGAAGGCACGCGACTGCCGACAGTAGTCTGGGCGTATCCGCTCGAGTTTACCGACGCGGGCACGGCCGGACAGATAAGCGGCTCAACGCAAAGAGCGACGTCGATCGTTGGGCCATCGCACCTGTTTTTCCTGATGGAGGGTTACGCCGTTCTCGACAATGCGACGATGCCCGTGGTCGGCAGTCCGGAAACGGTCAACAACACTTACGTCGAGCAGATCGTGATGAGTGCGAAGGCCGCGATCGACAAAGCGACAGAGATGGGCGTGACTGATCCAGAACGCGTAGGTGTGGGCGGTCATAGTTATGGTGCGTTCATGACGGCAAATTTGTTAGCGCATAGCGATCTGTTTCGCGCCGGGATCGCACGCAGTGGTGCTTACAATCGAACGTTGACGCCGTTTGGGTTTCAGAGTGAGAGGCGCACGATTTGGGAAGCGCCCGAGTTGTATTTGAAAGTATCGCCGTTCATGTTTGCGCAGAAGATCAACGAGCCGATGTTGATGATTCACGGCGAGGCAGACGACAACACCGGGACGTTTCCGATCCAGTCGGAGCGAATGTATCAGGCGATGAAGGGCAACGGCGCGACGGTGAGGCTCGTGATGTTGCCGCACGAAGCGCACGGGTACGCGGGCCGTGAGAGCATCGAGCATGTGCTCTACGAGATGATCGGTTGGTTTGATAAGTACGTGAAGAACGCGCCGCCGCGTACAAAGCAAACCGAGACGCAGAATTAAGATGACAAGCGAGGGGCGG
>DASWUM010000048.1:0-55324 GCA_036401595.1 Pyrinomonadaceae bacterium
TCGCCACGACCAACGAGCGCGGCGATCGCATTGATCATATCCGCCTGCTCGATTGGCTTCGCCATGTGCTGCTGGTAACCCGTACTGAGCGCGCGTTCGCGATCCTTGCGCGATGCGTAACCGGTCAACGCAATCGCCGGCGTCTTGCCACCCTTCTCCGGCGGCATCGCCCGCAACTTACGCACCAACTCGTAACCATCCTGGTCCGGCATTCCGATATCGCTAATCAATACGTCCGGCAACTCGGTTTCAAAAACACTGAGCGCTTCGGCCGCAGACTTGGTAGACGTAACCCGTGCACCATACCGTTTCAACATCGTTCCTAAAAGCCTGCGCGAGTCGTCATCGTCTTCCACCAACAATACATGGACACCATCTAGCCGGACAGCGCCACTGCGACTTCGTCGTCGCTCAACCTCCCGTTTGCGTTCTTCGGCGCGCGCCGGATCTCTGCGTTCCTGCGCAAGTGGCAGATCGACTGTAAACACCGATCCCTTTCCGAGACCTTCGCTGCCCGCGCGAATTGTTCCGCCATGCAATTCAACCAGGTGTCGCGCGACCGCCAGTCCCAAACCGAGACCGCCCTGCTTTCTTGATATTGAACCTTCCGCTTGCCGAAAGCGATCGAACACGTACGGCAGAAACTCCGGCGAGATTCCATCGCCGGTATCGCTGACCGTCAGGCGCGCGGTCGATTCCACACACAACAAATCGATATTGACACTGCCACCGCGCGGTGTGAACTTGATCGCGTTTGATAGCAGGTTCCAGATCACTTGTCGCAAACGATTTGGATCGCCTTTCACAAGACACTGACCCGGCTCAAAGCGCGTTTGCAGTTTCATGCCTTTGACGTCTGCCGTTGGACGCAATGCGTCGAGAGCGGTGTCAACTATCGGCGCAAGATTGAGTGGATGCAGATCGAGCCTGAGGTTTCCGGTGATAATCCTCGATACGTCGAGGAGATCGTCAATCAGCCGGGCTTGCGAACGCGCATTACGCTCGATCGTTTCGATCGCGCGCGAAGCATTCGGACCTTCGACTTCACCATTCCGGATCATCGACGCCCAGCCGAGTATCGACGTCAGTGGAGTCCGTAGCTCGTGCGAAAGCGTCGCGAGGAATTCATCCTTCAATCGGTCTGCTTCTTCCGCGTGCCGGCGTGCGTCACGCTCGCGCACCAGCGACGCGGCTCGTTCTTCCTCAGCGCTTTGTCGCGCCGTCACGTCGAGGACGAGGGAAAGAACCGACACCAGCTTGCCACGCTCGTCACGCAACACCGAGTTGTACCACTCGCAATACAGAATCGATCCCGCGCGCGTGTAATTACGATTTCGCGTCACGCCCTGAACTTCAACACCCTCGCGCTGCCGGTTAGTAACCAGTGCCACTGCATCGACGTCGTCAGTAAAAACAAACCGCCACTCGTTGACGTGTTTACCGAGCACCTCTTCCGCTTTCCAGCCGAACAGCCTTTCCGCCGACACTGACCAGCGCGAGACGCGAAAGTCGCTGTCCCACTCGACAACGGCCAGCGGCGAACTCTCTACGTGAAATTCCAACCGTCGGAATGCGGCGTTCGTTGCTTCTTCAGCATGCTTCCGCGTAGTGATGTCGGTGATGACGGCGATTCCGCCGGCGATGTTGTTCTGTTCGTCGTGAATTGGTGAATACTGACTCTCGAAGACGCCTGTTTCTGAAGGACCGTAAGGATGGTTTTGCGAAACTGATTCTTTGCCGGCGAGTGCTGCGGAGAAACAACTGTCGTTCTCGTGTTCGCGCAGGAACGGAAAGACCTCCACCACGCGCTTGCCCAACACGTCGTCACGGCTGAATCCCGAGATGCGCTCCATCGCGCGATTCCACGCGATGAATCTGCAGTCGCGATCGAACGCGAACATCCCGTCGACGCTCGCATCGATCATTCGCTCGAGTAATGTTGTGGATTTCAGTTCCAACTTTTGGAGCCACGGATTGGTGCGAATCGGTGGTCTACTGTCCAAACTTGAGCAGCATCAATCCGGTCGCGTCACGGACCAGTATGTTCGTGCCAAGTATTACGGGGCTGGCAAATGTTGACCCCTGAGCCACTTCGTAACGGTGCTCGACGGTAAATGTCGGCGTGCCGCGTTTCGCGACGATCAAGTCTGCGCCATTAGTCAGAAAGATTACGTGTTGCGGCGTGAGCAACAAAGATGCGTGCTCGCCCTCTCTGCCTTCTGTCGCCCAGCGCAGTGCGCCTGTGTTCGCGTCGATCGCGAAGAACTGTCCCTTTCGCTTGGAAGAGTGACCATAGATCAAGCCGTCGCCAAAAACCGGGGAGCTCATGTACATCGCGATGTCCGGATTCTTCCACATCTCGACTGCCTGCCATTTGCCGCCGTTTCGAGCTAGCCCGTAAGCGTGGGTTCCCTGTCGCGTTCCCGAGACGACGAGAAACGAGCCGGTCCAAAGCGGCGTGGCTATGTTCTCGTGCCATTCGTCGGGAAACGGAACGGACCACAACTCTTTGCCCGTCTTTCCGTCGAGACTCACGATCGAGCCTTCGGTCATAGCAACAATTTGCTGAATACCGCCGAGTTCGATTACCACTGGCGACGCGTAGCCTGGTCCAAGTCCGTGCCATTCCCACTCGGATGCGCCGGTGGCAGGATTTAACGCGAGCACTTGTCCGCCATGAATATCACTGCCGATTTGGACAATCACACGTCCGTTAACGATCAGTGGTGAAGCTGCGGTACCGCAGAACATCTTCGAAGTATCAATCGACTTTGAAAAGTCTCTGGTCCAAAGCAGCTTGCCGGTTGCCGTGTCCCAGGCGTTAACAACTCCGGTTACGCCGAGTGTGAACAGTCGATTGCCAACGACGAGCGGAGTCGCGTTTGGTCCCTTCGCCATCTCGACGGCGTACTGGTTCTTCTTGAATTCAGCCTGATATTTTTGCTGCCACAGCAGCTTGCCGTCAGCGAGATTTACAGCAGCCACAATCTCCTCGGGATCGCGACGACCGTGCACAAATACCTTGCCATCAGCGACCACCGGCGAAGAATATCCTTCGCCAATCTCCACGCGCCAAGTCTGTTTCAATGACGCCGGCCACGTCGCAGGCGCATATTTGCTCACCACCAAACCATCGCGCCCCGGCCCACGCCACTGCGTCCATTCCTGCGCATTGACAACGCTCGTTGCCACCAAAACCAGGACGATTACTCCACCAGTCAATCTTGCTATATTCATTGATACCTCTTCCAGACAGGGGGAAGATCATGCCACAAAAAGGCGCAAAAAGCACAAAATCTCAGCACCTGACGAGCTTGAATGGAACAAAGATTTTGAGATTCGAGCCTGTTTCTGCTAGGCTGCGGCCATGAAACTCACTGCTAAAGACGTCTACAACTCAAGCGTCAAAAAACTCTCACAGAAAGAACGTCTACGTCTGGCCACCATGATCCTCAATGATATGGTCGCTGACGACGAAAAGATCGAATACAGCGATAGCTGGACGTCACAAGATCTTAAGGATCTGACCGCGTTCGCGCTTTCTCACAGCGAGAATCCTCATGAAAAACACAGAAGTAAATCTTGAACAGGGAGACGTCGTACTACTCAGTTTTCCTGGAATTAAACAAACTAAAGTACGACCGGCTGTGATTGTGTCTTCTCCAACATATAACCGTGTCCGGCCGGACCTCATTCTTGGCCTCTTAACGAGTCAGATACACGGGGCCGGTGGACTGACAGACCATCGCCTACAGGATTGGTCAGAAGCACTACTAACACGTCCGTCGGCCTTCAGAGCTTTCTTTGTTACGCTTCCGAGATCAGTCGTACGGCTCAGAGTAGGCAAACTTACGGACCGCGACTGGCGAAGCGTGATGGAAAAAACAAAGCTTGCTTTTGGCTTCACGCGCGACCATTAATCAAACAACGTCGGCAAAGCTCTTGCGGGTGCGGGCGAACCACCAGTAGCCGAAGATGAAGATTAGAAGGGCGAAGGTGGTGAAATAGAGGAGGCCGCGCCAGTCTGGGGCGGCGCCGTCGAGGAAGATGCGACGGTAGCTGCGAATCAGTGAAGTGAAGGGATTGAAGTTGATGAAGGTGCGGAAACGGGGCGGGACGATCGATTCTGGATAGATTATCGGCGTCAGGTACATCCAGGCCATCAGCAACAACATAATTCCCTGCGTGATGTCACGAAGAAAAACTCCGAGCGAGGCCACGAGCCACGCGGCGCCGAGAGCAAACAGCAGTTGCGGGATAAGCAGGACAACGAACCAGAGACCGGTAGGTTCCAGACGCTGCCGGATGATGATCGTCGCGATCAGTAAAGCAATCGTTCCGAAGAGTTGACTCCCCAGTGCCGCGAACACCTGTGCCGCCGGCAACGCTTCAAGCGGGAAGACAACTCTTTTGACGAGATTCGAGTGGACCACGATCGTGTTGGCAGATTGCTGCACCGACTCCTGAAACATCGTCCAGGGCAACAGACCGCAAAAGAGATAAAGCGCGTAGTCCCAGTGAGAATCATTGGCGCCGAAACGTGCTCCGAAAATACCGGCGAATATAAATGTGAAGATCGCAATCATCACGACTGGTGTGAGTACAGCCCAGGCAATGCCGAGCGCGGAGCCTTTGTAACGAGCCAGCAACTCGCGCTTCGCAAACGAGAAGATCAGCTCCGCTCGCGCCGGGAGCTGCAGGAGCGGACGCCAGACGTCTTGATGTGTGGTCGATTGCATCAACGAACTATTCACTGAATCATTCCCCGGCCACGCCAACTGTTCTTATTGTGCCAGCTAATCTCGACGTCGCGCGCGTTAATATCGCGCCACCACGTTTCGAAGTCGTCACGCGAAATGTAGAAAGCCGTCGGCGCAGTGAGATGATCGAAAACGATCGTGTGCTGTTCGCGCCAGCCAAAGCTTGAAATCGAGTTGAGGTAATCGTTGTAAAAAAGACGCCGAGCCAGCGACGAGCCACTGCGATTGAGTGGTCCATAAACGATCTTCGTCGCGAGATACATACATGCCGTCGGGAGTTTTGACAATTGCAGGAGTGCGCGTCGATCGATGCGCGACGTGATCTTCTCGCGCACCGGATTCACCCAGCGCGTAATCCATTCGTTGTTCTCGGCTCCGTAAATCCACGCTGAGATGTGACCACCTGGCTTGACCTTTGACGCCAGCGACAGAAATCCACCGCGAGGATCCGGGAGGTGGTGCAAGACACCGACTGAGAACGCATAGTCAAACGTTCGGGCAAACGGCAGATGATAGATATCAGCCTGAACGATGTGTGCGTTTGGCAGTGAGCGAGTCGCTGCGAAAGCTGTTTCGACCGCAGCGCTCAGATCGATACCGATGATCTCACGTGCGCCCCAGCGGGCGGCGAGTTGCGTGTGCCGGCCCTTGCCGCAGCCACCTTCGAGCACGACTTTGTCGCGAAAGAACTCGGGAGTGACAGGCGCGATCCAACCGAGAAACTGTTCGGCGTAGCGCTCGTCTTCCTGTGTGAAGTGTTGCCATTGCCACCCGAAGTTTGTTGCGGTAGCGAGTTTGTCGCTCTCGACGTGATCGAGACTCGCAAAACGCGGAATCCCCGCACGTATCGGAAACGCGGACGAGCAGGACGAACAACGCAGCTCACCCTCCATGATCTCTTCAGCATCGGTCTTCGCCACCGAGAGATCCAAAGCTCCTTCACACGATGGGCAAATGAGATACGCGAGTAGACTTTTCTTCAAGCAGAGCCACTATAGCAATGCCACCAAAAAGCACAAAAGGGACAAAATGGATGAGATAAACTTTTGTGGCTTTTGTGGCTAGTTACACTCGCGGCTGTGGTGAGTGGCGAGCATGCCGAAGCGATTTTGATACTCGGCGGAGCTGAGGAAATTGCAAACAAGGGAGCGCGCGGCTTCGGGATCGCGAAGTGGCTTGCTCTTCAGAGTGTTGACCCACGCGTTGTAACCTGCATCATCCGGACTGCGTCGCAGGTAGGTGAAATACTGGAAGAGCACCAACGCCTGGTTGTAATTGGCGTCCACCACACGCTGATCCGAAGCGATGCGCGTCAAAATCATCGCGCGACCATTCGCCGCATCGTCGAGCAAGTTAATCAATAAACTCCGATCCGAACTGAAATCGATACCGGTCGTCTGTACTACCGTCGCCAGGATTGAATCGACAAACTCCGCCGGCTTCATAGTGGCCGGAAACTTACGTTTGAACTCGGCTCGCTCCACAAACGCACTCGCGAGGGCGAGGCGAACCGCTTCTACTTCCCCTTTGTGATTCACAGCCACGGAGCGATCGGTTTCCAGTTCCATGAATCGCGGCAGCCTGGCGAAAGCAGCGGAATACAAACCGTACACGAACACGCCCGTCGCCGGTAGTTCATTCTCAACCAGCAAACTGGTCGATATCTCAACTCGCCGTGAGCGCACACAATCGCTGCGAGAATTGCACGCATTGATCTGAGCCATCAGACGATCGACAGTCGTTTGATCGGGATCGTGACCAATCAAATCCGCGTATTGCTGCGCGATAAAGAAACGAGAATCATCCACCGGGTTCGCAACCGGCAAAGTCACTCCCGGATCGATCGTGATCGCACCCGGCACGTACGCAATCTCGCCGGAGTTTGATTGGAGACGCAATGTGTAATCGCCAAACGGAGCATTCGGCGCAACCGTCAACTCAACGCTCACGATTGGATAAGGCGCCGCAATCTGTTCGCGCGCGAGTGTCGCGGGATCGACGGTAAAGTAAGGTGAGTTGACGCTAATGCTCGTGCCCGGCACCTGATCGACTCCGTCTCCACCGAAATAAATCTTCACGCGTTTGCCAGGCGCGAGTGGCAACGCAACCGTCGAAAGCTCGGCGTTGAGTCCGATTACTTTTGGAGTGAGCGCCGAGGCTTGTTGCGGCACCAGACTCGAGTTCAGCGGTGTTGACGCATCTGCTTTGACGAAGACCTGGTTCGAGAGCTCGAAGCTGCGAAGCCGCTGAGCCGTGCTGTCGGCGGACGAAACAATCACGCGATACTGGCCGGGCGTAAGACCTTCGAGGTGATACGTGCCATCTTCCGCCGTTACGGCACTCGCAATCACTCGACCGGTAACAACATTCTCCGCCCAAACGTTCACACCGTTAAGCGCAGTCAACGCGCCGGGCGTGCGGTTATCGATGAGCCGTCCTTCGATCCGTCCGGATGTCTGTTTCGAACCATACAGACTGACAACTTTCTGCCGGTCGTCTTCACTCAGCGTGCGTTCGGTTAAAGCCGGCAAGCCGAAAGTCCCGTTGTAAGCCTGGCGCGCCTGCATCGTCGACGACAAGACTGCCGAGTGGTCCAAACCAAGCAGGTGTCCAATCTCGTGTGTGAAGGTAGCTTCGAGATCGTATGTGCCCGGCGTGCCGTCAGTTGAAAACTGTAGCTCAGTTCCGTCTTCGGCTTTTGGACGTGGATTGATGCTGATGTCTGCTTCGGCAATGTTGCCGGTTTCGGGATCGAAGAAGACGCGTGTTCGTCCTGTAGTCGCAGCGGAATTGAAAGTTTCGTTTTCGGGTGTCGAAGCGACCGTCAGAAGATTCACGCCGTCGCCTGCATCGGCCGGACTGATTGAAGTCGCCTGCGACCAGGTGACGATAAAGTTGATATTCGACAGACTGGACCAGCGAGCAAGCGCGCGACGCGCAGCGCCGACAACATCGCTATCAGGTTTGATGTTTGCACCCGGCGACATCAGCGACGTCGAGAGTGAAACCTCGATAGTCTTCCTGGGCCATTTAATCTTGCGTGCTGTTTGCGCTGAGGGTTCAAACTCGAAAGAATCGCGGATCTCGAGTCGCTCTCTCGAACCGAGAGTCAGAAACATTGCCACACTCGCAATGACAGCGACCAGATACTGCATTTAAAGACTTCCCTGGCGAGGTCGAGTTTTTTCGAACTAGTAAAGCGCGGACGCTGGGACAGGGGAGCGGCCAGCCGGGGCATGGTACCACGGTTTGGCCACCATAAGGCACAAAAAACGCGCAAACGAAGCTGAGTTCATCTGCGCGTTTTCGCCTGTTTGTGGCCGAAAATCAGTTAATCGTTATGTGCGGTGCGGTGTCGGCTGGCCTACTCACCGTCGTCAGCAGCGATTTTGTAACCGTCACTTGTATCGGGACATCTCCCGCGCCTGCCAGCGAAGCCGGCAGAGCGAAGTCGATGATGTCAAAACCGGGCATCTTCGTGTTAGGTCGAACCGAAATGATAGAGGCGCCATTGATAGCGGTAGTGCCCACTGTAACTGTGACTTCTCCTGCGGCCACAAGGCGCACTCCAGTCACACTTAGCGAGATTACAGTCGGATTGCCGTCAGTGGTTACGTTGAACGGTTCCACCAGCCCCGCTGTAGTCATGGCAGCGGCCCTTCCACCAGGCCCGTTTGCAGTAGTGAATATGTCAGGTTGTGCGTTGTTAATTTGCAGCAGCCCGCGGAACAATGTATCGCTATTCGCACCGGCATTCAGCAAATTGATCGCAACCACCGTGGCTCCTCCCGGCAAACCAGGGGGCACAACGAAATTGATCTGCTTGTCGGTGTCGCTTACGAAGTAGAGTCCGGCAGCGCCGCCGCCAACCGAGACTGAAACACCGTTCAACTCAACGGGCAACGCAGGACTTCTTTTGCCCTCTTCAACAAGTCCAGTGGTCGCGGCAGTTGACGGCGCTAACGCGACGTTCGCACGAACAATCGTCAACTCTCCCGGTGCCACACCAATTGGCTGGCCCGGCACCGGACTGGGCGTTGGCGTCGGACTAGGAATTGGACTTGGAACCGGAGTAGCGGTTGCGACGGGCATGACGCTCGCGCCGGTAAAGAACGAAAGCGCTTCGGACGACGTGGCCGTGATTATCGGCGTCAGCAAGTAAAAGACTTCCGTTCCCGCGTCAGTATTACCACCACCGAGTTCCGCGCCACCGAGGGAAAACGCGATCCGCTTGTGAGTTTCGCTGGCCATCGCCCTCGTGCCGCCGACACTCGCGAAATTCGTGACGTTCGTCAGGCGAACAAAAGTGTTTGAAGTTGAAACGGGAACTTGCGTCAACCACAACTCCCCCGACCGATCGAGGTTCAGGCCTTCGTTAGTCGTTGTCGGAGGCACTATCGTCCCATCAGCTCGGAGATTCAGGAAAGAAGTAAATACTAAACTTGATGGAGACAAAGACGAGTTGTAATCAGTGAACGTTGGAAAACGAATAAAGTCACTTTCCGTCGTCGGTCTGGTGCCAACTTCATTAAATGTGTCAGTCGCGATCGTGTAGACGAAGGTTCCAAAAATCTGTCCGGTGGGTGCGGTGCCCGACTTCGGATCAGTCGCCTTCGATTCGAACGTGATGAGCTTTCCGTCACGACTCAACCGGCGACCCGGACTGTAGAGATTTGCCGTCGAGATATTATTCAGCGTTCGCGTAACCTGTTGAATAGTTATCGCGCCGCCAACATTGGCGACAAACACCTCTCCATTGTTGTCAGTGTTAGCGGCATTGCTCGTCGCAATATTCCCGGTCGACAAAAAAGACACTACGGATCCATCGGCCGATAGCGTCGGGTTAGTTTGAAAGATCAACCCGAGACCGAGAGTAGCATCCTGCGTATTCGTCACCTGCCTGAAAGTGCCGCCGTCGATCGTGTAGAGAAACAACTCGGGATTGGCGTCGGCGTTGCCGGTTCCTCCCGTGAAGCTTCTGGTCGAAATAAACGCGAGTATCTTCCCATCGTCTGAGATCGACGCTTCACGATTGTCGTCCGCAAAAAACGGAGATGCCGTAGTTGACCCGGCGATCGGCGCACGGCTGGCTGGGGTGTCGGTAACTCGAAAGAAATTTGCCGTCCCCTCAAGATTCTGCACTGGCAGGTCAGCGCCGAGTGTTAAGTCAACATCGGCCACGGCCGGAATCCTGTATATCCAAATCTCGGAATTCGCATCAGCCTGCCAGGTCGTACTGTCAGTTCCAGTTGGAGCGCCAGGGAACGGCGCGTTCGAGCTGAACACGATAATGTAACTACGAACACCGCCGACGAGCACCGGATTCAGCGAGATCATTGGCGCACGATTGTCGACTTCAACCATCAAATTCGTTCGATCTTCTGGTGTTGGCAGTGGCGTCGGAGTCGGTGATGGCGTTGCCGTCGGACTCGGTGATGGACTCGGAGTCGGCGTCGGACTTGGTGATGGCGGCGGTTTTGGAAGACTCACGGTGTTCGTGATCTGGAAAATACGGCGTTGCGCGTAGTCCGCCAAAAAGATTTCGCGATTGCCGTCACGGTTACGGTTACCGTTTGGTTCCGTCGAGACGTCGCCATTCGACGTGAAGACGACAAAACGGCCGTTGGCACTAATGTCACCAGTCAACGAAGTGAATCCTGCGGTCGGACTCGAAGTAAGTTGAACGGTAAAAGGGTCCGGTGTGGGACTCGACACTTGTGCTGAAACGGAGGCAAGCGAGCCACCGATAAGCGCTGCCACAATGATGGCGCACAAAAACCAGAAACCTTGCTTCACGAATTCCTCCGCAACAAAAGACGCAGATACAAGCAGATTAGATGCCTCGGGGAGCTGAGCAGCGTCGTACGCAGGTGAATGTATTATTGCCGGCACCGACGGTTAAAGAACGGCCATTTTAAGCAGAACCCCTCCGCTTCGCAAGCAGGGACTGGATTTGGTAATGTCCTTTTTACGCAACAAGGACATATTTGGAGAGCCCGCATGAAAAAAGCACTAATTACCGGAATCACCGGTCAGGACGGAAGTTACCTCGCCGATTACCTGCTGAGTTTGGGTTATGAGGTGCATGGCCTCGTCCGGCGAGTGGCCCTCGAAGCCCCGGAGGCGAGATTCAAACGCATTGCACACATTCTGGACCACGTGAAGCTCCATCCGGCCAGTCTGGAGAGTTACGCGAGTATTTTTCACATTTTCAGCAATCATGATTTTGACGAGTGTTATCACCTCGCGGCCCAGAGTTTCGTAGCGGAAAGCTTTGCGGACGGGTTTTCCACAATGAATATGAACATCAACGGCACGCACTATGTGCTGGCTGCACTCCGCGAGCTGCGGCCCAAATGTCGTTTTTACTTCGCGGGCTCGAGTGAGATGTTTGGAAACGTCAACGAAGTGCCGCAAAGAGAGTCAACGTCGTTTCAGCCGCGTAGTCCGTACGGAATCAGTAAGGTGGCCGGGTTTCACTTAACCAGAAATTATCGCGAAGCGTACGGGCTCTTTTGCGTCAGCGGGATTTTGTTCAACCACGAGAGCCCGCGACGCGGGTTCGAGTTTGTCAGCCGGAAGATAACCAGCACTGTGGCGCGAATAAAGCTTGGGCTCGCTACAGAGCTCAGGATCGGCAATCTCGAAGCGAAACGCGATTGGGGCCACGCAAAGGATTACGTACAGGCGATGCACTCGATGATTCAGCTTCCGGATGCAGATGACTTTGTGATCGCGACTGGCGAGACGCACAGCGTGCGTGAGCTTTGTGAGATCGCGTTTGCGGAAGTGGATCTCGATTATCGCGAGTTTGTGAAGGTGGACGAAAGATATTACCGGCCGGCGGAGGTTGATTTGTTGATTGGCGATGCGTCGAAAGCGCGCCACGCGTTTGGGTGGGAGCCAAGCTACAGCTTCCGCGATTTGGTGCAAGAGATGGTGGCGTCGGATCTCGCTACCATCGCTGCGGACCATCAGAGTCTTTATCCACAGATTACACAGATTCATTAGTAGAATCTGTGTAATCTGTGGATAGGAACCTCAATTTAGTGATATGAGCACAGCTCTACGCGTCAACTCCGTCTCCAAACAATATCGCATCTACGATAAGCCTGCGGACCGTTTGAAAGAGACGTTGACGCGCGGGCGCTGGAAAGCCCACCGTGAGTTTTGGGCACTCAAAGACATCAGCTTCGAAGTCGAAGCAGGTACTACAACCGGAATCATCGGGCCAAACGGTTCCGGCAAATCCACTTTGCTACAGATCATCACCGGTACACTACAGCCGACTCACGGTAGCGTATCACTCGATGGCCGTGTCGCAGCGTTGCTCGAGCTCGGAGCAGGATTCAACTCCGAGTTCACCGGTATTGAAAACATTTTCATGAACACCTCGTTGATGGGGATCTCAAAGTCTGACACTGAGCGGCTGTTGCCGGGAATCGAAAACTTCGCGGAGATCGGAGACTTCATCTACCAGCCTCTCAAGACTTATTCGAGTGGCATGTATGTTCGGCTTGCTTTCGCCACTGCCATCGCGACTGCACCGCAAATACTCATCATCGACGAAGCTCTCGCTGTTGGTGACGCAGTTTTCCAGCACCGCTGCATGCGACGCATCAAGGAGATGCAGGAGAACGGCACCACGATTCTCTTCGTGTCTCACGATCCATCTGCAGTTCGAGCTCTTTGTAATCACGCTGTTCTCTTGAATGGCGGAAAGCTCGTAACCGAAGGCACGCCCGCCGACGTGCTCAATCGTTACCAAAAGATCATCATGGCTCGGGAGCAGGCTTACGAAGAAACTCTCAAATCAGAGACTCCTGCCTTAGAGAATGAAACTGCTGAGCTATCGTCAACGCCTCTTTCGCATGTCTATCGTCATGGCGATCGGAGTGCCGAGGTGTTGAAGGTCGAGCTGCTCGACAGTGCGCTCAAGCCAACTCAACTTGTCGAGACAGGCGAACCCCTCAACGTACGCGTGGTTTATGTCGCACACTCGGATCTTGACGACGTCGTTTGCGGTTTCCTCATCAGAAACCGGCACGGCATTCATATTTACGGCACTAATACCGAACTGCAGCAAGTACCATTAACAAGAGTGAAGCAGGGCGAAGTAATCGAAGTGACGTTTCAGTTCAACTGCTGGCTCGCGCCGGATCATTTTTCGTTATGTGTTGCGGTCCATAGTAGTGCCGGAGTCAGCTTCGACTGGCTCGACGGATGTCTGTTCTTTAGAATCATGTCGGCGACGCCGATTGAAGGTGTCGCCAATCTTGACGCGACTGTGACCACCAAACGCCTTGCATGCTACGCTGGCAAAGAAGTGATAAACGCGGCGCATTAATCTGGTTTTCTACCGATGGAAATCGAGCAGAGCAATAACCCGGACGACGGTCTGGATCTGGCCGCGCTGATGGCCCAGATCCGGCAACTCGCGGAAGAGCGCAAACGCAAATCGTTTCAAAACGGCGCTCCAGCTATCTACAGACAACTGACAACCCAGGGGTTTGACAGTCTCCTCTCCGCTCGCGATTGGTCGTTTCCTCCATTCAAACTCCAGCCGGCGTTGGAAAAAAAAGAAGAGTATCAACTGGGCGATCTGCTTGGTTTTCACGATGAGGCGTTCGTGAGAAATGCCTACCAGGTAATTCTTCAGCGCGAGCCGGACGATGCTGGTTTTGCACAGTACCTGAAGAACCTGCGCGGTGGTCGGTACAGCAAAGTCGATATTCTCAGGAGTCTGCGATTTTCTTCAGAGGGGCGTAAAGCAAACGTTCCCATCAAAGGCCTCGGAAGACTGACGGCCTATAGAAAACTCTATCGAGTGCCAGTCGTTGGATACTTACTGCGTCTCGCCGTGACGGTTGCTCGATTGCCTGTCCTCATAACCAATCACCGGCAATTGGAAGCACACACCATGGCGCAGTTCGAACGAGTCTCTAATCACCTTAACGAGGCTATTCATCATCTTTCAGAAGTGAGCCGTAAACAGTCTGAACTCAATCACCGGCAACTCGAAACGATCCACGCACGGATAAACGACCTGCAAGGCACACTACGCGTACAGATCGAATCGCTGGTCAACGAACATGGGAAAATGTTGCAGGGCCAGAACGCACTGCAACAAACTCAGACCGAGATCTATTCTCGTCTGGACGAAATAAATCAACATACAAAACAGTTAAGTGAGACTGGCGAACGTAGCGAGCAACGTAATGCTGCCGAGCTGCAGGCATTGAAGCTACAGATCGACCAGGAAGTGGAGCAGTTTAGTAATCGACTGCGAAGTACGCAGATGAGTATCGCGCAGCAGGAAACGCGGCTCTCGTTTCTTCTCGACGATGCGCGGAAGTCTTTATCGGAGACGGCGCTGCGCGGTCAGATCGAGACGTGGCAGAATGAAGACGATCATCTCCTCGACTCACTCTATTTTTCACTCGAGAATGTTTTGCGCGGAACGCCCGAAGAAGTCAAAGAGGAAGTGAAAGTTTATCTTCCGGTGCTGGAACGTGCCGGCATTACCTCGGGAATATTAGACGTGGGTTGTGGACGTGGCGAATGGCTCGCAGTGCTTCGTGACGCCGGAATGCAAAGCCGTGGAATCGATCTCAACCGCATTGTGTTGGAGCAGTGCAGAGCGCAGTCGCTGGATGTAGTCGAGAGCGATGCTTTGAGTTACCTGGCGAAGCAGCCTGATGAAAGCCTGAATGCCGTCACGGCACTACACTTTGCGGAGCATCTTCCGCTTAAGACGCTGGTGAGATTTCTCGACGAAGTAGGTCGCGTGCTGAAACCCGGCGGTCTGATAATTCTCGAGACACCCAACCCGGAAAATCTCCTGGTTGGCAGTTGCAACTTTTATCTCGATCCAACTCACCACAATCCGATTCCTATTCCTACAATGGAACTGCTTTTGGAAGCGCGCGGGTTTCGTCGTCAGGAAACCTTGAAATTACACGCGGTTGCTTCGGCTAAGATCGACGTCAAAGATCAACTGACCAGTCACCTGAACCACTTTCTTTACGGTCCAATGAACTACGCGGTTGTGGCTCGAAAACCTGGCGACCTCTCCAGCGATACACAATGACGCGCATTGCCATTCTCACGCCCACGCTCACTGCGGCTGATGCCGTGAGCAACGATGTTCTCGCAATGCAACGGGTGTTAAGCGCGCGCCATCATGAGGTGCGCATCTTTGCCGATAATGCGAGCGTGCCGGGCAAAGAGATCCAAGAGGCCAGTGCGGCGCGGTCATATCTCAGGGGAGCTGACGATGTTCTGATCTATCACCATTCAATTGGCTGGGACCGCGGCATCGCCGCACTGAAGGCGGCGTCGTGCCGGAAAATCATCAAATATCACAACGTAACGCCGCCGGAATTCTTTGATGGCATCAGCGAACATCATCGCAGTCTTTGCGAAAACGGGCGTTCACAACTCAAACAGATTGTCGATTGCCATCCTGACCTTTATCTCGCCGCGTCTGCATTCAATCAAGGCGACCTCATTTCAGCGGGCAGCGAGCAAGACAAAACCGCCGTGGTCCCACCATTCAATCAGGCAGACCAATTGCGGGCGGGAAAAGCGAGTCTTGAAATCGTCGATACTTATAGCGACGGCTGCGTTAATCTGCTGACGGTCGGAGGCATGCGCCCGAATAAGGCACACGAGGCTGTTATTGAAGCCTTTGCAACCTACTACTATCAGTTCAACGGGCAAGCTCGTTTGTTCATCGTCGGCGCGGAGAATGCTGCGTTTGCGCAGTACACGACGAGACTGCGCGAATTGATTGAATCGTGGTCCATCGACTCGCGCATCGTGTTTACGGGAGAAGTGTCGGACGAGGAACTGAAGGCTTACTATCTGCTGGCTGATGCATTCTTAATGACTAGCGAACACGAAGGATTCTGCGTGCCGCTCGTGGAAGCGATGGCCATGAAGGTTCCGATTGTGGCTTATGCTTCGACCGCGATTCCGGAAACGGCTGCCGATAGCGCGCTTATCTGGAGCGAACGAGATCCCTACTTGATGGCCCAGTCGATCGACTTCCTGCTGGCGGACGAAACAGCTCGCATGACTCTGATGATGAGAGGCTCGCAACGTTACGAGCAGAAGTTTTCGAACCGTGCGATCGAGCAGCAGTTTCTGCAGGTGACGTCTGAGGGCGGATTTCGTTTCTGAGTTTGCTGAGCACTAAGTGTCTGAGTTTGTTGAGCACTAAGCGGACGAGGCGTTGCACAAATCCCGCCAACGGAAGTTGGCGGATTCGTTCAAGTCCTTTCTAATTGAAGGTTTTTTGATCAGTTTTGAATCCCGCCCACGGCAGTGGGCGGATTGTTCAAGTCCTCACTATTAATCCTAATCTCACCCTCGGGAGTTCGTGGGTTGTTGATAAATAGCGCGGACTTGAAATATCCGCCCACTACCGTGGACGGTATTAGAATTTAATTTTAAGTTTGGTTTTGTAGAAAGGACTTGAAGGATCCGCCCACTGCCGTGGGCGGGATTTGCTGACTTTTGCGTACACCCACTAAAACAACATGACCCGAGTTGCGATCTTGAGCCCGAGTTTGACCACTGGCGACGGCGTCGGTAATGACGCGCTGGGAATGTTTGACGTGTTGCAGCGACGCGGTTACGAGGTGCGGCTGTTCTGCGAAAGTCATTCGCTTCGCCATCCCGGCCTCTCCGATCTCGCCACGATTGAAAAGTTCTTGAGAAGCCCGACAGATATCGTTATCTATCATCACTCACGCGGATGGCCCGAGGGAGTTGAGCTGATTCAAAAATTGCGCTGCTGCCGCGTCGTCAGATATCACAACGTAACTCCGGCCAAATTCTTTGCCGGTTTCAGCAATCACGAGCAGGAACAGTGCGAAACTGGTCGCAGGCAGTTGTTCGATCTGACCGCAGCCGAGTGTGAACTTTACCTTTCTGCATCTTCATTCAGCATGCAGGAACTCATCGCCGCGGGCGCCGACGAATCCAGATCGTCAGTCGTGCCGCCCTTTCACCATATCGATCAACTCTCCAAAACGACGCCCGATCCGGAGACCTTAAAGAAGTATTCCTCCGGCACTACGAATATCCTCTCTGTCGGCCGGGTGGTGCCACATAAGAACCTGCATCAGTTGATTGAGGTCTTTGCACATTATCATTACGGCTGTAACAGCAAGTCGCAACTGATCATTGTGGGCAAAGGCGGTGAGGGATTCAGCCCTTATTCCAAGCTGTTGCATCGCGCAGTGAACAGATTGGGTTTGAATAAGGCGGTTGTGTTTACCGGTGGCGTTTCCGATCCGGTACTAAAAGCTCATTATGTTTCGGCTGATGCATTTGTGACGGTTAGTGAACACGAAGGTTTTTGCGTGCCGCTAGTCGAGGCGATGTCGATGAAGTTACCAATCGCGGCTTATGCAACGACCGCAATTCCGGAAACGTTGGGCAACGCCGGCATAGCATGGGCGGAACGGAACCCGGCCCTCGTCGCGGAGTCTATCGATCTGTTCGTCAGGGATACTGCTGTCAGAAACGCTCTTGGCGACCGCGGACGACGCCGTTATGAAACGATGTTTAGCAACGAGAAGGTCGAAGGCTCATTCCTGAACGCGATATCCACACTGCAATGAGTAAAGTAGCAATCGTCGTACAAAGGTGTCATGAAGATATCGTTGGCGGTTCGGAGACGCTTGCCTGGCACTATGCCCAACTCTTGAAGGGCGCATACGACGTGGATGTGCTGACGACCACGGCCATCGACACTTCAGAATGGGCCAACACACTGCCCGTTGGTGCGGAAATGAAAGACGGCGTGCAGCTGATCAGGTTCCCGGTAACGATCGGTCGCAGTCACTATTGGGGCGGTCTGCATCGTCGCTTAGTCGAATCGCTTGGTCCATTAGTGCCCGCCGCTGTTCCCGCTACTGCCGTCTCGCACCTGCGTTGGACCATCGCGATGCAGGAAGACTTCATTCGTCATCAGGGCCCGTATTCCGAACCGCTGTTACAGTTCATCAACGAGAAGTGGCGTGATTACCGCGCCGTGATCTTTATTACTTACCTTTACCCTACTACCTACTTCGGACTGCAACAGCTTCCAGCGGGTAAGGCAATCTTTGTCCCCACATTGCATGACGAACTGCCGGCATATCTTCCAGCTTACAAGCACTCCGCTCATCGCGCAGGAGAAGTGATATGGCTAACTGCTGCCGAACAGCGTGTAGGTCATAAACTTTGGGGTGACTTGCCGGGTAGAGTTGTTGCCATGGCGATCGAGACCACCGTTCGTGAGCCACAGTGGGTGCCGGTCCCTTACCTGCTTTACTCCGGTCGCGTAGACCCGAACAAAGGTTGTCGCGAGCTCTTCGAGCACTTCATTACATTTAAGAAGTCGCATCCGAGCAAATTACGTCTGGTTATTACAGGCAAGGATGACATGGGTGTGCCGCGTCATGACGACATTGAATTCAAAGGATTCGTCAGCGCGGAGGAGAAGTTCAGGTTAATGGCCGGAGCGGCGCTGTTTGTTTCGCCATCGCCAAATGAGAGCTTCAGCATCGTGACTCTGGAAGCGATGGCCCAGAACACGCCGGTGCTTGTGAATGGTGCGTGTGAGGTTTTAGCCGATCACGTCAAAGACAGTGGCGCGGGCCGGATTTATCGTGACTACGACAGCTTTGCCGGCGCGTTGAGTGAATTGGTATCCGCGGAAGAGCTGCGCGCGCAACTGGGACGAATGGGACGCGACTACGTTACGTCAAGATACGAGACAGAGAAGGTTCGAAACGATTTACTTGCCGCCATCGACGCGCGCGTGGAGCTCGTTAGCGGCTAAGCGATGGCGATACTCCGCTGAAATGATAACTCCTTCGATGACGACGGCAGCGTCGCCACGGCGCTCGAGCAAGTCAGTCCAGCTCACCAGACCAACTTCATCCGGTTCACGCCGCAGAAAACCAAAATAAACCAAAGCGACAAAGCTTCGATTTTGAAGTCTGCGAATCGACTCATCACTGTAGACCAGTTCTGAGAGTGGCCGATCAGTCTTTTTACCCTCTTGAGCCAGCATCGCGCTGAACGTTTCGAGCATTCGCTGCTGCGCTGTTTCGGGCGGAAGTGTGGTGAGAAGGTTTTGATAGCGGTCCATCTCGGTGGTGAATTCCGCATTATTCGGCAAGCGCCCCAAACCGGCGTCATACATTCGCAGAATGAAGAACCCGCGTTCGTGAAAACCGGTTGCGAGAAAAACGTGCAGCGCTATTTGTGCCTTACTGCAGGAAGCTCGATCAGGATTGGAGCCACAATTCGCAATCATGTCATTGACTGACATGACCGTCGGGCCTTTCGGTTCGTCTCCGGTGAAATCGAGATAAAGCTGGCGCACGAAAAACTTCGGATCGTTGATTGGGTTTGGATAACGCGTGTCGAAGGCGTCAATTTCAGGACCAGTTTCCAGTCGACAAACTTTTCCGGAAATCTTTTGCTGGCTGATCCAGCTTTTTACGTGGTCTTCATACTCCGGAATCTGAAGCGAATAGAGATCCCATCCTGGAGGAAACTGACTACTTGAAGCATTCAGCGTCGGGATTCCGCTGACTGCTGAAATCAGCATCGCGTCGTATTGATATTCCGGCATGCTGCGTTTTGCCAGCGGACCGTTGGCGAGATAAAACGCTTCGCAATCCTTCGCGAGCTTGGCGGCGTGTGTTTGCAGGTAAGACTTCTCAATACTGACTGTGAAACCACTGCCTCCGATCTTCGGTATTCCGAATTGCTCAAAGGCCATCAAGGCCCCCAGCAAAATTACTGCTGTCGCCAACAAACGTCTGCGAAACGAACTTTGCTGTCGCAACGCAAACGCCAGTCCCCAATCAATCACAAAAGCGAATGCGATCGACATCGGCAGCGCCAAAAAGATCACGTACCTGGAAACGGCCCTGATCGCTTTGGCGCCAGGAAAGTACTCGTAAATGAAATACCACGGCGAATGGTCGCCATAGCGAAACCCGAGGACATAAAACAAGCTGGTTGCGAGGATCAGCACCGCGAGAAACAGCATTCCCAGTTGACGAGGATCGGGAATTGAAAATCCGGAAGTGTTCACTCCACGTCGCGCTCTGATAAACCCGATTGTCGCAATCACGAGCACTACCCACGTCGCAGAAGAGAACAGACCGATGCCTACCTGAAGTTCACCCCAGGTGTTGGGTATCGGATCGGGCAGCAGCGCCATCGTGATGCCACCCCAAAGGTAATTGCCTGCTCCGGTCGAGAGGAAGGCATGCCAATCAGGAATCAGAGGAATGATGCCGTCAAACTGATAGTAAGTTTTGGGCCCTGCAAGCGGAACATAAAGCAACAGCGTCGGAAGCGCGCCTATTAATAGAGTTCCGGTAGCCACTGCAATCGCAGGCCAGAACTTTATACAAACGGCTACGAAATACCGGCGCGTGCGCGTGAAGGCGAGGGACAGGACCAGGAAGAAAGTGAACCACAACACAAAGAACCAGGCGAAATAGAAAGCCGTCGCCAGTTGCAGGTCCCAACACAGCGCCGCCGCCGACAGCAGAATCGCGGCTCGCTTTTGCTCCAACGTCTGAGCCTGCTTACCGAAAGTTATGAGCAGGGCAAAGATGATCGGCAAGAGCACGACGTACTGAAGTTGCAAATGAATTAACTGGAACCACTTCGGACTATTGAACGCAAAGAACATCGCACCAACGATCGATGGCGCGAGGCGGAACTCCAGTGTCTTGTACAGCAGAAAAAATGCAGTGCAGTAACTTAGGAACGCAAGCAGGAACAACACGATCTCGAGCGAGAGAAACATGTCGAACCCGAGACCGCGAAATACTGAATACGGTACGCCAAAGCCAACCAGTAGATCCGAGTAAGCCAACGTACCTTTGGCCGGATAGAAAACCGCCGGCGAAAGCAGTGAAGCCTTTCCTGAGAGTGCCCGGAACCAATGCTCGCAAAAATAGAGGAAGCCGCGTGCGTCGCCGCGATCGCCGGGAAATGTATCAAAGCCGGAGAAGAACTGCGCCGCGTGATATTGAATCGTGCCAACAACGCCAAAAAGAACCACCAAGGCAAAAGACGATCGGCTGAGCTTGCGCGGATCCGAAACCTGCTGACTCATCGAGGTTCCCCGTTTGGCCAAACCACCAGATAGTACGGTTGACCGTCGATCTTACCGCGCGGTTCGAGCCGTCCTCCGAGGTTCGTGATCTCTTGCATATACTTTTTCATCTGTTCACTGTCTTCAAGGAGGTATTGACGATCGGCTCGTTCGTGCACGAATCGGAAGATCATTGCGCGCGTTTGCTCGTCAGTAAACTGGATCTTGAAGGCTGGTTTGTTCGCATAGTACCAGAGCGATCCGGTGAGTAGATCGGCCCAGATCCATGCTTTGTCATCGACTAATTCAGACGGCAACACGATTGGTGAATGCGTCCGTGCAATGACGGGATCAGGTATTCTTGATCGAACGCGCCAACCGCGTTTGATCATTACGAGCCCGGGCGCCATTACCAGGACCAGCGCTATCCACGACACGACGCGACGGCGATCGAATCGAATTTCATTACCGAGTTCAAAGCTAAACGCGCCGGCACCCATCAACGTCATCGTGGCCACGATTGATGGAATCATATAATGCGGTGCAGTTACCCAGTGCGTGATGAAGTACACGAGCGGCAGCACCCACAAAACAGCGGCGGCGAGTGTCAACCGTTTCCAGCTCAGTCCGAGGCGCGAGGAAGTCGTGTTGCCGCTGCTGACATAAAGAATCAGGAAACCAGCAAAACCGAGAATGGCATACAGCAGCACCCGATTATCTATCGCCGCGGGCCCGCTACCGAGGTAAAAAGGAAGATTATTTCGCAGGCGTTCAATTGTGGGGGCAGCAGCATCAACACTCGCATACGTCGAGAGGTACCATGCGCCCGCCACATCGTTCTGGTTGACGAGCACCGGGATTACTCCGGCGATCGCAGTACCCAGCACAAGTGCAAGCGGAAGACTTCTTATGCGGAAGAGATTGCGAAGACCGGGCCAAAGTAAGATTACGAATCCGGGTAATAGCAAAAACGTCGGCAAACGTATGAGGGTGGCAAACCCTAACGACAGCCCCGCCACGAAGGCGCAGAGAAGTGCCGCGTACTCGCGACGACTATTGTCGAGCCAAAGCGTCAGCAGACTTAAGAAACACGTCAACAAAACTGGAACCAGACTCGCGTTGATGGAAAAGCTGGCTCCTCCGATTCTAGCCAGGACAAACAGTCCCAGGTTGAAGGCAAACATCAGCAACGCGATCGACGCCCAAGTGCGTCTCCAGATTGCAATCAGTAGAGCAATCGCTCCGAGCAATCCAAAGACAAACACCACCACCCGGTTCATACCATAAACAGCTTCGCCCTGCGGAAACATCGCCAGTACCAAACCGGTGCCCGGCGGATACTGCACGCCGACAGAATCCGAACGAGGAAAGAAATGATGCGCGTGCGGTGCTACCACTTCCTCCCATGTCGAAACCGGAATATTTTTCTCCTTCATGAAACCGATTAGGGCTCGGGTCTGTGGAGATTCGAGTTTGAATTGAGGTCTTTCGCCGAAGGAAAACCCGGATCGAATCTGCTTCGCCGAACGCAAATAACCAAAGGAGTCGCAACCATACGCATATTCTTCCGTGCGCAGGGCCTCGTGACGTGAATAGCGCAAGGTGAAATAGAACGACAAAGCCAGCAGGACTACCCATGAGTAGCACAGAAGTCGCGTGGCAAGTCGAGGCAAACGAGGGTGGAGCATTTCAGGATTCAGTGGCGTTTCAGACCGAGTATGCTGAGAAAGAAACTGGACAGGATTGTTTGTAGCCCGAGCGTAATCAAAGCCACCGCTGGAATCACGAGCCGCAAAGTGTGTGATGGGTCGAGTGGTCCGAAAGAATGTGCTCCCCACGAGCTCAAAGCGTAGAGCGAAAGCGCCAGCCCGCCGAAGAACAATAAACCGCCGGCGATCAATCCGGTTTCAAGCGTGACATAACGGAAAAGCTTATTGAGTCTGGGATCCTCCGGCAACAGTCCCTCGGTAATCGCAAACACTTTCGTAAAGATGGCAAAGTTGACTGTCTGGTAACCAATAACGATGGCCATAGCGGCGTAAAGAAGAGTGTGGACGTCGAGCGTGATCCCGTCTACCACTCTAGGGCCAAGCACGAGCCAGCCGGCTACCAGCGCGCCTACGAGCATCAACAGTAAACCCGGATACAAAAACAACCAGCGCGGACTGTACACCAGCAGGAACCGCAAGTGGCGCCAGCCGTCACGCCAACTCCTGAGGTGAGGCGGCCGGCTGCGACCATCGACTGAGAGAGTTGTTGGCACTTCAGTGATCCGTAATCCATGGAGCGATGCCTTGACCACCGTTTCACTGGCAAACTCCATCCCCGTGGTGCGCAGATTGAGACGTTCAATCGCGGCCTTGTTGAAGCCGCGTAAGCCGCAATGAAAATCGCCGGAGGGACTCTTAAAGAAGAGCCGGCCGATTCCCGTCAACACCGGGTTACCCAGATAGCGGTGCAGCGGCGGCATGGCCCCGGGAGCGATTCCGCCTCTAAAACGATTTCCCATCACGAGGTCGTAGCCGGCGCGCAGTTTGTCGATAAAAGGGCCAAGATTGGTGAAGTCGTAACTATCGTCGGCGTCACCCATGATGATGTACTTGCCACGGGCCGCCTTGATGCCTCCAAGGAGTGCGCTACCGTAACCTTTTTCGGCCACATGAACCACTCGTGCGCCTAAAGTAGTGGCGATCTCAGGCGACCCGTCAGTGCTGCCGTTGTCTGCGATAACAATCTCCCCGGAGATGTTCAGATCGTCGAGAGCTTTTTGAGCCTTAATAATGCAGGTTGCCAGAGTCTCGGCCTCGTTGAGACAGGGCATCAGAATCGACAATTCGGTGCCGTTATTATCGATTTGAATTTGCTCCGCGGGTAGACTTTGCGTTTCTGTAACCATGATCTAGGATGTCACCGTCTGAGCATCTGACTTTACCGCTGCAGCATCTGTATTTTGGTTAACCCTTTTTACGCAAATGCGGCAGAATTACGCAAATGCAGCTCGGGAAAACTCAGGGAGAGGAGTCCGAAATTCAATTTATTGACGCGTGTTGCTGAGATCGCTATACTCGGCAATAGTAGCGCGTGAGGCGCTTTCGGACCAGTCCCCAGGTTACCCTCAACCAAGACCAGAATTTAAGGAATCTAGGAGAAACAATGAAGATCGGTATTAGCTTTTTGATCATTGCCTTGGTAGGCATTATGGGCGCCAACGTCCTTGCTCAATCCCCTCCCACTCTGAGGATCGTCACGGAAACACCGGGACTACCTTCAGAGCTATTCTACGGGGACATCAAAGTAAAGCCGCTGCGGTTGAGACCGGGGACCAATCAAGTTATTACCATCGACGACATCGATTTCTTCGTAGCACAGCAGTATATCGACTTCCTTGGCCGCTTTCCGGATTCGACCGGTTTTGCCAACTGGAACGCCACGCTGAATGGCTGCCCGAATGGTGGTTTTGGCGAGTTTGATAATCCAGGTTGTGATCGCGTGCACGTCTCCGCTGGTTTTTACCAGTCAACGGAGTTTCAGGGTCGAGGTTATTGGGCTTATCGCTGGTACGACGCAGCATTGGGTCGCCTGCCTTTGTATTCGGAGTTCATTCCCGACATGCAGAAGGTTGGTGGTGCGCAAACCCCGCAGCAAGAGGAAACTGCCAAAGCCCAGTACACGATCGACTTTGTGCAACGCCCTGAATTCAAGAACATTTACGACGCGCTCAGTAATCAGGCGTTCGTCGATAAGCTTGAACAAACAGCCGGCGTGACCCTTTCGAATAAAGCGGATCTGGTTACTAGCCTGAATGGCGGTACGCCGCGAGGACAGGTGGTGAGAACGGTGATCGAAAGTCAGCAGATTTTCGATAAGTTCTTTAACCGCGGTTTTGTGACGATGCAGTACTTCGGCTACCTGAGACGCAATCCGGATACGATCGGGTTCCAAAACTGGGTTAACACGCTCAATGCGGATCCAGCGAACTTCCGTCACATGATCTTCGGTTTCATTTACTCCACAGAATACCGAAACAGATTCTAGGTTTAGGCTAAGAAGTGAAACGCGGATGAACGCCGATCAGCGTTTATCCGCGTTTACGCTTTTATATACCTCAAGCGTTTTTACCGCTGTCTGTTCCCACGAAAACTCTTTGACCTGGGCGCGGCCACGCTCTACGTAGTGCTGGCGCAGGTTTTCATCACCGAGAAGTTCTGCCATTGCCTGCGCCAGTTCCTCGACGTTATATGGATCGACGAGCCGCGCCGCATCGGCAACCGTTTCCATCAGGGACGGAATTCTGCTGGTAATAACCGGAGCACCGCAAGCCATCGCTTCCAACGGAGGCAAACCGAAGCCTTCATATAGCGATGGGTAAACAAACGCACTGCAAGACGAGTACAACGCGCACAAGTCGTCATCCTGAAGGTAACCTGTCAAACAGATCCGCTCCTCCAGTTTCTTCTGTCGAATAAGCGACGTAAAGTCATCCATCAGCCATCCCTGTCCGCCCGCAATGACCAGCTTTAGACGCAATGAAGTGGAGCGTAAGAGTTGATCGAACGCTTCGATGAGCCGGTGTAAATTTTTGCGTGGCTCTATCGTTCCGACAAACAGCAAGAAGTCTTCATTGATGCCCAGACGTTTGCGGACTTCGATAACGGAGTCTGTGTCTTCCCTTCTCTTGAACGCGGTTCTGGGCGCCTCCGGCGTCACCACTACCCTCTCAGAATCGACGCCGAATCTTTCGCAAACCTCGGTCTTCACGCTGTGGCTTGGGGTGATAATTTTGGAGGCGAACTTCGCCATCAACGGCAAGCGCCAGCGCGCGCGTCGCACTAGATGCTTTTCATGAGCTTCGGGATGTAGCAGCAAAGACAGGTCGTGGATCGTTACAACTGAAGGTCGTCCTCGCGTCCAAAGCGGAATCTCGTAATTAGTACCGTGAAACAAATCAAACGAACTTCGCGACAGGTATAGCGGCAAACCAATGCTCCACCAACGACGGTTCAACGCCCCTCGCGTGAGGTTTACGACTGAGAGATTGGGTGGTGATTGACCGGGAGTTACTTCGTGAGCCGCCGACGATGGCGGCTCCGGCGAAATGAGTGTGAATGAATCAGTGGGAGCGGCGAGCGCGAGGCTTCTCGCCAACTCAAGAGTGTAATGTCCAATACCCGTTAGCCGCGAACCCAGAGGCATGCCGTCAAGCGCGATATTCATCGGCTACGGGGCTAGTTCCATCAGAGAATCCTAAACGTCGCAGTATTGCTAACCAGACTCTGCGACAAAACCTTCACCCGGCACGTGCCGGAGGCCAAACCACTGGGAAGCCGGAATGTGACCTGACTGAACGGAAAGTCAGTAAATCCGTGGACGTCCTGCGGTGTTATGTCGAACGAATTGTTATTGCTATCGAGGAGGTTAACCGTCACCGCCGCAGCCGGTAAATCTGACACGAAGATCACCACCCTCGTGTTTTGATCCGCCAATGGCAGGAAAAGAGGCTGCGCATTCAGCACTGGGAACGGATCTCTTACGTGCAGTAACGAGTCGTAAATCGCTGCCTGATCGGCTACCGGTCCTGACTGTTCAAGCAGAATCTGCGGTGGGGTTCCGGTGACCGTACATGCACCCAAATTGGTCCAGTTAAGAGTCAAAGGACCAAAATCTCCTCCTGCGCCCTCGTTGTTGTATCCGTCTACGGCAATTCTGTAGACAGTCCCGGCAGTGGCATTTACGGTGACCTTGCTGGTTCGATTAGTAGCACTAACGTCGTCACTCTGACCAACGAGTGTGCCGGCTAGTGATCCAACTGCGGTTCCGGTATAGATCGCCATGACAGTGTCATAGCGACTTCCTGCGGTCGTGAAATCAAAACTGCCGGCTGCCGGCGCCTGCCAGCGATACCAAACTGATCTGTCTCCGCCTCCAAGACCTCCACCTCCTGGTGGAAAATGCTGTGGTTCGCCAACCTCATGCGTGGCGCCTACATTTGCACCATTAACCGATCCCGAACAGCCGGTCACAATCTGCGCGGCTGCAAAGTTGTCATTGGCCGGCGGCGGCGGTGGTGGCGGTGGCGGCGGCGCCGTCACGCTGCTAACAAGATTCCAGCCGATAACCTCCAATGCCTTGAAATCGTTTTCGCTTGTAGACTCATGCACACCGTCGTCAATCGAGGGATCCATGATCCCTATGAATTGACCGGTCAACTCATCCGCCTTCCAGTGGCTCGACTGATTTCCATCTCCTCCGCTGGTCGTGACACCATTCGGCCCGCCCGTCGACAGTCCCAACTCATTCGTCGTCTGAACACCGATGGTAAACGTTTCTCCTGTGAAATGGACCTGAACGCCGCCAATCGACATGATTCGCTGAGCAGTGGTGAAAGTACCGGTGGTCGTTCCCGGGCGAAAACGAAAGAAGTCCCACAACGTGGCTGTAGACGTGTCGCCATCTCCGGCGCCTGAAGTGAAACCGAGCGCGTGTCCAATCTCGTGAACTGCGACGGCGATAAAGTCGGTTTGTCCGAAAGTTATGCCGTCATCAGGATTGAAGTCGTAAGGAAAATTCTTGTTGAATCCGATCGTTGCAACGGTGGTGTCGGATGGGTTCGTAACCGGAATTCCAAGTGCAAAAGCTACTGAACGGTTTACGGATACCACCGCGCCGTTGCCGACATCGGTGGGGAGAAATGTGTTTGGCAGTTGGTTGTAAATCGCGAGCTCGGCGCCGCTGGCCGCGCCGGCTATCAGGTTTGTGCGGGCGCCCGGATAATCAACCAGGGTTTTCGACGAGTTGGTAGAAGCCAAAACGCCAGGCTTAAAAGCTCCGCCGCTCGGAAGGTTCGGGCCGTAGTCGATATTGATAGTGATATCAACCGGCGACTTGATTCTGGCAGTCCAAACTGCGATAGCGCGGTCAACTGCGGCCATCACTGTGGCTTTGTTTGGATCGCCCTGTAATTGCGAAAGGGCAAACGGCGTAATTGTCAGGCCGTTCGAAGCGTTCGTTTGTCTTGGAATCGACTTGTCGTAGAGCTGCTGAAAGGGAACGCCGATATCATCGGGTCTGCGCTTCGTCGTCGGAGCCTCGAGCGCTGTCGCCAGCCGGCAAGTTGACTTGCCATTGACCTTCTCGACGATGAAACTGTCAGAGAGATCTGCCGGTGCGGTTTCCTGTTCAGACCGTTTGGCAAACACACTGATCGGAGTCAACCCAAGCGTCGACAGAATTACAGAAAGCGTCAGGCCGAGGGCCTGGATCGAACGGAAGGGATGGGTATTCAATTTCATATTCCTGAAAAAGCCTCAGAGGGGAAGGTAATTGTTACTAAAGCGCAAGCACATCAGTTGCTCAAAACTCTCTTGAGGATGCCTAACGGTAATTTGTCTGGGGCCACCACGAAGGGTAAGACATGTTAATAATAGCGTTTGCCGTTTTATCCGTCCAGAATTCTTATCCACAGATTACACAGATTCGACTAAAAATCTGTGTAATCTGTGGATAAAAGAGCCGCAAACTAGGGCGCTATGTGGACCCATCGCCTACCGGTAGCGCTGGCCGATTTGCTCGGTGCCGAAGCTGCCGATGCCATTGAGGCGAAACGCGAAGACGAGTCGATTCTCTTTTCGCAAACCCACATTGAACGTCGAGAACTGCGCCGTCACCGCACAACAGTCCCACGCATGCCCGAGCGTCATCGTCGAACTGATCAGCGAGCTGTCGCCCCTGCCTGGGCGCTTCTGGAAATCGAAAAAGAACGATGCACCGCCAAACAATCCACGTTCGCGATTGCCGAGAAACACCGACGGGCTCCACTGCGAACCACGAAGAGTCCCCGGTTCCAACCCACGCGAATCCGCAAACCTCACGAGGTCAGGCGAAAGCTCGATCGCTCGCGTGTAGTAAAAACTCTGGAACACATTAATCAACGATCGCGATAGTCCAAACGTCGACGACATCGCTCGCACCTGACCGCTGCGCGCGTCGATATCGGTCCGGAAGTCAACAATCAGATCTCTTCTCGGCCGATATCGCGCATCGATATTGACCGGCGAAAAGCGCCGTGGCACGCCGCCATAAACAAATCCCGAAATCGTATTGAGTGGATAAAACTGGTTGCGACGATTCGTCTCCAACGCACCGCCAAAGAATGGATCGAAGAAATACTTGCCGCGCACAGTCACCGTCAGCGCTTCGTACGGCTGGCTCGACAACAGAGGCCGGTTCTGACCGTCGGCATCTTTCACCGGCACGTCGCTGACATTCTCAGTCGAACGCCGCGTGAAGAAACGGTTGGCGATACCGAATTCGATCTCGTTGGTGTCGGCAATCGCGTCGATGTAATCGAAACGAATGATGCGATCGAAATTGTTAATGCCGGTGAGCTTGCGATAAGTCACGTACGGCTCGATTACGTGACGAAAGAAGAAATTGCCGCCGCGACGAAAGTCCCTCGCTAGCGCCGGCGGCCGCACGTCGAGCTCAAACTCTCCGTAAGACCGCGTCAGGTTACGGCTCAGCACATCGCGTGTGTTCGGATCGAGTGAGTTGGAATAGAACGTCACACGCCCGGAACCCGACGCTGTGATGGTCCACCCGGCAAAGTTCAGCGGCAACTCAAACCGCGGATTAAGATCGAGTCGCTGCACGATCGACGGCGTGATGATCGGATTCCCACCAACGTCATTTACAAACTGCACCGAGTCTTCAACAGTTTCTTTCCGGCTGACGCCATCGGCGGAGCCACTGAAAGAAAAATACAGCGGCAGGTCTTTGAAAAAGCTAACGATGCCCGGACGCTTGTCGATGCTGATGCTTGGTAACTGCCGGATACGAATACGCGCATTAGTGAGCGACGTAACCTGTGTGCGCGCGAGAAAGTTAAAGCTGTACTCGTTGTGATCCTTGTTTACGAAAACCTGCGAAGTCTCTTCCGGCGAGATTGCCTGTTGAATGTTATCGGAGAAGACTTGCCGGAACGCGAGGTTTGAAGTGATGTTGACGTCGGCGACAGCGGTGAAACCGTTTTTGAAATAGTGAACACCGTCGACGTATAGACTCGAACCACCCTGATCGGGATGTGCAGCATCAGCGGATGGACCAAAGATTCGATCTTTGACGGCATAGAATCCGAAGTTGAGATACGAACGCGAATTGGCGCGGGTGCGCAAGTCGCCGCCAAAGCCGAGTCCACGCGCAGTATAGATGTCACTGCGAAAAGTAAAGTCGGCAGAGCGACCCAACGTTTGATAGTAAGCCGTCGAGAGCCGGACACCCTTTGCGCCTGAACCGCCAAACGTCGGCGTTAAGAATCCCGAAGCACGATCCCGCGCCTTGATCGAAACGGAAGCATACGGCAAGTAGAAGACGGGAATATTTTTAAGCCTCAGTTTCGGTGAATAGACGTAAACGCGGTCGCCGGTCTTGATGCGTGTCTTGCTCGCGTGGAAACTCCACTTGGGAACGTCTTCGTCACACGCTGTCACTTGAACGTTGGTTGCGATAATCGTGTCGAGACTTATTTTTTCGACGCGATCCGCGGTGAAGTAAATCCTCGTTCCGTCCTGAGTCTGATTTGTATAGCCGGTTGAGTCGACGAAGTAGCCGGTCTTGGTGCGATAGTTCCATTCGCCGCGCGAGCCGGTAATACGCTGCTGATCTGCCTGGTCGAAAACGACGTTTCCATCCGCGACGATCCTGTTATCCGCGTCGTAAACCGTGACCTTGTCAGCCTGCAAGCGATAAGTGCCGATTCGAATGTCGACGTTTCCCTCATACACGACGACGCGCGCATTCTCAGGACCCGAACCACTCTCTTTCGCGGCCGAGACGCTGATTCGATCCGACGGCGCGCCTTGCACACCATCCTGCGGCTTGGGACGGCGCTGCACGGGTTGATCTTGATTAAGAGGATTGACGTTGGGAGTATCCGTCATCGGATTCGCAACTTTGCGATCGACCGGATTCGTTTGCTGCGCGAATACAAACTGGCAAGCAACTATGAGAATTATGATAGCCAGCAGGTAACGGGTCATATATTGCGCGTGGATGCTAGCACGAATGTGGAGCATTCAGCATCATGTTAATCCTGCACAATCCTGGAAATCTTGTACTATCATCCGCGCCGTGCCCAAGCGACACAAACTGATGATCGTTGCCGGTGAGCCGTCAGGTGATGCTCACGCCGCAGCGCTTGTCAAAGCACTACGCGAACGGGGCAATTTCGAGCTCTTCGGCGCGACGGGTCCGCAAATGCGTGACGCCGGCGTAGAAACGATCGTCAACTCCGACGAGCTCGCGATCATGGGAATCGTCGAAGTCGGGCGCGTCTTCCAGAAGTTCATCAAAGCATTTCGCCAACTCAAAACCGCGGCTATTGAACGATCGCCGGACGCGGTCATCCTCGTCGACTGGCCGGAATTCAATCTGCGACTCGCCTCGAGCCTCCATCGTCGCGGGTTGAAGGTGATTTATTACATCAGTCCGCAACTGTGGGCGTGGCGGCCACGACGCATTCGCAACATCAAGCGCGATGTCGATCTACTTTTGTCGATCCTGCCGTTTGAAGCTGAGTGGTACAAAGCGCGCGATGTGGACCACGTTGAATTCGTCGGACATCCCTTGTCAGGTGAAGTTAAGGCGCGCTTTGGTCGCGCGGAGTTCTGCCGTCGCAACGATCTCGATCCGTCCAGTCCGATCGTTTCTTTTCTTCCCGGCAGCAGGATAAAGGAACTACAACGAATTCTGCCGCCGATGATCGAGGCGAGCAAACAACTACGAGGCGCACGACCTGATGTTCAGGCTGTCGTAGTCGTAGCGCCAAGCAGGACTGTAAAAGAGACGCGTGTAATTCTGTCGCAACATGACTGTGCAAACATCACGCTCGTCGAACATCAAACTCGCGAAGCGCTCGCCGCTTCCGATGCGGCCGCGATCGCGAGCGGAACTGCGACTCTGGAAGCCGCGCTGCTCGAAACACCGATGGTTGTTGTTTACAAAGAGTCGCCGATCAACTGGCACACGCTCGGACGTTTGATCACTGTCGAGCATTACGGTTTGGTGAATCTCGTGGCCGGAAAAGAAATCGCGACTGAATTAATGCAGGATGCGCTGACAGCCGAAAATCTGTCAGCTAGACTGCTTGAGCTTCTCGAACCAAAAACGAATCAAGCGATGCGCGCGAGTTTGCGCGAGGTGGCCCACCGACTCGGTGAACCCGGCGCTTCGAAACGCGCCGCAGAGCTAATCTTGAGTTTCCTATCCACAGATTACACAGACTCAATTAATCAATCTGCGTAATCTGTGGATCGCTTTTTCAGTTCTTCAATCTCTTTTTCGAGCCGCTTGATATCTTCACGCATTTGCGGCAACCGGTTCATGTGCGCGTTCATACGCTTGTATTCGTCGAGCGGCTGCACGGGAATACCCCACCAAACGCCCGGTCGCACGATCTTTCCCGGTAAGATTCCCGCTTTCGATCCGATCACAGCGCCCTTCATTACGCGCGTGTGATCTCCAAAGCCTACCTGACCGCCGATCACTGCATCGTCTTCAATCACGACGCTGCCGCTGATTCCGGTTTGTGCCGCAATCACAACGCGCTCGCCGATGTCGCAGTTGTGACCGACGTGGACCATGTTGTCGAGCTTCGTGCCGCGGCCTATGCGTGTTCGTCCAAGCGCCGCTCGATCCACACACGTGTGTGCGCCGATCTCGACATCGTCCTCGATCACCACCGTTCCAATCTGCGGAAACTTCTGATACCCGAGATCGTGACGTACGTAACCAAAGCCATCCGCGCCGAGACACACACCCGCATGCAAGATCACGCTATTGCCAACAGAAACACCATCGTACAAAACGACATTCGGATGCAGCACACAATCATCGCCGACGGTCACATTCGCTCCAAGCACCACGCCAGCTTCCAGTCTCGTATAAGCACCAACGTGCGCGTACTCACCGACACACACATTTGGACCAACATAAGCCGTGAGGGCAACGTCGGCAGTCTCAGCAACGACCGCAGTCGGATGAATCGTTGGCTCGCGACGCACCGCGGGATGAAGCGCCGCACCAGCAAGCGCAAACGCAAGTTTCGGATTAGCAACTACAATCAAAGTCCGATCTGAAAACTCAACACCCTCTCTCACGATCAAACACGACGCCTGACTCTCCTTCGCGGCCTCAAACAACTTCTCGTTGTCGATGTACGCAACCTCGCCCTCACGCGCGCAATCCAGATCGGCGATCCGTTCAATCCGCGCCCCACCGTCGCCGACCACGCGACCACTCACGATCTCTGCGAGTTCGTCTACCGTCATTTTTCAGCTCTCACAAATCCGCGCTTCGAGCCACGAATGAAATTCGCCAGGTGCGCGACGTGTTCATCGTCCAACTCATCCAAAGTCTGCAAAGCATTCTGAAGCGGCAACGTTGATCGAAACAGTATGCGATACGCGTCCTTCAATGCGCGTCGCTCGTCTTCATTGAACCCAGCTCGTCGTAACCCAACGCTGTTAACTCCGCGAACGCGCGGCGGATTACCGTCAGTGATGAAAAACGGTAACACATCCTGCACAATCTTCGACTTCCCGCCAATCATTGCGTAACGGCCCATCCGCACAAATTGATGCGCGCCGACATTGTTGGAAAGAAAAACGTGATCCTCGATCGTAATGTGTCCCGCGAGCGCAACCTCGTTCGCAAAGATGTTGTCGTCGCCGATGACGCAGTTGTGCGCGACGTGCACTCCAACCATGAAAAAATTGCGCGAACCGATTCGCGTAAACTCGTCCGAGCCATTCGCTCGGTGAAACGTGCAAAACTCGCGAATGATATTGTCGTCGCCGATTTCGAGGTAGCTCGTCTCGCCTTTGAACTTCACATCCTGCGGTTCGCCGCCAATCACAGCATGCTCAAAGATGCGATTCCGAGCCCCAAGTCGCGTGAAACTCTTTATGACCGCGTACGCGCCGATCTCGCAATCTGGCCCAATTTCGACGTTATCTTCAATGATGGCAGTAGGATGTATCGGCATTTTGAAACAGAATTGCCACGAATTTCAGGAAATTCAGGATAATCGTGTCTTGTGGATCCTGCAAATCCTGTTTATCATGCTGGGCTGTTCTTGCGTTTTATCAGTTGGAGGGACCAAAGCCTTTGTTTAGTGATCAGTTTCGTCGCGGAGAATCAGATAAAAGCAAGTTTTCGGGGGTAAAAAGCTCTCGACTGATCTCCGGTATCTCGGATGTCGCCTGGCGGGCATTTCAGTCAGTCAACCGGCGACTACCCGAAGGCGAAGCAATTCGTCCCAATTGGGCGCCTGGTCCACTACTCAAATCCTACGAACGTAGTGCTCCGCCACTTGGTTTCCCACGCGAGACCGACAGTCTCTGTCCAACCTGCGTAAAAGAAGTTCGCAATGCAGTAATCACCGGCGCGGTGCCGCTCGAAACATTGATGAACGAGCACCCCGGTGAGATCAAAGCGCAGATCGTCGAAGACAACGGTCAGGTTGTGATGAAGAAGACCTGTCCGAAGCACGGCGAGTTTGTAGATGTGATGTCGACCGATCCTGCGTTTCTCGAGAGGATCGAATCACTCTTCTTTGGTCGTGACTTTCGCGCTGCGGAAGATAAAGACGTGCACAAGCACGGAACTTCGAATATCAAATTCGGACGCGGCGCTGTTTTGACTGTAGACCTGACCAACCGTTGCAACATGATGTGCAATCCGTGCTTCATGGATGCGAATCAGGTTGGCTACGTGCACGAGCCGACGTTTGAAGACACCAAAGCGATTCTCGATCGTGCTGTCTCATTCAAACCACGACGACAGGTAATCATTCTCTTCTCCGGCGGCGAGCCAACGCTCTCGCCTTACTACCTTGATGCTGTCGCTTACGCGAAGAAGATTGGTTTCTATCGCATTCTCGCAGCGACCAACGGTATTCGCTTCGCCGAAGACCTCGAGTTTTGCAAAGCAGCGAAAGCTGCCGGACAGCACGGTGTGTATTTACAGTTCGACGGCGTCAGTGAAGAGAAGAACAAGCATCGCGGTGTCGGCAACTTGTTCGACGTGAAGTTGCGTGCAATTGAGAATCTCGCTGAAGCTGGCATCAAAGTCACACTTGTCGTGACTATCGTCAACAATCTCAACAACGATGGTATCGGACAGATCGTAGAGTTCGCCGCGCAGAATATCGACAAGGTGCAGACGATCGCTTTCCAACCGGTTTCGTTTACCGGACGTGACGAAGACATCTCAGACGAGCTGCGTACAAAGTGGCGCTATACGCTCGCCGGCATGACGCACGATCTGAAGAATCAGCTCGGCGGTCATATTCAACCGCTACGCGACTGGTTCCCGCTTTCGTCGTACTCTGCTTTCACGAGTGTGATGGACATGTTGCAGGGCGCTGATGCGCCGTGGGGTTGGTCGTCGTGCAATTGTCACCCAAACTGCGGCATCTTCACGCTACTCGTCGTGAACCGACAAACCGGTGAATTTAGATCGCTGTTTGAGTTCTTCAACTACGAACAGTTCATGAAAGATGTGGCCGTGATTACCGACACGGCGCGCGGTCGCAAACTTTCTTACGCACAGCTCGGCATGGCGATCATGCGAAACTTCAACGCGGAACAAGCGCCAGAGGGATTCCCGATTTCGCAGATCATCAACCTGTTCAAGCCGTCGTCAACCAATTCCAATTCCGATCGCAACGATCGCATGGCCCAGAAGAGTGCAGATGCAAATGACACTTGGCGTGTGCTCTGCGTCGAGGGAATGTGGTTCCAGGATCTTTTTAATTACGATTTCCGCCGCACCGAGATGTGCGTGATTCCTTACGGCACTCAGGAAGGCGAGATTTCGTTCTGCGCGTACAACACGGGCGTCGGCTGGCGTCAGATCATCGAGAACATGCACAAGACCGCTGGCCTCGCCGAGTGGTATGAAGAGCATGGCCGGCACAAGGTCTATGCCGCAGGCAAGCCAGTGCCGTTAACAACTACCAAACATTCCTTGAGTCTCCCGATTATTCAAGCCGTATTGGCGGAAGACGCCGATGACAAGCCAGTTTTCGTTAGCCCATATCTAGTCGAGACACCCGACGAAGAAACGGTGTCGTTGTAGATCCAAGGTTTGCTCACTACACCTTCCGCTGCTTTCCGAAGCGGAAAACATCAACCCCTCTCTCCCAGGAGAAAAGTATGAAGAAAACTGCCCGTTCCTCCAGAGTGTTTCAGACTGTCGTGATGACGCTCGTGCTATTCAGTTTCATCACTCCCAGCCTCGCAGCGTTCTCAATCAGGAGTCAGGATCCTGCACACACAGCAGAGAATGTTAAAGTCATAGCAGACGGCACCGAGTTTACGGTCGTTACGATCGACGAGATCACGAGTAAAACTGCGGCTGAAGGTGATCCACTCACGTTCAAGGTCATGGAAGATTTCAAGGTCGATGGTCAAACCGTCATCGCAAAAGACACGATCGTGAAAGGCACAGTTGCACAGGCGAAAAAGGCCGGAATGATGGGCAAAGGCGGCTCGCTCGGCATCCGGGTTGAGTCGACGATGACAGTGGACGGTCAAAAGCTCAAGCTGCGATCTACAAAAGGCAAAGAGGGCGACGACAAGACGGGGACAACAGTCGCGCTGGTGGTGCTTTTTGGACCGCTTGGCTTTTTGAAGAAGGGAAAGAATGCGGTGATCAAGCCCGGCACTCAGATCAAAGTCTACACGGATGAAGAGAAGAAAGTGGCGATCAAGGGCTGAGTAGTAAAGTGACGGGATTTACCGGATTCTGGATCCTGTAAATCCTGTCTTGATCTCGTTAATCCTGTCTACAAACTATTGTCAGATATCGCCGTCACCGCCGGGTCTTTGCACTTCGCGTAATTGAGCCACGATGTCGCGCAAGCGTAATGCAAGATCCTCGATCGTTTGCACTCGCTTTCGCGATCGCTCGCTCAACTCTTCTCGCAACAGGAGTTGGGCCTGGCCCAACACACCGGTCAGGGGATTATTGATTTCATGACGAATACGCGCTACGAGTGCCGCCGTCTCCTCGAGCTTCAGACGATATTCCGCAATCTGGTCTTCGTGTTCAGTCATCGACTCTCCGTCGTGTCTTTGGGAAACTGAAGATAAAAGCGATTGTCTTTGTTTTCGATAGGTGTGCGCCGCTAAAATATTGCTACAGACGTGCACATTGTGCATCCGCGAGGTCCAGAGTTCAAGTATTTAATTTTGGAGGTTGTCGCCGTGAACTTTAGAAGCTATCCCGAGAAGGTTTTTGTCGTTGAGTCGAGCAAAGCAATCATCCGCGATGAGAAGTTGAAGGAACTGAAATACCGCTCGGGAGAAGTTCGTCCGCCAGGCAAGCGTGTCGGCGACGTGAAAACGATTCCGCAGCGAACTGAGATCAAAGTCACTGATGTGATGGCCGATTCAGGCAGGCACACTTTCGTCTTCGCGGTGTCGGCAACTGGCGATCAATCTTTCGGTTGGACCTCGGCGATGAATCTCGAGGGTGGTTTCAAAAACGAAACCGCGGGCCTCGCGCCGGCGAAGTGGGACCTCGAACCGTTGGGCACAAACATGACCTGCGTCGACGCGAATGCCTTGCTTCGTAGCGGTGCGCCTGATTTCGCTTCATTAGGGACGTCGATCCCTGAGCGATCCTTCGTCACCGTCACGGAAACTTCACCCGACGGCAAGTTTGTCAAAGTCAGCAAGCTCGAGATCGTCGGCGGCCAGATGCAAACCGGCGCGGAACTCGGTTGGACCAAGCCGGCGAACCTGAAGGAAGGCTGCTCCGATCTTTACTTCTCGGATGAGTGGAACAACCAGAAGGGACCGAATGCGTGCTGGCGCTTGGGCAAATACCTTGGTCCAAAACTGCTCGTGAATATCGTTGGCTTTGGCGCCGAGATGGAACAGATCACACTGGACAGTCTCGCGCCTTACCTGAAGCTGAGCGAAGCCGCCGAAGCAGAGAACGTTTCGATTTCGATCAACAGCGCGTTTCGGACTTATCAGCGACAAGCTGCTTTGCGAAAGCTGTTTGAGCAAGGTCAGGGCAATCTCGCTGCTAAGCCAGGCCATTCGAATCATCAACACGGCCAGGCATTCGATCTCAACACTCGTCACAATGTGTTTGATGGATCTGACAAGGTGTATGAGTGGTTGAAGGCGAATGGACCAAAGCACGGGTTTGTGCGAACTGTCTCGAATGAATCATGGCACTGGGAGTACCGGCCGGCGGACGCAACGGCATTGGCCGCCGCAGGCAAGTTCAAGATGGATGGCGTTGAAGACAAAGCCTAATCCACAGATTACACAGATTTAATTAATCAATCTGCGCAATCTGTGGATACAAGTCTCTGAACCAGAAAAGCCCGTACAGGACCGTCAACCTGAAAATCCAAACGCGCCGCGCGTCCCACATGAAACTCGCGAATCCGCGTTTCGCGTTTGATCGCGACGATGGCGTCCGCGTCGATGCCGCCGCCGGCAATGATCGTTAGCTCCGGAGCCGACGCCTGTTCGTACTCGGCAAGTCGTTGAACTCTCAATTCCAAGTTATCTGTTCCGCCGTGACTGAGAATTCGATCAACTTGCGGCAATCGCTTGATTTCACTTATCGCGCGCATCTTATCTCGTGCATCTTCAAACGCGTGATGGAAAGTCGCCCGCAACTGCGGCGCACAGCCAAGCACGCGTCGCGTGAGTTCGACATCAATTTCACCCTCGTTCAAGAAGCCCAGCACAACTCCATCGACTTCAAGTGAGGCCAAGCCTTCTGCGGCTCGACACAGACGATCGATTTCTTTTGGACCACTTACCTGAAACCCAACGCTCTCACGCAACATCACTCGCACCGGTAGCCCAACTGCCTCCCTAATTTCCCGGACAAGCTCCACCGTCGGCGTTAGTCCACCGCACCGCAGATCTCTAACTATCTCAAGCCGGCCAGCACCGCCTCTCTCAGCCTCGACTGCATCCGCAACCGAACACGCAATTACTTCTAATACTAGAGCCACGAACCTACCTTCTTCTTTTGTCTTCCTGTGCCCTTTTGTGGCCGAGAACTGGCCTTAGTTGACAAGCGCCGCCTCGATACGTAAATTCAAAACCCTTGTGCTGGGAGGTCGTCCAATGGTAGGACTCCAGACTCTGGATCTGGCTATCGGGGTTCGAGTCCCTGCCTCCCAGCCAAAAGACTATTAACCCACCAACTCCCAATTACCCTTTACAAGAATCGATTTTCGAGTAATATTACCGCCGCTCTTACGGAGCTTTTTCACACTACTGGCCTCTAGTTCACCGGGTTCCTCATGGCCGTTACTGACAGAGCCTCTCATTCTCATTCCTGGCTCAGAGGAAAACGTCGGATTAAAGGCTAACACTACGGCTCCAAGTTTTCTGAATCCATCAAGGAGATTGCGATGGCAGAGGATGTCACCCATGCGGTGGTCGAGCTTATTCCCATTCCGCCCGACACCGTTCAATCGATTCAACGCGAAGTCGAAAACTACATCAAAGAAGGGCTCGAAGAAAGCGGGAAGTCGGAGCTTCTAAAAAACAACGAAATCTCGTTGTCAGTGGAAGAGACTTTTCCTACCGCAGAAGCAGTCCACGTCCTGTTCACGATCGGCGGCGGCGTGGCCCTCGAAGTCTTTAAGCAAGTCGTACTCCCCTGGCTTAAAGCTAAATATGAAACGCGGTTCAAATCAGAAAACAAGGAGGGAGGAACAGACGAAGTCAAACAATGACGCTCCCACAAAACGTCGCAACAAAATACAGTGCATACCTCTTATTCTGCCGGCAGCTGCTTGAAGGTTTGCCGGAATTGGTAAATGTCGCCAGAAACGATGCTCAGGAAGACATTGCGGAAGAGAAGTACCTGAAAGTCTTCGATGAGCGGCTCCTCGAATTCTGGAACGGTCGAAACTATCCAGATTTGCAGCAGGCAGTTCAGAGTTTTGGTGGATTGCTGCAAACTTCAATCGGGGTTAGCGTTGGTCAAACCCACCCAATCTATCAGCTGTTTCAACGGCTGATTTCGAACGCTTTGGCGCAGGTGAATACTTGGGATTACCTGCGAGAGATAAACCAGCATCATGAGCAGGGGCGAGCCCTGGCGCAAAAATTCTTCACCATCTGTTCGCCTGCAAGTTTCGGAGAAAAGCTGACGCGCACCGCCGAGCTCGAATTAGACTATGGCAACTCATCTACGGATGGCGATAAACCCAGCATTGACTTGGCTCTCGGCTATCGTGCCGCACCGATCGGAACCTATCACATAAAAGGAAATAATGGAGCACGGAAACCCAAGATCATTATACGTGTCTCCTACGATAACGATTTCAAGCTCTATCTGTGTTACCCATTTCTTTTCCTCCATGAGTACACCAGTCACATCTTTGGAAATGACTTCAAGAATGCGAAGTTCAACGACGGCTGGATGTTATTCGCCGCATCAGACTTCTTGAATAACGATCGGCTTGATGCTCCTGATGACCATCCCTTGACATTGGATCAAGTGGAGATCTTTCGCGAACACTTTTATCAGAGCATTGGTCCAATATGTAGGAAGGGTTTTGGTACTGCATTTAGGCTCTCGAGCTGGCTATCGAAGAATTCGAGCAGCATGAGCTTTCAATCGATAACCTGTGAATTGGCCTCATTCGAGCCCCTTTCAGATGAAAAAGGATTCTGGCCTACCCAATTTATCAATGCACTGGACAGGGATCTGAGTGAGAATCCGAGAAGTTTAGAGGAAAAAATGGAATCTTTCAGAGACATTCGGTCGCTTTTCAGCGCGCTTCCTCAATAGTAAAAACTATCGCCTCTCATCGCAGCGTCCCACCCAGCGAAGGAAATTGGAAGTTTGAACTTATCAAAAATTTTCTCGTAAAGATTAATTGTGCGATTGACCGTTAATTCATACTGTGTTAGAGTCATCGCGTAGTTAAAGGAGGTTTTATGGTCAAACTACTGATTTACCAACACTTAACTCAAAACAACACATCCCAAGCGAATATTTGTGCAGTTGACCAGCTAAAGCGTGGTCTGGTAAAGTTCTGTCGGTTTCGGCGTGAGGCTTGGTGAGCGCGCGGTCTATTGTTCATGAGCCTGTTAGTTAGTAGGAAGGATTTAGTTGGCGATGAAGCAGAAGATGGGCAAGGTCAAGCTACGCGTTCGTGAGACAGCGCTTAGATTACGTGAGTTTACGGTTGACCAGATGGTTAAGGCGACCGGGTTCAATCAGGAAAGTGTTCAGTCCGAGTTGCGGCGTATGCGTGAAAAGGGACTGCTCACAGTGGGAGGAAGGACCTCCTCCCCGGGACAGCGCGGTGCCCCTCCCTGCCTGTATCGGCTCACAGATGATCCAGAGGCACGTTTGGGATTAGCGTCAGACATAGAAGAATTCTTTTCAAATCCACATCAGCAGGACACCCCAAGCAGCCAACATTATTTCGATGCCATACAGCTACTTGATGAGGCGGAAGGAAAACAAGATGGTGAGGTCAAGAACCAGTTACTCCAAAAGGCCGAGGAAGAACTCGACTTCACATGGTACGAAGAGGGAGAGCCTAAGGGTGCAATAGCGGCATATCTCAAGTGTCAGTCGGGTCGTTTGGAGTATCTCAAAGGAAATTATGATCGAGCAGAGGAATTACTCAAGGCCGCCAAGCAGTCCTTTGCCGCACTTGGGCTCAATGAACCAAATGGTTGCGCCGAATATCTTCCGGCATTGTTGGTGCGCAGACAATGGGAACAACAACTGGTTGCCACAGGCTTGGATTCTAAATCAGCTTTGGTTACCAAAACCAAAGCGGCCGTAAGGCGACTGCAAGAATCCGGCCCGAAGTATCTTTCCAACCACCCTATGTCAGTTATCTTTTTGGAGCTCTCTCAGCAACTCCTCGACGCGCTTGAAGAAACAACGCGCAATCTGGTCTTAGCAGAGGCTAAGGCTGCCTCGCAGCCTGTTTCAATCATTCCTCTGTGGGAACATCGGATGGTCGCGGGACTTCATGCACAGCAAAACGATTTCATACCCCAGCGGAGTTCGCTGTTCGATCTTGGTTTTGCAGAACCGACCTTAATTGAGGCTAAGAGCTCGCCCTGGACTCACAATCTACCCGATGAATATCAACTTTCTGCCGGTGGTGATACTCTGCATTACCTACAACTAAACGGCAGAATGGGTGGAACTGGTGATCTCAGATCGAAAACAGTTGTCGATACAAATTGGTTTGATTTGAAATAACCCTACTGATACTCAGTTGGGTTTTTTAGTTTTTGGCTTTGTTACGTGTTTCGAATATGAGTCTTGAAGAGAGTCAAGTAGTTTCCGCTCCCAGTGAGAGCAAAATCCGCGACGCATTTCTGAGTTTGGGATTGACTCTCAAACGCGAGGGCCGTCTAGAGAAAGCGGCTGATGCATTCAGCGAAGCAGCAGCGCTTGATACCACCTCTCCTACAGCTCATCTCGCCTTAGGCGTTGTACTCAACGAATTAAGACGATTTTCAGACGCTGAGAATGCTCTGCTTGAGGCTCTGGAACGAACCTTCACCAAAGACAGAGAAGCTTTATACGCCATTCACTCAAACGTCGGTATCGCGCGCTACGGAGAAGAACGTTTTCAGGCTGCGCGTGAATCATTTCAAATGGCGCTCGAGCACAGTGACAATCAAGCGGATATGTATGTGTGGATCGGTGAGTGTAGCGCTGCGCTCGGAGACTATCAGGATGCACTGGAAGCCTTTGACCGTGCGTTAGCCCTTAACCCGACTTCTGAGAAAGCTCAACTCGAAAAAGGAAAAGCGCTTCTATCGCTCAACCGAGTCGATGAAGCGATATCGCTGATAGACGAGCTTCTTAAAAACGACCCCCAGAACATCCGTGTGTTAATGGCGCAGGGTGAAGCGTACTTTCTGAATCGTAAATACGAGGAAGCCCTAAAAGCATATCAGACTGTGTTGGACCTTGATCCCGCCAACGCCAGGGCCTTAGACCGCAAAGTTGAAACGCTGGCTTACGGATTGAAACGATTTCAAGAAGCGCTCACGATTCTGGATGAAACTCTCGAAAAACATCCGAATTCTATTTCAGTAATCTTCGAGAAGGCCCAGATTCTGGCAGTACTCGGGGATTTCGAATCCTCCCTAAGTCTACTAAATAACAATCTCGAGCTCGCTCCGGATCTGGCGGCAGCGCAGTTGCTGAAAGGTCAGGTTCTGTATCAGCTGGGTCGCTACGAAGAAGCCGTGACGACGTTGGATGAAGGCAGCGAGACAGCAGATGATGTGACTCCCTTTTTAATGGTTAAAGCCGACGCTTTACGTAAGATGGGAGATTACCGAGAGTCGCTCGCAATACTCGAGCGAATTCGAGCAATCGATTCTGACGCGATGCCGGCTCTGCGGAAGATGAATCAGATCCTGCAACACTATCGCCATTACGACGAGGCTTTGCCGGTTTGCGATCAGATCCTCGAACGACTACCAAATGACGCGGGTGCTCTGGCTAATAAAGCTCACGCACTGGATCAGCTTGGTCGGTATGATGAAGCTCTTGATCTCTACAATCGGGCGCTCGAGTTAAACCCCGCGATCGGCTGGGTCGCCGCTGGGAAGGCCAAGGTTCTGAAGCAACTCAATCGATATGACGAGGCCCTTGCCGCCCTCGATGATATCAGCCTCGACAACACTGCCAACACAAACTGGGCCCTCAGCCAACGCGTCGATATTTATAGATCGTTGGGATTTTATGATCGTGCTATGGAACAGGTGAACATTCTGATCGATCGCGATCCCAGTGTAAGTTGGTCCAGATACATGCGCGCCCTGATGAGTAGCCTGCGTGGTGATCCCGATCAAGCACACACAGATCTGGAAGCGGCTATTGGATTGGCAGAGGAAGAGTTCCGTCGCGACTCTGCAAATTCCATGGTTCTATTCAACAAGGCTCTTTACACTCTGAGCCTGGGCAAACTTGACGAATCAATACGATTGTACGAGCAGGGTCTTACACTTAAGCCTTCACGTTTTGTAATGAATGAAGCTCTCGACGATCTGGCCCAAGATTCGATGATACCCTCGGAACACAGAGAAATAGTCAAGGATCTCCTCAAGGGCGACGTCTTTGCCACAGCCGGCGCTGAAGAGTAACCTCGCCTTAATCAACGAACGATCATTTCTGACTAATAATCTTCTTGGTCTGCGAGTTGACAAATGGTATACGATGCGCGCAATTTAGTGTAAATTTAGCAACGGAGCACGTCGATGAAACTTACGCGCGATATTCAGAGTCTCAGCACCTTCAAACGCGACACTGCCAAGATCGTGCGCCAGTTGAAAAAGACTGGACAGCCGGTGGTCCTAACAGTTAATGGCAAGGCTGAAATAGTCGTCCAGGATGCCGAGAGTTATCAGAAACTTCTTGAAGCGCGGGACAGGATCGAAGCGATCGAGGGAATACGACGTGGATTGGAGAGTATGAAGCGGAATGCAGGTAAGCCGGCCGAAAAATTCTTCCAAGAGTTTTTCGCTGAGAAAGGCATTTCCGAGTGAATGAAGCGCTACTCTATTGTTTTCGAACTTTCAGCACAGGCAGACGTCCGAAGATCTTATGAGTGGGGTTGCCGCGTCTGGAGTAAGAAGGAAGCCCAACGATGAGTGCGCGAATTACGGACAGCCGTTTCCAGGCAACTCAGTCTCGTACCCAAAGGCTTTCCGCTTGCACCCGAAGACGACGAGTTCGAGGAAGAGATTCGTCAGATGATCGTGGGCCGCTATCGCGTATTGTTCACGATAAGAAAACACACAGTTCACGTTCTTCATGTTAGAGGATCTCACGTCTGAACTAGCGAGCATTCAATAGTCCACATTAGCACTAAGTCTCTCTCACTCTCTCCAGGATCATGGTCCAAATCCAATAATTTTGGACTCACATTCTCACAGAACATTTCGATCGATTTTTAAGTATTAGACAGACAGTCTTCCCAGACGATCCACACATACCTTTGTTCCGAAATTTTCGGAATACCTACCAGATTTTGGAGAGGAGAGCACCACGATGAAGCTGAAACTGTTTGTCGTTGCCACACTGATTCTGTTGCAAGCGTCCGGCGCTGTGAGTGCGCAGCAACTGGACGCTTCACAGCGTTCGTACAAAGAAGCGCGACGCGTGCTCGACGATGCGATCGCAGCGCATGGCGGAGTCGAGGCACTACGCGCTGTAAAGGATTTCACGCTTAAAGAGAAAGGCAAGGTCTACGCACGCTTTCAAAGCCCGGCTGCTGAGGGACCGTTCGCTGTCGGCACTTCGGAAGAAACGCTGATTGTCGATACGGATCGTGGACTTGTCTACGACGATTTGAAGACTGCTAACGGCGGCTTCAACAACTGGAATCGAACTGTAATAAAAGGCTCAGAAGGTCAAAACTACGATATGTGGTCCAGGACAGCCACGCCGATCGCAAATGCTGCGGCGAATAACTTCCGTCCACAGATGCGTCGCTTGCCTCCGTTTGTTTTACTCGAGGCATTAGATCGCGCCGCTACTCTGCGCTACCTCGGCGAAGAGGAAATCGCCGGCCGAAAGCAAAAAGTGATCAGCGTCATCCGGCCAGACAATCAGCAACTCGCACTTTCATTCGACGCACAAACGAACCTGTTAACCAAGTATGGATATCTTTACGCCGATCCTATTGCCGGCGACTCGGAGATCGCGCAGACATATTCAAACTATCGCACGGTGGGCAAGTTGAAGCTGCCCGGTGCGCGTGTGCTGTACAACTCGGGCGGAGTCATTCAGGAAGCGGAGTACACGGAACTCCAGATCAACACGAAGCCTGCGGAAAGCGTATTCCAGGGACCGGAAGGCTTTGAGCAACTCGCGGCGGCGCCCGCAACTCCACCGCCGCCGGCAGTAACCAAGATCGCCGAAGACGTCTACATACTGAACGGCCTCGCGGGCGGCACGCATAACGTCATGTTCGTGGCCTTCAACGATCACATCCTCGTGATCGAAGCGCCGGAACAGATCATCTACGCCAGCAATTCAACACAGGCGCTTGCCAAAATAAAAGAGACAGTCCCTGGCAAGCCGATCAAGTATCTCGTCTTGACTCATCACCATTCAGATCACGCGGGTGGTTTCCGCGAATACGTCGCCGAAGGTGCGACCATCGTGACGACGGCCGGCAACAAGAGTTTTCTTGAAAAGGCTGCCGCTGTTCAGTCGTCGCTACTCCCGAACCTGGCGCTGCAAAACAAGTTGAAGATCGAGACGATCGAAAACAAGAAGCGGGTCTTTCAGGACGACAAGCATGTTGTCGAGTTATACGACTTTGGTCCAAACCCGCACGCGAACGAGATCCTCGTGGCTTATCTGCCGAAGGAGAAGATCCTTTTCCAAGCCGACCTGCTGAATCCGGCCGCCAATGGATCGATCCCGATTGCGCAGGACGTCACCATGAGTTTTGCCGAGAAGCTGCAACAGATGGGACTGCAAGTCGACAAGATCTACGGCGTGCACGGTCGCGCTGCGACGCCGGAAGAGTTGCGAACGTCGATTGAGAAACGACGCGCATCTGAGCTCAAATCAGACATCTCTGGTCCAAAGTAGTTCCCTTCTTGAGGCCACAAGAAGCACAAACTGACTTTGTGCTTCTTGTGACTCATTCCAAAAAACTTTGATCCACGGCTTCAGATGGCCTAAGATTCCGCACTAGTCTGCTCCGTCCCCTACAACCGATCGAGATCTCAAAACTTCGTGGGAGGAAGAACTGAGATGTTCAAAAAAATGTCTGTTCTGAGTCTATTTGTATTCGCCTCGCTCTTTGTTGGGTTTTCTTCACAGCCGAAAGCAGTTACCGCTGCAAATAGCGTTTCGATTTACGGCGCCTGGCATTGTGGAAATGATTTCTGCACCTGGTCCACCGTGCGCAACATGACCGACTTCAACACTCGTAATCGATGGTTGATTGACCGCGGTGACGGCACGCCATCCGTGAACCTTGTGGTCCTGAGTTTTGTTCAACCGATGAAGCTATTGAACAAGACAAACGATGCCAGCACCTCGCAAGGCATTCCGATCGGAATGAATCAGGCGGTGGTCGACTATTTCAAGAGTCGCGGTGTGCGGGTGCAGTTGTCAATCGGAGGCATCACTTACACAGACGCGTGGAACCAGGCGCTGGCAACCAATCCGGTACAGTTTGGATTGAATGCAGCCGAAGCAGCACAACGTTTGGGTGTTGGGATTGAGATCGACTACGAAGAAAACACGAACCCAAATCTCACCGGGCTACAAGCATTCATCAATGCTTATCGCTCGGTCCTGCCTTACGACGCTTCCGGAAACAATCATGCAGCGCGATTAACCATCGATCTCGCCGCTGGCGATCGCTGGTTGATTTCATTAACGCGGAAGGCCACTCTCGATTGGCTCAACACGACAACACCGGTGCTGGATTACGCGAATGCAATGGTTCCTGCGAGGCAACCAAATTCTGCCGCGACAGCTCAGGCTGACTGGCAGGAGCACGTTGACGGCAAGCCCCAGTTTGCACCGCCGATCGTGCCACTTGCGCCGGCTAAGTTTACAGGCGCGTTGTACATCGTTACGGGCAGTCGAGCGGCGCCAGAGTGCACGAGTTTCAGCAGTTCTCTAATTAACTCAACCGGTGCATACGTTCAAACGGTGTCGCCAAACGGTGCGGGCACGACGAGTGGGATGTTGGGCTACATGTTCTGGGCCGCGGAGTGTCCAGCGACGAGACGCGTTTGTACGACGCCACCTAATTCGTGTGAAGGTGGTGTAGGAGTAGGTGCCACGACGTACGGCATTCCCATACCAATGCCACCCCTGAGACAAAATTAAGCCACAGAGTTTTAGCCACGGATTTACGCGGATATTCGCGGATCAGAAGGAACATTTATGAATTTCTGATCCGCGTTTTATCCGCGTAAATCTGTGGCTTATTCATTTTGAAAGGCTTTGGCGTCGATGGGTTCGTTAAAGGTGAACTGCTGGAGGTTGATGGTCCATACGAGTGTTTGTGTTCGGTTGGGGAGTTCGACGGTCAAGTCGATCGTGTAGGTGTGTGGGAGCATCAGCTTCCCCGTCTGTTGAAAGTCGGAAAAGTCTTCGATCAGTTTGTAACGACTATCTCGCTGACTCACGGACGATTCCGCGGTGGCACCCTGACGAGCGGAAATGACAAAATCATACTGGCTGCGAACGTGCTGAAAGGTAGTGGCGTCGAAATACAAATTGATATTCAGATCGCCCGTGTTGCGCGGAATGTATTTCAACTTGTGAACCGGCTTGCCGTTGATCTTGTCGGTTCCCGCATAACTGAGCTTCGCGTCTCTGTGCTCGAGATTGAGCAGCGGCCAAGCCGACGACAATACACCTCCAATCAACCCGTTCTTCATCAACGATGGCTGCGAAGCGAGAAAATTTCCGAGCGGCGTGCGGCCACCTTGGGTCAGGACGCCGATGATTTGATTCTGACCGTCGAATGAAGCCTTTTCATGTGGATAATTGTTCGACTGAAATATCATCGCCAATAGAAACTTATCTCCGTCTGACGCGATTTGTGCCGGCCCGGACAACTCAACCGCAGTGTTCGTCAAACGCAAACGCGCCTGAGTCATGCCAGTTGCCACGCGTGTGCGCGCGGCAGTTATTTCTTCGGGCGAACCAATTGAAGCCAAATGTTTGGAAACCAGCTCTTCGGCCGTCAGTTTGTCAGGCGTGATCGAGTGAACGGCGAACAACATTCCACTAACAATGAACAGAAAGCATATAGACAGAAATCTGGGCATGAGGGTTGGTAATCCTTTCGTAAATGAAAACTAATTCTTTTTATTTTCGCTGATGTACTGCTCGAGCTTTTTTCGATCGGGATAGTCAGGTTTTTTCTTGAGCACCTCTTCGTATTCAACAACGGCCTTGTCTTTCATTCCGGCTGCGTTGTAGAGCCAGCCCAGATCGAGATGGGCTTCTATTTTGCCGAGCTTCCCTGCTTCGTTCAGATAGGGAATCGCTTTGGATCCTTTCTTCAAACGCAGGTAAGCCTCGCCTAAAAGTAAATTTGCATCCGGTGACTCCGGTTGCTGTTCGACAGCCTTTGTTAATACATCGACTGCCTCTTCAAATTTCTTTTGTGTGATTCGCAGCCTACCGAGATTGATTAATGGCGGAACATAAGCAGGCTTGACCTCGATCGCTGTGAGATAAGCTTTTTCAGCATCCTCTGGTTTTTCCTGCGCCACGTAGAGAGAGCCCAGCAGCGCCCACGACTGAAAATCGCTCCTGTCTTTTTCAACAATCTGATTGAGGAACTTAATCGCGTTCGCAAAATCTTTCTTCTCGACCGCGGCGTGCGCTTTATCAAACAACGACTTGTTTGCCGGCGAACGTTCGTAGAAATCCGCCGCCGAAATAATGCCGGTGGTGTTTGTTCGCGCGGTAGGCTTATCTTTCCATTCAAACTCAAAGTCCTGGCGAACATCCGAGGTGGTGCTGCCAGTAATAGTCAGACGCAAACGAGTGATCTCGTTATTGTTTGCTTCGATGACCAGGTCATACTCGCCACCACGTAAACCGGTAAAGCGATAGCGACCGCGACTCCCGATTGTTTGACGACCAATAATTTTCAGTGATTGGTCATACAAGATGATTGTCAGGCTTGAAGGGCCAGGACTGGCTGCCTTGCTGTCGTCGAGCTTCACATCGCCCCAAAGCGTGTAGCCGCTCTGACTCATCATCAATAGCGCGGCCAGGAAGATACTTATACGCATCATTGGCTTGAACCTCTATCCACAAGCTTACACCGATTTTAATCTAAAAAATCTGCGTAATCTGTGGACAGAACAAAAAGGGCTCCCATATTCCGGGAGCCCCATAAACTCAGACGAGTAAAGTTGAAGTTAGAAGTCCCAACGCAATCCGAATTGCATTACACGCGCGGTGCTCTGCACTGTCGTGACGTTGCCAAGGGTTGTTGAACCAATGTCAATGACCGTCGGTGGCGCAAAGACATTATGGTTGAACAGATTGTACGACTCCCAACGGAGCTGTATGGTTTGGTTTTCCGACCACGGCAATTTGAATTTCTTCATCAGATTTGTATCAACGTTCCAGTACGGCGTTGAGCGAAGAACATTTCGATTACCGGCCTGACCGTGACGCGGATACTGCGCAACGCCCGTTCCGGTGGTCGGATTGTGCACTGCGTTTGGATCCGCGAAGAACTGGATCTGACCGTTTGCCGTGTTATGAATCGAGGCCTTGAGAACACTCAAGTCTCCGCTGAGCACCGCGGGAACACCGTTGGCGCCGTCGAAGATGAAGGTTCGTGGCCATGAAGACGTGGCCAGGCTGAATGGCAATCCACTGCGAGCGGTGAAGATACCCGAAAGTTCCCAGCCGCCGATGATTGAGTTCACCCAACCCGGTGCGTTACCCGCAATCATCCGTCCACGACCGATAGGCAGTTCCCAGATTCCGTTGACGTTCGCCAGATGACGAATGTCGAAATCCGAGTTACCGCGGCACACGCGCAGGTTGGTCGCATCGCAGATGAGACCGCCCGACGTTGTGACGTTGGCAACGGTGGACTGATTGTCGATCGAGTGTGACCACGAGTAATTCACGTCAAACTGGAAACCCTTCGAGAAGCGTTTCCGCAAACTCACCAACATGCCGTCGTAGCTTGACGCGCCTTTATTGGTAACGAAAGCATTCGTAGCAAACTGCGAGCTCAGACCAACGTTCGGACCGAGCAGACGATTTGCACGAAGCGCCTGGATGGTGTCAGCCGTGTCGCCGATGGAAACTTCGAAGCCAGTGAAATTCGCCACTACGTCAGTGCAAGTTGGTCCAAGGCCGAGGCCGGAGCAAGGTACGCCGAAAGTAGCAATCGAATTAGCGTTCATCTGGTTTTCGAACCATGCGATCGGAGTGATCGCGCCGCCAGCGTTGATCTGATCCTGCAAATTGTTCAAGGAATTGATCATGAACTGACCTGAAGCATTATCTTTGAAGTCAACGATCTGACCGGCGTCTGCCAGCACGAACAGTTGTCGCGCCTGACGGCCCACATACGAAGCTTCAAAAATGAAGTTGCCTGGCAATTCACGCTGGAAGCCAAACGTGTACTGAATCGAGTAGGGGATCTTGAAGTTGGGATCCACCGCGTAGTTGGTGTTTCCAGCAATACTTCCGACTCCCTGACCACCCGAAACTCTCGGAGTGAAAGGTACGGTCACTGCCGGAGCCAGGTTGTTGAATGGCACCGCCGAGATGCTCTGGAATCGTGGGAAGTTCTGAAGGGCAACGCGGCCGTTGGCTGCGGTGAGATTGGTTGTTACGACAGTGTCAAAGATATAGGTGCTCTGATCCTGAAGGAACGTGATCGCACCACCTGGCCGATCGTAAGTGACAGTTCCGCCACCGCGGATAACAGTCTTCCGATCGCCGAACACTTTGCCAAGGATTCCGCTCCTTATTGAAGGATTCCAGGCAAATTGCAGACGCGGTCCGAAGTTGTTCTTTTCCGTCTCATAGAACGGTCGCGCATTGTTGCCTTTACCGCCCAGGCTGTAGACGAGGAACGGTTCGGAAGTCGCGTTCGCGATTCCCGCAGCACCATTGGTAACGCGCTGATTGAACAGACTCTCGAAATCCACATTTTGAATCGATTGGATTCCCTGAGTCTCGTACGGCGCTGGGTAAACGTGCCAACGAACTCCGTAGGTCACGGTCAGATCGTTACGCACCTTCCAGTTGTCCTGAGCATAGGATTCATATTCAACATAACGCCAGTCGCGGTTTCGTCCGGTTGTTAGCGGAAGAGCAGTGGCGGCGGCGTTGTAATTGAATCTGGTTGCCACGGACGGAATCGTGCCGAGCAGGAAAGCGAATGCCGAATCGTACGCATTACGACTTGCAGCGACATTCAGAATGTTTCCTGGACGAAGGGAATTGACGGTGGCCGAACTTCCGAGGCTGGAGGCGAAGTTACCACCGAGTCCGACAGTCGGGAAATTGAAGTCGCTCGTCAGGTTCGTTTTCTGATTGATGGTCTTGTACGACGCACCAAATGAAAAACCATGAGAGCCGTTGTTGTAGGTAATGTCATCGCGATAAGTCCAAACGGGAACTTCGCGAGCCTGAGTAGAGAAACCTGCAAACGGAGCCGTCAATGGCGTGAACGCGTACGACTGCGGCGATGACGGGTGGAACAGGTTTGGAAATCCTAAAACGGATTTCGTGATACCGACTGTTGCCGAGTTCACGAAGTTAGGCGTGACTGTCCAGTTGTGACCAACAGCCAGGGCCCAGTCGCCGGTAGTGATTTGAGCTGTTTCCGGATCGCCCGGGAACTGCGCTGCTACCGAGTTGACCGTGTCCGTTTGCGCGGCGCTGATCTTGTTCGCACGAACAAACAAGCGCTGCACGTTGGTGAGATTCACGTCCACACGACCGGTGTAGGTGTTGTCGGCACGGTGCGAAGGCGCATTAAAGCGAAAGCCTCCGGTGTTAACGCCGTTGCCAAGCGTAAGGTCGTTTGGAAGTGGATAGCGCTGGTTAACGAAGTTCAAGAGCGCCTGGTTATCACCAACACCCAGTGGATCGAAAGCCGCGACTTGTGCGGGCGTCAGGATCGTAATGCAGTTTGGTGATGTATTGAGACGTGAATTGGCGTTGCATCCCGCATTGTTATTAATGTATGCGAGACCACCATTACGAAAATGCGCCAGCGGTACGGTGCGGGTATAAGAAATGCCCTGTGCATCGCGTCGCGCTTCGTAGTCGAAAAAGAAAAATATTCTGTCCTTACCGCTGGTGTAGGTTGGACCACCTTCACCAAAGTGTGGCAGATAAAGCGGGCCGCCGATGCTGCCGCCGTATTGGTTACGGGTAAGCTGTGGTCGCGCCACGCCACTGCGATTATTGAAGAAGCTGTTGGCAGTGGTGGCTGCAGTGCGGTTGAACTCGCGGAGTGAACCGTGAAACTCGTTTGTACCGCTCTTGGTGACCAACTCAATCTGACCACCGCTGCTGCGACCTTCGGAGGCGGCGGGGTTCGCCGTCACTGTGCGAAATTCCTGAATGGCATCGATCGGTGCGTTGCCGGTGGTGGCAAACGCCTGGCCGGTGGCCTGGTCGTTCGCGTCAATTCCGTCAACAGTGATGTTGCCCTGGTCCGCACGCGAACCAGTCACTGAGCCGACGCGATTGGTTGCGCCGGTGCCGACGTTGTTTCCAACCACGCCGGGCTGCAAGCCGATCAGCGAAGCCGGCGAGCTGCGAATTTGGATCGGCAGCTCTTTCAAGCGCCGTTCGTCAATTACGTTACCGATGCTGGCATCGGTCGTATTCAAGGTGGCGCCGGCTTCTGCAGTCACCACAACATTCGATGTGACCTGACCAACGGTCAATTGCACGTTGTGAGTTTCGGTGTTTCCTACACCGAGCACGATGCCGGTCAGATCCAAGCTCTCGAAACCAGCGGCAGAAAATTTAAGCGTGTAGCCCTGCCCTGGTGGAACTTGTGCAAATAAATATACGCCCCGATCGTTCGTGGTCGTCGTTCTCTCTTGCGAAGTCTTTGGGTCGACCAGTTTCACAGTCGCTCCTGCAACCACGGCGCCCTGAGCATCAGTTACAGTGCCCGTGACTGCCGAGGACGAGGAGGTCGCCTGGGCGAAACCTACGACTGGCAAAAGGAGTAAGAAAACGCCGACGATCAGTGACGATGTTAATTTCGTCATGTCTGTAAGTCTCCTAGTTCTGTTTTGGTCTGTAGACAGGGAAGTCTGCAAACCAGTTGATGGCGTTCAATGGAAACGACGCGGCGCAACTTTGGGTAGCGGGTCGGGTCGTTAAGTCAAAATTCATTTTGAAAGCCAGATGATTAAGTAGATACATAAGACCGAGTGAGGACGATTGCCCTTACGAGGATCTATTTTTTCGGATCAACCTCAGGCTTCCTCTTCGCCGGTTCAGTTAAGGCTGGACGCGACTGAAATCCGAAGGTGCAAAGATTGTGCCCGGCGGTAGAGCTCTCCATGCTTTTGGAATTTCCATTCTTCAGGTGGACAGGAGGTTGAGAAATTCGGATTATTTACAAGTAGATGAATTTTATTAGGCTCTTAAAGCGGAATTACGAGGAAACATAGTTGTAGGCATTCATACGAAAGAATGAACATTTAGCGGGTCTAATCATGAGCGAACTGGAAGACGCCAGGAAGAAAGCGGCCACGACTTACAACGCTGCCTCCGATTTCTACGATCATCCGGCCAACACGTTTTGGGGACGATATGGGCGACGGACGGTCGAGCGGTTGAGACTCGCCTCTGGAGAACGTGTGTTGGATGTGTGTTGTGGAAGCGGCGCTTCGGCAATTCCGGCTGCTGAGATCGTTGGAGCAACGGGTTCTGTTATTGGTGTCGATCTTGCGGATAATTTACTCGAACTCGCAAGCGCAAAAGCGAGACAGCGCGGACTCACGAATATTAGTTTCCAGTCCGGAGACTTGATGCGACTGCCGTTCGATGAGGAAAGCTTCGACACCGTCGTGTGTGTGTTTGGAATATTTTTCGTGCCTGACATGGAAGCTGCGCTGCGTGAACTCAAACGTGTCGTGCGCGGCGGAGGTCGAGTGGCGATCACAACGTGGGGACCGAGGTTCTTTGAACCGGCGAGCACCGCGTTCTGGAACTCGATTCGTGATGTCAGACCCGATCTCTACAAGAGCTTCAATCCATGGGATCGTATTTCCGAAGTTGATGCCGTACTGGCATTGCTCACAGCGGCTGGTTTGAGTGAGATGGAGGCTGTTGCTGAAGCGGACTCGCAACCAGTCAACGCACCGGAAGACTGGTGGGCCATGATCATGGGCTCAGGCTACCGCGGCACCGTCGAGCAACTCGCACCCGAAGATCGCGAACGTGTACGCAGTGCCAACCTCGATTTCATTCGCCGTTCATCCCTCAGCCACCTCGAAGCCAACGTCATCTACGCCAGTGCGATCCGCTAAACCAGTTTTCGTGCGGTACAGTTGATTGCCGCTCTCAAATCTTCAAAATCCCGCCCACGGCAGTGGGCGGATTGTTCAAGTCCTTTCTAACACAACACCTCTGACTGAAATCTGAATCCCGCCAACGGGAGTTGGCGGATCGTTCAAGTCCCAACTGTTTACCGAACAATCCGCCAACTCCCGTTGGCGGTATTTGAGTTGGTTGGAGGCCGACTTTGTTAGAAAGGACTTGAATGATCCGCCCCCTGCCGTGGGCGGGATTTCAGACCAACCAACCGAATGATTTTTTCCGACATGTTTTTCCTCCTTTTTGCATAACACCAGAGGAGGTTCTCAAGCATGGTGGCCCCGCTTAATGAAGA
>DASWUM010000049.1:0-35900 GCA_036401595.1 Pyrinomonadaceae bacterium
ACGATTGATAGTCGATTCTGCATGCTGATCACTGACCCACCCGCTACCGCGGGCGGTACTGACCCCGTCCAAGTGCGACGACCGCACTCCATCCAAGAAGCTGCTTGCATTACGACAGGCGGTAGAAGCCGGCGTGGGCCACCGGTCCCTTTAGTAACCTCTCCACCTCGTTCTTTTCATGCGCCGCTGCAATCACGCCAAAGGCTTCATCCGCGGCGGCTGCATAACGTGCGACATCAGATTCCTGATGCGCGTAGGCCGCGTAAAACGCCCCAGTCGCGAGGAAGCCGGCCTCGAGCATCATCTGCGTGAAGAGCGTTCGCATGGCGAGACCATTCGGATAGTCGAATGAAAAGTGGCCCAGCGGCGGAATGCCGGTAACTGAAACAGACAGTCCCGACTTCGCGGCCGCATCGCGCCACGCTTGCTGCACCAGCTTGCCGATCGCGATCAAATGCGACGAGACGTCGAGCTCGCGGTGCTTACGAATAGTGGCGAGCGCCGCAACTGGTCCAATGCGTTCTGTCCAGAACGTGCTACTGATAAAACTTCCCTGCGCTGCTTCCATTACATCGCCGGTCCCAATGATCGCCGCCATCGGATAACCATTTGCCATTGCTTTTGCGAACACTGCGATGTGAGGCGAGACGCCATAAACCATGTGCACGCCGCCGGTGTTCAGACGTAAGCCTGACGTGACTTCGTCGAAGATGAGCACTGCGCCGATCTCTTCAGCGATCTCTTTGATTCGTTCGAGAAAACCAGTTTCCGGATCGTAGTTTCGGACCGGCTCGACGACGATCGCGGCAAACTCTTCGCGCCGATCGCCGAGCAAATGTTCGAGCTCTTCGATTTGATTGAAGTGAAATGGACGCGCCGTTCCGCTGAGTTGACTTGGCACACCGCTCGGTTCCAGACCGGTGAGCAAATGACCGCCGAGCGCATCTGATTCAGACAAGTTAGCGGCCAGATACCAGTCGTGCCAGCCGTGATAACCGCAGAAAGCGATGCGATCCCTGTGGGTATGCGAGCGCGCGATTCTGACGGCGACGGATAGTGCCTCACCGCCCGCGCGCGTGTAACGAACCATGTCCGCCCAGGGATGCAATTCGCAAAGAAGATCCGCGAGCTCAACTTCTTCGGGGCAATTGAGAGTCGTCATCGTTCCGAGATCAATCGCCTCTTTGACGGCGGCATCCACGTCGTCGTCGGCGTAGCCGAGCACACATGAGCCGATGCCCATGTAGCTCATGTCGGTAAACTTGCGACCATCGAGATCCCAAACGTCTGCGCCTTTAGCGCGCGAGTAATAACTGGGCCACAGATCGGGCAGAAACATTTCGGGGCGCTTCGAGAGCAGTTGCGTGCCGCCAGGGATTCGCTGGCGCGCGCGTCGATAGAGTTCCTGACCAGTCTGTTTTTCTTCCTGTAACTTTGTTTCCATGTTTTTTCCGATAGTGTCTACCAAATGGTCCAGCCTCCGTCGACGACCAGGTTATGTCCGGTGACGTAATTCGAGAGGTCGCTGGCAAGGTAAGCCGCGGCGCCTTTCAAATCCTCTTCTGTGGCCATCCGGTCGAGCGGGGTCCGTGCGCGGTAACGCTCGTGGAATTGTTCGGCCTGGTTTCGCCAAACACCGCCCGGCGAGATCGCATTTACTCTAATCTGCGGCGCGAGGACAGTAGCGAGGTAACGCATGAGTTGCAAAAGTCCACCCTTCGAAGCGCCGTAACCGGCCGGGTTGTTCATCGTCGTCCCTTCGTAGAGACTCATGTCGGGTCCGACAAGTCCGTAGATCGACGAAAGGAAAATGATCGAGCCGTGACCGGAGTCCATTAGCGGCTTCTGCGCAGCCTGCGAGAGTGCAAATGCAGAAGTCAGGTTGACTCTCAGAGCGCGGTCCCATGCCTCGGTAGTCTGTTGTTGAAAAGGCACCGCCCAGCCCGGAAACTTTGTGTCACCACCGTACGCCGCACTGTGAATCAAAATATCGAGCCGCCCAAACTCGTCAACCACTCTTTGCGGTGCTGACTGAACGGCTGCCATATCAGTCAGGTCAACTGCGAGCGCGAAGGTCTTAACCTTGTAGTTTTCAGCGATTGTGCCGGCGGTCATTGCGGCGGCCGCCTGATCGACGTCGAGCACTGCGATCGATGCGCCCAGCTCCGCGAGACCTTCGCCAAGCACAAGCCCAATATGTCCTGCCCCGCCGGTGATTAGCGCCACCCGGTCCTGCAGATCCATCAATTGCTTCAGCGTTCGCATGCTCGACTCACTTCCAGTATGCGAGATCGATGTAGCCGTTATCCACCAAAAACCGCGCCCACTGCAAATCAACGGGCTCGTCGATTTCAATGGAGTGATAACGATCCATCACGTATCCGTAGGTGTTTTCACGATCGACATACATCGTGTGATGTTCTTTAAAGAGATCCCACTTGAACAAGTAAAGCGCGCCGTTCATCGTATATTCCGGCTTGGTGTCCTGTCGCCGCAGGTAGCGTTGCTTCATCTGGTCGATCACCTGCGTTATGCGGCCGGCTTCGTCGAGTTCGCCGACAAACACTGAGTTGATTTCCATTTCACGCATGCCGATGACGGCGCTGGCGTCTCGCTCGATCATCATCTCAACTGCATTATCGAAATCGACCGAGGTCGCAAATGGAGCGGAGGGTTCCAGCAGCATGATCGCTTCGTAACGTTCATTTGTGTTTGCTTCGATCCAGTCCATCGCGTGACGAATGACGTCGAAGCTTGAAGCCGTGTCAGTAGCGAGTGCTGCCGGGCGAGTGAAGGGAACTTCCGCGCCGTAGCTCAAAGCGTTCTGCTGCAGTTCTACGTCGTCGCTCGAGATGATCAGTTTGGTGCAATACTTGGAGCGCAGTGCTGCGGTGGCTTTGAAACCAATCAACGAGATGCCACCGATCTCGCTGAGATTCTTCCGCGGCACGCTCTTCGAGCCTCCACGTGCTGTGATCAGGAAAAGTATATTCATTCAAAACTCATCGCATTCAGTACATTCGACGGAACAAAGCCGTCTAATCGAGATTGGCGCTGTGGTACGTGCTGTAGGGGCGGCCCTCCGTGACCGCCCCTGCGTCGAACTCTTTCCTTCACCGTTAAGTTAACGGAATATCGATGTCGTGATATTCGCGACTGAGCGGCAGTTGGATTGGCATGCCGCCGTTTCGACTCGATACGTGTGCGCCGATCACCATCTCGAGAGTTGTCAGGCCATCGGTGCCCGAACACGTGATCGGCCCACCGCCCAGCAACTCCTTCAAACCATCGACCAAAATCTGCACCATGTCGAGTGCGACAGGCTCAAACGGCTGCGCCACGAGCGGCAGCCAGTACTCTCCAACCGGCTTTTCTCGATCGTCGCCGGCGCGTGCCGTGATTTCCCAGCGGCCTTCAACCTCGTCAATCAGAATTCTCCCGATACTGCCCGCGATCTCAATCCGCGGAGGTATGCCGAGATCTTCAAACATATCGACGACGAGTCGCATGCCGTTATCGAAGTGATAGAGTGCGACCGCGCCCGGATCCGCAAACTCGGTGCCCCGAGGATTCGGCGTGCCCGTGTTGTCGGTCGTCGCCGTAACGGAGATCGGATTGCCGCCACTCAACATGCGCGCCAGATCCATAAAGTGAGTCCCGTTACCCGCAAACAATCCGCCACCACACGTGAACCAAAAATGACAGACCTTCCCGATCAAACCACCGGCAATCAAGTCGCGCAGTTGTTGATAACTCGAAACCCATCGTCGTCCATGACAAACTGACAGTCGCGTGCCGCTTGCATTACACGCGTCGATCATCCGCAACCCATCAGTAACAGAAGTAGCAAAAGGCTTCTCGCATAAAATGTGACCGACGCCTGCGTTTGCGGCAGCAATCGTGATCGGTGCGTGAGTTGGACCATTCGTCACTACACTGATTACGTCCAGCTTCTCGTCGTTGAGTAATTGTTGCCAGCTACTGTATCCGCGAGCGGATGAACACTCCGCCACCGCCGCACGAACGTTTTCTTCTCTGACGTCACAAACAGCAACTACACGCACGTTCTCGAGGCGCTGGTAAGCCGCGACGTGTCGCATTCCGTGACGGCCGAGACCTATCACCGCCGCCTGCATTAATCGTTCTGTTACCAACCCTCGCCTCCCGAAATCGCTTCAATCAAGCGCATGGTCTTAACCGCATCGGCCAGATCCGAACCCGGATAAGCGATCGGGCGACGCTCCTTGACGGCATCGAGAAAAAACCGGTTTTGTGCGTAGAGACCGGGTTTGAATTTCAGGTCGACGTCGTCGACCGGTAGCAGTTTCTCGGAACGATCGGAATCGATCAGCGTTGCTTTTTCCAACGGATTAAGAGAGATGCGACGACCAATGCCGTAAAGATTAACGGCCCAGCTTGCCGGCGACATCCAGTGGGCGATGTAATGACCGGTCGCGCCACTCTCAAACTTGATGAGCGCGCCAAATGAGTTCTTCTGTTCTTCGTCCCACTGGCTCGACGCCGCAGCGATGTGTTGGATATCGCCGCCAAAGTAGCGCAACAGATCGATGCAATGAATGCTATTTGCGAAGAGTAAACCGGCGATGATTTCGGGCGGGTGAATACCGACTGCTTTTACTTCACCGAGTCGCTCTGGGCCTTCGACGAGCACTGAAACTAATGGACCAACCTTCAAAATCTCTTCGCGCGCTCGTTGCATCACGCTGTAGAAACGACGATTCAGCGCGACCATGTTGATACAGCTCGTCTCATGAGCGATCTGCGCGAGGCTCTCGGTTTCTTTGGACGACAATCCCGGTGGCTTCTCGAGCAAAGTGGGGATACCACGCTTCAGACACTCAGCCGTAACCGGCACGATCTGCATCGCACTGACGAGCACAAACACGGCGTCGACAGAAACACTGTCGAGCATCGCTCGATAATCGGTGAATTTTTCCGGAATGCCGAACCGATCCGCGAGCGCGTCAATGCGTGGATGCCCGCGACTGCAAATCGCCTCCAGTTTGACGTCAGAAAAAGCCTGCAGCACCTCAAGGTGCTTCTCGGCGATGTTGCCTGCTCCAATTATCGCAACCTTCAATTACACCCTCCCCTAAGGCTCAAGATATGGTTCTCGATCTCGGTTGCGAGCATCGCGTGTCCTGTCTCGTTGATGTGAATGCCATCAACAGTCAACTGCTCCACTCCACCAGCGTCCTTGATCATCTGGTCCAGATCGATCAAGTGTGCTCCGGCGCGAGTTGCGTGTGACTTCAGAACCTCATTGTAGACGCCGACATTCTTGATGAACCCGGGCGACCGTTCGTCCATTTCCACGCTCGGCGTAATGATATTCACCAAAACCAGCGAACGTAGCTTGCTTTGCTTCGCTCTTTCCATCACCTGGGCCACGAGGTTGTCGAAACGTTCCACCGGCACGTAAACCTTTTTTCGCAGGTTGACGATCGCGCGACGGTGCTTGTGAACATTACTCAGGATCGACTCACGCAGGAACGCCGGTCGCAGGTTTTCGACAAACTGGCGCTCGCGTCTCAGAAAAACTCTCGGGGCACAATCGACGATGCCAACATGGACGACAACAACATCGGCTCTTCGTAGATCGACCAGCTCATACCATTCATCCAGCACGTACTCTATGGTGCGCCGCCGCATGCCACGTTCGATAATCATCGGCGCATCGGACTGAAAACGCCGTCGTAGAGATTGCTCGAGCAGGTAAGGATAGGTCGCGTCGTACGGGACGTTTGTCTCACCCTCACGTGCCATCGCGAGGGAGTCGGCCATAAGTACGATCTTCATTTGCTTACTTGCCTGGTGGTCCAGTCGAGCAGCGGTTGCAATACACCCTTGCGTCTCACGCCGTGACGCGAGCCCGGAGTGCCTGTATCGACGACTTCAAGGACAATTGCTTCCACATGATCGTAAATAACTCCACTCGACGCATTCGCAATTGAAACGGTAACGATATAGCGTCCGGTATTTAACCAGCACGGTGGAATCTCGACGGTCGTCTGGTATCGTCCCGACTCGCGCATGCCGAGTAGTTCCGGATGCGAATCAAAATCGCCAGTCACCATCGCGCACGTGCCGTCCACGGTGTACAGGGCGATGCCGACACTCGTGCCGGTCACCGGTTGATTGACTTCGTAATCGAGGACGAACCGCAATCGGTCGTCATACGGAACTTCGCTGCGGACTTCGCCCTGATCGTCAACCAAAGCAATACGACGGAGATTCATCGCCTTATCCGGCGACGTGTTCTTAATAAGCTCGGCCCGCTGCATCAGGCCGCTGGTCATGTAGAGTTGAATTGCCGAAGCGGTTGGTCCTGACGCAACTATGCGTCCCTGTTCGAGCACGATACAACGCTGGGTCAGACGACTCACCGCGCCCATGTTGTGGCTGACAAACAAGACGGTGCGCCCGCTGGTTGAAACGTCTTGCATCTTGTTCAGGCACTTCTGTTGAAACGCGTAGTCGCCGACCGCCAGCACCTCGTCGACGATCAAAATCTCCGGTTGCAAATGCGCCGCGACAGCAAACGCGAGGCGCACGTACATGCCGCTGCTGTAACGCTTCACGGGCGTGTCGAGAAATTTTTCAACTTCGGAAAACTCGACGATCTCGTCAAACTTTCTCTCGATCTCCTTGCGGCTCATGCCGAGGATCGAACCGTTGAGATAGATGTTTTCGCGTCCGGTCAGCTCGGGATGAAATCCCGTTCCTACTTCGAGCAGGCTGGCCACGCGTCCAAACAGCTCCACACGTCCGACCGTCGGTTCTGTGATTCGTGAAAGGATCTTCAGGAGGGTCGACTTGCCGGCGCCATTACGTCCGATAATGCCGAGCACTTCGCCAGGTGAGACTTCGAAATCGAGATCCCGCAGCGCCCAGAGTGTCGAGTTGTCGCCGTTCTTGCGAAGCGCGCGCACAGGTTTACGCGCCATCTCCATGATCGTCTCTCGCAAGGTTGAGTAAGGGGCTGCTGGCCCACCAAGGTGGTACCGCTTTCCAACTCCCTGCACTCTGATGATTGGCTGCATGCAGATGTTCCGCGGAGCACGGAGGTCAGATGATATCTGCGAAGCTGCGTTCTACGCGTCCAAAAGTATAGATCGCGTAAACCAGTGTCAGGATGGTTAAGCCCGAAGCGATGCCGAGGGCGGGCCAATCAAATGGAAGCCCGAACAGTGCGGAGCGATAGCCTTCGATAATTCCCGACATCGGATTCAGCAGTAGTAACCAGCGCCACTTTTGTGGAATCGCACTCGAAGGAAGAATGACTGACGAGACGAACAGCCAGAGCTGAATTAGAAACGGCAGTGCAAAGCGAACATCGCGATACTTGACGTTCAGCGCCGCGAACCAAGTGCCCACGCCGAGACTGAACAATGCCGTCAATAACACGAGGACCGGCAGGAACAGAATCTGGATCGTTGGAACAACATGGTAGTAGAGCATCAACACGCCGAGCAGTACGAACGCGAGCAGGAAATCAACCAGGCCAGCCAGCATTGCCGCAGCGGGCACGATCAAACGCGGGAAATAAACTTTCGTGATCAGATTGGCGCTGCCGACGAGGCTGTTGCCACTGGCCGTGATGGCGTTGGAAAAGAACGTCCAGGGAACGAGTCCGCCGAGCGCGAAGACCGGGTAGGGAATTCCCGCTGAAGCCACCCCGGCGATCCTGCCAAAGAAGATCGTAAAGATGATCATCATGAATAGCGGCTGGAGAATCGCCCACGCAGCGCCGAGCGCGGTCTGCTTGTAGCGCACTTTGACATCGCGCCACGTGAGAAAGAAGAGCAACTCACGATAGGCCCAGATGTCTTTGAAGCTTACCAGGGACCAGCGGCTAGTCGGTTGAATGACGACGAGAGGCTCGGCCGGAAGGCGAACACTTTCCATACGGGCGACAGTATATAGAATCTATCTACAGATTACACAGATTGGATCAAAAATCTGCGTAATCTGTGGATAAAGAACCTTGATTAGCGCTTGCGCAACACCAGGACATCCTGATGCGCATTCATGCTTCGAGGCAGGTGTTTCAACACCTCGAAGTACTTGCCGAAGTTTTCGTAAACGTAGTCCTTTGAATGGTAAGTATTCTGATACCAGGCGGGGAAAAGTCCCTCCTCGTACGACCGTTCAAAAAAGAATCCCTGACCGTTTTTCGAACCGTTCACAGTCAGAACCAGCACGGCGCCGGGTTTGGAGATCCGTTGCAACTCTTCGAGCCAACGGAACTGGTAATCTTCGTCGAGATGTGTAAACACCGAGATCACGTAAATACAGTCGAACGTGTTTGGCTCGTAGTCAATCGGTGGCGTTTCCTTACTCAGACGGAAGTTTGCGAAGTTGAGATTGCTTTTGCACCAGGCGATCGCGTTGTCGTCGATGTCGATACCGTCAAACTTTGAGTTCGGCGCCATCGCTTTCATGTGAACGAGTGTGCGACCACAACCGCAGCCGAAGTCGAGAATGCGATCGAACGAGCTCAGCTCACGGCCGACCTGTTGCAGCGCCGCCTGAATGTCGTTCGCGCAGGTTTTTCCGATCATGACAAACTCTTCGGCGTCCGGAGAGCCGCCCACACGGTAACGCAATTCAGCAGGCGGCAAGTGATCCCATTTCCCGTTCGCGCGGTCTTTCATGTCGGCGTGCCGAAACATCAGCCAGCGATAGACAGGCTTATTCCGTTGCACCACCCGCAAGATCGGGAAGCGAATCCCCTCCGGTATCGAACGCCACATGTTAACCAACAAACTCACCTGGATCTCCTACTAATCTGCGTTCATCCGCGTAAATCCGCGGCTAAGGAAATGTATATTCGCCGCGATAGAACGTTCGCAAGTTCTCGCGGAATCGTTCGACGTTGTAAAGCTCGTTTAGTATATCCCACGCCTGCTTCCAACAACGCGTGTAGGCAACGGGCTCGTCGAGGCGGCGCAGATCCGTCGCCATCTTTTCCAACAGGTCTTCCCACGAGGGATACACGGTTTCCAGCTTCGCAAACGCGGGCGTAAAAAACCGATCGTTATACACCGCGAAAGACACGCCACCGTTAAAAACCGGATCGCAGAAGTAACTGTCCAACCCTTCACCAAACGTCAGCGACCACTTCGCGCGCCGTGCGATCTCCAGATACTCCTCGAACGAAATGTTTCGAATCACCTGAATTTTCAACTCAGGCAACGCGTGTTCGATCTTAGCCAGCACCTTTTCTTTCAACGGATGCTCGTCGTGCGAGACCATCAACACGTGCTGCTTCTCTGCATACTCGCGATGACTATACCGCTCCGAACCAAAACAAACCGAGAGTCGATGCAGCGGAATCCCGAGCGCCGCGCGGGTCTCGGCGTTTGTGTAAGCCTCGTGTGCCGTTGTGCAAGTCACTCTGCCAAGGCGCGTCAAACGCTTGAAATCCTGTCCGCGCGCGATGTCGATGTGCTGCACGAGCACGTTGAGATGTAGCTCTTTGATCTGTTGCAGCTTTGGTCCGTAAGAGTCGAGCCAGTCGCTGACTCGATCGACGGCATACTCGGGCACGTGCAGCAGCAAGTAATCAAGCGGACCGCAACGCTGCAACAGAGCTTCAAGGTCGAGCAGGTAGATATCGTTCTTGAACCAGGTGTATTTCAGCAGCGGCGGATCTCCGGGAACAGTACAGATCGCAACACGGGCGTGGTGTATATCTCCCATCGCTGCCGACTCGCGATAGATCGACGCGATCGACATTATTCCGCCATTCGGGCTGTCAAACCCGGGCGTTAGAAAAACAATCAGTCGCCTGGTCCTGAAGCCGACAGCTTGCGTGACGATGGTCCGCGTTAGCTGCCGTTTGACATTGTATTTCCAGATTCCGAGGGTACTTCGAAAGGACATCAGGCGGGCAGTCTTTCTGGCAGGCGCTGGTGAACTTCGCTCGCGTTGTCCAGCACGGTGCGAATGATCGCGCACACGTCGCCGATCATTTCTGACGTGACTGCCTGGCCCGTCGGCAACGTCAAGACTCGCGCCGCCAAATACTCTGTTTGCGGTAAGTTTGAGTTCGGATAGAGCTCTCGATAAGGCTGCATCCGGTGACATCCCGGATAGAAATAACGGCGCGCAAGCACGTTTTCGGCATGCAAGACTTGCAGTAACTGATCGCGCGTCACACCGGCTGCGTCTTCGTCGACTTCCAACACGACGTACTGATAGTTTGACCGTTCCTGATCGTCGTAAAGCGCAAAACTGACGCCGGCCAGTGAAGCCAATTCGTCACGGTACTGTTCATGGTGACTGCGATTAGTCGCGATCAGCTCGTCCATGCTTTCGAGATTCGTGAGACCCATCGCCGCGGAGACTTCGTTCAACTTGCCGTTGACGCCAATCGCGTCGGTGCGGTCGTAGTTGGTGAAGCCGAAGTTCCTCATCAGGCGAAGTTGGTGCGCCAGATCCGGATCGTTGGTGACGACGGCGCCGCCTTCGAGTGAGTTGATGAACTTCGTGGCGTGAAAGCTGAAGACTTCAGCGTCGCCGAAGTTTCCGATCATGCGGTCTTTGTACGAACAGCCAAAGGCGTGCGCGGAGTCAAACAGCAGCTTCAACCCACGGCGCGTAGCGATTTCACTCAACGCGTCAACATCACACGGTTTGCCCCAGAGATGCACGGCGATGATTCCCGTCGTGCGCGGCGTTATCAACTCTTCCACGCGTTTCGGATCGAGTGTGTGCGTCTGTCGATCGACGTCGCAAAAGATAGGAGTAATTCCCTGCCACTCGAGCACGTGAGCCGTAGCGATGAATGTGAACGAAGGAACTATGACTTCGCCGCTGAGCCCGAGAGCACGAATCGCGATTTCCAGACCGACGGTTGCGTTACACATCGCGACGCAGTGCTGCACGCCGGTAATCTCTGCGATCCGCTTTTCAAACTCGTTGAGATACGTACCGCCGTTTGTCAGCCAGCGACGATCGAGAATGTCGTCAACACGTTCCGCAAATCTGCGGCGGTCGCCGATGTTTGGCTGGCCGACGTGCAGAGTGCGAGTAAAAGCCGGCGTGCCGCCAAAGATTGCGAGGTCGGTAAGCTTCTTCTTAATAATACCCTCGTGACGTGTTGCGGTTGACATGCGCACTACTTCTCGAAAACCCAAAGCTTCAGTCGAGAAAACTTCGGTCCCATCTGTAAAAGTTCATCGACTCGCTCGGATGCTGCCAGGCGATTGAAATCCGAGTCCCAGTTCAACGTCTGGTCCAACACCGGTCTGACTCCTCGCGACAGCAGGAAGTAAGTTCCCAGTCCGTCTTCAGCAACCAATCGGCAACCATTCTGCGCCATGAAATCAACGAGCGCACGATCGTCGAAGAACAGGTTATGCCATTTCACTGGAATCGGCTCGAGGCCCATCGCGATGCGAAACTCGTTCAGCGAATCGACGCCCGGTTTGCTGCCTTCAAGCATCAGCAGTCGGCCACCCGGTTTCAGCATCGACACGAGATCGAGCAACACACGTTGCTGTAGCTCCCATTCCATCAGGTTGATGAGAAATCGTTGGGAGATCACGACGTCGAAATCGTGATCTAGCTCGTATGTTCCCAGAAAGTCGACCTGTTTGCACTTGACGTTAGACCTGCCTGCAAGCCGCTCGCGAGCTTTCTCTAATCTTGTCTCGGAGAAGTCAACGGCATGGACCGTGGTTCCGGGCACCGATGAATAAGCGATTGTGCCCTCGGCTTCACCGCAACCGGCGTCGAGTACTTTCACGCCTTCCGGCACGTGCTTCACCAGTAAAGCGATTTCCGAATTGAGCAGATGCTTGTCATACATCGACTCAACTTCATTGTCGTTCCAGTAATCGAGAACTTCTTTCTGATTATGTACCATTGAATCGTCTTACCTAACCTCAAATGCAGAACCGGGCTTGGATGGGGTCAGTACCGTCCGCGGTAGCGGATGGGTCACCCATCAGCATGCAAACCAACTATCAATCGTGAACCTCAGCGTTAACCCATCCGCTACCGCGGACGGTACTGACCCCGTCCAAGTGCGACGTCCTAACTCTGACACTGAATCATCTAACGACTGTCGAGATACTCTGTGGACCAAACGAGGTCCGGGCGCACCGCGCCTTCCCATCGCCCGTGCCAGTCGCCGGGGCGTTCCACGTCCTGGACGCTGAATACTAACGCATCATTGAGCGTAAAGATTACTGTGCCCTGATCCTTCACGACGAGCAACAACACGCGATGCAGTCCGTCGTTGAGCAGATTGCCGGGAATGTGACAGGCGCTGCGAAAGAGCCCGACCGGAAAAGCGCGTCCATGCCATTCAGGTTCATTCATCGGCACCGTATTCAAAACGGTGATGCCCTGCTGATTGTAAAGGTGCAGACTCAGATTCAAACGCGCGTCGGGTTCGAGGTTCCAGTATTCAAACTCCAGCACGAAAGGCGTTTGCACTGTGATCACGTCAGACGCCGAATCGTCTGTAGCGCGCACGCGCACCGAACGGATGCGAACCTTTTCATTTCCGGGAGCGGTGGCGGGAGCATCCCAAACCCGTTCCATCGCCACAGACGACGACGCCGCAGCCAGATAATTATTCACGATCGCATGCGTCGGACCTTGTTCGAGAATTTTTCCTTCGTTGAGCCAGATCACGCGCTTGCAGAGGTTCTGAACCGCGACGAGGTTGTGACTAACGAACAGCACCGTCCTTCCTTCACTCGCGACGGAATCCATCTTGCCCAAACATTTCGCCTGAAACGCAGCGTCGCCGACCGCAAGCACTTCGTCCATCAGCAGAATTTCCGGATTCAAATGCGCCGCGACTGCAAAAGCGAGTCGCATGTACATGCCGCTGGAATAGTGCTTTACCGGAGTGTCGAGAAACTTCTCCATCTCCGCAAACGCGACGATCTCATCGAAGCGGTCGGCAATCTCAGTTCTCCTCATTCCCAGCACCGCGCCATTGAGATAGATATTCTCGCGGCCTGTGAGCTCCGGATGAAAGCCGGTGCCGACTTCGAGCAGGCTGCCGATGCGGCCAAATAGTTCCACCCGTCCGCTGGTCGGCTGGGTGATACGCGCCAGAATCTTTAGCAGCGTCGACTTGCCGGCGCCGTTACGGCCGATGATGCCGAGGATCTCGCCGGAACCGACTTCGAAGTTGATGTCGTTAAGCGCCCAGAGTGTTTCTTTGTTTGATGAACCGTTGCGTGTGAGGTGTTTGACAGGCGCAAGCGCCGCCCGGGTGACAGCCTCGCGCAGTGTGGAGTAAGGCCCACGATTCGCAGCGATGCGATATTGCTTACTGACGTTTTCTACTCTGACTATCGCTTTCGTCACGCGCCGCGCAGTATAAACCGAAAAGTCTCACGATTACTTGTTTGCGGGAAGGCGTGTGGCAGTGAAAGTGCCGACCATGGTGCGAAATCCGACGCCGTTTTCCTCGTCCTCGGTGGTCGCGATAAAGACGATTTTGCCGGCTAATGTGTCGTTTGGTCCAAACTTGCCTTTGAAGAGCAACGTGCCGGCTTCGCGGCAACAATCGCCGATCGGGAGTTCGACCTCGCCGGAAAAACCAACGCGATTCTTGTCCGGTGGTAACCACGCAGCGGGTCGCGGAGCGGTTTCCGGTTTACCATCCGCAGCCGTATCGAGCAGCAGAAAAGTGCCGGTGCCTTTCGCTTGCGCATCGAAGATCAGATTCATTTCATGACGCCCGGCGAAAGTAAACTTCACCTGCCAACGTCCCACCACCTGATTCTGCTCAGCGGCCGCGACTTGCGACGGCAGCAGACACGACAAAACCATCAAGATCAATAAACCTAAACGCATATCTCTTTTTGTGCCTTTTTGTGGCTAAAGAACGAGGTGGCCAGTTTTTCGACCTGACCACCTCGTAGTTTGAGCTTCGAGCTTGGTTTAGCTGCCCGGAGCAACGTTCGAACATCCTGGGCAGCCGTCAGTGCCGTTGCCAAAGATGTTGTTGTTCGTGAAGGTGTTAACCACACCGCCAGTGCTGACCAGAACACCGTTACCAGTGTTACGGACGATCGAGTTCTGCGAAATCTCAACACCCGATCCACCGACGTTGCCGGCGTTACCTGCGCGAACACCATTGCCACCGTTCATCGACATGTGGCTGGTCCAGATGGACGCGTAAGCTAATGGCGCCGACGCCGCATCCACGAAAACACCGTTGGTGGTGTTGTTCGAGAACACGCAATCGCGGGCAGAAACTTTCGAGCCAGAACGTGCGTGCAGCCCGTTGGCGTTTCCGTTAAGGGAAACTCTGTCGAGCGTCACGGTGACGAATCCACCCGTACTCGTCACGTTGATGCCGTCGAGTGTGTTGTCCCTGATGACTGTATTCCTCACGTTCAGGGCACACCCGCTGGGATCGTTTACGGTGATGCCATTACCGGTATTGAACCTGAAGATGACACAGTCTTCAACGTTCACGGCCTTGGCCTGCAGGACGTTTATTCCATTTATCCCGTTGCAGAAACCGTTTATCGAAATACCTCTGATGGTGACTACGTCGGTGGCGGCAGCGTTGATGATGATCCCGTTTACCAGGGAGGCAAGGATCGAAGCAAACGTGCCGGTGCCATCGAGCGTGATCGACTTCGTGATCGTCACGGCACCGAAACCACCTGGATCGAGGGCATCAATCTCACCGCAGGCCGCGGTCTTGGAGATGGCGCCAGCCCAGGTTTTGCATGGGGCAGTACGACTACAGGGATTAGCATCGTCCCCAACGCCGGACACCCATGTACGGGAGGCCTGTGCCTGGGCGATCGAGACTGTAGCAAACATGAAGATCGCGATTGCCATAACCTTGATCGTGAACCGAAACTTACTCATTTTTAGTCTCCTTTAGTTGAAGGTCTTGGGGGCCGAATTTCCCCGCAGTTAATAAAGAGTATTTGGTCATTTAAACTATTAATTAGTTGACCATTCCTCGATGAATCTCGAATTGGCGGCGTCGAGTGCAGGTGACGCCGCCAGCTCGAACTAGCTTATTTGAACTTGAACTTCGCTGTATGAACCGTGCCGTCTCTGAGTGTTACTGTGAGCAAACGGCATGTGTTCTTCCAGGAGCTCTCCGTCTTCCAGGTGTATTTGTACCGATCCGTAGCCGAGTCATAACTGAGCGAGCTTTGACCCGCAGTCTCAGTTTCTTCGACGGGAGCGACCGGGTCACCACTGCTGCAACTGATCTGCACCGAGCTTGGCGAGCCTGCCGCAAAAATGTTCAATCCCTGATTGCCACCCAGGCTGAATTTAACTGGAGCTGCCTGACCGGCCTTCATTTCATTGAACGCGGGAAGATTGTCAATTGGTGCAAAGAAACCAGTGAAGTTGTAAGGCGATACCTCTACCGTTCTTACTTTGGTGTCACTGTGTCCTGACGGATCGCTCACCGTATAAGTTAACGCGTAAAAACCAACGGTGTTGGTATCAACGCTTCCCGTCACGACAATTGCCGATGTCAGGTTACCCGCACAGCCATCCGACGCAGTCGCACCGGGATCGGTGAAAACTGTGCCGAATCCAACCACCATCGGATTCGCACCGTTGAGCGTAATTACCGGCGCAACGGTGTCCTGCACGGTCACAATTCGGGTCGCCTCAGACGTAAAGCCATTGGCGGTTGCCGAGTAGTTGATCGTGTAAGTTCCGGGCGCGTTTGGATTCACGGTCCCGGTTGTAGTTACCGTCACCGGGTTGCCGCAAACAGTCGCGGTGGCGCCGGGATCGGTAAAGCCGCTACCACACTCGAGGGTGATTTGGTCGTCGCCGTTGAGTGTGATTGTTGGCGGAACATTGGAGGTACCTGGCTGGTCCACTTCGTCTTCCGGGAACGTTCCAACCACGACCGTTCTGGTCGCGGTCCTTTGGTTGGTTCCATCTGTCGCCGTGTAGGTGACAGTGTAGGTACCAGCTATTCCGGTGTTGACGGAAGTGGCTCCGCCTGGACCCGAAATCGTCGTTGTGACCGGCTTTGGACCGGCGCAGGAATCGAAGGCACTCACGCCGGGATCGACAAATGGCGAGCACGAGCCCTGTTGAATTTTGTACGGGTTCGCGCCGTCGACCGTGATCGCAGGCCCTTCAGTGTCGGTGACATTGAGGGTGCGATTAGTCGAAACGGAGTTCGCGCCTTCAGTCGCCGTATAAGTCGCGGTATAGCTTCCTACCAGAGGCGACTCATCATTAAAGCTACCGGAGTAAGTAACTGTGACTTCAATGCTCTGACCTGAGCCGTTGATCGCAGTTGCTCCCGGGTCTCCGAATCGCTGGCCGCATTCCAGAGTTAACGTACTCGCCCCATTGAGCGAGATCGAGAGCGCTCCTGGGTTATCGACCGTGACCAGAAAACTACTCGCCGCACCGGTTTGAGCTTGGCAGATTACGGTCGTTGTTCCCACCGCGAAGAACGAGCCTGACGGCGGATTACAACTAATTGCCGGAATCGGTTCACCGTTTTCTCCGGTACTTGGAGTACCGCAATCTCCAGTTCCTGTCGGCGTGGTGTAAGTCACCACCGCACCCGCCTGACCGGGATCAGCACTCACCGTAATGTTTTCCTGTGTGGCGAGTTGGCAGGGGGCGTTGATGATGTCCACCGTCGCGGTCGAGGTGTTGTTGTCGTCGTTGTTCGGATTTTGGGGATCGGTTGTACCGCTGGTTACCGTGGATGTGTTTGAAATAACCGTTCCGTTGGCAACTGTGCCGATTTGGTAGGTAGCAAGGAAGACCGCTGTTTCACCGCGTCCGAGGCTGGTGATGGTACAGACAGTCGAACCCGTTTCGCCTACGTTTGGACTCGTGCAAGTGAACACTGGACCCGTAAGTTGATCGAAAGATAGGAAAGTCGTGTCCGCTGGAACGACATCCGTTAGCTCCACGGAGCTGGACGGGCTTGGGCCATTGTTGGTTACCTGTACGGAGAAGATTGCCTGACCTCCGGACGAGGAAGTGCTGGAAATCGCATTCTTCGAAATGCTCAAATCGGCCGTCGGATTAGCTTCGTCGACAACCGTAAATGAAGTTACCGCCTGCACGACGCCGCCGAATGGATCGAAGATAATCACGCGCCAATCGCCGAGGCTCGACGTGGGCGATAGTGTAAACGTGGCGCTGCTGTTCGGAGCGGTGATCGCATTATTTTGGACCGCCACGAAACGCGCATTGGACCAGATGACTCTCCAGCCTGGGGTTGCGTTGGTAAACTTCGCGCAAACAGTCAGGTCGGTATCCTGGACGTTGAAAACTGTTTTCGATGTGGTGCAGTCGCTCGCAAACGTCGCAACCGTCGTTGGAGCTGCTTGAGGTAATAGGAAATTGAAATTCCGCACGACACTCTCTTGGGCGGACAAGGTCGAGTTATCTGGCTTATGTGTAATTAGACTTCTATCAATGGGCGTTGTGGGAGAAGAGGCCGAACCGATGAAAAGCGGGAGGGCCAGGAGCGCCGCAACAACAATGAAAACCGCACTTATCAGGTACCGACGCGGCCCATTGTAAAGGGACGTGGGTTTCGAGGGCGAAGCATTGATCATTCTGGGTTTTCTCCTTGAGGACTAATTCGAAGATGTCTCACGCGAGGAGACCCGGGCCCTTGTGCCCGATTAAAAAGGAAGAACTATCGCTGGAATTGGTCTGCGAAAATTACTAGCAGTGGCTTTAGTCTGAATAGTGGCCAGATACTACGACCAGCGTTTTACCAGTCAATAGTTAGCATGAACATTTGCATGGAGTGGACCAAAACTTCTGCTCCACTAGCTCTGAGCGAGGAGGTCACGCGACCTAGTCTCTAAAAAGCGGGGGATGTAATAGTCGATTTTCCTCGCAAGGTCAAATTGCAATTCGATGACATTTTTGTTTCGAAGCTCAGAGGCGTGTATCTTAACACCGCCATTTTCGGTTGAGAATAGTTCGTTATGAAAACTTTTTTTGTTACAGGCGGGGCGGGTTTCATCGGATCCTGTTTCGTTCGGATGCTGTTGGACGAAAATCGGGATTGTCGCATAGTTAACCTGGATGCTCTTACCTACGCTGGGAACCCTGATAACCTCGAAGGACTCGACTCCCACCGGCATCGTTTTGTCTGTGGCAACATCGCAGACGCGCCGGCAGTGCTCGCAAACCTGGACCACGATACCGATGTGATTGTGAACTTTGCGGCCGAATCGCACGTGGACCGAAGCATCGCGTCGGCGGATGAATTTCTCAGGACGAACATCCTCGGCACACAAGTTCTGCTCGATGCGGCACGGGCCAAAGGCGTGAAGCGGTTTGTGCAGGTTTCGACTGACGAGGTGATGGGAAGCTTGCCCGAGGGCGAGGCGAGCTTCTTTACCGAGACGTCGCCGTTTGCGCCGAACAGTCCTTACGCCGCTTCCAAGGCAGCAGCCGAGCATCTCGTCCGTGCCGCCCACCACACTTTCGGGCTCGACACGATCGTCACGCGCTGCGGAAACAACTACGGACCACGACAGTTTCCCGAAAAGTTTCTGCCCCTCGCGCTCGCGAATGCGATGAATAACGAATCGATTCCGGTTTATGGCGACGGGATGAATGTGCGCGATTGGATCTACGTCGAGGATCACTGTCGTGCGATCCTTGCCGCGATTGAAGGAGGGCGTCCCGGCGCCGTTTACAACATCGGCGCTCGTAATGAACGCCGTAATCTCGACGTCGTCGAGAGCCTGCTCGACACACTCGGCAAACCGCGAAGTTTGATTAAGTTCGTCAAAGACCGTTTGGGTCACGATCGCCGATATGCGATCGATCCGTCGCTGGTTGAAAAAGAATTGAACTGGAAACCGCGCGAAACGTGGACCACTGGTCTAAAGAAAACTATCGATTGGTACCGTGAAAATGGGTCGTGGATTGAAAAAGTCAGGAATCCAGCTTATCGAGAGTATTACAAAACGCAGTATGGAACAGAGGTCACAGCAGATTGAGGATTCTGATCGCGGGAGCAAAAGGTTTGGTTGGAAGCGCGCTCGCGCAGCATTGTTTGACCGCCGGCGACAATGTTTTCAGTTACGACCACCAGAGTCTCGACATCACCGATTATGCGACAGTTGATTCGGTAATCAATTCGCAGCGACCCGACGCCGTCATCAATTGTGCAGCGTGGACCGATGTTGACGGTTGTGAAAGCGATCCCGAACGCGCAAGCAAGACAAATGCGCTTGGACCGGAAAACCTCGCGCGCGCCGCTCGTCGCGCGAATGCGGTCCTCGTAACGATTTCAACTGACTACGTTTTCGATGGCGAAAAGGAAGGGTTTTACACGCAACGCGATCAGCCGCGACCGATAAGCATCTACGGACACTACAAGCTCGAAGGTGAACGACGAGCGCAGGACGAACACGCTCGCACCATCATCGTTCGTTCGGGTTATATCTTCGGGCCGTCAGGAAAGAATTTTCTCAGCACTGTGATTTCGCGAGCCAGGCGTGGAGAGACGTTAACGGCGATTTCCGATTACTGGGGGACGCCGACGTATGGTCACGATTTGGCGGTCAGGTTACGCGAGCTTGCAGTGCTTGATTTGCCGGGTGTATATCACGTGGTGAATTCGGGTGAGGGCGCAAGCTTCGAAACATTCACCCGCGAAGCGTTGGGACTTGCCGGTTTCGACGACGCGAAGCTGGCGGTGATCAGTGGCGACATGCTCGCGCGACCCGCTCCCCGTCCACGAAATTCGAGATTAAAATGCCTTCTTTCGCCGGCCATCTATTTACCCCCACTCCCCCACTGGCAGGACGCCCTGGCCCGTTTTGTGTCCGCAGATTACCCAGATTCATGATCCAATCTGTGTAATCTGTGGATACTTTTGCTATTATCCTGAGCCTCTAGCTGTGTGCGTTTGTTAACTTATTCACCTGTCTTTACGAGAGCCGAACACCATGATGTCGCAAGATAACCGATTGATGCCGATGCCTGCGGTCGATCGCGGGCTTGATAGGCCGCTTAATGATGTTAGTCAAGTCCGGTCTTACGGCCCGGCTGCCACTGAGCCGAACCAGCTTCGCGATTACTTATTCGTGGTGCTCAAACGCAAATGGCTAATCCTGAGTCTATGCCTCGTTGTCACTTCGCTCGTCGCCGTGCAGATGTTTCGCCAGCCATCGATTTTCGAGGCCGAAACAACCATCCGCATCGAACAACGAACCACAAACGTTTTGCAAACCAGAGACTTCGTGCTCAACGCCCAGCCTGACGCGAATTTCTGGGGAACACAGATCAAGTTGTTGCAAAGCCCTGCACTCGCCCGCCAAGTCGCTTTGAGTTTGGACCTACGACACAATCAAAACTTTTTCGGCAGTGGCGCGCAGGGTGGAATCTTCACGGCGCTGCGACGAATGGTCTCCGGTGAGAAAAAACCGGCGGCAATTCCGGCCAAGGCTCCAGGTGGTTTGGAAGTAGTAGGGCAGGCACAACTCCAGGACGATCCACTGACTCCCGAAGAGCTGGCCGCCCTCGAACCTTACGAGGACGCGATCATCGGCGCGGAAAAGGTTGAGGGAATCGTTGGCACAAATCTCTTCAACATTAAGTATCGGCACACGGATCCGGAGATGGCCCAGAAGGTGGCCAACGCGCTTGCAGAAGTGTTTCAGGCGAACAACATCGAGCGCTCGACTCAGAATTCAACCAAGGCAGGAGACCTGCTGGCCCGCGAGATCGCATCTCTTCAAGAGAAAATCAGATTCGACACGGAATCACTCTTCAACTACGCACGCGAACACGGACTGCGACCAACGCTCGATAGTTCTCTCGACGTCGAGGGACAGCGTTTGCAGGATTTGAGTAAGCAACTCCTGACGGCCGAAGACAAGCGTAAGAACGCCCAGGCAATCTATCTAAGTGCCAAGGCTGCCAGCGATACGAATGCCATTCCAGACGTGCAGAAGTCAGAACGTATCATCGACATCCAGGGCAGGATTTCAGCACTGAAGGAAAAAAAGGCGGCCCTGCTAGTGACTTACACGGCCGAATGGCCGGAAGTTAAGAAAACACAGGCTGCGATCGATCGGCTCGAGTCTGAGCTGGCCAAAGCGTCCGGCGAAGCGATTGAGAGGCTGAAGTCAGATTACGAATCAGAGTTGGCGCATGAAAACCTGCTGCGCCAGATGTATATGCAGCAGCGCGGCGTTACCGATCAGCAAACGCGCGACCAGATCGAGATGGCTGCCTACACGCAACGCCTCGAGACCAACAAACAGAATTTGAATACGCTGCTTCAGAAGCAGCGCGAAGTTCAGATCGCGCAGGGCGACAAGGGTAGTGAAGTCAGAATTGAAAACTACAGCCGCGTACCGCGCGCGCCAGTCGGACCAGCGCGACTCAGAAACGTCATGATCGCTTTGGCATTGTCACTGGTCGCCGGTATCGGTCTCGCATTCCTGCTCGACTTCCTTGACGACACCGTCAAGTCGATCGACGACATCGATCGTTACATTCATCTGCCGGCCCTCGCGATGATTCCGGCGAGCCGCGGTGCTGCACGTTTGAAAGGTCTGCCACAGGCCGCGAGTCCCGGGCAGCCTTCAGAGAGCACGGCTCTGGCGATGATCGACGATGTGCGATCGCCGATCGCCGAGTCGTATCGTCACTTGAGAACGTCGTTGCTGTTGTCGTCAGCGGGACAACCGCCGAAAACGATCCTTGTTACGTCGAGCCAGCCCTCAGAAGGAAAGACCACCACGGCGATCAATACAGCGTTCATGCTCGCGCAGACTGGCGCCGAGGTGCTGATCATCGATTGCGACTTGCGACGGCCGCGGTTGCACAGTCAATTCGAAGTTGGAAACTCGAAAGGTTTGACAACGTGGTTGTCGGGCGAGAAAAACATCGACAACCTGTTACAGACCTGCGCCCGAACTCCAAATCTCAAGATTTTGACCTCTGGTCCGGTTCCCCCGAATCCGGCAGAGTTACTGGGCTCAGAGGAAATGCGCAAGTTGTTAGCACATTTGAGCGAGCGGTTCGCCCACATCATTATCGACTCGCCCCCTGCTATTTCATTCACCGACGCTTCGATACTCTCGACGATGGTCGACGGCGTCATGCTGGTTGTTCACGGCGGCAGAAGCTCTCGCGCAGTGGTGCGCAGGGCGAAACAGCAGTTGCTGGATGTGGGCGCACACATATTTGGTGTGGTGTTGAATAATGTGAAGCTCGAGTCGCAAGACTACTACTATTCCGGCTACTACTCGAACTATTACTCGACCGAAGCGGATAACGGGCAAGGCGCTTCCGCGGGTGAGACCGCCTGATACTCTCTGCTCCATCCACAGATTCCACACGTCAATCGGTGAATCTGTGGATGGCTTGCGTCGTTGAATTCCTAGACTATGAATGTTCCTTTGTTGAACCTCCAGGCGCAGTATGTCTCTCTCCGAGACGACTTATTGCAGGCAGTAGAACGCGTGATGAGCTCGCAGCGCTTCGTCCTTGGTGACGAAGGCCGTGGGTTGGAAAACTCAATCGCGGAGTATTGTCAGACGAAACATGCGATCGGTTGTGCGTCAGGCTCGGATGCGCTTCTGCTTGCTTTGATGGCGCTCGATGTAAAAGCCGGCGACGAAGTGATCACAACGCCGTTTTCGTTTTTTGCGACCGCGGCCTCTATAGCCAGACTCGGCGCGCGACCGGTATTTGTCGACATAGATCCACGGACCTACAATCTCGACGCGTCGCAGGTTTCGGATCGAATTACGTCGCGAACTAAAGCCATCATGCCGGTGCATATCTATGGGCAATGCGCCGAAATGGATCCGTTGCTCGACCTCAGCAGACGACACGGTGTTGCGGTAATCGAAGATGCGGCCCAGGCTGTCGGCGCAACCGACAAGGGACGGCCGGCGGGTTCGATTGGATTGATCGGATGTTTCAGTTTTTATCCGACAAAGAATCTCGGTGGCGCTGGCGACGGCGGAATCCTGACTACCAACGACGATCAGATCGATGCGCGTCTGCGGCGATTGCGCGCGCATGGTGGTTTCAACGAGTACCAGCATGAAGAAGTCGGCATCAACAGCCGGCTCGATGAATTGCAGGCGGCAGTGTTGCGGGTGAAGTTTCCGAGTCTGGATCGCTGGTCGGAAGAGCGAGCGCAAAAAGCTGAAGTTTACACAAGGCTGCTGAACGACGCTGATTTGAGTTTTCCGTTAACAACACCGTACGTCAGAACAGACGGCCGCCACATCTTTCATCAATACGTGATTCGTGTTCCCGGCAATCGAGATGCGCTGATGGAACATTTAAAAACGCGCGAGATTGGTACTAAAGTGTATTACCCGATTCCTCTTCACCTGCAAGCGTGTTTCAACTATCTGGGGTACAAAGAAGGTGATTTCCCGGAGGCTGAACGCGCTGCTAAAGAGACGGTGGCGTTACCGGTTTATCCGGAGTTGTCGGAAGACCAGCAGGTGTACGTCGTCGAGTCGATTAAGAGTTTTAAGAACTGAATGTCGCTAAAGCTCAGCATAATTACGCCATCATTCAACCAGGGTCATTTTCTGGAAGAGACGATCCTATCGGTACTGAATCAGGGGTATGAGTCGCTTGAGTACATCATCATCGATGGCGGCAGCACCGACGACAGTGTTTCGATCATTCGGCGCTATTTAGACAAGTTGGCTTACTGGGTGAGTGAAAAGGATCGCGGCCAGGTGCACGCGATCAACAAAGGTATCGAACGAGCCACCGGAGACGTTCTCGCTTTCATCAACAGCGACGATGTTTATTTACCCGGCGTGTTCAATGCGGTGATGAATCACTTTGCCGAACATCCCAAAAGCGAATGGGTTTGCGGCGACACGATCATGTTTGGTGAAGGTCACGAGACGAAAGTGATTCATGCGAAGGTGCCGCAGTCTGCTGCGCATTGTTTGTCGTGGGCCTATCGCGCGCCACAGCCCGGACACTTCTGGAAGCGGCCGCTCGTGAGCTCAGGATTTCAGGAGCGCTGGAATTACGACTTCGATCACGATATGTATGTACGGCTGCTGCTGGCCGGTCATAAATGTGAGTACTTACCGTTACCGATGGCGGGTTATCGTCTGCACGAAGTGAGCAAGACTGTGGCCGAGGGTCATCGTCAGCTCGAAGAGTTTGATCGCATCGCGGAGTTCTACGAGCCGCAATTGCAGGGCGTCGATCAACGCTGGTGCAAGGCTACGAGGTTTCTGCGACTTTCATATGCAGCCAGCGAGGCCGGACGCAAATCCGAGGCAGCCAGTTGGCTAATGCGGGCCTTCGCGACTCATCCTGAAGGCGTTTTGAATCGACCATTCTGGGGCTGTCTGCGACGGCTGGCGCTCAGTAGTAATGGCGGTTAATTACGACAGGATTTACAATCCTGTCCAACCTATCTTGTTGGAGAACACTTGTTAATGTCAGAAAAGACAAAAGTACTGGTCACAGGAGCGGGTGGATTTATTGGTCATCACCTGACGAAGTATCTGATCGAACGCGGCTATTTTGTCCGCGGCGTTGATATCAAAGAACCGGAATACGAGCCAACGGCAGCCGACGAGTTTTTAACCCTCGATCTTTCCAAAGAGGAAAACTGCATGCAGGCTACCGAAGGCATGGATCAGGTGTACGGGCTGGCAGCGAACATGGGTGGCATCGGTTTCATCGAGAACAACAAAGCCGTCATTGTTCGCGACAATACATTCATCAATCTGCACACAATCGAAGCCGCGCGCGCGAATGGAGTGAAACGCTATCTCTATACCTCCAGCGCGTGCATTTACCCGGGCTACAAACAGAAGGAAACAGACGTTACGCCGCTGCGCGAAGAAGACGCTTATCCGGCAGACGCCGAGGACGGATATGGTTGGGAAAAACTCTACATGGAGAGAGTTTGCCGCCATTACACCGACGACTTCGGACTCGACACGCGCGTCGTCAGGTTTCACAACATCTTCGGGCCGCTGGGAACTTACGACGGCGGACGTGAGAAATCACCCGCCGCGATTTGTCGCAAGATCGCAGTCGCAGAAGACGTCGATGAGATCGAAGTGTGGGGCGACGGCGAACAGACGCGTTCGTATTGCTACATCGACGACTGTGTCGAAGGCATCTATCGTCTGATGCAGAGCGATCATCGGGAGCCGATCAACCTGGGTCAGGATCGAATGATCTCGATCAACGAGCTCGTCGATATCGTTGCGAACATCGCCGGCAAGAAGATCAGCAAGCGCTACGATCTGACGAAGCCGCAGGGCGTGCGCGGTCGCAATAGCGACAACACGCGGTTGCGCGAGGTGCTGAACTGGGAACCGACGATTTCGCTGGAAGACGGGTTGAATATCACCTATCACTGGATCGCCGGCGAGCTCGAAAAACAGAGCCCGCCGCTGAAGGCGCTCGTGACCAGCTAAATGAGGCGGCGTACCTTCCGAGCGGAGAAGGAATTTGGGCTGATTGTCGGCGGCGTGTTTGTGCTGCTCGGCCTCTGGTGGCTTTATCGTGGGAAGTTTGCGACGGCGGCGTATGTCCTCAGCGCCGCCGGTTCGATTTTGGTTCTGTGTGGGCTCGTTTTTCCACGCGGCCTCACAGTGCCTCGTCGCTTATGGATGAAGCTGGCGGAGGCGATGTCCTTCGTCTCCAGCCGCATCATTCTGGCAATCATTTTCTTTCTGGTGATGACGCCAATCGGACTCGTGAAACGTGCCACAGGCTGGGATCCACTTCAGCGCCGCTCAGCCACAGGCGACAGCTTTTGGCAACCATATCCCAAGCGCGATCCACGCCACTATGAAAAGATGTACTAGCGGCCACATAAAGCACAAAATGCACAAAATGCACAAAAAAGAAGATCCTCGCTCTTAAGATCTTTTTTGTGCTTTTTGTGATTTTTGTGCCTTTTGTGGCTTTATGTCGAAACTGCAAGTTGTCAGTGAACTGTGGCAGTTCATGAGGGAGAACAAGAAGTATTGGCTTGCTCCCATCGTGATCACGCTCGCGCTGGTGGGCGTGTTGCTGGTGCTTGCAAAGGGTTCAGCGATCGCCCCTTTCATCTACACTCTCTTCTAAGTGGTCAGCATACTCGGAGTTTCGGCCTTCTATCACGATTCGGCTGCGTGCCTCGTCGTCGATGGAGAGATTGTCGCCGCGGCGCAGGAAGAACGCTTCACGCGCGTCAAACACGATCATCATTTTCCCGTTCATGCGGCGCGTTACTGTTTGCGTGAAGCAAACCTCACGGCGACGGATCTCGACTTCGTCGGCTTCTACGACAAGCCGCTGCTGAAATTCGATCGACTGCTCGAAACTTATCTCGACTACTGCCCCGCAGGTTTCGCTTCATTTCTGAAATCGATGCCGCTCTGGATGAGCGAGAAACTCTGGATGCCGGATCTGATTCGCACCGAATTAGCGAAAGTCGATGGCGAAGAAGACGAACGACAAGCGAAACGAAATGGTAAGAAGTTCGAGTGGAAACTACTCTTCGGCGATCACCACGAGAGTCACGCCGCCAGCGCGTTCTACCCTTCGCCATTTGAAGAAGCCGCGATACTCACGATCGACGGTGTCGGCGAATGGGCCACGAGTTCGATCGGTATCGGCAAAGGAAACGAGTTAACGCTCCTGCATGAGTTGCGCTATCCAAACAGCGTAGGCCTGCTCTACAGCGCTTTCACTTACTACACCGGATTCAAAGTAAACAGCGGCGAGTACAAAGTGATGGGACTGGCGCCGTACGGTGAGCCGAAATACGTCGACACGATCCGAGATCATCTGCTCGAGATTCGCGACGACGGCAGCGTCAAACTCAACCAGGACTTCTTCAGCTACTCGCAGGGCTTGCGCATGACTAACGGCGCGTTCGACAAACTCTTCGGTGGCCCGCCACGCAAACCGGAGTCGCATATCGGCCAGCGCGAGATGGACCTCGCACGCAGTATTCAAGTCGTCACCGAAGAAGTGATGTTGAAGATGGCGCGCTACGTTCATCGTGAAACGGGCATGAAGCATCTGTGTCTGGCCGGTGGCGTGGCGCTGAACTGTGTTGCGAACGGCAGAGTGTTGAAGGAAGTGCCGTTTGAAGACATTTGGATTCAGCCGGCGGCCGGCGATGCGGGCGGCGCGCTCGGAATTGCGCTCGCGATCTGGCACCGTTACCTCGGAAAGCCGCGCACCTGCAACGGTCGCGATGCGATGAAAGGCTCGTATCTCGGACCACGCGACAGCGCAGCAGAGATTGAAAACTTTCTTCGCGACAATAAGCTCAGCTATACGGAGTATTCGCCGGCTGAATTGCCTGACGTGGTGGCGCAGTTGTTGGCTGACGGAAAAGTCGTTGGTCTGCATCAGGGCCGCATGGAGTTTGGGCCACGCGCGCTCGGTTGTCGCAGCATCATCGGCGATGCGCGTTCGCCGGAAATGCAGTCAGTGATGAATTTGAAGATCAAGTATCGTGAGAGTTTTCGACCATTCGCGCCGAGCGTCTTGCGAGAACATGTGGCGGATTGGTTCGAGCTGGACGCGGACAGTCCTTACATGCTGTTGGTGGCTGAAGTCTCGCCGGAAAAGCGCGTCGGGATAAGTGCGAGCGAAGAGAAGCTGAGCGGAATTGAGAAGCTCAGGATCAAGCGATCTGAGATTCCGGCGGTCACGCACGTTGATTACTCGGCAAGAATTCAAACCGTAACACGCGAGACAAATCCTCTTTACTGGGAGATTATCGAGGCTTTTCGCAAGCTAACCGGCTGCCCGGTGATCGTGAATACCAGCTTCAACGTGCGCGGCGAGCCAATCGTTTGCACTCCCGCCGACAGTTATCGTTGTTTCATGCGCACCGAGATGGACTACCTGGTATTGGAGAACTTTCTGTTGAGTAAGCCACAAAGAGGCACACAAAACAGGGAATGAACTATTTCAATCATTTGTGTCTTTGTGCGTTTTTGTGGCGTAATCGGGTTTTGAGGCCAAGATGAAGGTTAGTGTCGTCATTCCCGTGCGAAATGAAGAGGACTCGATTCGCGAGCTGCTCGACAGCTTGTTCGCACAAACGCGCCCGCCCGACGAAATCGTGATCACCGACGGCGGTTCGACCGACGCTACGCCGCAGATCATCGAAGAGTACATTCGCAAAGGAGCGCCAGTGCGACTGATTCGCGCGGGCGCCGCGCTGCCAGGACGTGGCCGAAACCTCGGTGCAGCACAGGCGAGTCACGAATGGATTGGTTTCACGGACGCCGGCATTCGTTTAGAAAAAAACTGGCTCGAGGCCCTCGTTGCCAAGGCTGAAACAGACGATTCAATCGACGTTGTTTACGGTTCGTGGCAGCCCGTGACCGACACATTCTTCAAGCAGTGCGCGGCCATCGCTTACGTGCCGCCGCCAACTTCGCACGACGGCATCATCACCCGGCCGCGGTTCATCGCTTCGACGTTGCTGCGTCGTGAAGCGTGGCAAGCGGTCAACGGGTTTCCCGAAGAGCTGCGCTCGGCAGAAGATTTGCTCTTCATGGATCGCGTGGAAAACGCCGGTTACCGTTTTGTGTTTGAGCCACGTGCGCAAGTGCACTGGGATCTCAGACCCACACTCTGGGCGACATTCAAGCGTTTCGTGGTTTATTCGCGCAACAATATTCGCGCCGGACTCTTTCGGCAGTGGCAGGCAGCAGTGTTTAGGTATTACGGATTCATCGCGCTCCTGCTCGCGGTAGTCTTGATCTTCAAACCGTCTCTGGTCTGGTTTCCGATTGCGGCGTGGCTGATGCTGTTACTGGCGCGCGCGGCAGTCTCGATCCGGCGCAATCGAAATTGTTATCCTGCTTCGTTTCTGCAAAACCTGGCACGCGCAAGCCTCGTGATGTCGTTGTTGGCGGTGCTGGATGCGGCTGCGATAATCGGCAGTATTCAGTGGTTATTGCTGGATTGTTTTCGCTGGAGCAGAAAGACTCCGGTGGAGGCTGGCAATGGCGCTTGAAGGCCGTCGCGTCTTATTCATCTCCTACAACGGAATGCTTGACCCGCTCGGCCAGAGTCAGGTGATTCCGTACTTGCGCGAGCTCGCGCGCAGGGGAGTTGAGTTTACGTTGCTGAGTTTTGAGCGAGCCAAGGCGTTTGAGCCGGAGGGTATTTCGGAATGCGAACAACTTCGCGAGAAACTCAAAGCGCACGGCATCGAATGGCACTGGTTGCGTTATCATCAGCGACCGTCGATACCCGCGACGATCTACGACGTGATGGCCGGTTATCGTAAAGCCGTGGCTCTAGTGCGGAAAAACCAAATCGAGATGGTTCACGCGCGCGGCCACATCCCGGCCACCATCGCTCTGGCGTTGAAACGACGTTTCGGGACGAAGATGATCTTTGATTTGCGCGGGTTGATGGCCGAGGAATATGTCGACGCCGAACACTGGCGCGAAGGTGGCGCTCCTTATCGACTCACGAAGGCCGCCGAGCGCCGAATTCTGGCGGCGACTGATGGTATCGTAACGCTGACTGAACGCATCTGGCCGATCATCAGGGAATGGGAAGGACTGCGCGGCCGTCCGGTCCAACATGAAGTGATTCCATGTTGTGTCGACCTGTCTTTGTTTGAATTTAGCGTCGAAGATCGAGAGCGGCGACGTAGTGAGCTCGGCCTTGGCGATCGACTCACGATGGTTTACAGCGGCTCGCTCGATGGTTGGTATCTGACCGAACAGATGGCCGACTTCTTTGCGAGTTATCTGAAGCGAGACGAGCAGGCTCATCTGCTGTGGCTAACGACGGGCAGTCACGATCGGGTGAGGGAGTTGATGGCGCGCCGGAATATCGCGCCGGAGAATTTTAGCGTGCGCGCAGTTGCGTCAGCCGAAGTTCCTTCGTACCTTGCTGCGGCAGACGTTGGATTGGCATTCATCAAGCGTTGCGTTTCGAAGCTGGCGTCGTCGCCGACCAAGAATGGGGAGTATCTTGCTTGCGGATTGCCGTTGGTTATTAATGCCGGTGTGGGCGACTCGGATGCGCTGATTAACGACTGGAATGCCGGCGTGTTGATTGAGGAGTTTAGCGACGAGTCGTTCGCGAAAGCCGGGCGCGCGGTCGAGGCCGCCGTGCAAGATCCGGAAGCGCGATCGCATGCGAGATCGGTTGCAGAAAAGGTTTTTGATTTGAAGATCGCGGGGGAACGTTACGTCGCTCTTTACGAGCGAGTGTTATCCACAGATTACACAGATTCTATCAATCAATCTGCGTAATCTGTGGATAAAGAACTTTGATGACAAACAGTCAGGACAATTTACTGGAAACTCTGCGCTGCCCAAGCTGTCGCGGAGAGCTGTCTCTCGCGCAGGAGTTGAACTGCATTCGCTGCGGTAACTCCTACCCAATCATCGACGATATCCCGCGGTTGCTGCTTCCCAACATGCTCGCCGCTTTAACCGGCGAAGGAAACACTACCAATCACGACGAGACGCAAGCCGAAACGGCGCTCAGCTTTGGTTATGAGTGGCATCGTTTCCCGGAAATGTACGAGGAATGGGAGAAGCAGTTTCTCGACTACATGCAACCACACGCCGCCGACTTCTTCCCCGGCAAGAAGATCCTCGACGCGGGTTGCGGCAATGGACGCTTTGCTTACTACGCGGCCAAGTACGGCGCTGAAGTTTGGGCCATCGACCTTGGACCAGCCGTTGAAGTAGCGAAACGAAACACAGCCTCGAGAAACGTTCATGTGGTCCAGGCCGATCTGCATAATCCGCCCTTTGCCCTCGAGAGTTTCGACTTTATCTACTCGATCGGCGTCTTACATCATCTGCCCGATCCCGAGGCCGCATTCCAAAACCTGTTGCGCTTTCTGAAGCCAGGTGGCGTGGTGCAGATCTATCTCTACTGGAAACCGGAACGACGGCCTATCAAAGCCGCGATGTTGTCGGGCATTTCGGTGGCGCGCAAAGTGACAACTCGGCTGCCGCACGCCGCGGTTCACGCGCTCGCATATCCGACTGCTGCTGCGGTGTTTGCATTTTTTGTCTGGCCTTACCGGATCTTGAAAAAGGTATCGCTCAACCGCGTCGCGGAAGAAATTCCGCTGAAACAATATTCCGCTCTACCGTTTCGTGTTTGCGTTAACGATCAGCTCGATCGCTTATCGGCGCCGATTGAGAATCGTTACACGCGCGCCGACGTGCAGAACTGGTTGACTCGTGCATCTCTCGAAGCTGCAAGTGTTGGTGAGAATTTCGGATGGATCGCGACCGGACGGAAGGCCGGTGAGATTCCTGAGAGGATGCCGAAGAAAATATTTAGACCACAAACAGACCCGAAACCCATGCAAGTTCTCGCCTTAATGCCCGCGCTCTATGACACCTCCCCTGGCCAGCGTTATCGCCTCGAACAGTGGGAGCCTCTGTTGCGCGAAATGGGTGTCGAAATCACTTACGCATCATTCGAGGACGAAGAGCTGCACGCGCTACTCTACAAACCCGGACTCCTTCCGCAGAAGTTAAAACTGGTGACGCGCGGTCTGAATCGCCGATTGTCACTCGTTAGGAAAGTAAAAGATTTCGATCTGGTTTACATTTTGCGCGAGGCCGCACTGCTCGGTCCGCCGGTGTTTGAGAAGTTGATCCATCAACGGCGCGTGCCGATCGTTTTTGATTTTGACGATGCGATCTTTGTTTCGTATCGCAGTCCTTCAAACGGTTACTTGAGCTATCTGAAATTTGCGTCGAAGACGAAAACAATCTGCCGTATCGCGTCGCACGTGATGGTCGGCAATCCATACCTCGCTGACTACGCGCGACAGGTCAACGACCACGTTACGGTGATTCCGACGACCATCGACACCGAGAAATATCGTGTGCCGCCACGCAAGGAAAAGAGTGGTCCAACAGTGATCGGTTGGACCGGAAGTTACAGCACGGTCCAGCATCTCGACACACTTCGCGGCGCCTTGAAGAAACTTGCCGAGCGTGAGTCGTTTCGTCTGCGCGTCATCGGCACGCCGACTTACGACTGTCCGCCCGTTGACGTCGAAGCAATGCGCTGGCGTGCCGATACCGAGCTCGAAGATCTCGGTGCAATCGATATCGGGGTGATGCCGCTGCCTGACGATCGCTGGAGCAAAGGGAAGTGTGGGCTGAAAGCGTTGCAGTTTATGGCGCTCGGAATTCCGACAGTCTGCTCGCCCGTTGGCGTGAATACCGACATCATCCAGGACGATGAAAACGGTTTCATCGCCGGCACCGAAGATGAATGGGTCGAAAAGCTCACCCGTCTGCTGCGCTCCGCCGAACTGCGTAAACGACTCGGCGATGCGGGTCGTGTTACTGTGGAGCAGAAATACTCAGCCATAACCCAAACGCCCCGAGTCTATGAAATCTTTAGGTCAGTTCTACGCGATGTGAAAGAGCCGGTTGATGCGGTCGTGCGATCGGCAGTCACTGAAACTCGCGGCTAATCGTGGGAAACAAGGAGTCAATTGTTGGAAAAAGTTAATGTGCTGGTTACTGGTGGCGCCGGTTTCATCGGTTCTCACCTGGTGGATGCCCTTGTGGATCGCGGGCATCGTGTGCGTGTGCTCGACGGCCTTGTGCCGCAAGTGCACGGCGAGAATGCCGTTCCTGCTTATCTGAACTCAGCAGCCGAATTCATTCAGGGTGACGTTTGCGATCGACAGCTTGTCGATAAGGCACTCGACGGCATTGATGTGGTTTTCCACGAAGCGGCGGAAGTCGGCGTGGGCCAGTCGATGTACGAGATCGAGCGCTATGTTCGTGCCAACGATCTCGGCACGGCGGTCGTGCTCGAAGCGATACTCGCGCGCCGGCCGCAGATCAAGAAGCTTGTCGTTGCATCGTCGATGTCGATTTACGGCGAAGGCGCGTACAGGTGTGAAGGTTGTGGGATTGTCGCTCCGCAACTGCGTCCCGTGGAGCAACTGCTGGAACGGCAGTGGGAAGTGAATTGCCCGAAGTGTGGGAAACAAGTCTCGCCCGCTCCGACTTCCGAAGAGAAGCCTCTATTTCCGACGTCGGTTTACGCGGTTACAAAACAGGACCAGGAACAGTTTTGTCTCGCCGTGGGCCGTTCGTATGGAATTCCTGCCGTTGCGTTGCGCTACTTCAACGTTTACGGCACGCGGCAGGCACTCTCGAACCCGTACACGGGCGTGTGTGCGATCTTCTCGGCGCGCCTCTTGAACCACAATCGTCCCCTCGTGTTTGAAGATGGTGAACAGACGCGAGACTTCGTGCACGTGAGTGATATTGTGCGCGCGAATCTTTTGGCACTCGAAACGAACGCCGCGGATTACCAGGCGATCAATGTCGGCACGGGTGCGGCGACATCGATTCGCGCCGTCAGTCGTTTACTGGCTGAGGGTTTGGGGCTCGATTTGGAACCGGAGATTGTGGGCAAGTATCGCGAAGGTGATATCCGGCATTGCGTGGCCGACATTTCGAAGGCGAAGTCGTTGCTCGGTTACGAACCGCAGGTTTCGCTGGAGCGCGGTATTCCTGAATTGCTAAAGTGGGTGCGCGAACAAGCCGCGAAGGACAAGGTCGAGAGTGCCACCGCGGAGCTTGAAAGCCGGCAGTTGGTTAGATAGTTCATCCACAGATTACGCAGATTTTATTAATCAATCTGTGTAATCTGTGGACAAGTCACTATGCATAGACCAGGCAAATTGCGTTTGCTGATGCTGGCGGTTTGCGCGATCTTGCCCTCGTTCCTCAAGCGTCCCCTCTATCGCCTTTGCTTCGGTTACAAGATTGGCAAACGAGTTCGCATCGGTCTGAGCATCATCGATGCCGGTGAGTGCCGGATCGACGACGACGTGCAGATGGGTCATTTCAACGTCGTCACACGCGTCCAAAAGCTCACCATCAAAGATCACGTCCGTATCGGTCACCTGAACATCATTCGCGGCGGCGACGAGGTCAGTCTCGGACGTTACTGCGAGATCATCCGCATGAACGAGATCAACTCGATTCCGGATCCGGAAGTCGTCAACAAGATCGATCCGGTGTTTCTTCTTGGGGATGGCAGTATCGTTACTGCCGGGCATAAAATAGACTTCACGGATCGCGTCGAAATTGGCCGGCGTGTCATACTTGGTGGCCGAAATTCTTCATTGTGGACGCACAATCGCCAGCGAACGCTGCCGATAACGATTGGTTCCCTCGTCTACATAGGTTCCGAGATTCGGATGGCTCCCGGCAGCGCGATTCCCGACCGATCGATTGTTGGTATCGGCTCCGTGATTACCGCGGCACTGGCAGAAGAGGGTAAACTAATTGCCGGCGTCCCGGCCAAAACGATCAAGGAATTGAGCCAGGAAGATCAGTTTCTGATTGAACGAAAAACTCGTCCTGACCTGCCGGACGACGTTTGATGTAGTTGCTTTATGAATATTCTGATTATTGCACTGATTCTGTCTATTTTTGGCGGCGTGATCTTCGTGCGGCCCGACGAGGGACCGGGAGCCCTCGCATTGTGCGTGCTCGTCTCTGCGCCGACGATCGTAATCCTGGCTCGCACACCCGAACAGCGTTCATTTCTCATGCGTCTCTTCCTGATCGCAGTGATGGTCAGGGTCGTGCTTGCGACGGTCATTTTTGTCGGGCACATGGAAGAGTTCTTCGGAGGCGACGCAAACACATACGACATCTTCGGACAATCACTCGTGCAGTCGTGGCACGGCGATGTGTATCACGCCGGTAAGTTTCTCAGCTTCACGCAATCGGGAGCGAGCGCGTGGGGAATGCTTTACATGGTCGCGGGTGTGTACGAGGTTATTGGCCGCAACATGTTCGCGATTCAGTTGATCAACGCGGCGATCGGTGGGGCAACGGCAATCGTCGTCTACCATGTTGCGCAAACACTCTTCAGCAACGTACGCGTTTCGAAATTATCGGCAATCCTGGTTGCGTTTTTCCCGTCGCTCATTCTTTGGTCCTCGCAGGCACTGAAAGACGGCATGATCATTCTTGCGCTGGCGCTATCGATTCTTGCCACGCTGCGACTGATGGAAAAGATCACGGTTGGGTATGTAATCATCCTGATCGGAGCACTGATGGCGCTATTCAGTTTCCGTTTCTACATCTTCTACATGATGACCGCCGCCGTGATGGGTAGTTTTTTTCTGGGAGCGAAAGCATTCAGCGCGCAGGGATTTATGCAACGGTTTGTGGCGGTAGCGGGCATCGGGATGGCGTTCACCTGGTTTGGTGTCTTGCAGGGCGCAAGTGTGCAGTTTGAGAAATATGCGAGCCTCCAGCAGATGCAAATCAGCCGTGAGGACCTGGCCTCGGCGGGTTCCGGTTTCATGAAGGATGTTGACGTGCAAACTACGGAAGGCGCGTTGACGGTGATCCCGGTTGGTTTGTTGTATCTGATGTTCGCGCCGTTTCCATGGGACTTTGCGACGTTGAGGCAGACGATTACGTTGCCGGAGATGATTGTGTGGTGGATGGTCTTTCCTCTGCTTGTGCTCGGGTTGTGGTACTCGATCAAGCATCGGCTGCGGCAGGTGTCGCCGATCATCATCTTCACGACGATGTTGACGCTTGCGTATTCGTTGTTTCAGGGGAATGTCGGCACGGCGTATCGACAGCGATCGCAGTTGCTGGTGTTCTACTTCATCTTCGTTGCCGTGGGAGCAATCCTACTTAAAGAACGCGCGGAAGATCGGCGACGTCAATCAGCACTGGCGAAACAAGAGCTGGCCGAGCTCCAGGCCGCCCGCGTCCTCGCCCGCCGCAAGACCGCGATGGGGTCGTCTTAAAATTTCAACGCAAGGGCGGCCACGGAGGGCCGCCCCTACAGTACGTACTGCATCGCCCGAACGGTCTAGTCAGCACAGGCTTTGTCGAACGTACTGTAGGGGCGGCCCTCCGTGGCCG
>DASWUM010000050.1:0-14460 GCA_036401595.1 Pyrinomonadaceae bacterium
AGGGGCGGCCCTCCGTGGTCGCCCTCGGTTTTGAATAGCGTTTGTCGAAGCAGGCATGTTCCAAAACAAGGGCGGCCACGGAGGGCCGCCCCTACAGTTGAACCTGTTCTAGCTTGTTACTGCGTCGTGCACGAGGTGTCGTCGATTACAAACGAGGTTTGTAACGACGAGTCCTCAGTGCCAAGGAAGTAGATTCGAACTGTCTGTCCCCTGAAGGAACTGATATCGAAGCTCTTCAACACATAGCCGGTTGTTTCATCCAGGTTCGAGTAAGTCGCAAGCGTAGACAGCACCGTGTTACTCGAGTTGCGTATCTGCACTTGCAGCCGGTCGAACTGGGTTGTAGTGGTGGTTTCGGATGAATTGATCTTCAGCCAGAAACTCAGCGTCACGGTGTTGGCGCTGGCTGGAATCGTTACCGTTTGGAACAGCGAATCGGTATGCGTTGTCCCATAGCCGTCGAGCCATGCGTAGAATGCACCACTGCGAGGCGTTTGTCCGGTTGAGTTGGTGATCACGCCGGCCGTTGCGGTCCAATTGACGGCGCCCGATTCAAACCCACGGTTCAACAACAATTCAGCTCCGGGAACTGGCGTCGGAGTTGGCGTTGGTGTCGGCGGTGGCGCACCGGTCAGCAACGAGAAGAGTAGCCGGTTTGGTGAACCCGTGCCCGGATTGCTCACGTGGTTCAGAGTCGCGCTGTTGATGATGGCCGCCGTGACCGTTGCCGGTGACGCGGTCGGATTTGTTTCCAGGAACAAGGCAGCGACGCCCGCGACGTGTGGGGTAGCCATCGACGTTCCGGAGATCGTATTGGTCGCCGTGTCGCTGGTTCTCCATGACGAAGTGATGTTGCTGCCCGGTGCAAAAATATCCACGCAGGTTCCGAAGTTTGAGAATGAGGAACGCGCGTCGGTCATCGTTGTCGAGCCGACGGTGATTGCACTCGCCACGCGAGCGGGCGAAGTGTTACACGCATTCTGATTCTCGTTGCCAGCTGCAATCGCATAAGTCACGCCGTCGTTGATCGAATTTGTGACCGCGGTGTCGAGTGCCGTTGAAGCGCCGCCACCAAGACTCATGTTTGCAACTGCCGGCTGACCTGCCTGGTGATCGGAGGTGACGAAATCAACGCCCGCGATAACGCCGGAGTTCGTGCCACTGCCGCTCGAATCGAGCACGCGGACGGCCACGAGCGTAACGTTCTTCGCAACGCCGTAGGTTGAACCGCCGACAGTGCCGGAGACGTGCGTGCCGTGTCCGTTGCCGTCGTTAGTGCCGAGTCCGTCGTTGATCGCAGTGAAGCCTGAGATCACGCGGCCCGCGAACTGAGTGTGTGTGGCACGGATGCCGGTGTCGATGATGTAAGCTTTGACGCCGGAACCGGTCGCGTTGAAGTTGTAGTTTCCATCGAGCGGTAGATCTCGCTGATCGATTCGATCGAGTCCCCAGGTGGCGCCGGTTTGCGTCGCACCGAGCGAGACGATGCCGTCTTCCTCAACAAACGCTACCCGCGGATCGTCGGCGAGACGTTGCGCCTGTTGTTCGTTCATACGCACCGAGAAACCTTTGAGGGCGCGATGATAAGTTTGACCGTTGTTGCGATCGCCGCCGAAATCGCGTGAGAGACGATGAGCTTCGCCGTCGACGTCGGCGACGTCGTCCCTGAGTACGACGATGTATTGATTGGCAATTTTTTTGTCGGCGCTCAGGCGACGAAACTTATTGCCGTTGTTATTCTGACCGTGAACGGCAGTGAGGACTACCACTGCGACCGTAATGGCTACCAGAGCAAACACCGCTAGCGTTTTCTTCATATGACCTCCAGTGAGATACAAATTGCTGGTTGTAGTTTGGGAGCGTCCGCTACTGAGCAGTTGAGAAATCCAGGGAAAGAACGCGGACTGGATCGCTCGACGACTATCGTCCGTTAATGCTTTGGATCTGGGGTGAACTGAGTCAAACTGGGAGGTCGGCTGTCGGGGAGGTGCCTGGTTTCTGAGCGGGCAGATGATAGAGCCACGAAGGATAAAAAAGCAAATCTAAAATCGGGTGTTCAATAATGCACGACCGTAAATCAAAATCCGACGAAAATGTTTTTGTTGCCCTGCTGCGTGGCGTCAACGTTGGCGGTAACAACATGATCAGCATGAGCGCGCTGAAGAAGAGCTTCGAGGCGTTGGGATTTCCGCACGTTTCCACTTACATCAACAGCGGAAACATCATTTTTACTTCGAAGGAAAAAGACGCACGCAAGCTCGAGAAGAAACTCGAGCAGATGCTTTCAAAGGAATATCAACTCGAATCGAAAGTAGTTTTACGTAGTCTTCCTGAGATGGAACAAGTGGTGAAGAGCCTCCCGCGAACGTGGACGCCCGACACCGGTTGGCGATACAACGTGATCTTCCTGCGTCACACGATCGACTCGGAAAAAATTCTGGAAGAGCTGGAGTTGAAGGACGACATCGAAGAAGTGATCTATTCTCCGGGTGCACTTTTATGGGCGGCGCAAATCAGCGAGCTGACGCGGACGAACATGATTAAGCTTTCGAGCCGCAAGATGTATCAGGACATGACCGTCAGAAATCTCAACACCACGCGAAAGCTCTGCGAGCTGATGAAGAAAGTCTGATCCACAGATTACACAGATTGAATAATAGAATCTGTGTAATCTGTGGATACGGCCTGTCGGATTTTCCGAATTTCACGTATCATTCGCGGGCATCCCTGTTACCTTACGGAGTTAGCAAAATGAGCGACCGCAAATATCGCCACCGCGGCTACATGGACAACGATCGCGAGCCGCAACAATCAAGATCGCAATCGAGTCCTCAAGGGCAGCAGCCGAAACCGCAGGATCGCGAAGGCCCGCGTTCGCCAAAGATGATGGCGTTTGGTGAGTCGGTGAAGTGTGCTAACTGCGGAGTGCAGGCTCCGAACACGATCAATTTCGACACCACATGTTCAAAGTGCAAGGCAGAACTTCACAGTTGTCGCCAGTGCACTTACTTCGATCCCAGCGCTCACTTCGAGTGCAGTAACAAGAAAATTGCAAAACGCATCGTCAACAAGAACGCCAATAACACGTGCGAGCTATTTGCACCGCGAAGTGTGGTCGAGCGCCAAACTTCGTCAGGCGCTCCGACCGATGCGCGCGCCGCGTTCGCGAAGCTGTTCAAGAAGTGAGATCGTGTCGCTAAGTCTTCCGTAAGAAAGGTATTCCCGTGAAGTTTCTTATCATCGGCGTCTTCGTAGCATTACTGCTTGGGATCCTGCTCAGGTCGATGCGACCGCAGCGCTAACGTCACCCTGGGAGTTTGTCGGCGAGCACGTCGATCTTTTCGATGCTCGGCGCCTGCGCGAGCAGCGTGCTCGCGTTTTCCATCAACGCCTTCGCAACTGCGCCCGAGAGATGGGCGTCGCGTCCTGCGTCGTCCGGAAAAACGTCGAAGATACCGAATTCGGATTCGCTGAAGCGGATCGCGAACCACGCAGTGGTGGCGTCTTCCGCCTGGACCAACGGCACCGCCGAACGTAGAAACGCTTCGACTTCGGCTTCCTTACCTGATTTTGCTACCAACCGTACGAGCAATCCTTTGCTTACCATGTGATCCTCCTGGTGTGCCAGTTTGTTGCTTGTTCATAAGCAAATGCAAATGAAAGCAGGTTTACTTCACGGAAGTGTGCGGCGGCTATTTGCAGACCGATCGGCAGGCCGGCTTTTGTGAAGCCGCACGGAACAGAGATTGTCGGCAGCCGATAAGCATTGAACGGGCGCGTGTTTCTTAGCCAGAGTTCACCTGCGGGATCGGGCGACATATGCAACGCTTCGTCGATCGTGATGGGTGGCACGGGCGTCGTCGGCGTGATCAGGAAGTCGACGGTGGTAAAGACGTCGTCGATCTCACGTCGCACACGATCGAGATGTTGTCGCGCTTCGATGTAAGTCACGGTGTCGATCGCTGCGGCCTGTTCTAGTCGCGCCTGGATCCAACGACCGTAAAGATCGCGGGATGTCTCGAAGTGTTTTGCGTGTACGGCGTAAACTTCCGGCGCCTGCACTGCGGCCGGTGTCGATGGCAGATCGATCTCGATCACATCCGCTGCGAAGTTGCCTAACACTTTGAGCGCTTCGTTCATTGCGTTTGCGATCTCCGGATCGAGATCGTCGAAGTACGGCCGGCGCACAATGCCGATGCGTGATTTGGTCTTGTTCGCTAGTGTTTGGGTGTAAGAATCAACCGGCCAGTCGACGCAGGTCGTGTCGAGCTTGTCATAACCCGCAATGGCTTGCAGCACCAATGCAGTGTCAGTTACGTCGCGGCAAAGTGGGCCGACGTGGTCCAACGAGGCTGAAAGCGGAAAGACTCCACGCACACTGACGCGCCCATACGTCGGCTTCAACCCGACGATACCGCAAAAGGCCGCGGGCTCGCGTACCGAGCCGCCGGTGTCAGTGCCGATCGCGGCGAAACACATTCCCGTGGCGACGGCCGCCGCGGAACCGCCGGACGAACCGCCGGCAATTCGATCTCTGTCCCAGGGATTGTGAACCGGACCGAAATACGAAGAGGTCGAGGTGCCGCCGTAAGCAAACTCCTGCAGGTTCTGTTTGCCGAGCAACACAGCCCCGGCACTCTTCAGGCGTTGGGTGATGAACGCATCGTCAGTGGGAACACGTTCGGCGAAGAGCGCGCTGGCACACGTTGTCTTTACTCCGGCGGTATCGATTAGATCTTTCAGGCCGAGGGGAATCCCATGCAATGGTCCACGCCAGTTCCCGACGTTGATCTCAGCTTCCGCCGCACGCGCCTCGGCCAGCGCGCTCTCGTGGAGCACAGTAATGAACGCATTGATCGTCGGATTAAGCTCTTCGATCCGACCCAGACAACTCTCGGTTAGCTCAACCGGCGATATTTCTTTACGGCGCACCAACTCTGATGCTTCGGCGATATTCATATTTTGAAGTCTTTCGAACGCGGATGAACGCGGATAAAAATCCGGATTTAAAATCCGCGTCGGACTTGTCTTTCAGAAAATTCTTGACAGACGCGCGGTTGATACTTTATAGAAAACAGCTCGCGTGATGAAAGCGTCGCGCGTTAGGAAAGAGAAACCACCAATGTTGATGAGCTGGGCATACAAAGAACAATCGACGCGCTGCAGTTTTAGCGACATACGCCAAGTGTCAATAAATAGCCTCAATATCAGGCATTAATACAGCGGGAGCGGCCTCCCGCTCCCAAATCTCAAACAAGAGTTCACGAGAATTGAAGGAGCGGGCAGCTTCCCTGAGAAGCTTTAAGCCCGCTCCTTTAGTTTTTTGACAATCGAAATACTTTTTGCGGGATGAAGGCAGGGAGCCTTCGCACGGTGATGAACTCGGTGCTTTGCGAGAGTCCGCGAGTTCGCCATCTCAGGGAGAAGTGTGCCTCGAAGTGTGTTCGCAGGCTTTGTTTCTCTCTGCCTTCATCTGTTTTCACGGAGGTGTCGCCTAATGGTATGGCAGCGGTTTGCTAAATCGCCGCGCAATGCGTGTGCAGGTTCAACTCCTGCCGCCTCCGCCATTTGGGGATGAACGCGAAATGGAAAGCGGGCTGATTTTCAATCAGCTGATTTGCGAGTTCGAGTCTCGTCATCCCTGCCAATTCACAGCCACGGATGAACACGGATCTTCACAGATAAGAAGAGTGTTTTCTCATTCGTGTAACCAACTTCATTCCCATAAGTTATCGGGGCGTGACTCATCTCGGCAGAACGTCGACTGTCCGAGTCGTGGAGTTCGAAGAGGCACCTCAGCCTCACGCCCCGTCCATAATTCTCGTGTTCTTTGTGGCGTAGCCAAGCTGGTAAGGCACCGGATTGTTAATCCGGCCATCGAAGGTTCGAGTCCTTCCGCCACAGCCAATCTTAACGGGGCATAGCTTAACTGGTAGAGCAGCCGCCTTATAAGCGGTGTTAGCGCTAGATCGGCGCAAGGTTCTGGGTTCGAATCCCAGTGCCCCGATTTTTGCGGGATGGTGTAACTGGAAACACGCGAGTTAAAGGGAAATGAATCCGTATCCAATCGATGTAATCCGTGGTTTAATTTCAGAGCTTTGTAGCCAAGAGGAGACGATTGATGAGCGCATTGCCTCAGGATCTGAAGTTCGGTTTTCGTATGCTTCTACGAAAGCCGTTGTTGACGATCGGAATCTCACTTTCTCTGGCCCTGGGGATTGGCGCTAACAGCGCCGTCTTCAGTCTCGTCGACGCAATCCTCTTCAGACCGTTGAACGTCGCAAGCTCATCGCGTCTCGCCTCGCTTTACACAAGCGATTACTCCGGCCGCCAGTACGGCGGTTCTTCCTATGCCGATTTTGTCGACTTCAAAGCGCGAACTGATGTCTTCGAAAACATGGCGGCGTTCACCGAGTTCTCGGCAGCACTGAGATCCGACACTCAGGCCGATCGCGCTTTCGGAATCATCGTGAGCGAGAACTATTTTGATCTGCTCGGTGTTCAAGCTGGACAAGGCCGGACCTTCGGAGGCGAGGATCAATCCGGACCTGTGCTCGTCGTCAGTCACGACCTGTGGCAAAGACGATTCGGCGGCGATCCCGCGCTCGTGGGCAAGACAGTCTTCCTGAATAACAACAACTTCACCGTCATCGGTATCACGCCCGCAAATTTCACCGGCATCGATCTTGGCCGCTCGCCGGAGCTCTTCGTTCCTATGCACGCATTCAAAGAGATCGGCTTCGAACCGGGCTTCACTGCGAACCGCGGCACCCGCCAGTTTTCAATCGTCGGCCGCGTCAAACCGGACGTAACAGAAACTCAGGCGCAGGCGAGTTTGAACCTACTGGCACAACAACTCGCCACCGCTTATCCGGAGGATTGGAAAGAGCGCAACCAGCAGACACGGCGCATCAGCGTCGTCGCCGAACGTTACGCGCGCGTACCGCCGGAAGTTAAGAGCGTGCTGATGGGATTGGCAGGACTGTTTGCAGTCCTCGTCGGACTCGTGTTGCTGATCGCGTGCAGCAACATCTCGAACATGCTGCTCGCGCGCGCGACCGCACGACAAAAAGAGATGGCTGTACGCTCTGCACTGGGCGCGAGTCGCGGCAGAATCATCAGACAACTATTAACCGAGAGCTTTCAGTTATCGCTGATCGGCAGTGTGCTCGGAATTCTACTCGCGCCAGTCTGCATCAAGTTGCTGACCACCGCGTTCCTACCGTCATCATCAAAGAGCATTCCAATCGACTTCAGCCTCAATCAGCGTGTGATTCTCCTGACGCTCGCAGTCGGTCTCATCGCCGGCCTCATATTCGGACTCGTGCCGGCGCTGCACGCCAGCAGATCCGATCTGTCGCTGGCGATGAAAGATGATGCGGTACTCCAGACAGGCCGGCGCAGGTTTGGAATCAGAAACCTGTTTGTGATGTCGCAGATTTCGGCATCGTTGTTGTTACTAATTGTTGCGGGCTTGTTTATCCGGAGTTTGCAGAAAGCTCAACACGTGGATGTTGGCTACGACATCAACCACGTTCTCACGATCAGGCCCGAACCGGAGTTTTTTGACAAACCCGACATCGCGTCGCGACTCGCTGTCTACAACCAGGTGCTGGAACGCGTTCGGGTTTTGCCAGGCGTTGAAGGAGCGAGTTTCGCTGACTTTGTTCCGTCGGGCGGAGGTCTGCGCAGGACCACGATCCGCATCGAGAATTACACACCGCGCGCGGACGAAAGCATGGACGTGATGAACGGCGTTGTCGCGACAGACTATTTCAAAACGATGGGTATGACGTTGGTGGCGGGGCGCGAATTTACAGATCTAGACAAGGACGGAGGACAGCGGACCGCGATAGTCAACGAGACGCTGGCCCAGCGCTACTGGCCCGGCCAGACCGCACTCGGAAAGCACATTACAATCGGTGGCAGCGAAAGAGGATCGCTGGAAGTTGTCGGTGTCGTCAAAGACGCAACTGCCTACATCTATCAGAAAGGTTCGTCGCCGTTTTTCTACGTTCCGTTGCAGCAAAACGCTGGGCCCGGAGGAATGGTCCTGCACGTGCGAACGAAAGGAGATCCGACTGCAATCCTGCCGCCAGTACGCAGTGCGATCATTTCGTTAGATCCGAACGCGAAGCTCGGTGAGATAAAACCGTTATCCGAGTTCATGAACGATTCGCTGATCATGCTGCGAATCGTTTCAGCGCTCACCGGAGTATTCGGACTACTCGCTTTGGTGCTGGCGGTAGTCGGCGTGTTTTCGGTAATCAATTACTCGACGAGCCGGCGCACGCGCGAAATCGGCATCCGCCTCGCCCTCGGCGCGCAACGCGCAGACATCCTCAAAATGATAATGAAGGAAGCGTTGTTCATTGTCGTCGCGGGCGTTGTGGTCGGAATGCTGCTGGCGATTTCATCCGCGCAGTTGATTGCGTCATTTCTGTTTGCGAACAGCGGCACCGAGACGTCGATTTACGTTGCGGTCGCTGTTTTTCTGATCGCAATTGCGATGCTGGCCTGTTTTATTCCAGCGTACAAAGCGACGAAGGTGGATCCGAACGAGGCATTGCGGCACGAGTAAATGAGGCATAGATTTCCACTGCTGCTTCTTGTGCTTTTTTGTGGCTCAGTTAGCAGCAACGCTTTAGCACAACAGCCTTCGCCGACACCAAGTCCCGAACGCACCGGACGTTCGTATGCGATTCCGGATCTACCGAAGAATCCTCCACCACCTGGACCACAGGCTCGCTCACCAGTGACATTCGATGACGTCTCAGGCGTCACTTTCAAACACGCAGCTTCAAAGACATCGCTAAAGTATCTGCTCGAGACAATGGGTGGCGGTGTTGCCATCTTCGATTACGACAACGATGGCCGCATGGATCTCTTCTTCACTAACGGCGCCGCCTTACGAGATCGGATGTCGAAAGACGAGCTACCCGACAAGAGCCAGCCGAAGTATTGGAACCGGCTGTACCAGCAAAAACCCGACGGTACGTTCATCGATATGACTGAACGCGCCGGGCTCAAAGGTGCGGGATACAGCATGGGCGTCGCCGCCGCCGACTACGACAACGACGGACACGTCGATCTATTCGTAACCGGTTACAAAGCGGACTATCTCTATCGTAACAACGGCGACGGCACTTTCAGCGACGTCACGAATAAGCTTCCAAACATTCCGAAAGGTTGGTCCACAAGCGCGGGTTGGTTCGATTACGATCGCGATGGCCGGCTCGATCTCTTCATCGCCCGTTATATGGAGTGGGATTTTGAAAGCGGCGCTACATTTTGTGGCGGACCGACTGCCGGGTTGCGCGCGTACTGCCATCCGGACAACTTCAAAGCCGCCGCGAATGTGCTGCTTCATCAACGTGCCGACGGATCGTTTGAAGACGTGAGCCAGTCGTCTGGTATTGCCGAAACTTCCGGCAAAGGGCTCGGCGTCGCGTTTGCCGATTTCGACAACGATGGCTGGACCGATGTTTTTGTCGCGAACGACAGCGTGCGCCAGTCGCTGTATCGGAATAAAGGCGATGGCAAGTTCGAAGACATCGCCGTCATTTCTGGCGCGGCTTACGATGAAGATGGAAAAACGTTTGCCGGGATGGGAGTCGACACCGGCGATTACGACAACGACGGCTTCATGGATGTTTTTGTCACGACGCTGTCGAATGAGAAGTACGCACTGTATCGAAACAACGGCGATCTGAGTCTCACTTATGCCACTAACACCTCTGCCGTTGGGCAGATCACCTTGCTCAATTCCGGTTGGGGCACGCGCTTTGTCGACGTGGACAACGATGGTTGGCGCGATCTGTTTGTGGCCCAGAGCCACGTGCTCGACACGATCGAGAAGACGACCAGCTATCTGAAGTACAAGCAGATGCCTTTGCTGATGCGTAACACCGGCAAAGGCTTCGTAAACATCTCCGCCACCGCGGGAAAGGCGTTTAGCTCAGCGATTGCGGCGCGTGGTGCTGCGTTCGGAGATCTGAACAACGATGGTCAGGTAGATGCAATTGTTGCTGTGCTGGACGATGCACCGTTGATACTGCGCAATCAGGGAACGACGAATCACTGGTTGGGAATAGCGCTTTCCGGATCGAAATCAAATCGCACTGGGATCGGCGCGCGGGTGACAGTGATTAGTCTCTCAGGGCAGAAACAGGTTTTTGATGTCAGCAGTGCGGGAAGTTATTTGTCGTCGAATGATCCGCGTGTTGTCGTTGGATTGGGGAATGCGCGTGGAGTGCGATCGATTGAGGTGAAGTGGCCGAGCGGGAGAGTGCAGACGATTGCTAATCCCGGAATTGACAAGTACGTTCGCATCGACGAGTAAAACCAGCCGCGGATTACACGGATTGTTTACGGATTGGTTAGGGTGATGACGGAGACTGAGTGTTTCGGGAGAGTCACGACGAATTGGCGGCTGGCTGGGATTGTTTTGGTTGAGGTCGAGACTGCGTCGGGGTGAGAGAAATCGTTGGCGACGGTGAGCGAGGGGGCGGTGACGGTTCTTAGCTCCGCACGTGGTCCGGGGTTAAAGCCTTGAAGATTGATTGTGGTAGTTAACGAACTTGTTGGGCTCGTGTTCACCGCTTTGATGAAGACTTTTTTGTTGTCCGCGGTGCGGCTGACAGTGACGTCGAGGTAAGGAATGTTCGAGCCTTCGCGCGTGGTATTGAATGTAGGACCGATAACAGTGCTCGCGAGGCGAACGTCGCCACGATGATCGTTGTAGAGTTGATTGACCAGAAAAACCGGTGAAACAAAAACGCTGTGTCGTCCAGCCTGAATAATACCGCCGGGCCAACCGTTGACGAGATCTGAGACGGCGCTCATCTCTACCACCTGGCCCATTCGCTCGAAGACGTTCATCAGCCGCGCGCCATAGAGTGCCGACTCCATTGAATATTGTCGTTCACTCGGAAGATCGAGACCCCACTCATTGATCGCCAACTTTACGCGGCCCTCCAGTCCGAGCTTGCGTAAGAAGTGATTCATCTCGCGGTAAAAACCTTCGAGGTATAACGGGCGCGCCATCAGGTTTAAAGGATCGCCCTGTGCTTCGCGCCGCCCGTAATAGTGATGGATTGCGAAGTAGTCGATGTTCGTACCAGCCGCGCGCAACACCGTGCTATTCCAATTCATGTCGTTGTCGCCCACGGCGATCAATTTGATTGAGGGATCGACGGCGCGCATGGCTTTGGCGTAACGATTGTAATTACGCGTGTAAGTCTCGGCGTCGGAGTGACCGCGCACCCAGTCGCCCCAGATTTCGTTTCCGACTTCCCAGAACTTGACGCCGAAAGGGGCCGCGTGCCCGTTGGCCGCGCGCATCGCGCCGTATTTCGAGCTTGCAGGTCCATTGCAATACTCAACCCATGCGGCAGCCTCTTCGACAGTCGCGCCTGCTCCCTCGACGTTCACCGTGATCGAAGGTTCGGCGCCAACCGCGCGCGCAAACGCGACGAACTCGTCGGTGCCGAAATCACTCGGCTCCGGTTCATTCTTCCAGGCTCGATTTGTCCACGTGACACGCTCGTCACGCGGGCCGACGCCCCACATCCAGCGATAGTCCTGAGCGACGTTCCCGCCGGGCCAGCGAATAAAGGCGGGCTTCAGTTGTTTCACTTTTTCGAACACGTCGCGACGAACACCGCCACTCCCGGCATCACCAGGCATCAGCGACACTTGATCGATCCAGAGCTTGCCTTTACCCGCAAAAAGAATGACGAAACGTGCGAGCGGATCGCTGCGCGTCGGTTTGAGTGAGAATTCATACTTGCGCCAGTTGCCCTTGCTAATGTTCATATCGGCCGTCGCGTGGAGGAGGCTCTGGTCCACATCCGACTCGAGTGCGACGGTGATGCGCCCGTCGTAATCATCCGTCCTGAGCCAGAGATAACCCTGATATTCCACACCGGCGCGAACCGGAATGCGCGACTGGTAAATCCCGTGACGCGGAATCACACCCTCGCCCGCCCGCACTTGCAGCGAGTGTTCCTTTCGCGCAGTTGGGTAAGCAGATTGATCGTCCCAATGAAATGAGAGGGCGTAATCGTCGTTGCGATCGTCGGGATACCGTTCCCAATTGCGCGAGAGGCCGATGACATTGGCCGGCTCTTCAAAGCTGCGGTTGCGAATCAACTCCGCATGCAACCCGCCTTTGATGCCCTCGAACATGAATTCCAGGAACTGGCCGTAGAGAAGAGGACTGACCGGGTTTTCAACCTTGCGAGCGTCGATCGTGATGGACGCCGTCTGAGTCGTCTGCGCCGCAACCTTCCAGCAGATAACAAAAATGCACAGTACACACAAAACTTTATGTGCCTTTTGTGCTTTATGTGCCTTTTTGTGGTTCACTTAATTGGAATGCGCAGCACGGTAAACGAATGCGGCAAGAACTTGTAACTGAACTCACCGCCCGAAACGGGCAGCGGCTGCTCGACCGGCGAGACCTTCGTCGGCTGATCCAAACTGTTCTCAGCTTTCATGTCTTCACTCTGCAATACGAACGCGCGGCCGGCCCTTGCACCCTTCGATCCCGTCAAAGTTAACTGCACGTCCTTTGTGGCCGAGCTCGTATTCACAACTTTAACGATCACTTCGCCGCTGCTTTCATCCAATGACGCACTCGAATACAACTCGTGCTCGCCGTTCTTCGCTGATCCATCCAACGCGAGCGGCAGTCGTCGCGTACCACGATTAACGCTGAACATTTTCTGCACGTAATAATTCGGCGTGCCGTACGAGCGCAGGTTGTCGAACCAGATCATGTTTGGTGTCCATTGCCACGCATCGACGTGTCCGAACAGCGGCGCGTATGACGACATCTTCACGACGTCAGAATTGCGTTCGAGTCCAGTAACAAAAGCCGCCTCTGACATGGCGCACTCCCACGTGTTGCGATTGTCGGGGCTCGCAATGCCGACACTCTGCGCCGCATATTCACCGGCAAAAACTTTTGGACCAGTGCGCGGATAATTGTCGTAGCGCGTCGCATTGTCGCGGAACCATTTCGGCGCCATGTAATAATGCTCGTCGATTAGGTCCGCGTTGAGCTCACGCATCTTCTGCCAGAGGAAATCGAAGCGTTCGCCGTCGGGTGATGGCCCGGCACTCGAGACGAGCTCGATGTTTGGGTATTTCTGTTTGATCGCTTTCGCAAACACTTCGTAGCGCTCGACGTACTGCGGTCCCCATTGTTCGTTGCCGACGCCGATCATTTTCAGATTGAACGGCTTCGGATGGCCCATCTCGGCGCGTTTGCGGCCCCACTTCGTGTTGACCGGAGCATTCGCGAATTCGATCAGGTCGATGGCGTCCTGAATGTAATGATCGAGATCTTCGAGTGGCGCGAGCTCACTCGAGTTGAACTGGCAAGCCATGCCGCAGTTCATGATCGGCAGTGGTTCGGCGCCGATATCTTCACTCAACAGAAAATATTCGTAGTAACCGAGACCGAACGATTGAAAGTAGTCAGGGGTCGCGCGCCAGTTGAATTCAGTATTCCAGCGATTGATGATCAGGCGGCGTTCGTCGAGATCGCCGAGCGTTGTTTTCCACTGGTAGCGCTGGTCCAACGTCCTGCCTTCGACGATGCAACCACCGGGGAAGCGCAAAAAGCCGGGCTTCATCTCTTTCAGCAGTTTCACCAGATCGCTGCGCAGGCCGTTGGGACGACCTTGCCATGTGTCTTTCGGATAAAGCGAAACGAGATCGATGTCGACGGTGCCACTGCCTTCGAGCAGGAGATTGAGATGAGCTTTGCCCGAGGTTTCGTTAGCTCGCAGCGAGCCGGTATAGGTTCTCCAAGCGTTGGTAAAGCCTGAGACTTGCGTTTCACCGAGGATCTTTTGACCATCTTCAACTTCGACGCGCAGAGCCGTTGGCGATCCATCCACGCGCCGAACTCTCACTGAGAATCTGTATTCCGCACCTTTCTCGACGCCGATGCCACGAAAGCCTTCGTTCACGACGCCAAAGCCTTTGTTGCCGGCGGGAGTCTTGATGCGCAGGTAGTGAGAGTTTGGCGTGTCGCTTATTGAGCCGGAGTCGTAAATATTGAGCCATCCTTTCGGCTCGCCCCGGTCGAGATGCTTCCAGCCCATCATCGGGTTTGGGAATTCGAACGATCGGTTCTTGATTCGTTCCGGATACAGGCCACCATCGGCGCCGAAGTTTATGTCTTCGAAGAAGAGACCAAAGAGCGTCTTGGGAATCGGCGCACCGGGCTTGTCCACCTGGACCGTGATGGTGCGAGTTTGGGCGAAGACAATTTGGCCCTGAAGCAGCGCGATTAAAATCAGAGTGACTAGTTTCTTCATGATTTCGGAACGTACTGTAGGGGCGGCCCTCCGTGGCCGCCCCTGTGTGGGCTACAAGTATTCGGAAAAACAAATTACTCGAGTTCGGCGAACACGATTCCAACGCAGGGGCGGCCACGGAGGGCCG
>DASWUM010000051.1:0-14358 GCA_036401595.1 Pyrinomonadaceae bacterium
GACATCTTTCGACAATTTGCTCGTAGCCCGCCGCGTTTGCGCCGCCGTGGATCTGATCACGGACCCACCCGCTACCGCGGGCGGTACCCCGTCCAAGCACGCTGCCTGAACTGGTTGAGAGCAAATGCATCCTTTAACTCATTTTGTTAACCGACTACGCGGGGCGACGGTGTTGGCGGAGCCTTACCCGCACTATTGCCTCGACAAAATCTTCCCGGACGAGTATTACCGCGAGCTTTTGAAGAATCTGCCGGCGAGCCAGACATACGAAAACCTCTACGAAGTAACGACATTGAAACTCGATCACTTCCGTCACCGAGATCAGCGTGACATGAACAACGGCTGGACCGACGCCCTCCCCGCCGAGCAGAAAGCCTTTTGGGACGATTTCGATTCATGGTTTCTCGGCGACGATCTCGCTCAGGCCGTGCTGCAAACATTTCCCGATCAAATGCGCGCGCGATTTGATGAGCAGTGGCCTGCGGTTAGCGTTGAATCTCAGCTCATTCGCCACCGGCCCGGATACTTTCTTGGTCCACACTCTGATTTGCACACAAAGCTCGTCGTGTTTCTGATCTATCTCGCTCCGGACGAAAGCACGGCACACCTTGGCACCTCGCTTTACCGGCCAAAGGATCCGAACTTCACGTGCCCGAATTCCACGCACTATCCGTTCGAGGATTTCGAGAGGGTGAAGACCGCCGCCTACAAACCAAATTCCCTCCTGGCATTCTTTCGCTCCGACGTCTCGTTTCATGGCCTTGAGCCACTTTCCGAGAACGACGTCCAACAGAACGGCCGCGATCTGATCCAATATGTGCTGTACGACAAGGCGGCACGAGAACAACAACTGCAAGAACGACGTTTAGCCGCTGCGAAGCAGGGAGCACAGACGTGAACGACGACTCTCGTCGCATCGTGTTCGTCGCACGTACTTTCGCTGGTGAGAGCCTGCGGAGCGCACGCGCAATCACTAAACTGGATAACGTCGAGCTGTTCGGCATTTGCGAGCAACCGTTTGACGACGCGAGCACTCTTCGCGAAGTAATTATCATTTCCGACACTCACGATTCCGCTCAACTGCTCGAAGCCGCGCGAACACTTCAGCACAAACATGGCCCACTGAACCGGATCGTCACGACATACGAAACCCTCCTTGAGCCGGTGGCCCAAACAGTCAAAGCACTCGGGCTCGAAGGAATGAGCGTCGCAATCGTCCAACGTGCGCTCGACAAATCTTCTTTAATTGCGACGCTCAAAAAGGCAGGCATCGATACAGCTCGAAGTCGCGTTTGCACAAACGAAGCCGAAGCTCGGTGTTTCACGACACAATCGGATTATCCAGTCGTTTTGAAACCGCTGAACGGCAGCGGCGGACTCGCGACCTGGTCCATTCATGACGACGAGCAACTGGATCTTGCGCTGGAGCTCACCAATCCGTCACGCGCGCACCCAATGCTTATCGAAGAGTGTCTCAGTGGTGAGGAACTCTGTCTCGACACGATCACGATCGCAAACGAACCGCGCTTCCACTCGATCTGTTGTTATCGCCCATCGATCCTGGAAGCTCTCGAAGATCCTTCGATCCAGTGGCGCTGCGTCATGCCGCGCGACATCGAAGATGAGCGTTATCAGCAGTTCATCGCTCAGGGACGGGCAGCTGTCCTTGCCCTCTCGGTTGGCAACGCGATGACACACATGGAGGGTTTTCTTCTTGACGACGCTCGCATCGCTTTCACCGACGCCACGCTCCGTCCGGCGGGCGCGCGGATCGCCCCGATGCTCGCCTACGCTTACGACATCGATCCTTATTTTGTCTGGGCCAGGGCAACGCTTGACGGCTGTTTCGATGGACCATGGACGCGTCAATTCGCCGTCGGAACGGTGTTTCTCCGTGGTGCCGGATCGGGAACCATCGAAAGCGTGAATGGACTTGAGGTTGTTGAAAGGGAATTGGGGGAAACCATCGTCGACAGCCGACTGCCGCGAGCCGGCGCAATAAAAGCATCGACTTACACCGGCGACGGCTACATCACCGTGCGACACCCGGAAACAAACGTAGTCGAAGAAGCACTCGATTTCATTTCACAAACGATTCGCATTAACTACGAGAACCCGGTCCCATCAGCAACTCTGCGCGATGAGTGGAGCAAGCGCTTGCAGTACAATCAACTTTATAAACCAGCCTGGGAGATCGATTCTCACTCAAGGGCATAGAAGGAGATCATGTCAACCGAAGCACCGAGAGCTTTCAATCGTGAGATGTATCACGATCATCCTGAAAACGTCTTCTACGGCACCGACGATGGACATCAGGACGGGTCGTTCACCGAGTTTCAGGAAATACGCGAACACTACGAATCAGTCGCGCCCGAGCGCCGCGAGAACATTCACATGATCAGCGTCGTCGGAGGACTCTACGGCCTGAATCTCATTCCGTTGTGGAAGCCAAAGTCGATCACGATCTTCGACATCAATCCCACCGCGATCACCTATTTTCAAATCGTTCATCGCGTGCTGACCAGCAGTCGCGACGGCGCGCACTTTCTCGAACGTCTCACCACAGGCGACTATCCCGTCGCGACCGAACGCGAGCATTTCGTCCAGGAGAATATTCGTCTCAAGCAACAGGGTTGTCTGCCGCGTGCACGTGGCTCGACAAAGCGTCCGTATGAACAGAGCTGGCAAAATGTTTTTGCAAACTTTGAGTTGACCAAACAGATTTTGTCGGAGGTGCCGGTCGAGATTCGCACTGAGCCGATGGAGAGCGAAGACTTCGCGGGCTGGATTCGCAATCAGAACAATCTCTGGATCTATGCTTCCAACATTACCGAGTTTCATTACCTCGATTTGGAGTTTGCCAATCCTTCCAATGGCGTGGTGGTGCAGATCATCTACCCCGGACTGAAGGCGCAGGTGCTGGACCTCGCGCCGCTCAGCGGTGGACCAGTGAAAGTGCACTTCAGAATTCCCCTCGAAGCCGAGAGAGTCGATGCCGGAGAAGGTTCAGCTCGAGATTAATCCGAGCTACAGGTGCAGCGGCGGCTCGCGTCCGCTGGAGATCGCGCGCTGGCTGCGACACGTAGACGAAATTTCAGTCGTTGAGAACAGCGAGATTCCGCCGCTCGCGATCGTTGTTAACAAGCGCGTCGTTGCTGTTGTCGATCCGTTCGACGATGCTGAACTCAAGTCTCGTTGGGATGATGAAGGCTCGACACTCGAACGCATTCGGGATCTGAAGCCGTCGATCATTTTCAAGTACCAATGGCGCCGCGGAGTTGAATATCCGCACGGGACGATCAGCGCGGGTTATCCCTGCGCGGAAGACATTTCGCAACCGACAGACTTGTTAACCCGAAAGCGACCGATCGTGGTTTCGGCGCGAATGCGTATCAACACAGACTATCACTGGGGACGTGATGCGGAGTGGATGAGAGCGCGCTCCTGCATCGTGGGCCAGATCAAATTGTTGAGTCAGTTGGGCCACGAGGGACGAGCTGGACTGACGAGCGCGGCCGAGTACACCGCGGAGCTATGGGACACGCAGATCGGTTTTGAGTGGCGCGGCAGCGGCTATCTCACGCATCGGCTGATTGAATACATCCGCGCCGGCGTGGTGCCGATCACGCGTCCGCTCGGGAAAGAGTGGCCGATTCGCGAAGATGTGATCCTTGAAGACGGTGTTCATTGCGTCTTCTGTGCGGATCCATATCGGTTCGCTCAGGAAGCGAGCAGATTGCTACTCGACTCGCAGAAAATCGCGCGCATCCGCCGAAATCTTTTAGCGTTGTGGGAAGAGAAACTCTGCCCGCGAGCACAGGGCTACTGGCTCTGGTCGAAAATAAAAAAAGCCACAGATGAACGCGGATGAACACGGATCAGAATTTTCTTTTTATCTGTGTCATCCGTGTAAACCCGTGGCAAAAGGAAAGTTAATGCCGAACAAGACTAGAATCGCAACGAACGCCGCACCACCATCGATCGGTACCCACTCGCAAGCAATCCGCACCGGCGATCTCGTTTTTCTTACCGGACAAACCGGACGCGATCCGGAAACCGGCGAGCTCGAAGAAGGTCTCGAAGCACAAACACGCCGCATGTTGTCCAACATCGACGCCGTTCTTAACGCCGCTGGGTGCACTCCGGCTGACATCGTCAAAGTCACACTCCTCTTAACCGACATCAAAAACTTCAAAGCAGTCGACGCGATCTACGCCGCATGGCTGCCCGGGCGTGGTGTGACACCGCTGCCGGCACGCACGGCTTTCGCCGTCGACGCATTGCCTGCAGGCGCGCTCGTCATGCTCGAAGTGGTCGCCGCGTATCCAAACGAATAACGATGCGTATCACCCTGGTTATCGGCGGCCTCGGCGGTGGAGGAGCCGAACGGGTTTGCGTGAACCTCGCCAACTGTTGGGCCGAGCGTGACCACGAAGTCACGATTCTCACCATCTATCACACCACTAAGCCCGCGTATGCAATCGACGTGCGCGTGCAGCGACGCAGCGTTGACTGGCCCAGGTTGCCGCGCCATGACGAGCTGAATGCCACTGCGATTGCGCCGATCATGCGTGGATTGCAGCAGGCTGGCTGCGCGCGAGAGCTTACGCAGCACATCACGTACTTCGCTTTGCTGCGGGCGCGAATTCTGGCCCAAAAGCCAGATGTTGTCGTGTCGCATATGGACCTGACGAATTTACGCGTGCTGGTCGCGATGCATGAGACGAATGTGCCGGTGATCGCGTGTGAGCACACGGATGCGACGCGTGTGTCGATCGGATGGTGGCAAAGTGTGCGAGCAGCGTTGTTACCGCGAGCGCGCTTTCTCGTCACACCGCATGAGGCGAGTGTTGGCTGGCTCGCGAAGTATGGAGTCGAGGTGGTGAAGATTCCGAATCCGTTAGTTCCTCCGAGTGCAATTCGTGGAGAACGGAGTGGACATCGACGCCGGCTCGTTGCGCTATCGCGTCTCTCGGCAGATAAGCGACCTGAATTGAGTATTCGTGCGTTCGCGAGCATTGCCGGCGAGTTTCCGGAGTGGGACTTCGAGATCTATGGCGACGGTCCATCGCGTGCGAACGTTGCTGAGCTGATTGCGAAACTCGCTCCTGATCGTATTCGACTGCGAGGTTTTGCGAGGGAGCCGTATGAGGTCCTCAACAAAGCCGATCTTTTTGTGTCGACGTCGTGGGTTGAAGGCTTTGGTAATTCGATTTGGGAGGCGATGGCATGTGGCGTTCCGGTTGTCGCGACTGAGGCCGGGACGACGACGCGTACGCTCGTGCGTCATGGTGTTGATGGCATGGTGAGTAACGACACCGTATCGGCACTCGCGCGGGATTTGGCGACACTCATGCGTGATAACGTGAGGCGTGCGGCGATGGGTCTTCGGGCGAGAGAAGTTGTAGATCGCTTTTCTCTCGCCGCATCACTGTCTGCATGGGACACGTTACTTTCACGAGCTATTAAATAGGGCTCTACTTTGGAGTGCGGCCGCCGCACTCCAAGGAGACGGCCAGGCTACAGGTATTCTTTCTTCCACATCTCGTAGAGACAGCCGGGTGGATAAGCTCCATTCTTATCCTGTCCCGCGGCGCGCCAGCGTTCGTTCCAGAGATGAATTGCGTAGGAACCGTCGAGCTTCAAATCAGCATCGGGTTCGAGCACCTTGTGCCAGTCAGCGTAACCGATTGGACAAAACACCTCCGGCCGCTGCCGGTAGCTTTCCAACGAAAACTCCTGTACCGCCGCAGCCATCAATCGTGGACCAGTCTCACCCCATGCCAACTGCTCCGGATCTTTTGTTTCACAAACACGCCACGCATACGCCATCACTTCACTGCCAGCCGGCGCCTTAAAGATCCCGCTGTTGGTAAACTCCTGACCCATCGCAAACTCACTCGAGAACACATACTCATCCTCGAAATCGAAAGGCCTCAGACAGATCGTGTCGGTATCAACCCACCAGCCGCCGCGTTCAAGCACCAGTTTGTAACGGAAGAAATTCGAGAACCCCGCGTAGCTCGCATGCTGCTTGTACTGAAAGATTCTCGACGCAGAAAGGATCTCGTTACCATCTTTAATCGTCGTCCCGGCCGGAATATTCTTCACGTCTTCGTAGACGTAAAGGTGATACTCATGCCCGTGGCGCAAAAACGACGCGATCGACAACTGCTCCATCACGGAAAGCTCGTTGCCGACCCAGAGTCCCTGGATGATCTGGTTCATGAATGCAGTGTTGCGGGGCGTGCTCGTTCGCGCGTCGTTCGCGCTCGCTCGATTTCATACTCACGAACGTAATTCCGGGCCATCGTGTGATAGTGATAATCACGCATGGCCTTCTCTCGGCAGACGCGCGGATCGATCCTGGAGATCTTATCGATAGCGTTGAGGTAATCGTCGTCGGTGCGACAGACAAACCCGACTTCCGGTGTGATGATCTCGGGACAAGCGCCGCGGTCGCTACAAATCACGGGTGTGCCTGACATGAGGGCCTCAACCATCCCCAGTCCGAACGCTTCGTCGAGCTTCGTCGGGAAGAGAAAGCCCTTTGCGCCTGCCAGCAGTTCAGCCTTTTCCTTACCGCGAACATCGCCGACGTAGCGCGCGCCGACTTTGCGACACATCTCCTGCACGTGTGCGATTCGTTCGTAACTCTCGCCGGTGCCGGCGACGACGAGCTTGAAACCAAGCTGCTTCGCCATCGAGAGAACGATGTCGAGCCCTTTCTTCGTGCCCCAATCCATCGTCGACATGAAGAGAAAATAATCGTCCTTTGTTTCGCTGTAGATGTATTCGCCCGGGTCAATTCCGTTCCACACGTATCGGTCGCGCCCGTGCAGTCGGGCGAGTGTTTGCGACACGAAGATCCAGTTTCCGGTTGAATTGCCGCGTTCGCGTTCGCGCGTCTGTTCGTCCATGTGACAAGTCGCGACCCACGGTTTTCCGCGACGTTCCCACTCGGCGATGAGCGATGCATCACGACCGGAAATCGTGTGCAGCACGTCAGCGTCGAAATCCGGCTCGAAGATCAGTTTGACGCGCTCGGGAACTGACTGCGCGGAAAAATTCTCACGTAAACGCCGCACGAGGTAAAAGACTTCGTGGCCGAGCTCTGCGAGGCCTTTTGCGAGTAGATCCTGAAGCGTGTATCCGGAGCCCGAGGGAAACGCCTTCGGATGCAGGCCGCTGCCGTGGCCATTGCTGGCGGGATATTCGTGATCTGAGGAAAGTAGTACTCGCATCGTTTTAGGCGTCGCAAACTGCGTCTATGAATCGTGCCCGATCGCTGGTCTTATGCTGCTCGTGAACGAGACGCTGACCGCTTCGTCTGATCTGGTCCAACTCGTCGTGGTTACGCTCGGACAGTACATACTCGATCTGCGACTTCAGGTTCTTTTGCGAAACCGGCACATAATTGCGGCCGGCTTCAAAGCCGAGTCTCTTGAGATGTTCGGCAGCCGTGTCGTCTGCAAGCAGTAACGCGCCGGTCGCCGGAATCTCGAAGAACTTTGCCACTATATACGCAAACGGCGAAACGCTGTCAGCAAAACCAACGCGACACTCGCGAATCCTCTCGGCATAACCGCGTCCGATTCGTCCGTCGCGCTGGTAGTCGTAACCGCAATAGTACCCAGGATGCCGGTGGTATTTGATCGCGTAAGAACCTTCGCGATGCAACTGCAACATCTGTTGGCGCAGCGGATACGCTTCGTTAATGGCGCCGCTCAGAAAGATCGAGTTCTCTGCGTCCGGATTGAACGGCAAAATGAAATCCGTCGAGGCCGAATGTGGCACCCAGATCAATCGCTTGCTCGACAGCTCGGGATACAAACTGGCCCAACGATAAACATACGGGCTCAGGATCGCGTCTGAAACCGCGAAAACGACGACTCTGATTTCGCGCATGCGCCGATTCCACCAGTGCAGATCGTCGGCAAAGAAAAACTTGCGACACTTCAGACGTTGCATCTCACGCGCGTGTCTGAGAACAAGGTCGTAGGCTTCCCAAAAGATGATCAGCTCCGGTAGCTCACCCAGCACCGCACGTAACTTGTGTTCGAGCGAACCCGGGCGCTGCCAGAGATAATCAGCTTCGATGTGTCGCCAGCCATGGTTTGTGATCAGATCGTGCTGGATGTAGTACAGCTCACGAGTGACGTAAGTTCGCACCGCCTCCAGGTGAGATACGATCAGCTTCATTATTTTTAGCCACGGATTAACACAGATTCACACACAGGTCAGAAAGAGTTTCCTTATCAGTGTAATCCGTGTGAATCCGTGGCTTATACCAATGCCCCGACTCTAAGTTCGTCGAATCGCAATTGGACCAGGCGCTGGATCTGGCGCGCGCAGTTTACGTACGCGGCCATTCCTTTGCCGATCGGATCGGGGACGTCCGCCTCGTCGCTGAGACACAGAGTTTTACCCGCAACCGACGGCAGCATCTCGATCACGGCCTGGCGTACCGCACTGGTCATGCAGAAGATCATTTCTGCTTCTGCTGCCAGCTCAGGTGTCAAATTTCGCGCTGCGTGCGGTTGGACCGGTACGCTCAACGATTGCAGCACCTCGATCGCTTCCGGTGTGATTGGCGAGCCGACTCTCGCAGACACACCGGCACTCAGTGCGCGCGCGTTCACGGTTTCGAGTGACTTAAACGGAATGCCCAGGCGCGTCGCGATTTCGGCGTTGGCGATCGCAGCAGCCATCGGCGAACGACACGTATTACCGCTACAGACAAACAAGAACAATCGTTGCGGTTGCGGTAGTGCCGGCGCAAAGCCAAACAGACATTTGATCTTCGTCATGACGCGATCGAAGTGATGCAGCGGCGACAGAAATCCGAGAGCGATGATGAGAAAACTTGAACTTACATTCTGCGCCATCGTCGGCATGCTCTGGTTGTAAACGAGCGCAAGGATCACACTCGCCGTGAATCCGGCGAGCATGCTCGAACCGCAGTGCATCGGCATGCAGAAAGTGTTCTCGCGTCGATCGAGAAAGATCAACGACGTGCAGACGCAGAGTGCGGCGTAACAGAAACCGACCGCGGCGGCAAACACGGCGCCGGGAGTCGTAACAAACGTTGTCAGTCCCTCGCGAAATCCCAACATGACGTCGCCATACCCAATGATGGCCATCACCACGATCGCAACGACGAGCAGCGGTGACGCAACCATCTGCTCTTCAACAAGGTAACGCAACGACGCCTCGCGTTCCTGCGATTTCGCGAGGCGACTCATGAACTGGAGTTTGAAAAAATACGCGGCAAGATAGGCAGCGACGTCGATTACCGCGGCGATCGTGAGGGTGTAAGTGGAGGCATCGCTCAGCACTATGAGTACGGCTGACAAACTGACAAGCATCGCAGTCCATGAAAACCATCTCACCCGCCGTCCGACGATAGAATCGACGATCGGAGCAATGATGAGCGTACCGGCGCGCAGCAACACAAGGACGAGCACGATCGAGAGGCCGCCAAAGGTAAACGCGAGTGTCGTGGTTCCCATGATGGTCGCCATGCAGACACCCGACAGAAATGTCAGCTTCCGCGGAAAGGGAACTTGATAACCGAAAAACTCGCGCCGCCCGGCATACTTCCACCAGCCTCGCACGGTAATAAAACCAAACATCCCGATCACGGTCGCAATCGCAGAGATCGGCAATAGTACCGGGCCCCTAACTGGTCCATTGGTGATGTCGAAGAGGCCGTTAGAAAGGGCCTTAGTCAAGCCGCTGTAAGGTGTGTAGGAAAGGAAATAGCCGAGGCCGAGAGCCCAGATCCCAAGACCGTACTTGCGTTTTTCCGTGAGCATTTTGCACCTATGGTTTGTAGAACGATGGATCGTGAGTTAGACCAAGTATTGACTTACCAATCGTTGCCAGAATCTGATCGTCGTTGTCGTGCCGAACGTAGAAAGATAGATCGCGATAGACGCGTTCGAGCGAACTCGGACGGATCAGGCAACGCGCACCACACGCGCGAATCGCTTGTTTTACGGTGTCTTCCGCGAGGTGCTCCATCACGTGTCGCGCCCTGCTACCGCCGAGTTGCGCTTCGAGATATTTGCCCGTTTCCCACAAACGGGCCACTTGTCGCAGCCAGAGATGGCCGGTTTCGACATTCACCGACATCTGACCGATGTGATGTTGCACGTATGGATCGTGAATCTTGTTTTGTGTGGTGATGTAATTGAGCGCGTAGTCGTATGCAGCTTCGGCGGCGCCGAGAAACGTGGCGGCGTAGTGCGGAATGAAACACGTCTGCCAGCCTTCTTTCAGATACTGTCCCGGATAGCCGATTAGGTCGTCGTCGGGAATGAACGTGCGACGAAAGTGGACCAGATGGCTGGCAGTCGCGCGCATCCCGATCGGATCCCACCACGACGTGTCGATCTCGACGCTCGGGTCGGAAAGATTGCACGCCATCATCAACACTGAATCGAGGTTCGCAGCATCGGCGTGACGAACGCCCCCTGGTCCGGCGGTGTTGACGAGAAGTATGGCCCACTGCGCGCCACCCGCGCTTGTGGCGAAAGCTTTGTTGCCATCGATGATGTAACCGCCGTCAACTTTCTCGACACTGGTGCCGAAGCGAACGGGTTCGTCGGGTTTGCGCGCCTGCGGCTCGCCGCTCCATGCAACCCATTTTTCGCCGCGTTCGACGACGCCTTTGAACCAGCGTGTCTTTTGCTCTTCGGTGGCCATTCCGTCGAGCAGGACGAGCGAGTTGACGTGACCTTCCCAGCAGCGTGCGAGCGAGAGATCGGCGCGGGCGATTTCCTTCGTCATCATCCAGAGCGTGAAGACGTCGCCGGTGTATGGACCGAGGCCGTGACCGCCGTGCTCTTTCGGGACGACTGGTGCGAGCAGCCCGGCGCTGAACAAGTCTGCAAAGTCTTCGAACGGAAACGTCGCCGTGCGATCGTATTCAGCCGCGCGCGCTGCAAAGTTTTCACGCGCGAGTGTGCTGACGCGCTTGATTAGCTCTTGCTGCTCGATATTCGAATCGGTTGTGATCATTGACCTTGTCGAATCGGACACTGTTGAATGAATCGGACACTGTTGAACGTACTGTAGGGGCGGCCCTCCGTGGCCGCCCTTGTTTTGAAATCGCGTTCGCCAAACTCGAGGTTGTCGTCTCTTGAATTGCGTGGGATTCAACCAAGGGCGGCCACGGAGGGCCGCCCCTACAGTAGGATCTCACGCGCCAGAGAAACCGACATTTCTTTGCCTGTCATCAGGCGAAACTGGTGGCGCACTTGGGTCACGAGCACGTCGCGACCGTCAATGGCGACTTGTTGCCGCGCGCGCGTGGTTCCCACGAGCGGTGTCGGACGCGCACCATAAACCAGATCGATCACAATCGCGTCGTCATTCATCGTCTCGAGCTTGAACGGAGCTTCGTCAGTGTCGCGGCCCACGGGTGTTGCATTGACGACGATGTCATAACCTTCTGCGTCGAACTCGCGCAACGGAATGTACGGCAGCCCCAGCAACGCAGCGGCATGCTCGCCGCGCTCTGCGCCACGATTGATCAGCGTGACACCGGCGCCTGATTCAACCAGCGCCGCCGCAATCGCACGTCCGGCGCCGCCACAACCGATAACCGCCGCACGCTTTTCTTTTACGTTGACACTGGCAGTATAGACCACATCGGGATCGGTAGTATCGGCAACCCACCAGCCGTTGTTTCTAACCAGTATGTTTGCAGCTTCAGTCTGCCGTACCATTTCAGTGACTTGCTTCGCGGTCTGCACCGCCTCTTCCTTGTGCGGCGAAGCGACAGTCATTCCGTTGATCGGTATGCCAAACTCGTCGAGTTTTCGCGAAACAACGAACTCGCGCCAGAATTCTGCAAACGACTCGACTCGCAACGGGACAAACAGCGCCGGATGACCCATCGCACGATACGACGCGTTGTGCAAACGCGGCGAGAGCGAATGAAATATCGGATTGCCAATAATGGCAAACAACTCTTTCGCCGGACTCACTTCAGGCAGACCGTAATCCGCGATCAGTTTGGCGATCGTCGGTTCCATCGTCGCGACAGAACCGCCGCCGACGAGACCAAGGATAGCCGGCGAGCCGAGCTGCAGTGCCAGCAAACGATTCCAGAATCCGAGCGGTCCGTACGAAAACGCGATCGTGTCGTCGCGATTCAGAGATTTCAGCAGAGAGAGTGGCAGAAACTCTTCCGCGATTGATGTTGCATTCGTAACAAGCTTGTAAACAGCAGCGGGAACAGACGCGAGTTGTGCGAACCGATCAGTTAACTGCGACAGACTATCAGCGCTTCCATACCACGACACAAGACGCTTCTCGGCAGCTACGACCTGCAGTAGTTCTTCCGAAACATCAGTCTCGGCATCAAGCTCCACCCGATCATAAAAGCCCGCGGCTGTCTTCAATCGTTGCAGTCGATTGAACGAATCGTCATGCGTTCTTAAGGCGTAGAGCAAACGTCCTTTGAAATGACTGCGCAACCAATCCGGATCGATGTCACCCACAACATCCGCGCGTACTTCCAGCCACTCAACAGCATCTGAAAGCGCAGTCAATTCGGCGCCGTCCGTTGACGGAGGCTCCAGTAACGTAGCGATTAGTGAGGCCTGTGGCATATTAAGAGTCTTTCGCTTAGTCGGTGATTAACAGTGAGAAAATAATGCAGTCGTAGAAAAGAGCGGCGTAAATATACTTTGCCTTGGGGCGATTAGTCCACAAATTCCGCATCCGCTGATTACACAGATCGTGGACAGTTGTTGCCACGAGCAATAATCGCTATTCTTAGACCAAAAAGGATCGTTTGCTCATGGATGAAGCTTCGACTGACAAGATTTTCGCGGTGTTGCCCGCGGCACCTGACTTTAATCCCGTAAAGCAGGCCACCGCCAGGGCGGAAGAACTCGGTGAAAAACAGATAGCCACCACGCTTGGCTATTTTGCCACCATGCCCGCCTCAACCGGCATCATCGCCAATCCAGTCCTACATCATACGCCTGTTGATTGTAACGGAACTCAGATCACTCTCGATATAAGATCTTTTACGATTCGCGGCACAGTTCCGGAATCGGACATCGTAGCCGGTAAGGTTGGTCCATTTGACGTCATTTTTACCGGCCTCTTCGGCGCTCCCGGAGACTCGCAGGGTCTGGCGGAGTTTATCAATCAGAAATTCTTTGAGAGTTTATCAGGTTCATTGATTGAAGATGTTGCGGCGTTTGTCAGAAAGTTTCCGGGGCTCGGTCCCGAAGTGGCGATTCATCACTTTGCGATTCTCGCCAAGGCGAAACTCGGACGCGAAGAGCACCAGGATCGCGGCATTCACGACGAGCGTGATGCCCAGTCGCTGCTGATCGAGATGATTACGCTTCACATGGTGAATGTCGCCGTGGGTGGCGTGTCCGCTTACATGAACCATCGTCTGATGGACAATCCGCAAGTTTCCCAAGAGGAACTCGTCTCAGCCACACGCAAATTCGTCGACGAAGAAACGAAAGAAAAGAGAAACGCATTTCAGGTTTCGTACAGTCTGATTCTCGGTCATCATGCGAACGAGCACGAACGACTGATTCTCGAGCGCATGGGCACGATCCAGATTCATCACGGTTCGGCCGGTTCGAGCATGGTGGCGCGCTATATGGCCACGCTGCACACGTTCTCCGTCGCCGACTTCTTTGTCGCATCGCAGATGGCGCTCGATGGCGCGCGACATTTCGGCGCGATTCACGATATGTCAGACTTTGTTCAGGAGCTCGAGCCGTTGACTCCCGAACAGCGTAGTGCACGAATTCGCGAGAAGATGTTGACCGGAGGTTTGCCGACGTTTGGTCATCCCGAGATCTCGGCTGCCGGAAGAGGGAATCAGGTGCAACAGGATCCGCGTCCCGCAATCTATATCGATCCGGTGTTCAATGCGATCGATGCGGGGGAGTTGACTGTTTCGCCGCGGCAGGTTGAGCGACTCTCGATTGCGCGACTGATTTATCTGACGGCGTTTGTTAACGGTGTGCTCAAACCGGGAAAGGAAGACGCGCCACCACTGCGATTGACGGCAAACACGGATTTCGGAGCGTGGTGCGTTCAGGAAGCACTCGGCGTCGAGGAGCCGGATCGAACTCTCTTGACTTACATCTTTCGTGGTTTCGGATGGATGATGGACGCGCGCGAGCAACTACAACAGAAGATGATCCGTCCGGTAATCGCGCCCGATCCGAAGATCGTGCCGAAGTCGAGCGACGATCCAACCATCCCGGATCTCGTAGCCCGCGTTCACAAGCGCCTCGTGACGGACGATCCATTTAAAAGCCGCGGATGAACGCGGATAAACGCAGATCTGCATTTATCCGCGTTCAT
>DASWUM010000052.1:0-18361 GCA_036401595.1 Pyrinomonadaceae bacterium
GAATGGAGTCGGTTCGTTGAACTTATGTATTACGTTTTCGTTGTGGACCTTCTCTATAATTTTGTGCGCCGTTGGCGCTGCGACGCGTGAATGCAGGCGGTTCGAACAACAAAAGGTGAACCTATACGTCGTTGACCTTAACAAAGCTGTTCTGAGCTGTTGGTGCTGCGACGCGTGAATGCAGGCGGTTCGAACAACAAAAGAAGAACCTATATGTCGTTGACCTTAACAAATCTGTTCCGCGCTGTTGGCGCAGCCGTGCTGAATGCAACAGACTCGAAACAACAGCAGGCTGAACTATTCGTTCCGCAGCGCCGTCGTCGGATCTAGCCCTGCGGCGCGGAGGGCCGGGAGCCAGGAGGCCAGGAAGGCGATGACGAGGAACAGCGCAGCGACTCCAACGAATGTGATGGGATCTGTTGGCTTGACTTCGACGAGCATGCTCGCCAACACGCGCGTGAACGCGAACGATGCGACCAGACCAATCACGATCCCGATCACGCTGAGAGATAGTCCTTTCCCGACCATCAAACGAAAGATTCGCGACGGCGCCGCGCCGAGGGCCATGCGCACACCAATCTCCGCAGTTCGCTGACGAACCGAAGTCGCCAGCACGCCATACAACCCAACGCCTGCCAGCAACGCTGCAATCGTCGAGAAGACTCCGATCAGCAAGAGTGAAAAACGTGTCTGCGCCTGAGCCGCGGTCACGAGCGAGTCCATCGGCTGTAGCTGGTTGATAAACGTCTCCTTGCCCTGTTTCTTCACCACGTCGCGGACCGAGCCGGCCAGCGCTGACGGGTCTCCATCGGTCCGCACCGCCCACCACGAAGCAACCTGGTGATTGAAATATCCGTCGGTGAGATAGAGCTGCTCGCGGCCCGGTTCGATCAGCGATGAGTTGCGCTGATGGGCCACCACACCGATGATCTCGCCCCATTGAGCGTCAGGTGTGCGAGCGCGAAACAGGATCTTCTTTCCCACCGCAGACTCGTTTGGAAACGCTTTCGCAGCGAGTGCCTGATCGACGATGAGCATATTTCGGTCAGGCGAGCTGTCTGCTGCCGTAAACGTTCGACCGGCAAGTAGTGTCGTGCCCATTGCCTCGAAATAACCGGGCAGCACGATCTGCAAATCGGCAGCTTGAAACTTGCTCGGATCCGCCTGCGCTTCAGCTCCGCCCCAACGCACCGGACTAAACCCGCCGGCGAGCGGAAGGGGAAACGACGCCGTTACATTGTTAACACCCGGCAGCGCGTCGAGTTGTTCGCGAAGTTGTCGCTTGAAAGTGTCCGCTTCCTGAGGTGAATTGCCGATGTTGCCGAGCAGTTGAAATGTCAGCAGCCCGCGTGGATCAAACCCCAGATTCACACGTTGAATGTTAATGAAGGTGCGAAACATCAATCCCGATCCGATCAAAAGGACAAACGCGAGCGCAACTTCAACTACAACTACAGCATTACGCAACCCGGCGGCTCCGAGCGCGCCACTGCGTCCGGCAGCACGCAATGTTTCCATGAGATTTGGTTTCGCGGTTCGTAGCGCCGGAATAACTCCAAACAGCACAGCCGACACCAACCCCGCCAATATCGCAAAACCCAACACCTTTAGATCCAAATTGATCGCATTCAGACGTGGCAAATTCGCCGGCGCGATCCAGAGCAACTGGCGAATGCCCAAATATGCAAGACCAACTCCGAGGACCGTCCCAACAGAAGCGAGCACAATCGCTTCGGCAAGTGTTTGTCGCACTAACTGCCACCAACCAGCACCCAGCGCCGCTCGAACAGCCAATTCTCGTTCGCGCGACGAGGCTCGCACCAGCATCAAGTTCGCCACATTCGCACACGCAATCAAAAGCAAGAAGATCACCGAACCCATGAGCGCGAGAATTGTCGGGCGCACTTCGTCCACCAGATGCTGCTTCATCGGTACCAGCCGGAAGTATTGGCCCGCTGTTTTTGCGATCGTGCTTTCTTCACGAATCTTCTGCGCGACCACTTCCGCTTCGGCCTGGGCGTTTTCGATTGAGGCTCCTGACCTTAGCCGCCCGATCGCGCGCCACTGCACGTTGTTTCGATTGGCGACGTCATAAGGAATACGCGCCGCCAGCCAAACACTCGGAAACTGTTCTACGTTTGCCTGCGGTGGAAGCAGCAGTTCAAATCCCGGAGCCAAAACGCCGGCAACGATAGGCGCTGGTCCAAAAGCAGCCGAGACAGGAAGAGGTTTGCCGATTATCGATTGATCGCCGCCAAAGCGCTGTTGGAAGTATTCGTTACTCAGGATTGCCATGTTGGGCAATCGCGGTGGCGCGTTAGCAGGCGGAGTATTGCCCGCGGGCGGAGCCGGCTGAGGCGCTCCATCAGACTCCTGAAAGTCTCGACCTGCGATGATCGAACCACCCATCATCTTAAAAAAGTTGGTCGACACCGCGGCGATACGAACACGCTCCGGTGTGCCATCCAAAGCAGGAAGTGTGATACGTCCCGTGTTAAAGGCAGCGAAATCCTCAAAATTGTTATTGGCGCCATTACGCAGGTCGAGAAAGTCGACATTCGAAAGCGGAAAGTCTTTGACATTCCGTTGCCGCAGATCGTTGCAGGCCAGAACCAGTCGCTCCGGATCTCTGTAAGGTAGCTTCCGGAGCAGCACGCCGTTAGTGACGCTGAAAATAGCAGTGCTCGCGCCGATGGCCAGGGCAATGGTCACGACGACTGTGATGGTGAAAATGGGACTCTTGCGTAGCGTGCGAAACGCATAGGAGAAATCGTTTAGCATGGTGGCGGCAGTTTAGTCTCTCTAGCGAATTTCAGCCAAGAAAAATCTGGTAGAAAAACACTCGGCTACTCACGATTCACGACAAATCGGCCAAACTCCTTCCAACTCCCGTCCTTCTGCTTGACCGAATCGACAACTTCAAGTTTGCCGTCGGATAGCAAACTGTAAACAGACTTTCCATTTTCCTGGCCCACCCCGCCCCACAGTGCAGTTATCGCCTGGCCTGCGACGCTGCATTTGATCGGGAAGGAAACGCCACGCGAATCGAACCACGTACCTTCACACTTTCCCTCGGCAGGCTGGTAGTACGCGTGCCCTTCGAACAGTTGAACCTGACCGCTCGTGTTTCTGATTTCATTCTTCAAACTGAGTCTCAGAAACTTTCCGTCGAGGACCCATTCCCATGTCATCCGAAGCGTCGCCGGGGCGCCGAACGTTTTGCCCTCACCGTTCCATGTACCGTTTAGTCGTTTAAAGATAGAGTCGGTCTGCGAATAGGTCGGGCCCGGCACGAGTAGCAACAGTGCCAAACCAAGCAAGATCATTCGATTTCTCATGAGTCGTCCTTTGTTAGTGGATTTCGACCGGTAAATGTTTCTACCTGTACGACGAATGACGGGCCGGATTTCGACACACCAAAAAGAAAATCGCACGTTGACACGTTCCTTTGAAAAGAGCCACTCTACCTACATGAGCCAATCGGTCCAAGTCACATTGCGTCGAGCCACGCTTGATGACGCCAGTTTACTGGCTGAATTGGGAGCACGCACTTTCCGCGAAACTTTCGCCGCTGATAACACCGCGGAGGATATGGCCTCTTACCTTGCTTCATCCTTCAATCTCGAGATTCAGTCAGCTGAGTTGGTCGATCCTGGTTATAAGTTCCTGATCGCTGAAGTCGATGGGCTCGCCGCGGGTTACGCGGTGCTTCATGCAGGTGAGGCGGCCGAGGGAGTCGCGGGCACGAACCCCATCGAGTTGGTCCGACTATACGTGTCGTCGGAATGGTTGGGCCGTGGTGTCGGCGAAGTGTTGATGCGAGCGTGCCTCGATGAAGCGCGCAAAGACGGGCACGAAACCATCTGGCTCGGTGTGTGGGAACGAAACGCGCGCGCTCAAGCCTTCTACCGCAAGTGGAACTTTCGTGCCGTCGGCGAGCATTCGTTTCAGTTGGGCTCAGACGAGCAGAGAGACATCCTGATGGAGCGAACCCTCGACTCAAACCCGTAATCAATCCGTCTCCATCCGTGGCTAAAAATCTATTTGACAAAGCAGAACAATCGACCTACTATATCGCCTGCCGATATATCGGAAGGTGACATAGCTCAATGCCGAAGGAACGACTTGATCCGGAAAAACTGCTGCCGCTGACGTCTTCAGTATTTCACATACTGCTGGCGCTCTCCGACGGCGATCTTCATGGCTACGGAATCATGCAGGAAGTCTCAGAGCATACCAACGGTCAGATCCGGCTTGGACCAGGCACACTATACGGCGCGATCAAGCGATTGCTTGGCAACGGCTTGATCGTCGAGGTAGAGGAGCGCCCGGATCCTGAGCTCGACGATGAACGTCGTCGCTATTACCGTCTCAGCGATTTCGGCCAAAAGGTCTTGAAGGCGGAAGTGCAACGTATCTCAAAGATGGTTTCGGTCGCGCAGCAGAAACGCTTGCTGCCGAAACGCTCGTAACTAGTCTCTTATGTTGCTTTCGAAACAGCTATTTCAGGTCTTACTGCTCGCGTATCCACGAGACTTCCGTGTCGCCTACGGGCCAGAGATGACACAGTGCTTTCGCGATTGTTATCGCGACATTCAACCACGCGGTTTGTTAACCATGTCAGATTTCTGGCTGCGTGTAATTGCCGACGTAATCCGGACCGCGCCGCTGGAACGCTGGGAAACTTTAAGAAAGGGCGAGACGATGAAGAACGTGAAAAGAGATGCGATTGGTTTGGTTGCCTGTCTGGTTATTACCGTAATTGCGTTTGTCCTGCTCGGCTATGGACGCAAACATGAGGTCGGGTCGATTTTGATGTTTGGCCATGCACTCGACGCCATCGTCACGGCAGGCATCCTCGGCAATCTGGTAATTTTTGTGCTTATGATGGCTACGCGATTGTCGACATTTCGAACGGCGTTGTGGAGTCTGGCGATCGTGAACGGCGCACTGTTGCTCTTGGCGACGTTGATCGGAAGCCGTGTCGATCCGCAGTTCAGCTTTGGGACGCTCTTCATTGCCTATCTCGTAAGCTTCATCTTTTGGCTGACTATTCACTGGATCTGGTCGCAAATCAGAACTCAGGCCGAACCCGTGTCGTAAGATCCCACCACTTTTATCCACAGATTACACACGTTGATTGATAGAATCTGTGTAATCTGTGGATACCCGTATGCCGCAAACATTTGACTGTCCCAAGTGTGGAGCGCCCGTCAATTACGAACGTTCCCCGGATCCCTACAACACGAAATCGACCTTGCGCTGCGACTATTGTCACAGCCAATTGATCGCGCCGAATGAACTCACGGGACAACCTCCCCAGGTAGTTCGCATTCAACTCGGGTTGTCGAAGGGAACAAAGGTACCAAAGTCACTTTGGTTGCTGCTGGTAATCCCGCTGTTCATTCTCATCTTCGTCGCACTTGCAGCCGTTGGAATTCTCGCGCCGGTATTTTCCACCATTACGCGCACAGTTAAGGAAACCAAGACTCCTTCCCGTACCAATCCACCGTCCAAAGAAAACACGAACAGCTTCGCAACCGTCCTGCTCAACATCGGTAGCGAAGGCGTCGGTCCGGCAATGTTTACCGACGCTCGCAGTATTGCGGTCGATGGCGCCGGACGGATCTACGTGGGCGAATACACGGGCGGGCGTATTCAAGTCTTCGACTCAGCCGGAAAGTTCATTACACAGTGGAACGTCGGCGATCGAAAGACGCTTCTTCGCGGACTGGCGGCCGATCGCAAAGGCACGGTCTATGTCGTTCACGGCGGAAGTGTAGAACTTCATCGCGGTGAGACGGGCGAGAAGCTTGGCAAGTTGGAATACGAAAAATCGTCTTTTGACGACGTGACAGCCGCAGCCGATGGCGGATTGGTAACTGCCTCGCACGGAGGACGCGACGACATCGTCACGTTTGATTCAAACGGCAAAGCGACTCGAACTATTCCCGCCGCGATTAGCAGTGCCAGCGGCGACTCAGAGTTGAGCATGCGCGTTGCGGTCGACGGCTCCGGTTACATCTACGCACTCGGCAGATTTAACGAAGCAGTCTTCAAGTTCGGCCGCGACGGAAAATTTCTGAATCGTTTTGGCGGTTCGGGCGATCAGCCGGGTCAGCTTCGATCGGCTTATTCGATTGCCGTTGACGGCTACGGCCGCGTTTATGTGGGCGATACAAAAGGCATTCAGGTGTTTGATGCCAACGGGCGATATCTCACGCTACTCACCTTAAAGGGCATGGCTTTCGGAATGGTCTTCAACGATAACAATGAACTTTTTGTCGTTGCGCGCGACCACGTGACGAAATACAAAGTTCAACCGCTATAACAATTCATCACAGTTAAGATCGTGGTAAGCCGCGACGGCGCATTCGAGACGGTGCCACCAACTTTCGGGCTTGTCGCCGCGACTGGCGATGATTATCGGGAAGGTCAGGTTTCGCACAACGCTGCGACGATAGTCGAGCCACAGGTCGTCGAGCGAGTAGTTCGCGACACCTTGTGCGAGCAGTGCTTCGTGATAACGCCGGATCAGCGGTGCCTCCACCTCACGCCGACGGCGGGGATACCAATGCAAGGCCATGAAAAACGCCAGATCTCGAGCACCGACGTCTATATGCCAGAGTTGCCAGTCAAATAGATACGCCGGCCCTTTTCCCGAGCGAGGAAAGAGAAAATTCCATGCATGTGCGTCGCCGTGAGTGATGGTGAGCGCACGCGGATCGGTCAAACGCATCCACGGCTTCAACGACGAAGCGAATACCCGTTCGTACAGCTTGCTCACATCAGGGGTCAGTGAGTCCCCAAGCTGATCGAAGAACCAGGATAAATGTGCGACGATGCCCCGCACCATAGTTGTCAGGCTCTCCTCGGTGTTGTGTTTGCCGATCGAGTTACCGAGCGTCGGCGCTTCCCAGTACCGCGCGTGAAGGTGGGCCAACGCGTCGATGGCCTGTTCGCTCTGATTCACGGGCGGTGGAATTGGCCAGTCCGGATGGTCGTGAGTGGCACGCAAATCTTCAAGCACAATCGTTTCCATGTTTGTGTCGCTGTTTTCAACCACAGCAAGACAGCGCACTACCGGCGGAGACGTAAGGATAGATGCGACGTCACGGTAAAACTGCACTTCGGCGCCGTCACCGCTCGATCGCGCGTGAGGCGATTTGACGACGATACGACGCGGCAGATCCGCCGGCGCCTCTGCAGTGTATTCCACCATGAGAAAGAGCAAGCTCGAGATAGGTGCCTGGTGGTTAAGATTCACGTGAGCTTGCGTGACTTCGCCGCGTGGAAGATTGCCGGAACGACGAAGCCAATGCGTGAGTGTGGCGGCTGTTGGTGGCGAATCACTCATACTCATCAGAGTTGCAGATCATAACGCTGCTCCCGCAACGGTTTGCCAAAGGCTGTTGATTCTTTCTCTTCGGTCAACACGAACCCGTGACGCCGGTAAAGCGATGCAGCCGTTTCCTGTTCGTGCGTGGTCCACAAATATGACGATTTGTAACCGCGCTCACGAAGAAATTCCATGTACTGGTCCATGAGACGCTTTCCCAATCCGATGCCTCTGTATTCCGGATCGAGCAGGAAATATCGAAGCTGGGCCGTGCCGTCTTCACGATGCATCAACAAGAGAAATCCGACGATGCGATCAGCGTGTTCGCAGATCCACACTCGATCTTTATCCGGATCGTACTGCTTGTAGAATTCATACAAACCGCGGGCGACGTACATCTCGAATGCAACGCTGTAACTGTATTCGCGGCCATACAATCGACCGTGCAAGTAAATGACGTAACCGAGATCGCCGGGTTGCATGTCGGTCCTAACGCGCACATCGTCAATGTTAACCATACTGGAATACGTTAACATGACCTCGGTTGAACGAATAAACTTTCGGAGGACACGTATGAAGCGGCGAACTATGCTTCGCAATCTGTTTTCATCAGTCGTGGCGTTGCCGGTGCTCCGCTCACTTGAGACTCACGGTTCTTTTAGCGAGTCACTCGTAGACGCTGCGGATGAGACGCACATGAGGAGAGCAATTCGCCTGGCTGGAAACAATCCAAAGTATCCTTTTGCAGCGGTCCTGGTGGACCAGGGAGGAGTTGTCGTCGCGGAAGGGTGGAATCGGTCGGTTCACAATCCGACGTGGCATGGTGAGATGGACGCAATCAACAAATGCGCCGCGTCTCACCCGAAGATCGACTGGTCCAAGTTGACGCTTTACACGACCGCTGAACCGTGTGCGATGTGCCAGGGTGCGGTTGCGTGGTCTGGAATCAAGCGGGTGGTTTACGGATCGTCGATTCCGTTCCTGAAGTCGTTGGACTGGTGGGCGATCGACATTCGCGCAGAAGAACTCGCGCGCCTCGCCAAGTTCCGTGAATGCGCAGTCGTTGGCGGTGTGCTGGAGGAGGATTGCAATAAACTCTTCCGACACGCGTTGACCGTCAAATAATATTAGCCACAAAAAGGCACAAGAAAGCACATAAACAGGAATCTGATACAGGTCTGTTTATGTGCCTTTTTGTGGCTACTTCTTTTTGGCCGGAACTTTAGCGCCTTCCGCTCGAGCCTCCGAGAGACCAATCGCGATTGCCTGCTTCTTGCTCGTCACTTTCTTCCCAGAGCGGCCACTCTTCAACGTGCCGTGCTTCCGCTCGTGCATCGCCTTCTCGACTTTCTTGCTCGCCTTCTTACTGTAACTTGCCATCTCCCCATCTCCTCCCTTGATCGTACTGCCAACAGTTTATCTCGATCACCCGCCGTCGCCAACCAAAACAAATCCCGCCCAGTAGAATGGATGACTGGTCTCGGGATTTCGCATCAACTTCAAGGCTGCTTGTCGCAACGCCTCAGCCTTCGTCGTGCCCGCAGGTTTCGCGGGCGTGATGAGAGAGCGATGGAAGTTGACCATCAAATCACGTGTTGACGCCGATTCAACTTTCCATTGACTGACGACAGTCGACGGCACGCCGGCAATAAACATCGCCCACGAGAAACCGATCACGCCTTCGCCCGCGCCAATCCGCCCGCGCGCCGTTTCACACGCTGACAACACCGCCAACTCCGCTTTCAGATCGAGGCGCATCAACTCCCACGCTTCCAACAAACCGTCGTCATTCGGTCCAACTTCGGCGAGACTGAGATACGAATACATTGGCGCCGCGTTGTTGAGTGTGCCGTGCGTCGAGAAGTGAAGAATCCCGGCCGCTCCGGCTTCATTCTTCACGCGATCTTCGCGCGCCTCAGCCCCAACATAAACTTTGCTGCGTCCTGCACCATACAACTTCGCGAGGGCCTTAACCTCCGCGCCGGACTCCGGCAACGGATCGAGATTGCCGCTGCGCAACGCCGATCCCGTTCGCGCAGCCGGCTCGCCTGCCAACACCGGATTGCCAAGCGCTAACAACGTCGCGGGAGCGCGATTCGCAGTCAGGTTCATCCGTCTCTTCGTCATTTCGCGCAGCACCGTCAACGACGGGGCATAAGCAATCGAGGCGTCCTCGATCACGAAACGTCCGGCGCCGTTCACAAGTGCCTGGAACGGCAAGTCCCAAAGACTGCTGTCGGGTGCGATCACGACGTTTGTTTTGCCGCGGAGTTGAGCCTGCGCTGGTTTGAGAAACAGGTCGTAGAGTTTGACTGCGGAGTTTCGAAACCCAAGATCGCGAGTCGCAAGCTGTTGCCGGAATGATTCGATCTGCTTAGCCAGTTCAGTTCGTTTGATCGGCAACGTGTAAACCTGGATTTGTGGATCAGCTCTTTCGGAAGGCCTCGTGATCGCAAACAGATAAGTGTTCTCGTTGGTGACAACGTACTCGAGCAAAGCCGAGGAAGCATCGGGTAACAGTTCGGCGAGTTCCTGCGTGTTGATGATTGGAGCCTCGCCGCGCTGAGTCCTCAATTCCGGGTGCACTGCATACAACGCATTTTGAAACGCCTCGTAATTCAGCCGGGCCTTATCGATCTGAGTTTCTACTTCCGCGATCCGTGCGGGCTCCGGTTTGTCCGACTGTGTCACGCGTGCGAGCAGTTTATTGAGGTGCGTCAGTTGCGAGGTTAACCGCTGCTCTTCCTCCAGCTCTTTGACCGTCATCGTTTTCTGAACTTTGATTCGCCCTTGTTGCAGTAAATCCAGCAACGCGCGCGCCTTTGCTTGTTCAGCGAGCCGGAATGCGTCGACCGGTTGGTTCTGCTTCACCAGCACGCTGAGCAGTCCGTGATGCGCCTGCATGCCGCCTTCGAAATAACGTTGCCGTTCCTCGACACCGCCGGCCGCTTGTACGCGCAAGTCTTCGATGATCGACACTGCTTCGCCAAACGTCTGGCGTGCGTCTGCAAGATTGTTTAGTCCGAACTGTGAATAACCGAGATTGGTGAGCGCAACGAAGAGGTCAACTCTCCTTCCCCGATCACGCGCAACCGAAACCGCCCGCTGTGCCGCAGACAACGCTTCTGTGTAGTTTTGCTCGCGTAGATAAACGGCGCAGATGTTGTTGAGCGAGATCACGAGGGCATGCTTCATGCCCGCCGCTTCGAGTCCAGCGAGGGCTTCCCTGTGATAGCGCAACGCTTCGTCATAGCTGCCTTGTTCCGCGTAAATCCGGCCGATCTGATCGCGCACCATCGCTGCGCCGCCCGCATCACCAAACGACTCCGTCTGTTTCAGTAGCTGCTGATAGATTTCGAGCGCATGCTGAAGGTCGCCCATTTTCTTGTATTGAAGGGCGACGTCATGACGCACGGTCGCAATCATGAGCGTGTCGCCAAGCTCCTGCGCGAGTACGAGAGCGCGTTCCTGGTGGGCGAGGGCTTGCTCGGTATTGTTTTGTTCGCCGTAAATGATCGCGAGCTCGTTGAGCGCAACCATGATTCCTCGGCGGTGATTCCCTTCTTCAGAAAGACGCAGTGATTTTTGGGCGCATTCAAATGCGCGGCGGAGGTTTCCGAGGGCGCGATACGAGTTGCTGAGATTCTCCAGCGCGAGCGCCATGCCTCGCTTCATTCCGAGTGACTCGTATAACGCAAGGGCTTTGGACGCAGCTTCGAGGGCCGCTTCGTGTTCTTCGTCGGAATGTTTGACGACGCCGATGTTCAGCCAGGCAGCGGCAACTCCGACCGGATCGCCAAGTCGTTCCGCTACGGCTCGCTCCAGGTTGGCGTAACGTAGTGCCGTGTCGTACTCTGCGCGCGTTTGATGACGAAGTGCCCTGGTGCCTAAAGCGCCGATGAGAGTGTTGTTAACGAAACGTTTCTCTTTTTCGAGGATCTCGTCACGCTCTTTGTCGGAACGCGTGGCCTCGAGTCTCACGGCGAGTTCGTCCTGGACGAGAACTTCTCTTTCGATCCGCCAGCCGGCGTCGGTTTTGGTCCATTCAAACGAGCGGCAGGCGCCGTGAAATGGATCGAAAGTCAGCAGGATGGCGCCTGTTTTCTTGTCGAGACGGCGCTCGTCAACTGTTAGGTGCGAAACTGCCTTGTCGCCGGTGATCTGGAGCTGCGTCACCTCCGGGCCGATGAATTCGAGCCGAGCCTGAGAGAAGACCTTCTTATATAGCCGCAATTGTGTCGGGAGGTTGGGGGATTGGGGATTCCAGAACTTGCGAACTGCTTCGAGGTCCCCTGTTACCAACGCGCGGCCGTACTCCGCGGTCAAGGCACGCACACTCTCTTCTTCCGCGGGCGACGTTCGCATCGGATTTAAAGTTAGTGAGTTAGACTGCGCAAACGCGGCAGTGATGAGGCTTAGATTTACGATTACTGCCAGTGTGGCGCGGAACGCGTGCGGCATCGAACGTCCCCTTCGGTGTACAGGCTCAAAGGTAACGCGCGAAGAACCCCGGAAAAGGGTCAGAAGAGTGGCTTAAGAGCCCAGGCGTCAGCTTGGAAGGAGTCAGTACCGCCCGCGGTAGCGGGTGGGTCAGTGATCAGGCTGCAAATCGTTAGGGATTTGGGGGTCTATGGTCAGACCCACCCGCTACCGCGGGCGGTACTGACCCCGTCCAAGCCCGGTCCCGGATTATTAGGCAAACCATCAAATACCCGAGACAACCAATTCCCACTTTCCGGGCTCTTGGTAGTGTCCACATCGGTTTTGTAAGGTGTGGGAGATTCCAACGACTAATATCGCGTAGGGGTGTGCAACCCGCAGGTTTTCAAAGCAAGGAGACAAGAAATTCAAATGCATCGACAGAACACTATCGCCTTAGGATTGATAGTTTTGCTGGGGATCGGTGTCGTCGCAACCGGATATGCAAACGGTTTGGGTCCATTGGGGACTCTGCACGCCGGCATTTCGCGACTAACAACGGGTGATGAAAGTATGAAACCGATTTTAGAGAAAGATAACAAAGCGCCACTCGCCCCGGAGGTTTCCGGCGGCACGTGGTTCAATTCGGATCCTTTGACTCTTAAGAGTCTTCGCGGACGCGTCGTAATCGTCGATTTCTGGACGTTTGCCTGTTACAACTGCCGCAACGCTTTGCCGGCGGTGAAGAATTGGGACGCGCGTTACCGCTCACAGGGATTGACCGTTATCGGCGTTCACACGCCTGAACTCGACACAGAAAGAAACATCGAGAACTTAAGGCGTGAGATTGCCGAACTGGGAATCACTTTCCCAGTTGTCAGTGACAACGACTTCTCAACCTGGAACGCGTACCGCGTGAGTGCATGGCCCACCTGGTTTGTGATCGACAAACAGGGCCGCATCCGCTGGCAACACGTCGGAGAAGGCGCATACGAACAGACCGAACAACTTATCAAACAGCTCCTGGCCGAGGACGCACCGAAACAGGAGCAGACAGAGACGAAAGCAATGACAGACAAGATTGAAAAAACTGACGAACAATGGCGGAAAGAATTAACACCTGAGCAGTATCACGTTTTACGAGAAGCCGGAACAGAACGAGCGTTCACCGGCGCTTACTGGGACAATCACGAGCACGGCGCCTATTACTGTGCGGCGTGCGGATTGGAGCTTTTCAAGTCTGAGACGAAATTCGATTCGGGGACAGGATGGCCGAGCTTCTACGCCGCCGTCTCAAAGGACAACGTTATCGAAATAACGGATAACACCCTGGGAATGGTGCGCACCGAAGTGCGTTGCCGTCGCTGTGGCTCACACCTGGGTCACGTCTTCGACGACGGCCCGAGACCGACAGGTTTGCGCTACTGCATGAATTCGATCTCACTAAAATTCGAGAAACAATAGTTAGCCACAGATCAACGCGGATTGGATACGGATTTATCCGGATTCAATCCGCGTCCCCTTAATGCATTGCCACCGGGCCACTGCGGGCGCGGACCTTTTTGAAAAGCAGTGCCGCCGGAACGCAAAGGAAACACAGGAAAGCAAGAAAGCGGAAGTTGTCGATGTACGCGAGCAGCGTTGCCTGTCTCACGAGTATCTGATAGATGGTGCCGTAGGCTTGTTGCGAAGCAGTTACCATGTCGGTCTGAGTCGACATCCTCGCCACCATTTCGCTTAAACGTTGCTGAAAAGCCGGATCGTAAGGCGTCAAGTGCGGGACCATCGTTGCCTGATGTATTTGTGCTCCCCGCGCGAGCATCGTCGTCACAGCCGCAATCCCAAAACTTCCACCAACATTTCGCATCAGGTTGTAGATGCCGGTGGCGTTACCGATCTGTTCGTTACTCAGCGTACCCGTCGAGATCACTGTTAGCGGTACAAAAACAAAACCTAGCGCCAGACCGCTGGTGATCAGCGGCCACACCACACTACGGATCGAGATCTCGAGATCGATGTCGCTGAGAAAGTAAGTCGACACACCAATAACCGCAAATCCGATCATGATCAGATAGCGCGTATCGACCTTCCCGATCAACCGCCCAACAACGATCATTGAAACGACTGCACCAATCCCGCGTGGACTAACCGCGAGTCCACTTTGCAACGCCGGATAACCTAAAAGCGTTTGCAGAAACAACGGCAGCAGAGCAGTCGTGCCGTACAAAACCAACCCCATTGCTGCGATCAGCCCTGTTCCGACCGCAAAGTTGCGATTCGCAAACACCCGCAGATTAACAATCGGATCCTCGGTCCAAAGCTCCCAGACTATAAAGCCGATGATGCTGATGACAGCAATGACAATCATTCGCGTGATAAATGCGGACGAGAACCAATCGTCTTCTTGTCCTTTATCGAGCACGATCTGAAGTGTCGCCAGACCAATAGCCATCAAGCCGAAGCCAATGTAGTCAATCCGTCCGGGCCGTTGATTCTTGATGTACGGCGGATCCTCGATGAACATGTTGGCCATCAGTACGGCGAGAATGCCGATCGGAATGTTGATGTAGAAGATCCAGCGCCACGAATAGTTATCAGTGATCCAGCCGCCGAGTGTTGGTCCAATGATCGGAGCGACGACGATTCCCATTCCATAAACCGCCATCGCCGAACCACGCTTCGAAGCCGGAAAACTCTCCAGCAACACCGCCTGTGCGATCGGTTGCAAAGCTCCGCCGCCGGCACCTTGCAGCACGCGCGCCACCAGCAACATCTCCAAACTCGTCGCCGCGCCACAGAGTGCCGACGACAACGTAAAGATCCCAATACAAACAATCAGAAATCGTTTGCGACCAAAAACGTGACCGAGCCAGTTGGTAGCAGGCAGAACGATCGCGTTGGAAATCAGATAGCTAGTTAGTACCCAGGTGGACTCATCAGCGGTTGCAGAAAGATTGCCACCGATGTGTGGCAGCGCCACATTCGCAACCGAAGTGTCCAGCACTTCCATGAACGTAGCGAGCATCACGGCAGTCGCGATCAGCCAGGGATTGAAGCTGGGTTTCCAGACTTCAGGACTGCTCATCTCACCACGACCTCGGGAACGACCGACATACCTGGCGCGAGCATGTGCCTGGAATCCAACGGTTCGTCGAAAACAATCTTCACCGGAACACGCTGAACGACTTTCACATAATTTCCCGTCGCATTCTCGGGCGGAATCAAACTAAAACGGGCGCCGGTTCCAGCCTGAATGCTGTCGACGTGTGCTTTAAAGATCTTGCTCGGATACGCATCGACTTTCACATCGACGTGCTGGCCGGGAACCATTCTGCCAATCTGGCTTTCCTTGAAATTTGCCGTGACCCACACATCGCCGGGAACAATCGCCAACAGCGGTTGACCGATCTGGACCAACGCTCCTTCTTCAACACTCTTGCGTGTTACACGCCCGTCCTCGGGTGCGTAGATCTTCGTGTACGAGAGTTCGAGCTCAGCTTGTGCGACTTGCGCTCGCAGTTGTTCGGTCGTGGCGCCGGCCGTCTCTGCCTGCGCCTGGCTCACCGCAACTTGTTGCGGCGCCGTGTTCGCTTCGGCTAGCCGGCCGAGTGCTTCGTTGACGCCAGCCTCAGCGCCTCCGATTTGCGTCTGCGCTTGTTTCGCCGTGTCGGCGGCCGCGCTTTGCGCCGCGCGCGCTTCGTTCACGCGTGCTTCTGCAGCGACAACCTTTTGGCGCGCCGAATCGAGCTCTGCACTCGCCGTTTTTGCCGTGGCCACAGCCTGGTCCAGTTGCTGTTTTGAAACCTCGTCTTTGGAATAGAGATCCTGGTAACGAGCAACGTCAGCGCTTGCTCGTACCGCTTCGGCCTGAGCGGCGGCAACATCCGCCTGCGTTTGCGCAAGGTTTGCCTGCGCCGTCCCAATTGCAGAGCTTGCCTGAATCGAGCGGCTCGCAGAACCAGCAGCGCCCGCTCGTGACGACTCGACTTCCGAATGCGAGCGCCGCAAAGCCGCAGTCGCCTGTTGAACGGTTGCCGAACTCGTCGCACGGGTCAGCGACACATTTGTCTTTGCTTCGTTCTGTTTTGCGAGACCGGCATTCAGGGCGGCCTGAGCTTGTTGCAAACGCACTTCGTAGTCGCGCGGATCGATCTCGACGATCAGATCACCGGCCTTCACCTGCTGGTTGTCGTTAACATAAATCTTGGCAACGTAGCCGGAGGCCTTCGGACTCACTTGAATGATGTGACCATCGATAAACGCATCGTCAGTGGATTCATGCGAACGAGCGTAGAGCCAGTAACGAACGACGATGATCACTCCCACCAAAAGAATTATTGAAGCGACGATGATTGCCTTGCGATGTTTGGAAAAGTCTACTTTCATCTCTGTAATCTCTAGTTAAAAACCTCACCAGCGAAACGTTTGCGCCCGTCCCAGTGCCGCCGCGAGATTCAAGCGGGCGGAGTTGTGTTGTGCGAGAGCAGTCACCTGAGCGATGCGCGCGTTCGCGAGCGAAGTTTGGGCTGTTATCACTTCGAGATTGTCTGCGACGCCTGCCTTAAAACGATCGCGAGCCATCTCCAGCTCGCGTTGGGCCAGCATCACGCTTTCATCAGCCGCGTGCACTTGCACGGCGGCAGTTCTCAAGGTCGTCAAGGCCAACCGCACGTCTTCTTCGACCTGTCCACGAATGTTTGCGAGTTCCAATTCCGCTTGTCGCTTGCGACTCGCGGCTGCCGTCACTCTTCCCTGTGTTAATCCTCCATTGAAGATCGGCACGTTGAGCTGCACAGCAACTCGCCGCGTCGGTAAATCCGAACGGTTCGGCGTGATCCCGCTGGGTCCATAGTCGCCGACGACTTCAAGCGAAGGCAGATGCTCGGCACGAGCAGACTGCACTTCGAGTTGACTAACTCGATTCTCTTCTTCCGCAACCTGGATCTCGCGCCGATCCTGAGCCGCCTGTGCGACAGCCGAATCGACCGCGGGCAATGGTTCTTCGACGAAGCGCAACTGATCCGTCAGCGTCAAAGGACTGCCGAGTGGCAGACCAACCACGCGTTGCAAGTTGAGTCGTGCGGTTTCGGATGCCGTTTGAGCCTGAGCGAGGCCGACTTGCTGTTCGGCCAAACGCGTTTGCGCACGAGTGACATCAACACCAGTTCCGACACCGGCGTTGCGCTGATCCTGAGCGAGCTGGAGTAATGCCTGGGCCAACTCCACGTTTGCCTGGGCAGCGACAACCGCACGTTCCGCACGCAGGGCTTCGAGATAGATCAGACCCGTGCGACCGGCGACTTGTTCGCGTGCAAGTGCTTCCTGCAATTCCGCGACGCGAACGCCGGCTTTTCCGGCCTGATAGTTTCGAATTGCACTGAGGTCAAAAATCTTTTGCGTTAACAGCAGGCGCGCGTCGAAGTTCTTGAATGGGCCAATGAAGGTTGAATTGAATCCGGGAATGATTCCGGGTTGGAATCCGAGTGCAACGAGGTTCTCGGTCAGACTCGCCTGATACGCAGCACCGGAAATGTTTGGCAGCAACGGCGCGCGAACTTGATCTTTCTCACCGCGAGCTTCATTACGGCGTTCTTGCGCTTCGAGTGTTGCAAGATTGTTGTCGATTGCTAGCCGAACTGCGTCTTCGTAACTCAGCGTTGGCGGCTGACCAGTCGCAATTCGGGCCGCTCCGGGAATTTCCTGGGCGGTTGCGGCTATCGAGACGAGAAAGATCGCAATAAATACACTACAGATTTTAACTAACGGGCTCATGACCCCCGAAGAATCTCATATCCGGCGGGCCGTCGTATTTTCTGAGATTGTTCGTAATTGCAGGAATTTGCCCCTCAAAAAACCCGCGACTTGCCTTCGCAAAACACGGTAAGTAGAAGCAACTGAGGGAAAGACATAAACCGCGAGTAGGTCTATTTTCCGGCCATCATGAAGAGACTAAATACAAAAAATCTATCAATGCTCGGACTGACAATCGTAATTGCCGGTGTGGTTGTGATGGGCCAATCGCAAACGCCGACGAGCCAAAAAGCAAATCCTGAATCCATCAAGGTGACGATTGCAACTACCAACGGATTCCTTGGACCACCGGCAGCAACCTTCAAGGTTGGCGACCAGATTCCGGTCACGATCACGATGACGAATACGTCGAAGGATACTGTTTACACCTGTATCTCGTCGGACGTTTACCAGGACCAGCCGAAACTTACGCGCGATGGAAAGGTTGTGTCTTACGCGAATTCGTTGTCGTATGAAACGGTGAACGCAAAACGCAATCACGTTTGCGAGGAGGAGAACCTGCCCGAGCCGGTGCTGCTCAAACCGAACGAGCCGCGAGTGGCTGATTGGTTCCTGCTGGTTAATGACCAGACGAGTGAGGACGCTGACGCATGGTACGACGTGTTACCCGCCGGCAAGTATGAGCTTACGATTCAACGGCGGCTTGCTTGTTGTGATGGTCCAATGGTCGAGTCAAACAAGATTAGTTTTGAAGTGATTCCATAGAACGTACTGTAGGGGCGGCCCTCCGTGGCCGCCCTCGGTTTTAATGGCACCTCTTAATACAGACTCGATCAAAACCGAGGGCGGCCA
>DASWUM010000053.1:0-62165 GCA_036401595.1 Pyrinomonadaceae bacterium
CGGCCCCGGTGGGCCGCCCCTACAGTACGTTCCGTGTTGGTTATTTGGCCTTCACGTTTATGTTGCCACCACCGAGCGGGATGAGCGCGAGGTTGGTGCCGACACGACGCCAGATCAGACCGTTGTTATCCAGGACCGTGATCGCGTAGGCATCGTACGATCGCGGCGTTAACAGATCACCGTCGCGCGTGTCGACGATGAAAGTAAAGTTGCCGAACGAAGCGACGAGGGCGCCGGTGTTCCGATCGATCTTCTGAACCGAGCACTTGCCCTTGAACGACGAGCGGTTCGAGATGCTCGTACCAGGTTCGTTAGAGAAGTTCAGATACCCTTGCGACCAACTGTTGCTCTTGACGATGTAATTGAAACCGTCAAGACCACGGAAGATGTAGATCGAGCTACCCTTCGGATTGCCGTTGCCGCCCTTAACGGTGAAGCCGAAATTGCCCTTACCGTTAACGCTTTCCGGATCAGGTATCCAGCCACCGCCGGTTGCTTGCTGCTCGTTGGTTCCCACCGCGACGTTAATCGTTCCGAGACCAACAGGATCGGCAGTCCAGTAACCATTGCTGGCCACGATCTTGACCTTCACGACATAAGTATCAGCCGCCACACCGGACAGGAACGAAATCGCGTCGCCGTTACTATCAACCGGCACGTTTGTCACCGTCATATCCGGCGTGCTGCCCATATTGGTCGACTTGAAGATCTCAAACACGACCTTGGCGAGAGTGATGTCACCCGACGCTCCATCCGGATCCTGTGTCAGGTGTGCCGCGAGACGCACCGTCGCAGTAGTTACAGATGGACCGGAAGTGATGACGCCCATGTCGCCTGTGTAAGTGGTTTCCGCTGTCTCCTTGTTCACCGTGATCGTGACTGTGGCGAGTGCTTGCGCACCATGCGGATCAACCACCTTCAGATCGATCGGGTAAACGCCGGCCACCACAAGCGGATTACCGGAAATTGTTAACGTTCCGACACCCGGTGTAACCGTCAGCCCTGCCGGCACTGCTGAGAGAACTGAGAGGGTGAGATCCGCTACCGGATCATCCGGGTCAGAAACAGAAACATTCACCGTCGTGATCGGATCGCTGTATTGCACCGTCTGCGACAGCAAGTTGATCGTGAACTCTGGCGCATCGTTTACAGCATTGACTGTGACGTCAACTGTTGCTGTTGCGGTGCCGCCGTGTCCGTCATCGATCGTGTAAGTGAATGAGTCGGGACCGAAGTAGTTCGACGCTGGCGCGTAATGCAGGGTCTTGTTCGGGTTGACCGAGACAGTGCCGTGTGCGCCCTGCGTGACCGAGTTGATATTCAACGTGTCGCCGTCAGGCTCCGAGTCATTCGCGAGGACGTTGATGTCGACTGGTGTGTCTTCATCCGTGGTGGCCGTGTCGTTATTCGCGATCGGCGCCGCGTCCTGAGTGATCGTTACGTTGCGACCGGCAACAGTCAGCGAACCGCTGCGAGCTGAGCCGGTTGTGTTTGGCGCGACTGTGAAATTCACAGTGCCGTTGTTGCTGCCACTTGCGCCGGAGTCGATGGTGATGAATGGACTATTGCTCACCGAGTTCCAATCGCATGGAGCAGTTGCAGCCAGGTTCTTCGTCACCGTGACACTGCCAGTATTTCCGGGTGAGAAGAATGCCTGGCTAAGCGGCGACACTGTCGCGCACGAGGTCGGAATCGTGACCTTGAAAGCGCCTCGACCATGAGTAAAGGCGAACAAGCTCGTCACACCGTTGTTGTTTACTGCCGTGAGCGACTCCACGACTGTGTTCGAGAAGCCGGTCGTTTCCCGCGCCCAGTTTGCGCCACCGTCGAGCGAAACAAACACGCCCAAGTCGGTGCCGACGTAAATGCGCTGGTTGTCGTTTGGATCGATAGCCACGCTGTGCGCCGGAATGTCGGGAATCGCGTTCACGTTTCCGGGTGTTTGTGTTCCGTCCGCGAGCGTCCAGTTTGCGCCACCGTCGGTACTCCTGAAGACGTGACCGGCGCTGGTGCCCTGTGCGTTTGGTGTGCCGTTGAAGTTTGAGATCGTGGCCCAAACGTTGTTGGCATTCGAAGGGTCGTATTCAACCCACGAGATCGTGCCATTGCCGTTACCGCGCGGTGTAAATGTTTGCAGCCACGTGGTAGCCAACACACTCGCGGCATTTGCCGTGGTACCAATCGTCGTACGACGAAATTGTCCCGAAGCCGCACCGTTGATCACGACGTTGGAGTTGCCGGGAGCAATCGCCATCGCTGTGATCGAACCGCCGGTCAATTGCGCGTTGGCGGTTCTGGTCCAGTTGGTCGCGTTGTTATCACTGCGCCACATAAAACGACCACCAATCCACAAACGCGTTGGCGTGTTCGGATCCATTCGGAAGACTGTAATGAATGGGAACGTGTCACCCGCGATGCCGGTAATGACAGACGCGGAACTCACGCCGCCGTTGGTTGAACGTCGCAACGAGAGACCGGTCGTTTCGAAGAAGATGGTGTTGGTGTTAGCTGGATTCACAGCAACGTAACCACCGTCACCGCCGTTGATGCGGGCCCATGCGTTTGGACCGGCAGCGTCGGTGCCGCGATTCGTACCGTTGTCCTGCGTGCCGCCGAAGTAAGTTTGGCCGTTCGGATACGGCAGGCCGTGGTAGAACTGCGTCACTGCGTAGTTATTATTTAAAGGACCCCAGACAACTGCCCCGGGTACCGTCAAGACGCCAACCGGTGTGTTGCCGCAGATCGGGCTCGTCGGTGTAATCGCGCCGCCGCCCACAGTTGTGCCAGTGGCATATCCAACGTTGCCTGTTTTGGCATTGTTCGTTTGGTAAATGCCGCCGTCGTTTCCGGCAAACAACGTTTGGTTGGTAGTGCCGTTGTAGTTTGGATGGAAAAGAAGTACGTGATTGTCGGCGTGGACCAGTTGCGGATCTCCGTTAGCAGGCGGAGTGCCGTTGCCCTGGAACCACCAGTACGATGCCACGGCCCAATTAGCACCGCCGTTGTCAGAACGGAAGAGATCGACACCACCGACCCAAACCGTGTTTGAGTCGGTCGGATCAACGGCAATCACGTTGTCGTACCAGCCCTGATTCAGGAACTGGCTCGTTCCCAGTCCACACTGTGTCAATGCGCCGTTAACCGGGTTGCTGAGCAGCAGTGTGTCCTGAAGATTGGCGCTGTTATTGCGCACCTGCGTGGTCCATGTTCCCGTTGCACCGGAGCCGGTGGAACGAAATACGCCGAGCAGACCGTCGGTGTAGTTGGCGGTCGGGAAGTTCGGATTTGTTCCCGCGCCGCATGAGATGCACGAGGCCATTGCGTAAATAACGTTTTGGTTCGACGGCGCGATGGCGAGCGACGTGCGACCCTGATTCACTTCAGAGAAGACGTCGTCCCACGTGCCCGAACCGCCCGCATCTGTGTTGCGGAAGATGTGCGAGCGCGCAAACGTACCAACCGCTGCGAAGATATAGTCGGTACCCTGATCGGTACGCATGACCAGATCCATCGCACCATTTGCTCCGTTCGCGACGTTCGAAGCGACTTGCAGAGTCCACGTGCTACCGCCGTCAAGACTGCGAAGAACTCCTGTGCGTGTGGCTGCGTAGATATGTTGGGTGTTTGCTGGACTAACGACGATGTCGTTCACGAAGAAGAAGTCTACGTTATTGGTCGTGGCCGGCAGTCGCGTCCAGTTTGCGCCCGCGTCTGTTGTTTTGAACATACCGGCGCCACGAACGCCGTCGGCGTTGAAGAATCCTTCGCCGGTGCCGGCGTAGATAATATTTGGATTTGAAGGATCGATCGCCATACAGGTGACGGCGATGTTTGCGAGAAAGTCGTTAAGTGGCGCCCACGTCGTACCACCATTTGTGGTTTTCCAGATGCCGCCGGCAACTGCGGCTGCGTACATCGTGGTTGGGTTAACCGGATCGATGACGAGGGCGCGTGTGCGACCGCCGACGTTGCCTGGTCCAAGTGACTGCCAGGTGCCGAGTGCGCCGCTGGTTGAAGCACTACCGTCGCCTGCGCCTGCGCCACCGGTGCCGCCCGGAAATTCCGGATCATCAAACACCTCTTCCGCCTCGTTGCTGTCCGCTGCAGCGTCCACGTTCTTATTGTTCCGGGTTGAGAAGCGCTTCATCTTTTTGATCTTCTCTTTTGCCTGGAAGTAACGTTCGACGGGCAGGACCTTCTCGCCTTTTGGCAGGCGCTTTTGCAAATACCATTCGAGTGCTTCGCGTGGTTGATCGAAGCGTTCGCCGTCGAGGTCTTTTTCGCCGTTGAATAGAGCGGTGAGACGTGGATTGCGTTTGATGAGTGCGCGACGCGCAGCTAGTTCTTTGCGCTCTTTGCGTGATTCACGTTTTGATCGCGCTTCTCGTTCGCGTTCGGGTGTTCGGGATTCTTCTTTGCGTTCAACGCGCGCTTTTTGTCGTTTCGTTTGTTTGGTTATCGCGAAGGTCGCGACGCAATTAAAGAAGAGCGCACAAATCAAGAAAAGGGATGCTAGGAGGCGTTTCATCTAGAGAATATTCCTTTCGGAGCGTCGGGTAATTTTTTATGGGACAATTTTTCGCGCTCCTATTCGACTTCGTAAGTAGGACAAAATCCTCTCCTACTCGAGTTCGTAAAATAGGAGTTAAATTCGGCAATGAGCTTTCGCTAACGCTAAGCTGTAAGGTAGGGCTCAGGCATTATGCCACAGGTCAGCACCCGCAATGCAAGTCTGCAAATGCTGGAAATGAAAGAGTTTTGTTCCTGAAAGGGAACTGGTTCGTTCCAGAAAAATTAGCCACAAAAGGCACATAAGACATTTGTGCCTTTTTGTGGCTTAAGTTTCGTCGAGGTATTTTTTGAACCAGGCGTAGAGCTCCTGGTACCAGTAGCGGCTGTTCTCGCCTTTCAAAATCCAGTGGTTCTCATCGGGCCAGACAAGCAGGCGGCTCGGAATCCGCAGCCGCTGCAGCACGCTCCAATTCTCGAGCGTCTGATTCAACGGCACACGAAAATCATTCTCGCCAACTGACAACATCATCGGCGTGCGGAAGTTCTTCGCAAACCTGATCGGATTCTGCTCGCGCCAGACTGGTCCCTGTTCCCACACTGGCCCACCGTTGTTGACCTCACGCGAATAGATCGTATCGCTCGTGCCCCACTGCGACTCGAGATTGATCAAACCCGCGTGACTGATCAGCGCTTTGTAGCGCGCGGTGGTCGCCTGCATCCAGTTTGCCATGTGCCCGCCGTAACTCGCGCCGGCTCCAATTTGTTTCGACCCATCGACGAATGGAAACAACTTGATCGCCTCGTCTGCTCCTTCGTTGATCTCGTCACCCGGCCCTTTAAATGGATCACCCTGGATGCTCTGCGAGAACGCTTCGCCAAATCCGGTCGAGCCCGAATAGTTGGTCAACAACACAACGTAACCCGGACGCGAAAGCATGTAGTAATTCCAACGCAGTCCCCAGTTGTCGCGCCACATGCTATGTGGTCCACCGTGCATCACCACAAACAGTGGATACTTCTTGTGCTCGTCAAAATTCGGCGGCAACGCGATCATGTTGTGAATGCGTTTGCCGGCCTTGCTGGTGAACCAGAAATGACGCAGCGGCAGCCAGTCGATCTTGGCGACTTGTTCGGCGTTGAAAGTAGTGAGCGGCTTTTGCGTTTTGGAATTGAGATCCAGACGGAAGATCTCAGGCGGATTGGTCGCACTCTCCCAACTTACAAACAGAATCGTTGACGACGCTTTTGCAGGAATCTTGAGGTTCGTGTAAACGCCGCGCGTCATGTCCATCGCGAGCGTTACGTCGCCGCCATCAGCAGGCATCGTGAATAGCTTTTCGTTTCCTGCTTCTTCGGCGGTCAGGTAGATCGATTTGCTGTCAGGCGTGAACGCGAAGCTGCCAACCGAACGATCCCATTTCGCGGTGATGACCTGAGGCTGGCCCATGCTCGGCCATGCAAACTTCGCCAGTCGCTCCAGATGATAAGTCTTGTTGTCAGTTTCAACTTCGCTGCCGGCGTAGAGTGCCTTTCCGTCAGGTCGAAATGCAGGACGGCTGAAGTTGTCACCGCCGGAAGTGAGACGCGCCGGCTCACCACCAGTCGCAGCTATTTTGAAGAGATCCGTGTTCGTGTTTGCGTACGCCGCTGCGTCTCGATTCGTCGACGCCACGAAAACAATTGCGTCGCCATTGGGTGTCCAGACAGCATCGAACTCTTCGCCCGAATCGCTGACGCGACCAGCAAACCCGCGTTCACTCACCAACTTCGTTCCCGCCAGCAGATCTTTCGCCTTCGCACCGGGCTGAATGCTCTGAACAAACAGGTGAGCCTGCATGTCGTCGAGCCAACGGTCCCAGTTGCGAACCGGAAACTTATCGTAGGCACGCACGCGGTATTTCTGTGCCTTGCGCTCGGCCGCGACTTTCTTGTTGGCATCGTCGTCAGCCGCTCCCGGATAGACCGTACTCACGAAGAGCAATGCTTGCCCGTCAGGTCGCCATTGCGGCGAGCGTGCTCCAGTCGAGAGGGAAGTCACGCGAACTGCCTCGCCGCCGTCCGCAATATCGAGGACGTAAATCTGGCCCGCTTCATCGCCTTCGCGCCGTGCCGAGAATGCAATCCGCCGGCTGTCAGGACTCCACGTCACACCACCTTCGCCACCTTTGCTCGCCGTCAAACGCCTCGGCTTCGCGCTTCCATCCGACGGCACGATCCACAAATCCGAGACCTGGTCTTTCTCGTCATAAGCAGGTTCGACGAGTGAGAAGATGACCCATTTACCGTCCGGACTCGGCACCGGCGCACCGACGCGCTTCATCATCCACATCGACTCGTGAGTGAGCGGAACTTTGTTTTGTGCGGTGGTTTTGACGGCTGCGCCCGCGCTTAGTATGGTGGTAACTGCGAGCACAAATAAGAGGGTTCTAACTTTGATCAACATCGATTTTCCTCCAGCGAAGACGGTGGTTGGCGCGGGAATAATAGGCTGATCCGAGTAGATCTGAAAAGAATCCGTCGAATTCGCGGCAACTTGGGAAAACATGTGAACATCGTAACCGGCCGTCTCGTTAGGGTGTCTAGCTTCTTGTGGAGGATCACCGTTTGAGTTTTAGCGTTATTTATAAAGGTTTCTCAAAAGCCGTGCTTTTGCTCGGCTTTGTCATGATTGGGGCATTTTCAGTCGTATCTGTGCAGGCGCAGGAAGTTGCCAAGGATCCGAAGGCGGAGCTTAAGTCGAGTTTGACCGACCTTTCCAACCTTTACCAAAAAGAGGTTGAGAGGCTCGAAAAACGGCAGCAACAGTCACAAGCACTCTACAACGACGGGCTCATTTCGCGAGTGGAATTCGAAAAGAGCGAGAAAGAGCTTGTCGACGCCCGTCTCAAAGTCGAACAAGTGACCAACGAGATTGCGACCGCCGACAAGCCCGTGCCGGTGGGTGAAGTTGTGGCAGAGATGGTCGCGGCCGGTAACCGGATTTGGTCGACGGGGAATGGCAGGATCGACAGTTTGATTCGCCAGTACGGTAAGCAGTACGGCGTCGATCCTTTTCTGATTTATTGCACGATGGCGCAGGAGTCGAGTTTCACTTCGAGTGCGACGAGCCCGAAGGGTGCGCAGGGATTGATGCAACTCATGCCCGGCACTGCTGCTCGTTACGGAGTGAAGAATCCGTACGACGCTGCGCAGAGCATCATGGGTGGGACACGCTACCTGAAAGATCTGCTCGCGATGTTCAACGGCCGCGTTGACCTAGCCCTCGCGGGATATAACGCGGGTGAAGGCGCGGTGATGAAATACGGCAAGACGATCCCGCCGTACACCGAAACACGCAACTACGTGAAGCTCATCCTCAAGCGGTATAAGCCACAAAAAGGCACATAAAGCACAAAAGGCACAAAAAAGAGATCACCGAAATGGTTTTCTCTTTTGTGCTTTTTGTGCCTTATGTGCTTTTTGTGGCTAGATTTCGAGTAGATCTTTTCCTACTACAATTCGTCCTTTGAAGTGTTTCCTCACTCCGTCGGCCCACATCTCGTCTGTAATTGACGCATCATCACCAGGAACAAAGTGTGATAGCACAAGCGTCTTCACTTCCGCTTGGGCAGCAATCTTGCCGACATCTTCCGGCAGAGTGTGGGCGGCCATGAGGTGCTCGCGTAATCTCTTTGCATTCGGTAAACGCTTCAAGAGGGCCTCGATACCCGGCAGGTACATGATTTCGTGTACGAGGACGTCAGCGCCTTTTGCGAACGTTGCGAGCTCAGGCGCGTATGCTGTGTCTCCGGAAATAACCACGGAGCGATCGCGTGCGTCGAATCGATATGCGTAAGAGTGTGTGATCGGTGGGTGACGCACCCGGCAAGTGCTTACCTTCACATCGTCATTAACCATAAGCATGCCCGGCTTATCAAACTCGTGAGTAGTGAGCAGTTCGCGCGGATCTGTGCGACCTTCGTCTTCGATGCGCGTGTCGATATCAAACTTCTGATAATTAAAGAAGTCGCGTGCCATGTTTGTTAGTCCCGGTGGACCATACGCGTCTACCTTCACCGGCAAGCCGGTTATCCATGCGTTGTAGAAGAGTGCGCCGAGCTCCAGATTATGATCGGAATGATGATGGGTGATGAAAATGTAGCGAAGCCTGTTTAGTGCGACTCCAGACGTCAACAACTGCTTCGACGTTCCGTAACCGCAATCAACCACATACGGGACATCATTAATCAGAAGCAGGGTTGAAGGGTTGCTCCGACCTATTTCACCGACTCGTGGCCCACCTTTTGTACCGAGCAGAATAACTCGTGTCGGTTTCTTCTCTTGACCAAAAGCTACGCGGCCGCATAGTGCCTGAGCAACGACGAAGCTTGTCGCAGTGGTTAGAAACTCTCTTCGGTTTGCCTTCATCCTTTTGTGCCTTTTTGTGGCTCTAGTCGATTTTTCTGGCTTTCGTTTCCTGGCAAACTCCTAACTTCAGCACAACGCCTGTCACTAAGCCCTTGTCGTCTTTCATAAACGACATCTCTGAATCGGTTTCTTTCGCGAAGAATCGACTGTCCGACAGAGGCACGAGTGTAACCGGCAGTCGATTGCCGCCGCGCCACTTCAACGCATCACCTTCTTTTGTGACGGCCGCAATGGCGTTTGGTCCAAACTGATACCGGCCGACAAAGCTGTCGAGCGACGCGGGATTGATTGCTACGGGCTTACGCTCTGGCGCGAGGCGTGTGCCTTGCACTTGAACGACCTGCCAGCGTCCTTCACGTCTGGTGAAGATATTGACTCCGGCAATTCCTCGCTGCGATGTACGGAGGATGGCGACATCTCCATAGGACATTAAATCGTCAAGAGCTGGAGCTGGAACAGGAGTCGAGGATATCGGGTCGTTGGACATGATTCCCTTGATTTGATCTGCTTTGTTCACGACGTAACCGTTTCCGTGAACGAACAGGAACTCGTCAGCATAGATGCGTTCGAGCGACGCTCGATCCTTTTTGACTATCGCGTCATTCAGATCCGCGAATAGTTTTTGCAGTTCTTCCGTCAGCTTCGAATTGCGATTGTCGTGCGCCTGGGCGTTTGCCACAGTTGTCAGGGAAAGCAGGATTGTAAGGACAATCAGGATTCGCATGTGAAGACCTCCGTGTCGTAGACTCATATCCTCAAAAGGAGCTGAAGATGAAGCGAATCTACGTTGTGATATTTGTACTGCTCGTCACCGGATTTGTGCGCGGCGACGCGAGTGTAACACGTGAGCAGGACCCGCTCACGGTGAATGCGAAAACAATCGCACTGAAACTGGAGAACCCGCGCGTCCGTGTTCTCGAGGCCACGCTCAAGCCCGGCGACAAGGAACAGACTCACTCGCATCCGGCGTATGTTATCTATGTCATCGGCGGCGGTAAATTCCGCAATCATGCTACTGATGGAACCGTGACCGACGGTGAGTTCAAGACCGGCGACGTGATCTATCGCGATCCGGTGACGCACTGGGCCGAAAATACCGGCAACACGACAATCCGTTTAGTGTTGGTGGAGCTTAAGAGTGGAAATTGATTTAGGCTCGTCGTGAGGTGCGGGAGGCGCGCTGTTGGATTTTCGTTCCATTCATCTGCTTGCCAACTTCAGCCAGTAATTTTTTCGCTTCGCGGGCCTGCCATTGGGCGTTATTCAGACGTTCGCGTGCTTCGCCGAGATTAATTTGACTGAGCGACGCCTGAGCGTCTTTGATCGCGCGGATGGTAAAGTTCAAGCGCTTGCACGCTTCACGCAGCTTGTCGAGCTCGTCATTTTCGGATGGCACGGGCGCAAACCCGATTGCATTCATCCGCGCAACTTAATCGCCAGATTTTCGTTTGGCAATGATTACTAGCTTGCGGACTTCGGAACGTGGACGCCCTTGCGTGGAATTCAAACGAGGGGCGGCCACGGAGTGCCGCCCCTACAGTTCGGTGAATGGTTAGAGAGGGACTGAGAACATGAAGAATTTGAGATCGGTGGTCTGTGTCGCAATACTTTTATTTGCTTTCCAGCAACTCGCGCTGGCCCAGGACCACGCCGCGAAGATTCAGGAGCTGCTCGCGCTCGCGCACAAGTACCGGCAGTTCAACGGTTCGGCGCTCGTCGCTGAAAACGGAAAGGTCGTCTACAAGGGCGCGTTTGGGCTTGCGAATATGGAGTGGAATATTCCGAATACGCCCGACACGAAGTTTCGCCTCGGCTCGATTACCAAGCAGTTCACCGCGACACTCACGCTGCAACTCGTCGAGCAGGGAAAGATCAAACTCGACGCGAAAATTTCTGATTACCTGCCTGACTACCGCAAAGACATCGGACAGAAAGTTACGATTCATCACCTGCTCACACACACGTCGGGCATTCCGAGTTACACGAGCCAGCCGGGCTTCTTCGAAAACGTGAGTCGCAATCCTTACAAGGTTGACGAGTTTGTTAAGAAGTACGCGAGCGGCGATCTGGAGTTTGAGCCCGGTTCGAAGTATTCATACAACAACTCCGGTTATTTCCTCCTCGGCGCCATCATCGAACACGTCACCGGCAAGCCATACGAGCAGGTCCTGAAGGAGAATATCTTCGCACCCCTCGGCATGAATAACACCGGCTACGATCATCACAACACGATCCTGCCGAAACGCGCGACCGGTTACAGCAAGACGCCCGATGGTTACACCAACTCTCTTTACCTCGACATGTCGATCCCGTACGCCGCGGGTTCGATGTATTCGACGGTCGAAGATCTGTTCCTGTGGGACCAGGCGCTTTACACAAATAAAGTGCTCTCGGAACAGTCAAAGGCGTTGATGTACAAACCGTTTCTCGATAACTACGCGTACGGCTGGGTCGTGCGTAATGCCTCGTTCAAGCAAAACGACAAAGACGTGCCGATTATCATGCACGGCGGAGGCATCAACGGTTTCACCACGCTCCTCGTCCGCTTTCCGCAGGAAAAGAACGTGATCGTGTTGCTCGACAATACCGGTACCGAATACCTCGACCGACTGAGCGACTCGATTGCGAAGCTCATTTACAACCAGCCCTACCAGCCGCCAAAGATGTCGATCGTTCCCGTGCTCGAGCAAACAATCACTCAGAAGGGAATTGAGGCCGGCGTCGCGCAATATCGCGAGCTGAAGACAAATCAATCCGCGACGTACGATTTTGCTGAGCCGGAGTTGAATGCGCTTGGTTACCGCTTGTTGAGAAACGGCCGAGCCAAAGAGGCGGTCGAAGTTTTCAAACTCAACGTTGAAGCATACCCGCAAGCTGCTAATACCTACGACAGTCTCGCTGAAGCATACGTCGCCGTGAACGAACGCGAACTGGCGAAACAGAATTACAAAAAGTCGCTCGAATTAAATCCGAGTAATACCAACGCCGCGGAGATCCTCAAGACGTTTGACAAACCCGTAGTCACGGTCGACCCGAAGATCTATGACGCGTATGCAGGCGAATACGAAGTTGGCCCAGGCGTCATCATGCGCGTCTTCCGCGACGGGGACAAATTAATGACGCAGGTCACGGGTCAAAGCGTTTTTCAGATCTATCCGCAGTCAGAAACCGTCTTCTACCCACGCGAATTCCCGGCAAAATTGACCTTCATCAAAGACGCAGACGGCAAAGTCACGAGCCTCCGCATCGACCAGAACGGCCGCGTCACAAACGGCAAGCGCATCAAGTAATTGCGTGCACGTAGTCAATGTTGGCTGTAATCTATGCCCCAAATTCTCAGAAGCTCGCGACATCCAACATGAAAGTCACCAGTAAAATCCACCATTTGAACGGATGAGAGAGTCCATGAAAGGCGCCTAAGATTACAAGATTGGTAGAGCAACGGAAGAATCTTGTTTTCCAACCGAGGTTCATCCAATGCAAACATCAATTCTCTCTTGACCCACATCGAGGCCAAAGCATGCGGTGATAGTATCACGGCAAACCAGTCACATCTTTGCATGGCTTCGCCGACTTCATCGTGCCAATGTTGTCCACCAACTAGATTGGTTTCGCTATCCCAAAGCGGAATCGCATGATGATGCAGAGCCCCGATGACGGAATTCGCAAAGGTACGGTCCAAGCCTGAGTATGAGAGAAATAACTCGTTAGGTGGCATAGATTGTGAGGAAATCTAGTGCTTATCACGCTGCCGCTTTAAGGGCGTCAGCGATCTGCTTTATGTTTTCATCGTTCTTTCCGTTGTCCGGCAGATTTATCACCTTCAAATGTTTAAATATCCACGGTATTTGTTCCTTCGAGAATTGATTTGGATCACCGACCAAAACTGGAATCAATCTCCGTTCGTACGCTATGTTTCCTAGAGCGAATCCGATGTTCCACTTGATCCACTTTGTATCCATTGACTCAGGAGTAAGCAGAACAACCATAGCCTGCGACTCTTCCAGTGCTTGTGAGGTCATTTGGGCCCAATTGTCACCTGACCATATCTCTCGGGTATCGTCCCAGACATCCATTCCCGCTCGTTTCAATTCGTCGGTGATCTTTCGGATCAGATCTCTATCTTTACTTGAGTGGCTGAGGAAGACTTGCATGGGCTAAGTATATCCCCAAAGTAAACGATTGAACATACCGAAAATCTATCTAAATAGCCAAAAATCAACATGATCGGTGGAGAATTCTATTCATAGCGAAGTGCGATCAGGGGGTCGACTTTTGCGGCGCGACGGGCGGGGAGATAGCAGGCGAGGAAGGCGGCCACTGAGAGTAATACCGAAAGTAGAATGAAGGTGAATGGATCCGTTGCGCTCGTGTTGAAGAGCAGACTGTGCATCAATCGCGTTAACGCGATCGCTCCGGCGGCGCCAAGCACCACGCCCACCGCAGTCAATTTCATTCCGCGTCCCACGATGAGTTTGAAGACATCGCGGGTGTTGGCGCCAAGGGCCATGCGGATGCCGATCTCGTGTGTGCGTGTCTGGACCAGGAATGCCATCACGCCGTAGATTCCGATCAGCGCCAGAAGCAAGGCTCCACCAGCAAAGACCGCAAACAGCATCGCATACAAACGCGGTTGCCAGATTGCTTCCGCCACCACTTCTTCCATCGTTGCGATTTCACTGACAGGCAAATCAGGATCGAGTTGGGCCACTTCACGTCGCACCGCAGCGATAAAGTCGTGCGGATTCGAAGACGTGCGCGCGACGAGGGCCAGACCCGACACGGGAACTTTCGCGTGTGGCATATAAACGCTGGGCCTTGTCTCTTCCTGCACTCGCTCGTGTCTGACGACGCTCACAACGCCCACGATCGTGTGCCACGGTTCATTGTCTTCCGGTGGTCCAAAGCGAACGCGCTTGCCAAGTGGGCTCTGGTTGGGCCAATACTGCCGCGCCAGTCGGTCGTCGATGATCGTGACGTCAGGCGAGTCTTTCTTATCCGAATCGTTGAAGTCGCGACCGGCAAGCAGAGTAATGCCCATCGTACGAAAGTATCCGGGGGTGACCACCGTGTGTTGAATCGACGGCGCCTGTCCGACAGAAAGTACGGGATAACCCTCGACAGTGAGACTCCGGCCCCACGTGCTTCCGTTTAGCGGCAGCGTACCGGTCGCGCTCGCCGCTTCCACGCCGGGAAGATTTCGCACTCGCTCGACGAGCTGACTAAAGAACGCCGTGCGTTGTTCGTCTTCCTTATATTTGACGCGCGGCAGGATCAGATTTGCAGTCAACACGTTTTTTGTATCGAGCCCGAGATTCACGCGTCGCAGACGCAGAAAGCTCTGAACCATCAAACCAGCGCCGACGAGCAGCACCAGCGACATCGCGATCTCGGCAACGACGAGTACGCTGCGTGCGCGATTGCGAATGCTGCCGCTTCCGCGTCCGCCTTCTTTGAGCGTGTCGTTGAGATCGACGCGCGAAGTTTGTAGCGCCGGCACGATGCCAAAGATCAAACCTGTCAGGAGTGTGACAGCGAGAGTGAAGGCAAGCACTCGAAAGTCGATGCTGAAGTTCATCCAGAACGGCAGATCAATCGGAATCGCAGTGAGCAACAGGCGCAGTGCCAGGATTGAGAGAGCGAAGCCGAGCGCACCGCCAATCAAAGCGAGCAACAAACTCTCGAATATGAGCTGACGCATAATCCGCCAACGACTCGCACCCAGAGCCGCGCGCAACGCGAACTCCTTCTGTCTCGCCGTGGCCCGGGCCAGCATTAGATTCGCGACGTTCACACAGGCGACCAGCAAAACGCAGCCCACGACGCCCAGCAGTATCAGCAGCGCATCGCGATAACTACCGGAAAGATTCTCGTGCAAGCTCGTGACACTGACACCAAGACCTTCGTTCGTGACCGGGTTTTGCTCTTCGATACGCAGCGCGATGTTGTTCATCTCGTTCTGTGCTTGCGCAAACGTGACTCCGTCTTTCAAACGAGCGATGGTTTCGAGCCCGTGATCGGTTCTCGTGTAGGTCTGCGGCGTGAAAGCGAGCGGCACCCATAGTTCGGAGACTTCCGGAAACCTGAAACCGCGTGGCATCACACCTACGACCGTGCGCGGCCGCCTGCTAACGTCAACCTTCTGCCCGATGATGTTGGGATCGCCACCAAAACTTCTTTGCCACAGATCGTAGCTCAGTATCACCACCCCATCATCCTGTGGCCGGTCTTCTTCAAATGTGAAAGTGCGACCAAGTTGCGGCGCCACATGCAGCACTTCGAAAAGTTTCCAGGTAACGCGCGAGCCGCGGATTTCAGTTGGCACGCCGCCGAGCGTCATCGAAAACCGGCTCGTGCCGTAGTGGGTCGCTACGCCTTCAAACACGGTGTTCTGTTCACGCCAGTCGAGAAAGTTTGGATACGCCACACCCATCGAAGTGATGCCGCGTTTGACTGCGGTTTCGTCGAGCACTGCGAGACGATCCGATTGCGGGTAGGGAAGTGGTCGCAGCAAAATTCCATTCGCGAAACTGAAGATGGCGGTGTTCGCGCCGATGCCGAGAGCGAGAGTCAGGATGACGACGATCGTGAAGGCGTAACTCTTGAGCAGTACTCGCAAACTGTAAGTCACGTCGCGCACAAGGTTCTCGATCAGTCCAACACCGCGCGCACTGCGACATTCTTCTTTTGATTGTTCGAGACGATCGAACGAGCGGAGTGCGGCAAAGCGCGCTTCTTCGGGACGCATGCCGCTTTTGATCTTGCGCTCGATGTCGCGTTCGAGATGAAACTTCATCTCTTCGTCGAGCTCCTGTTCCATCTCTTCTTTATGAGTGAGTGCGCGCCAGCGGCGGAGTAAATCACTTAAATTCATTGCAGAAAACCTCAAGCATCTCGTAAGACCAAAGCGATTGCGTCTGAGAATTGCTCCCATTGCCTGCGTTGCGACTCGAGCTGTTTGCGGCCACGTGTGGTCAAGCCGTAGAACTTGGCGCGGCGATTGTTGTCTGACGGCCGCCAGACGGCAGAAATCAAACCACGTGCTTCTAGGCGATGAAGCGCGGGATAGAGCGCGCCAGGTGTGACGGTGAGCACTTCGCCGGAGAGGAGTTCGATGCGCTGCATCACGTCCCACCCATTCAGGCTTCCGGAACTCAGCAAGCGCAGGATTAATAGTTCGAGTGTGCCCTGCTTGAACAGGTCAGATTGTTTGTTCATTCAGTTTCCTCTAGTCAGACGATAGGAAGCCGCAGTCTATCGAGTCGTCCTATCGCCTGTCAATAGGAGCCACAAAAGGCACATAAAGCACAAAAAGCACAAAAGAAAACGTTGGGGAATCTTTTATGTGCCTTTTGTGCTTTATGTGCCTTTTGTGGCCCTTTTTGTGGCTAGATCCAGGACAAACCGGCGCGGGCGATGTCGAGAGGGATTTCGTGATCGCCGTCGAATTCGCGGAAGGTGACGTCGTAGCCCCGGGTTTTTAGTTCGTTGGCGATGCGACGGCCGCAGCGGTCGATGGGAAGAATGTGATCGTGTAAGCCGTGTGAGATAAAGATGCGAGGTTTGCCGTGAGGGTCGTTGCCGATCACGAAACCTGGTGAGAAGGCAACGATGCTCTTGAAGAAGTCGCCGTTGATCAGTCCGAGTGAAAGCGCGTACGTGGCGCCGTCGGAAAAGCCGCCTATCGACACGCGTTCCAGATCGATGGCCGTAGTTTCAAAGATGCGTTGGAGCATTCGGTCCAGATAATAAACGTCTGCACCGAAAGATCTGCTGCCGATTGCGTCCCAGGTGGTGTCCTCGGAGTTTGGCGCGAACACGGCAACGCCCGCTTCTTCGGGTGCAGTGTCGAGATACCAGAACATGTCTTCAGCGCGTTGCGTCGCGCCGTGCAACATGATGAGCAGCGGCAACGGTTTGTCACCCGCGTTGGCAGGTATCTGAAGAATAGCGTCGCGCTCTAATTTGATTTGCCCGGTCGCCGCGGTGTTTACGCCGCTGCGCGGACGTGCACTGAGACGACCATCACTTGGCATGACTGCACCACCAAAACGACGACATGCACCGCCGAGCGCAACCGACGCAATCGTGGTTGCAGAAAGCGCGTTGAACTCACGTCTACTGAGTTTCACGGTCCAGGATTAAACCACAGTTTTTCGCTGTCTTTAACTTTTTGTGCTACCTTGCCGCGCTATGAACAAGTATGCCATTTGTGCTTCTTTGTGGTTGATGCTAATGCTTTTCTTCGTGATGCCGGTTGAAGCGAAACAGTGGCGAGCGATTCATCTCCTCGACTACGACACCGACAGCGAGCTCGATGCGCTCGGACAGAATCTCGAAGCGCTCGCAAAGCAGGGAATCAACGTCATTATTCTCGAGGTTGATTACAACTTCGACTTCAAGTCGCATCCTGAGCTGCGACGCGGCACGAATCCGATCACGCGCGACGCTGCACGACGCTTCGCGACGCTCTGCCGGAAGTTCAACATTCGATTGATTCCGGAGTTTCAATCGCTCGGTCACCAATCGTGGAAGGCTGAGACATTCCCGCTGTTGACCGTCTATCCAAAGTTTGACCTCACGCCGGGCGCGTTTCCAAACAACGAAGGCATCTACTGTCGCGAATGGGATTTACTCAACAAGGACGTCTGGCGCATTGTCTTTGAATTGATGGACGAGATCGTCGACGCGTTTCGTGCCGATGCGTTGCATGTCGGGATGGACGAAGTCTTCTTGCTAGGTTCTGAGCAATCACCTTCGACGAAAGGCAAAGATCCCGGCGTGCTCTTTGCTCAAGCCGTCAAGGAACTTCACGCGCATCTTGTCGTCAAGCGAAAGGTTGAGATGCTGATGTGGGGCGACCGTTTGATCGATGGCACAAAACTCGATCTTGGCGAGTGGGAGGCTTCGAAGAACGGCACGGCTACTGCGATCGACATGATCCCAAAAGACATCATCATCTGCCCGTGGCACTACGAGCCGCGCGACAGTTATCCCTCAATCCCGATGTTCATCGAGAAAGGCTTCCGCGTTCTGCCTGCCGGTTGGAAAAATGTCGACGCGACTAAGGCGTTGATCCGGTTCAGCAAAACTCAGAACAGTCCAAAACTACTCGGCTACATGTTCACGACGTGGGGCGTTAAGAAAGAGGCACTGCTGGAATTTCCTCCAGTGATTGAAGGCTTGAAGCTTTTGACTACGGATAAGCGCGGATGAAAGCCGGATTACGACTTCTTCTTGCGCCCATTGGTGTTCTTGCTGCGACGGATCGGTTCCTGATACCAGCGTGAGCCGGTGCGATATTCCTGTTCGGTTCGACTCAACATCGCGAGAGCGCGCTTCGGTCTCAGGTGAGCACAGGCGACGATGATTGTGTTCAAGAGAGCCATTGGGGCGACGTACGATCCGGTGAACGACGGACTGCTGGTTGATGCAATCAGATAGTCATCACAATGCAGCGCGAGCGGCGTCGTGTCGCTGTCGCTGATGCCAAACGTCGGAACGCCGCGTCCGTGCGCGCGCTGTACTGCTTCAACCGTCTCTCGAAGACACCTGCCGAAGCTGATCGCCACCAACAGATCTTTCTCCGTCAATAAATCGATCTTGTGTTGCAGGTTGCCGGTGCTCCCGACCGGTGCGTGAGCGTCGAAGCCGAGCGGTGTCAATCCATAAGCAAGAAACCACGCGAGCGACGCTGCGAGATCGACTCCCACTACGAGAATCCGGCGCGCGCTGTGAATCCGCTTCGCAAGTTCGACCAGGCGATTGGCCTGCAAACTCGATCGCAGAATGCTCAAACTCTCGACGTCGCGTTCGAGACAATGCTGCACCTGATCGGTGACGCTGCGTTTCTCCTGTGTCGCAGCTTTCAGCACCGTGTAAGGCGTGATGTGATTGACGAAGTGCTGGCGCAAGTCGGCGGCAAAATCCGCGAAACGTTCGTAGCCCAAAGCCTGGACCGTGCGCACGATCGTCGCGGCATCGACGTTGTAACGTTTTGCCATCTCACGCGACGACAGGAAAAAAGTCTGTTCGTGATTATCGAGAATCTCTCTGATCAGCCGGCGACGGCTGCCACTCAGCGGCGATTGAGCGAAGCGCACTTCGAGCGAGGTGAGTGAAGGTTTGGAGCCGTTACTGCCACGACTGTTGAGCGTGTTTCCCGCTCCCATATTTTGCTCCTTCGTGTGGACCTAAGGTTTCATTCGTGAGATGTACACTCGTGTCTCGGTCAATTGCTTAATGAAATCCAAATCAATTTCGAATCCTAAACCAGGACGGTCGGGAACGGCCACGGTGCCGTCGGGAGCAACAGTGACTGCCGGCGAGATAATGTCGCGTTCAAAATAACGCGAACTGGCGGAAATATCACCCGGTAAAGTGAAACCTTTGAGACTTGCGAGGGCGATGTTGTGCGCCCGGCCGATGCCGGATTCGAGCATACCACCGCACCAGACCGGAATTGTTCGCGCCACGCACAGATCGTGAATGGCGAGCGCTTCCGAGTAGCCGCCAACGCGCCCTATCTTGATATTGATGATTCTACAACTGTCGAGTTCGAGAGCGAGCTTTGCCGTCCGATGATTGACAATACTCTCGTCGAGACACAACCGCGTGTTCATCGTCTCCTGCAAACGCGCGTGGTCCATCAGATCGTCGTTCTGGAGCGGCTGCTCGATCATCAATAGATTGAAATCGTCGAGTTTCTTCAGATGATCGCGATCGTTGATGGTGTAAGCCGAGTTGGCGTCGACTGAAAGCAAAATCTCCGGATAGTTGCGACGAACTTCAGCCACGACGTCGAGATCCCATCCCGGTTTGATCTTCAGCTTGATGCGCTGGTAACCAAGATTCAGATAGCGTTCGACTCGTTCGAGCAGCCTGGGCAAGGTTGGTTGAATTCCCAGGCTCACACCAACTGCGACACGTTCCAACTCACCACCAATCAGCGACGAGAGTGACTTTTCACTCGCCTGAGCCAGCAGATCCATGTACGCGAGCTCGAGTCCGGCTTTCGCCATGTTGTGTCCGCGGAATGGCGACAGCCGTTTCGCGAGATCGTCCAACCCTGTGATCGGCGCGTCTACAACAGCCGGCGCCAGAAAATCTCGAATGACATGGAGAGCAGTGCCGGTCGTTTCGTAACTGTAAAGCGGCTCCTCAGACGCAACCACCTCGCCCCAGCCTGTCAGTCCGTTCGCTTCGAGACAGACGAGAAAGATGAGGCGCGAATCGACACTGCCAAAGCTCGTTTCAAACGGTTCGATGAGTGGCAAGCGGATCAAACGAAGCTCTACGCCGTCGACTTTGATCGCGGTTGCCGTGTCCGTCGGTTGCTCGAAAATTCTCGCCTGCATGGCGCGCGAGAAAATAGCACACCGATCTATTTCGTGCAACAAATGTTGTACAAGAATTGACATGATGCAACGGACGATGTTATATACCCGGCCACAGGCTTACGCGGCTTTACACGGATCAGAACTGGGGTTCCAACATCTCTCTTCCTAAGGAGCGGAATCATGAAAGGCTTTCGAGGCGGCTCGTTGTTGCTGGTCCTTTGTCTTTTGCTGGCGGCGGCAAACACTCAGGCCCAGACCACGGTTTCCACAATTGAGGGCACCATCAAGGACGCGCAGGGCAGCATGGTGGCCGGCGCGCAAGTGGTGGTGAAGTCTGCCGCACTCGGCATTGAACGCACTACAACCAGCGATGCAAGCGGCTTCTATCGCGTCACGGCTCTGCCCGCGGGAATTTACACGATGTCTGTTTCGCACGCCGGCTTTGCGTCGCGAGACTTCGACAACGTCGAGTTGACTGTAAATCGAACCTTGTCGCTCGACATTCCGCTCGAAGTTGGCGCTGTGGCCGGTCAGGTCGATATCGTCGGCTACGCCCAGTTACTGAATCCGACCAGTGCCGCAACCGGAGCCACGGTGACGCCGCAACAGATCAAGGAAATGCCGACCAACGGTCGCAACTACCTCGATCTGATGCAGCTCGTTCCGGGCGTGGTGATTAATCGTCAGGCCAATCCCGGCAGCGACAATTCGACACCGGTGCTTGGCGAACGTGCCGGCAACAACAACTTCCTGATCGATGGCCAGCCGAACAAAGACAACGTCAACGGCGGCGCCGCGTCGCAGTTCAACCAGGAAACGATCGCTGAGTTTCAGGTGCTGACGTCGGGTTTCCGCGCTGAGTTTGGCCAGGCGTCCGGTGCGATCGTCAACGTCATCACTCGCAGTGGCGGCAACGATTACCACGGGCTCGCATCAATCTTCTTCCGCAACAACGTCTTTGATTCGTCCAACTCAGTCGATGCGGCCGTGACGGAGGCTCCCTTTCTGCAACGTTGGGACGGCAGCGTCGCACTCGGTGGCCCAATCGTTAAAGACAAGGTTTTCTTCTTCGGCTCAGCCGAGCGCATCAGAGAGAACCGGGATTTGAACTTTGCTTTTCCAGCGGGCACTCCGCAGATCGCTAGAAACTTCGAAAACCAGTTCGACAATCCATCACGCACCTACGACACGCGCGGCTTCTTTAAATTCGACGAGCAACTCGGACGTCATAGTCTGAGCCAGTCAGTGAATTATACAAACGGAAACGTGCACGAGTTTTTGCCGTTATCAAATGCTACCGACTTGCCGTCACGACGAAACAACACCGGCGCCAGACACCTGCTGTTATCTTTCAGCGATACGATTCTGGCCGGAGACAAGAGCAATCCGTGGGTGTTTACCTTGCGCGGCGGTTATCGTGGCGACACGTCGGAAACGGCCCCGGCACATCCCGAAGCGGGTGTCGGCACGACATTTCAGATGTTCAGCAACAACAACACCGGAGGACTCTTCGGCAATCTCGGTTCGTTCTCGTTTGGTAACAACACAACGCGCACAGCGTTGGATCAGAAATACACGACGCTCTCGGCACACGCCAACAAACTCTTCGGCGATCACAACGTAAAGTTTGGCTGGAACTTCCTGCGAACTAGAGTTGATGGTGTCGAGTCGCAGGTTCTGAATCTGCAGCTCTTTGCCACGGTACCTGATTTCATTCAGTTTGGACCAATCAATGCAGGTTTCTTCACCGTGACGACTGCCGGTGGTCTAACGCCGGCGGCAAACGAGATTCATCTGCGTAACAACTACAACGCGCTCTTTGTTCAGGACGACTGGAGATTTCATCAGAAGCTGACGCTGAATCTGGGCATGCGTTGGGACTACGACTCGGAGTTTGTGACGAAGAGAAATATCTCGCCGCGTGTCGGCTTCGCCTGGTCCGCAACACCGCGCACAGTAATTCGCGGCCACTACGGAATTTTTTACGATCAGTTTCGACTCGGACTCGTTCGCGATGTGCCGGCATTTGGCGGCGCCGATCGGCGTGTGGTCCAGCCGTTCTCATATCCGCGGGGGTTCTTTGGCAATCCGAGTTTAGCCCCGGCAGTAATCAACTCGACACTGTTTCCCGGTGGACTCTGCGTTTCACCGAATCTGACTGATGCACAAATCACGGCCGGCAATGTAGCTTGTCCATTCTCGCCGGGACTGTTCATCGGAATCGACAGGCTCAATGGTGGGGTCGCGGGCGGTCATGCTGCGATTCCGGCAAATGCGGTGATCAATGTCAGCAACATTCAATCGCTTTCAGGGCTGACCCCCGATCAGTATCTGGCAGCAGCTGCGGCGGCAGTTGGAAAAGCGAACGGCTTTTTCTTTTGGGGACCGTTCGGTGCATTGTCGCACGCTGCCATACCAGCGCAACTATTTCCGACCGACATCGATCGATCGTTCAAGACGCCGTTTACCGAGAGCATGAGCATCGGCGTGCAGCAGGAGATCAAGAACGTCGTCATCGAAGCTGATTACTATCACCGGAACATGAAGAACATGCTTGGCGTTCGCGAAGCCAACATCTCGTTTGCTTCACGCGCATCGAGCCGGCAGTTCCTGGCGCCTTTCACCGCCGGACCGATTCAAACGTTTGGTCCGTGGTATCACGGTGAATACGATGGCTTCATCGTCAGCTTTACGCGACGTTTCGCGCGACGATTCACGTTGAGCGGCAACTACGCGTATGCGGACGAGACCGACAATCAACTCGGAATCAACACGTTGCCGTCTGATAGTTTTGTCGGGATTGCGCCACTCGTTACCGAGACAGGAACGGGGCGAACCAATCAGAACGGCTCGTTTGTGCGCGCCAATGGAAGATTTGTGGCGCAGGCAAATACGTTCGTCAATGGTCCGGATCTCGATAAAGGTCCGTCGGATTTGTTTGTGAAGCACAGTTTTCAGGTGAACGGGTTGCTGGAATTGCCCTACCAGTTTCAGGTGAGCGGCATCTTTCGCACGCAGAGTGGATTTCATTTCAGCCGCACTGCGGTGACAGCCGAGGATCCCGATGGCGATGGAACTTTCAATCTCATCGATCATGGACCAGGGCGAAATGCGTTCACCGCTCCAGCGTTTGTCAATCTCGATCTGCGTTTGACGAAGCGATTCAATATCACCGAACGTGTGAAGCTTCACGCGTTGTTTGAGTTCTTCAACGTGTTCAATCGACAAAATGCGGCGGCGGTTGAGACGCGAACAAATATCACGACACCGTTCCGCACCATTACTCAGGTGCAACCGGGGCGCGAAGGTCAGGTTGGGCTCCGGCTTGAGTTCTAACAAATGGTTTCCCCCCGCAACGGCGCAACGGCGCAACGGAAGCCGCTAAGAAGCTAATTCTAGTTTCTGCGTCTTAACGTTGCGCCGTTGCGCCGTTGCGGGAGAAATGCTTACAAAAAAGATTATGCCCATCAAAAGTATCACGCTCTTTTTTCTCCTATTGTTTTGCATCGTAGCCCCCACTCAGGCGCAGGGCACCCGGCTGCTGCGTCACCCCACCGTCAGTCGTGACTCGGTCGCGTTCGAGTATGCCGGTGACCTGTGGGTCGTCTCGCGCAGCGGTGGCGCGGCACGTCGCCTGACGTCAACGCCGTCGCTCGAGATCGATCCGTACTTTTCTCCCGACGGCTCGCAGATCGCTTTCACCGCAACAGTCGCCGGAAACACCGATGTCTACGTCGTCTCCACGAATGGCGGCGATCCAAAACGACTGACTTATCATCCGGCGGTCGATCGCGTTCGCGGTTGGAAACCCGACGGCAAGAGCGTTGTCTTCGCCTCAAACCGAAACGGCTCGCCGCAGCAGTCGTACATGCAGCTCTGGACCATCAGCGTCGATGGCGGATTGCCCGAGATGCTGCCGTTACCGCGCGCGTTTTTTGGCGCGTACTCACCTGATGGATCGCGCGTCGCTTACGAAGAGTTCTCGACAGCGTTTATTCCGGAATGGCACGAAGCAAGCATGTGGCGGCACTATCGCGGCGGCCGCACGCACCCGATCTCGGTCATCAATCTCGCGGATCACTCAGTTCAAAAACTTCCCTGGACCAACAGTAACGACAGCTTCCCGATGTGGATCGGCAACACGATCTATTTCATCTCCGACCGCAGTCACACGGCGAACCTGTTTGCCTATCGCACCGACACCAAACAACTATCGCAGCTCAGCCAGCACGACGATTTCGATGTGATGACTGCTTCAGCCGGTCCCGATGCAGTTGTTTACGAACAGGCGGGCTACATCTATCTGGTCGATGCGAAATCCGGCAAGCCGCAGAAACTCAACATCGAAGTAACCGGCGATCTGCCGTGGGCTCGGCCGCAGTTCAAGAAGGTTGCGACCATGATTCGCAACGCCACACTCTCCCCAACCGGAACCCGCGCCGCCTTCGAGGCTCGCGGTGAGATCTTCACTGTGCCGGCAGAGAAAGGCGACTTCCGAAATCTGACGCAGAGCGCGGGCGCGCACGACCGCGATCCGGTGTGGTCGCCGGATGGTGCACAGATCGCGTGGCTTTCCGATACGAGCGGTGAGTATCAACTGATGATCGGAGAACCGATCGGCGTCACTCCTGCGCGTGCGGTTGCGTTGCCCTCGACGGCATTCTTCAGTGGCACGAGATGGTCGCCGGATGGCAAGCAGATCGTGCTCGAAGACAACCACAACAATCTCTGGTCTATTGAGGTTGCCAGCGGCGCAGCGACAAAGATCGACACTGATTCGTATCCGGATCCGATTAGAGACTTCAACGCGTCGTGGTCGCCCGATTCAAAGTGGATCACATATTCGAAGAATCTTGCCAGTCACCTGCGCGCGATTTTTGTTTATTCATGGACTGACAAAAAGTCGTATCAAGTCACTGACGGACTCGCCGACTCGATCTCGCCGACGTTCGATGCAGGCGGGAAGTATCTCTACTTCATGTCCAGCACCAACTATGGACCAAGCACCGGGTGGCTGGAGATGAGCTCGATCGATCGGCCTGTGCGCCGTGCAATCTACCTCGTTGTGCTCAGCGCGACTGATCCCTCGCCACTACTGCCGGAAACCGGCGACGAGCCGAAGCCACCAAGCGCTGACGCTCCGCCACCGAAGGTGGATCCGAATGCGAAACCGGTTGTGCGCATCGATTTTGACGGCATCACTCAGCGAGTTTTGGCAGTGAACATTCCCGCCGGCGATTACAACAATCTCAATGCTGGTGCAGCAGGAACGTTCTATTACACCGAACCGATTGTCGGTGGAGCGCCCGGCACGCTTCGTCTGCAAAGATATCAACTTAAGGAACGAGCGGCAGCGCCGTTTCTCGAAGGCAGCGTTCGTTCGTATTCGGTTTCAGCCGACAAGAAGAAACTTCTTTACCAGGCCGGCGACGGCGCGAATCGTTGGGGCGTGGTGGCGACCGAACGGCCGGCGAAAGTCGGCGATGGACCACTAAACGTCGCGCAGTTGGAAATGCGCGTCGATCCAAGAGCTGAGTGGGCGCAGATCTATCGCGAGACGTGGCGTATTCAGCGCGAGTATTTTTATGACGCGAAAATGCACGGCGCTGATTGGCAGGCGATTTACGACAAGTACAAACCGTTGCTCGCGTTCGTGGGACATCGCGCAGATCTCAGTTACCTGATCGCGTCGATCGGCGGCGAGCTGACAGTGGGCCATTCCTATCTGCAAGGTACAGGCGATGTTCCTACTGACGATCCCGTTTCAGTCGGCCTGCTCGGCGCTGACTTCACGATCGAGAACGGACACTATCGCATCAAGAAGATCTACACGGGAGAGAATTGGAATCCCGATCTGAGAGCGCCACTCAGCGCTCCCGGTATCCAGGTTTCGGAAGGCGATTACCTGCTTGAAGTAAACGGACGTCCACTTGCGCCGCCGACGAACCCGTACAGTCTGTTTGAAGGAACTGCAAACCGACAGACACTGATTCGCGTGAACAAGACACCGACGACCGAAGGTTCACGTCTCGTCACAGTCGTGCCGGTTGCAAGTGACGCGACGCTGCGCACGCGCGCGTGGATCGAGAACAACCGTCGCCTCGTCGATAAACTCTCGAACGGAAAGCTCGCGTATGTGTGGCTGCCGAACACTGGGAATCCCGGTTACACATATTTCACGCGCTACTATTACGCGCAACAGGACAAGGAAGGTGCGATCATCGACGAGCGTTACAATCAGGGCGGCCAGGTGGCGGACTATATCGTCAACGAGCTCGATCGAAAGTTGATGGGATACTTCGCGTTGCGTGACGGCAATCCGAGCACGTCGCCGATTGCCGGTATCTATGGTCCAAAAGTCATGATCATCAACGAGTCCGCCGGGTCTGGCGGCGATGCATTGCCCTACATGTTTCGACTCCGCAAGGTTGGACCACTGGTCGGGACACGGACTTGGGGCGGATTGGTCGGCACCCTCGGTTTTCCAGCAACGATCGACGGTGGCGGCATCACCGCCCCAAATCTCGCTTTCTATAATCTGAAGGGCGAATGGGATGTGGAGAACATCGGCGTCGCGCCGGACATCGAGGTGGAGTACACGCCCGCAGACGTGAACAAAGGACACGATCCGCAGCTTGAGCGAGCGGTGCAGGAAGGTTTGCGGTTGCTGGAACTGAATCCGGTGCGAAGAGTGCCGCGGCCTGCGCCGATCGATCGAGTGTCGAAAGGACGTGAAAAGTAGAATGAAGATTACTCCCGCCACGGCGCAACGGCGCAACGAAAAACGCAAAGAAAATCTCTTAACGTTGCGCCGTTGCGCCGTGGCGGGAGTATTTCTTTTGCTTGCCCTGACGGTCGCACGCGCTCAATTCAAGCCCACCGACTACACGCGCACCGAAGCAATGATCGCGATGCGCGATGGCGTTCGTCTCTACACCACGATCGACGCGCCCGCGCAAGCCGCAGAACCACTACCGATCCTTTTACTCCGCACTCCGTACGGACTCGGCACGACTACCGCCGAGCAACTCGCGTCCGCACTTACCGAGCTTTCATCCGACGGTTACATCCTTGTGCGTCAGGACATTCGCGGGCGCTTCAAGTCGGAAGGCGAATTCGTGATGCTGCGTCAGCCACGCGATCCGAAAGACAAGAACGCGATCGACGAAAGCACCGACACTTACGACTCGATCGCGTGGCTACTCAAAAACGTTCCGAAGAATAACGGTCGCGTCGGCCTGGCGGGCACGAGTTACGGCGCATGGCTGTCGGTGATGGGAATGCTCGATCCGCATCCAGCGTTGAAGGCAGTGGTGCAACAGGCTTCACCGGCAGACATGTGGCTGGGCGACGACTTTCACCACAACGGCGCTTTCCGTCTGAGTTACGGCTTTGAATATTCGTACATGATGGAGTCGTCGAAAGAGATCTCAGACGTCACCAAAGTTGTCGATAAGCTCGACGCCTACGAGTGGTATCTCAATCTCGGTCCGCTTTCAAACGCGGACAAGAAGCATTTCAACGGCAAGCTTCCGACCTGGACCAACTTTGTTAACGAACCCGACTACAGTGCGTTCTGGAAGCGTCAGGGTTTTGCGCCGTGGCTGAATCGTGTCACGGTGCCGATCTTGAATGTAGCGGGCTGGTGGGACCAGGAGGACTTCTATGGTCCGATCAAGATCTACGAGTTGCTCGAACGCCACGACACAGCCAAACAAAACTTTCTCGTGGTTGGCCCATGGAATCATGGCGGCTGGTCGCGAGGTGATGGAACCAAGCTCGGCCGCATCGATTTCGGCAGTCCGACGGCCGCTTATTACCGGCGCAACATACTCGTGCCCTTCTTCGCTCATTACTTAAAAGGCAAGGGAACGGGCGAACGACCGGAAGCCTTGACGTTTCGCACCGGTGACAATCAGTGGGTCGAACACAACGAATGGCCGCCGAAACGAAACGTCACCGATCGGCGACTCTACTTTCAGGCGAACCGGAGATTGTCGTTCGATACGCCGGCCGCTGCGGATGCTTCTGACAGTTATGTTTCCGATCCGGCGAATCCGGTTCCTTATCGTCCGCGACCGATTCAGGTGCGTTCGGGTTGGCCCGTCTGGTTAGTCGAGGATCAGCGTTTTGTCGATCGGCGTCCTGACGTTCTTACCTTTGAGTCCGAAACGCTGACCGAAGATCTCACCGTGTCGGGAAAGATCATTGCGAATCTCTTCGCCTCAACTTCGGGGACTGATAGTGACTGGATCGTGAAAGTGATCGACGTTTATCCGGACAAGTTTGAGGCGGATCCGAGTATGAGTGGATTCCAGCTCATGATTGCGGGCGATGTGTTTCGTGGCCGGTATTTGAAGGGCTTCGAGAAGGCGGAACCGCTCGTTGCCGGCGCCATTAACCATTACCAGATCGGATTTCCTGCCAACGATCATACTTTTAAGAAGGGCCATCGTATTATGGTCCAGGTACAGAGCACCTGGTTCCCGGTAATCGATCGTAATCCGCAAAAGTTTGTAGCGAATATTTTCAAGGCGACGGAGAGTGACTTCCAGCCGGCAACGCAAAAGATATTTCGCTCCGGCAAACACGCCTCCTACATCGCCCTGCCAGTCGAGACGCGATAGTCAGTGTCTGAGCGCCAACGCAATTAGGCCTGAGCGCCAACGCGAAAGCCCCAAGCGCCAACGCGAAAAGGCCCGAGCGCCAAAGGCGCGGAAATATGACAGCCAGGGGCAAGTCCCGACGTAGTCGGGACATCGCCCCTGGATCGTTAAAAAGTGTCGCGTTGAGCCCTGAAAGGGCGTAATACAACGGCGTCTATTTCGGCCTTTCAGGCCTCGTCCGCGATTGTGAACGCAACCAGGGGCGACGCGCTTCGCTCCGCTCAGCGCTTGCCCCCTGGCTGTCATATTTTCGCGCCGTTGACGCTGGGTGTTTAGACACTAATCGCGACTGATTAAATTAAACGAACGAAAAGAATCTGATTAAACGAATGAAAGAATCTCATTAACTTAATGAAGAGAATGAACGTCATCAGCCGGCGCGAGATGATGAAGAGCGCCGCGGCCGCGATCGTTGCTGCACCGATGATCAATCGCGGGCGCTTTCGCCTGTTTGCAAGCTCGACGACGGAATACTCGCGTCACGCGATCGATTTAGTTGGACGTGCGATCGTGATCGACATGCTCAGCGTGTTGACGCTCGACTTCAACAAACAGGCGAAGTGGTTCAAAGATCCGGAAACCTTCACCGCCGCTGACCTCCAGCCATTCATCGACTCCGGCATCAACGTCTTTCATCCGGCCATCGGCATGGGTGGTCCGAATGCCTACGACAGCGGGCTGCAATTCTTTGCGTCCTGGAACGGCTTCATCGCCAACGACACCGATCACTTCATGCGCGTCGATAGTCCCGCCGATCTGAAACGGATCAAGAAGTCGAACAAGATCGGAATCATTCTCGGTCTGCAGAACTCGGAACACTTCCGCCGTCCTGAGGACGTTGATTTCTTTCGCGGATTGGGCCAGCGGGTTTCTCAACTCACTTACAACGCGCGCAATCTGATCGGCAACGGTTCAACCGAACGACGCGACGAGGGTATCTCCGACTTCGGCATTTCGATCATCGAGCGGATGAACAAAGTCGGAATGGCGGTCGACGTCTCGCATTGTGGGGATCGCACGACACTCGACGCCTTCGAGATCTCGAAGAAGCCGGTCTTGATTACGCACTCCAATTGTCGCGCGCTCGTGCCGAACCATCCGCGCTTAAAGACTGACGAAGCCATTAAGAAAGTCGGCCTCGCCGGCAGCGTCATGGGCATTACCGGTGTGCGAATGTTCGTCAAAGGTGATGAGCCGACAACCGTCGAGCATGTTTTGGATCACTTCGATCACGTCAGGAAACTGATTGGACCGGAACATCTGGGCGTTGGCAGTGACATCGATCTCTACGGCTACGACGCGATGCCGCCGGAGCTCAATAAACAACTGCGTGCCGGTTACAAAGGTTCTTACGCGTTTCGCGAGAAGATCGATATCGAAGGTCTCGATCATCCGAAGCGAATGTTTGATTTGACCGAAGGTTTGATTCGACGCAAGTACAGCGACGCGGACATTGAGGGAATACTCGGCGGAAATTTCGAGCGCGTGCTGACTCAGGTTTGGACAGTTTGAGCCACGGATTTAGACGGATTTGCGGTGTACGGATTGCACTGATAAGGAGTGAAATCGTGAAGAAGACGATCGCGTTGGCGTTGATGTTGATGTTTGCACTTTCCGTGGTGGGCCAGGCGCCGAATGAGGCGCTGAAGAAGAGAGAAGGATCGCCTGCGCCAGTTCCAGCTCCGTCGCAAACCGGTGTTCACGAGATGACGGCGGCGGACGTCGAAGCGTTTCTGGATGGCCTCGTCCCGCTCCAAATCAAACAAGCTGATATCGCCGGCGCCACAATCGCAGTGGTCAAGGATGGCAAACTTCTTTTCGCGAAAGGCTACGGCTACTCCGACGTCAAAAATAACAAGCCCGTCTCGGCGCAGGACACTCTCTTTCGTCCCGGCTCGATTTCAAAATTGTTCACGTGGACTGCGATCATGCAGTTGTACGAACAGGGCAAACTCGATCTGGATCGCGACATCAACGAGTATCTCGACTACAAAATTCCTGACGCATTCGGCAAACCGATCACGCTCAAGAACGTGATGACGCACACGCCCGGTTTTGAAGAGCAGGTCAAAGATTTGATCACGCAGAATTCCGGTGCTCCTAACCTGGGCCAATATCTGAAGACGCACATCCCGACTCGGATTTATCCGCCGGGAACCGTGCCGGCTTACTCGAACTACGCGACGTCCGTGGCTGGTTACATCGTCGAGCGCGTTTCGGGCAAGCCTTTCGATCAGTACGTGGCTGAAAACATTTTCAAGCCACTCAACATGACTCACTCGTCGTTCACGCAGCCACTGCCAGCGAACCTCGCACCGTTCATGTCCAACGGTTATCGACTCGGATCAGGCGATCCTCAGGAATTTGAGATCGTCAATCCGTTTCCGGCGGGCAGTTTAAGCAGTAGTGCGACCGACATGGCGCAGTTCATGATCGCTCACTTGCAGGATGGGCAACTCGGTGGGGCTCAGATTCTCAAACCTGAGACAGCGCGTCTGATGCACAGTCGTCTCTTTGCACTCGACGACGCAGCCAATGCGATGTGTTACGGGTTCTACGAAGAATCGCACAACGGACACCGCATCATCGGCCACGGTGGCGATACGGTTTTCTTTCACAGCGATCTACACCTGGTGCTGGACCAGAAAGTCGGTTTCTTCGTTTCGTATAACAGTGGCGGACGCAGCGACAGTTCCGGCAGAACAAATCTTTGGCAGGCATTTCTCGATCGCTATTATCCGTACACCGCAAATCCCACGACCTCTGCGACCGCGAAAGACGATGCCAACACCGCGGCGGGCAGATACGAACTGAGCCGTCGCAGTGAAACGTCGTTTCTCAAAACCGCTTCGTTGCTTGGTCAATTCGAGATTGTGCCGACTGCCGACGGCGATATCCAAACACCGCAGCTTACAGGCGCGAACGGCAAACCAAAAAATTGGCAGGCAATCGGGCAGATGACCTTTCTCGAGCGTGGCGGCCAGGACAAGCTGATTTTCAAACCGGATCAGAATGGTCGCATGCAGTTGGTTTTGCCGTATCCGTTTTTCGTGGGCCAAAAAATCGGCGCTTTGCAGAACGGGAAACTCATGGTCATTGTGCTCGTGATTTCTCTCGTCTTGATGCTGTTAACTTTGATCCTGTGGCCCATCGGCTGGTTTGTGAGACGGCACTACGATCGAAAGTTGGAACTCGCTCCGCGTGATCGACTGCTGCGGATTCTGGTCCGAATTGTTTTTGTCCTCGATCTAATTTTCATTGTGGCGCTGTTCGGGCTCACAATGTATGGTCTCGAACACCTCGAAGTTTTCAGCGATCGCGGTACTCGCTGGTTTCACCTGATTCAAATTGTCGGAATCATCGGAGCGGTCGGAACCCTGATCGTTCTCATCAACGCTGTGTTCACGTGGCTGGGAAAACGATGGAGTATCTGGATGAGGTTACAGGCGCTCATTTTGTTGCTGGCCTCTCTCGGCGTGCTTTGGTTCGCGTTCGCTGGTAATCTTTTGCGCTTCAGTTCGACATACTGAAATATCATGCAAGGAACAGCGCGAAGTGAAATGACCGCCAAAAGTGCCAAAACGCAGCCGGAAATACGCACGATCACACGACTGGTCCCAGCAAGCGGAAACCTGGTCCAGGGTCAATCCGAGCTCGCCATAAATCCGAAACTTGCCGAAGCCGCAAATCGACTGATCAGCTCGAGCCGGAATCATTACAGTCCCGCCGAGGGCGTCGGCGACTTACGCGATGCCGTAGCTAAAAAGATCGCGCGCTTCAATAACATCCAGGTTGATCCAACCGCGACGCCGTTGCAGTTGCTGATTACGCCGGGAGCTACCGCGGCGCTCATCGCGGTCGCGCATACACATCTCAAGGACGCATCGGCTTTGGTGTTTGAACCTTACTACCCGTATCACCGTCGCATACTCGACGAGCTTGGCGGTCATTCGAATGTGCTGCCGTTGCATGGTGAGAACCTGGAGCTAGACGTTGACGAGCTGCGGGCGCGTTGTCGCGAGTGGAAAGAGCGCGCACAGTTTCCACTGCGCGCGATCATCGCGTGCAGTCCCGCGAACCCGACAGGGAAGGTTTTTACGCCAGCGGAGATGGAAGCGATCGCGGCAGTTTGTCAGGAGCTTGATCTGCTGTGCATTGCCGACGAGGTTTACGAACACTACGTCGTGGGCGACAGAACGCACATATCGATGGCGACGCTCGACGGCATGTGGGAGCGCACGATCACTGTTAACTCGTTTTCGAAGTCGTGGAATATCTCCGGCTGGCGGTTGGGTTATGTCTACGGCGATCCAAAGCTGATCGCGCCGATGAACAATTCGAACAACGTCTTTTACGTTTGTTCGCCGACACCATTGCAACTGGCGCTTGCCGAGGTGCTAATGTCGGATCCGAATTACTATGCTGCGCTGCGCGACAGGTTCACGGCCAAGCGAGATACGGCTGTTGAGGTACTGAAAGAGTCGGGTTTCACGATTTACGATTCAAGTTCGGCGTTTTATGTTTGGGCGCGTATCCCGGAAGGATTTGGCGATGCGATCGACTTCAATGAGATGCTGATCAGCAAGGGCGTGGCGGGCGTGCCTGGCGGTGCTTTTGCGGACAGTGCGGCGCACGATAATTACATGCGACTGTGCATCGCGCGTGAGGATGATGTGTTGCACGGCGCGCTCGAGAAGATTCGGAAGGCCGTGTTGTCATAGAGTTTCTTTCACAGGATTCCAAAGATTGAGCAAGATTAGCAGGATTCTTTTTCTGGTCGTGTTGCTGGCCGCAGCAGCAGTCGCTCAAACATCAAAACCCGCTGCGGCGCCGGTTGAGTGGCGGCCGCTGCTCGGTGAATACGTTGGCCAGTCTGAGACGCTCATCATTGCCGAAAAGAACGGGAAACTGCTGGCAGTCAAACGTGGTGAGCCCACTTCCGTAAAAGAAGTCACACCTGACTTTTTCCTTCGAGATAAGAACAAAAAAGTCACGCACCTGAAGATCGGCGGCTTCATCTACGAACGAAAGCCGCTTGGTCCGGAAGAAGGCGCGGCGCAACTCAAAGTTAAGCCGTTGCGACCAGTGCCTGCTTTGATCAAAGAAGCACGCCAGGCACAGCCACCTCCCGAGACCGGAGACTTTCTCCCCACCGATCTCGTCGAGCTTCGCAAACTCGATCCAACCATCAAGCTTGATATCCGCTACGCTACCAGCAACAACCTATTCGGCACCGTCTTCTATTCTGAGCCACGCGCGTTCCTTCAGCGCGCTCCCGCGGAAGCACTCGTGCGCGTCAATCGCAAGCTGAAACCGTTGGGTTTCGGTCTACTCGTTCACGACGGCTATCGACCGTGGTACGTGACGAAAGTTTTCTGGGACGCCACGCCGCAGGACAAGAAAATATTTGTCGCAGATCCATCAAAGGGCTCGCGGCACAACCGTGGCGCCGCAGTGGACATCACACTTTACGAGCTCAAGAACGGCAGACCGGTCGAGATGGTCAGCACTTACGACGAGACGACCGATCGCGCCTATCCCGACTACCCCGGTGGCACCTCTCTGCAACGCTGGCACCGCGATCTGCTGCGCTCCATGATGGAAGCTGAAGGCTTCACGGTCTACGAAGCGGAGTGGTGGCACTTCGACTACAAAGACTGGCAGCGCTATCGCATCGGCAACCAAACCTTCGAAGAAATCATCAAGTAGCCACAAAGAGGCACATAAACCCAAATCTACTCTTGTGCCTTTGCAGCTAAAATTAGACTCTTATGAGCCTTCGCTGGCTTCTTCCCCTGCTGTGTCTTACTTACTGGATCGCCTCGGGCGGCGAGTTACGAGTCGACGAGTCTCGCACACGGTTTCTGCTTGAGAAGGAACCGGCAGAAGTTTTACTCGCAGTTGAAAATTCAACCGGTGAGACTCTGAACACAAAAGTCGAGATAAAAATTCTCGACCCGCAGGACCGCGTCATCTCAGAAGCGACGAGCACGCAATCGATCGCGATCGGCAATCGCACGCTCACGCTGCCAATACCGCTCCAGTTCTCAAAACTCAAAAAAGACGATCGACGTTTTATCTGGCACCGGCTCCGTTACCGTCTGAGTGGAGAGAATCAAACTGGTGTACTGGCCGAAGGCATCATTTCGCTATCGGAGATCACTCCGGATCTGTTTCAACTTCGTGTGGCCGCGTCGGAACTGGCGCGCGAAGGCGGCCGCTACAAAGCGCGTGTGACTGCAACCCATCCGGTTACGAACAAACCGGCGGCAAACGTACGCATCGATGCTGATCTCACCCTCCAGGACGACGGCGAAAAGAGCCTCAAGCTACACAACACAACGATTACCGATGCCGAAGGTTTTGCAATGCTCGACTTCCGTATGCCGAAGCGTTTTCCACAGTTTCCTCACACGATTCAGCCGTCCGGAGGCGAGTTAAAAGTTGTCGGGCGGCGCGGCGCATTCATTGCCGAGGCGCAAGGCGACGCCCTCGTGGACCAGTTCACAAAAACACTGATCACTACTGACAAGCCGCTCTACCAACCGGGACAGATGATGCACCTCCGTGCGCTTGTCTTCACACCTTCGCGACGCGCACTCGCGAGTCAAGACATTCTCTTTCAAATCAAAGATCCCGAAGGCACCGTTGTTCATCGCGCTGTCGTAAAGAGCTCGCGGTTTGGTATTGCGAGCACCGACTGGTCCATACCCGAGAATGTCCGGCTGGGTGACTATCGAATCCACGTCTCGGTGGAGGGAGACATCGGCGAATCCGAAGACACAACCGAGACGATGTACGACGTTCGGATCAGTCGCTACGACTTGCCGAACTTTTCCGTCACCGTCCAGCCCGATCGCGAGTATTACTTGCCCGGTCAAAACGCCGAAGTGCGTGTGCGTGCCGATTACTTGTTTGGCCAGCCGGTAAAGCGTGGACACGTGCGCGTGGTTCGCGAATCGGATCGCGAATGGAATTATCGCGAACAGAAGTGGGACGTTGAGGAGGGTGAAAAGCAGGAAGGCGAAACTGATGCGAACGGATTGTTCATCGCTCGCTTCGATCTGTCAGATAAGCACGGAGACCTTATCGATTACGATTACAGTCGCTATCGCGATATCACTTACGCGGCGTACTTTACCGATCCTACAACCAACCGCACCGAACAACGCCGTTTTGATTTGCGACTCACCAAAGAGCCGATACACGTCTATCTCATCAGCAACAACGACAGAAATCGTTCTTTGCCGTTAAGGTTCTACGTTTCAACTTCGTATGCGGATGGAACGCCGGTACGTTGCAAAGTTGATATCACAGTCTCGAACCTCACGACCCAGTCGTACCACAAAAAGCGAGAAGTCATCACCCGGCCATTGCTAACGCTGCGCACGAATCGATATGGCGTGGCGAAGATCAGCGGCATTCGGCTGCCGCGCGAGTTTGAACAGGACGAGGAGGTCAGTTTAGAGGTATCGGCAACTGATTCGAGTAATCGCACGGGAACGCATACGCAGGATCTGGATTTCGACGAAAGCTACATGACCTTCATCGAGACCGGCAAAACAATCTATCGTGCCGGCGAACCAATCAAGGCGTCCATCACGTCGAGTGGTGCTGACGAAACTGTCATTGTTGATATCACGCGCGATTCCAATGTCATTCGCTCGGAGCGTGTGCGAATGCGCGATGGCCACGCTGCCGTGACTTTCCCGTACACACGTGACTTCAGCGATCGGCTCACCCTCGCGGCCTACTCGGCTTTACCGAAAGACAATCAAACCGTTGAGTTGACGACGATTCTTTATCCCACCAACGGTGAACTCAAAGTAAACGCAAAGACTTCTCAAACAACTTATCGTCCCGGTGAGAATGCGCACGTAAATCTAAACGTGCGTGCAGCAGCAGGAAGTAGCGCCGAAAGCGCGTTGAGTGTGGTCGTCCTGGACAAGGCGGTAACCGAACGTTACCGAACGACGCAGGAGTTTGGCGGCGGTGGCCACATTTACAACAACTCGCTCGATGATTTCATGGATCTCGACCTCGAGTTTGGCGGAGTGACGCTGAGAGACTTGCAGCGCTTGAATACTGCAAAGGCCATTTCACCCGATCTCGATCTGCTCGCCGAGGTTTTGCTGAACCAGTCTCGCGACTATTCTCCTCAGTACTTCGGCGGCGGCGAATACGATACCCGGCCGGCTGAGATCTTCTCATTGTTAATCGATCAACAGATGAGGCCCGTCAAAGAAGCTCTCAACCGGCGTTATCTGAGCAAGATTCAATACCCAACTGATGAAGCGACACTTCGCCGCTTGTTGCTGGACGAGAGGTACGATCCCGATCGCTTGCTGGATCCGTGGGGTACTCCTTACAAGCCGGTTTTTTCTCTTGAAGGTCCATCTGATGTGCTTGTGTTCATGACGGCCGGCGCAGACAAGCGTTTCGGAACAAGTGACGACTTCTCAGTTGAGCGGTTTAGTTGGCGCTATTTCTTACCGCTCGGCGCTGCCATCGACCGCGCTATTCGCCAGTATCATCGACGAACCGCCGGATTCATTCGCGACTTCGCCACTCTGCGCGACGAGCTGTCGAAGGCGGGCGTGTCTCTGGATCAACCACTCGACCGTTGGGGCCAGCCTTATCGATTCAACTTTAGTGTCAACCAAAGTAATTTCGTGCTGACGGTCAGCAGCAGTGGTCCTGACAAAGAGTTCTCCACCGACAAGCAATACAGGGGTGATGATTTTGATATCTGGATGATCCCGATCGACTACTTTGCCGAAGCACGCACAAAGATCCAGCAAACTCTTGATGACAAATTCAGGAGCACGAAGAATTTCCCGCAAAGTGACAAAGAGTTGAGCGAGGTTCTGCGCAACTCAGGAATCTCGCTCGAAACGTTGCGCGATCCATGGGGCCGGCCTTACTACGCGAGTTTCCTAATCAAATTCATTTACGCGGATCGAGCGCAGCTTGAAAACCGCGTCATCGTCGGTCAAACACCAACGACGCAGATGACTGTTACTCCTGTCACCCGAAAGACTGCAACGATTGATTTACGCAGTCCGGGGGTCGATGGCGTTTCAGGAACACCCGATGATTTCTCAGTGGCCACCTTTAATGGTGTTGTCTCAGAGCAAACGCGTGGAGACGCGACACCCCAGCCGCCGGCAACGCAAGTTGTTATGTCGGAGAACAATGGGGCAATTCATGGCATCGTCACTGACCCGAATGGCGCAAGCATCATTCGCGTTAAGGTGACGGCTCGGCAGGTGACCCAGGAAAAGCGTTATGAAACTACCACCGACGATGCCGGAAAGTTCGTTCTCAGTGACTTACCGCCCGGGCTTTATGAAGTTCGTTTTGACGCGATGGGGTTCAAAGTTACCATCGTAACTGACGTAATCGTTGTAGTGTCGAGCGCCACGGAAGTCAACGCTGTTCTTGAGGTCGGCCAAGTTACCGAAACAGTGGAAGTCTCGTCGACGGCCGGCCCGGGCAGCTTCGCCACCGACCGAAGCGTAAACGCTGCGAGGCGATCAAGAGGTAACGCAGAAGAGTTACGAATCGTCACGAGATCCGGCAGCTCATTGTTAACGACGCCACACCTGCGCGAGTACTTTCCTGAAACTCTCTTCTGGCAGCCTTCACTCGAGACGGATAAGCAGGGACGCGCCCGAGTCAATTTCAAACTTGCCGACAATATTACAACCTGGACCGTCGCAGTGCTGGGCTCGACTCCTGACGGCCGGATCGGCACCACCGAAACCGAGATAAAGTCGTTTCAGCCGTTTTTTGTCGATCACGATCCACCGCGAGTGCTTACCGAGGGCGATGAGATCTCTTTGCCCGTCGTGGTGCGCAACTACCTTCAGCAACCACAAAAGGTCGATATCGATCTGAAGACGGAGAGCTGGTTCTCGCTACTTGGACCAGCGCGCAAGCGCACGTCGGTTGCAGCCGGCGATGCCTCACGTGAGACGTTTAGCTTCCGCGCCGTCAGTTCCATCAAGGACGGAAAGCAACGGATTACGGCAACTGCAGCTGATGGCAACGATGCGATTGAAAAACCGGTAACGGTTCATCCGGACGGTGAGGAATTGTCGGTCACGGACAGCGACATTCTTGCCAGTTCTTCCACGCTCCAGTTGACGCTACCGGAAAATATGATCCCGAAGTCCAGTCAGGGTGAGCTAAAGATTTATCCGAACCTGATGGCGCATGTGATTGAGAGTGTGGAGGCAATCACGAAGCGACCGTACGGTTGTGCCGAGCAAACCATCTCTTCGACTTACCCAAGCCTTTTGTTGCTGCGTCACAGCAAAGCGAGCGGTCAGGATTCTCCTTTGCGGGCGCGCGCCGAACGCTATCTGAGTCTGGGTTACAGCAAGTTGCTCAATTACCGCGATGAGAGCGGCGGTTTTACTTACTGGGGATACGGTAAACCGGACGTCGCGCTGACAGCTTACGCGCTCCGATTTTTGACTGATGCCAGTGACCTGACGCCGGTTGATCCGGAGGTCATCAGCCACGCACAGGAATGGCTCCTGAAACAACAGCAAGCGGATGGTAGTTGGCCGGCAGATTACTGGGCCGATCGCGACAGCAGGAAACGTGTAGCGATCCGAACTGCGTATGTCGCTCATGTCCTTGCGTCTGTTCGTGGTGACGAGTCGACGGAGAAAACGGAGGCGCTGAAGCGTTCGTTGAATTATCTGAGTCTTCGAGCAGTCGAGATCGACGAACCTTATTTACTGGCCTCGTATGCATTGGCATTGACCAACAGCGGAGATTTATCACGCGCGAAGCCGATCGTTGAAAAGCTGTCGAAGCTGGTCCTACGCGAAGGTGGCACGAACTACTGGGCCCTCGAAACGAATACGCCGTTTTATGGCTGGGGACTGGCAGGTCGAGTCGAAACAACGGCGCTCGTGGTTCAGGCACTCACGCAGTACTGCAACTCGCCGTCGGCCAAGTGCGAATCAGATTCGAAACTGGTTACCGGTGCGTTGTTGTTCCTGTTGAAGCAGAAAGATCGATACGGCGTTTGGTATTCAACGCAGGCCACCATCAATGTGCTCGACGCGTTGTTGTCGTTGCTAGGCACACAGCCGGCGCGGCAAGGTGGTGCTGAAGCAATCGCAGAAGTCTTTGTAAACGAACAGCTCGCACAGACGGTCAAGTTACCCGCCGCGACGAATCGGCTAGTTAATCCGATCACTGTCGATGTTTCGAAGTTTCTCCACACCGGAAGAAATACGATTCGAGTCAGACGTCCTGAGGGTTCACCGTACGCATCGGTGCAGGCGCTCGCGAGTTTTTATGGACCATGGCCGGAAGTAAAACCGGGTGGCAATTTCGAAACGCGCTCGAGCGACTTGCGGTTACGGACGAAGTGCGACAAGACGGAGGGCAAAGTCGGCAACGAGATTACGTGTCATGTCGAAGCTGAGCGTATTGCTTTCAGAGGCTACGGCATGATGATGGCGGAGATTGGCATCCCGCCGGGCGCCGACGTCGATCGCAGTTCGCTCGAAATGGCAATGAAGGAATCAGGATGGGTGATTAACCAGTACGACGTGCTGCCCGATCGCCTCGTGGTCTATCTATGGCCTTACGCGGGCGGCTCCAAGTTTGATTTCAAATTTCGGCCCCGATTTGGATTGAATGCGAAATCAGCCGCCTCGGTGCTCTACGACTACTACAATCCCGAAGCACGCGCCGTCGTGCCACCAGCAACATTCAAAGTCGCAGAAAAGTAGCCACATAAGGCACAAAAAGCACAAAAGGCACAAAAAGTTTCGAGCCACAGGTCGTTTCTAATAAACCATTCCTCTTTGTGCCTTATGTTCTTTTTGTGCCTTATGTGGCCCTTTTTGTGGCTAAAGACTTGTGGCGTTGAAGGTGTCGCCCTGGCGGATGTCGCCGGTGTCGTAGCCTTTCTTGAACCAACGTAGACGTTGTTCTGAGGTTCCGTGAGTGAATGAGTCGGGGATGACGGTGCCGGTGGTGCGACGCTGAATCTGATCGTCGCCGACAGCGCTGGCCGCTCGTAACGCTTCTTCGATGTCGCCCGCCTCGAGCAAGTTCTGTTTCTGCACGTAGCGCGCAAACACGCCCGCAAAGAAATCAGCCTGGAGCTCCAGACGTACTGAGATCTCATTCGCCTGGGCTTCGCTCGCCCTCGCCTGCATCGCATCGACGCGCTGTGTGATTCCGAGCAGCTTCTGTACGTGATGACCAACTTCGTGCGCTACCACATAAGCTTGGGCGAAATCGCCGGGTGCGTTGAACTGTCTGCGCAACTCCTCGTAGAACGCGAGATCGATGTAAACCTTTTCATCTCCCGGACAATAGAATGGTCCAACTGCCGCACCCGCAATGCCACAGGCTGAACGCACCTGGTCCGTGAAAAGCACGAGCGTCGGTTCGCGATACTGCCTTCCGTTTTGTCGAAACACATCGGTCCAAACGTCTTCCGTCTTTCCCAGGACCACTGCGACGAACTGTTTCAATTCTTCCTCTTGCGCATTTTGCGGACGAGAGCTTTGCGTTGCGGGCTGTTCTTCAGAAGGTAACTGCTCGAGCAGTCGCTGCGGATTCACGCCAAACAGCAGGGCGAGGATCATGATGACGATTGTTCCCAGACCACCGCCAACTGCTACTCGACCAACTGAAAGACCACGCCGGTCCTCAATATTTGAACTTTGCCGTTCGCCTCTCCAACGCATACTGTTCGCTCCTTACTGTTGCGCAGCATTGTCGGCGAGAAAATCCCAACGCTTTGTGTCGTTAGAACGATGCTTTGATTCTTTTTTGATCACGCGACGCTTAGCGGGTTGAATTAGCCATCAGTTTCTCCAACTTTGCAAAACGTGCCAGCATGTTTTCGTAAATGCGATCGGTCTTTTCATGCAGGTGCGTCACTTCGAGCTCGGCTTTGATGTTCACTTCGTATTCGATGTCGGCCCGCACTCGATCTTTCTCAGCCTGACGGTTCTGACTCACGAGCACGAAGCAGGAAAGAAAAATTGCCTCGAGGGAGACAATCATGGTGAGCAGACCGAAGGGATATTGATCCCATTGAGGAACACCCAGAGGCACTTCGTTGAGCGTGATCCAGACAATAAACCAGGCGGCGTTGATCATCAGAAAAGGCATGCTGCCGCTAAACCACGCGATCCAGTCAGCCACACGTTGCAAAGGAGTGCTGTGCTCTTCCATCTCTTCGTTGAGGTTGCGTGAGACGCGCGTGCGCAGCAGTTCGTCAGCCTTGCGCGTCATCGTGCTCATCGCCGCCAACATGTTGAGGGCTGCGTCAGGTCGCTTCCCAAACAGCAACAACAGATCGTCACGATCGAGCACGAGCAGTTCCGCGTCCGTCAGCGCAATTGCCGTAGCTGTTCTTGGACCACTGTCGAGCAGCGACAGCTCACCAAAAAGATTTCCTTCTTCCGCGATTGTAAGCACGATCTTCTGACCGGCAGTGTCTTTGATGTAGAGCTCGATCGAACCGGCGCGAACAACGAATAATGACTCTCCAGGTTCGCCGGCGTGAAAAAGTGTGTCTCCCGCGTTTAGTTTTACGGTGTCGACAACGTTAGCGAGTTCACTTCTATCCTCATCCTTTAGTAGTTCAAAGAATTCGATTCCAGCCAACTGCGAAACGTCACATCCCATAATTTCGAAGTCCTCGAATGAATAGTGCGCCTGAATAAAAGCGCCTGGGGGTTTAGAACAGCAGGATGATAGGCGAGCGGCAACTGTTGGGGAAGGTTTTTAAGGACCAGGGCCGCACGTGGAGTGAAAGATTTTAGGGAACTAGTTTCCGGATCCGGCGTCTAAGAGGACACATCAATGGAAAGACTACTGCCGAGAATTTGGGTTTTTGTACTGGCCTTCGGGTTGGGCATCTCCATTTCCGCAATCTGGAGAATTTATACGCTGCCGGCGTTTTCAATTCCCGCCGCCCCCCTGATTGAACCTCTGATCGAAGCTGGCAGCGAGCCGGGTGTCACTTCGGGAGAAGGGCCGCGGTTACGCGAAGGCGGCCATCGTTGCGGGGCCGCAGCAGACCAAGTCTACGAATATGACGATGGCGGCTGGGTTGTGGCCAGGTGTCGAGAGTTTAAATCGTCGGCGGACGCAACCCGAGAGGTAGGGACACGCTTACTTAATGCTACGATTGCACAGCGGTCGGTCACTGAAGCTGGAGAAGAAATCCTCCTTACAGCTCCCGATATAGTCAGGCTTCGTAAAAAAGGCAGCCTGCTTTGTGAACTGAAAGCCTCCTCCTTAAGTCACCTCAACCGATTTGAGAAACGATAAGCCTCACAAAACCTGATTCCGTTGTAGAATCCTCAACCGTTACACAATCAACGCGTTGAGGAGCGCCTGAATGAAGGTCACTTCGCTTGCTCTTCTGATTATTGCTCTTGCATTTACAACCAGCTCGGCTCAATCACAACTTACAGTTACCGCCGTTAACAAGCTCAAGATCGCGCGACCAGGCGAAACGATCGAGCTGAGTCAACAAGCTCTCGCACCGCTGAGCGAGAAGGATTTGATGAAGCTTCACGTGCGCGATAGTTCGGGGAAGGAAGTATTGTCTCAGGCTGTCGATACCGATTACGACGATTATCACAAGCCCGACGTTCTCATCTTTCAGTCTGACTTTCAGCCTAACGAAACAAAAACATTCACCGTCGTCGCGGGAGCAAAACGCGAATACTCGCGCGAAGACTTTCGTGCTTACGGCCGCTTCGTGCGCGAGCGTTTCGACGACTTCGCGTGGGAAAACGATCTCGTTGCGCACCGCACTTATGGCAAGGCGCTCATCACCTGGAAAGGCGAACCACTGACGAGCAGCGCCATCGATATCTGGTCCAAGCGCACCTCGAAGCTCGTGATCAACGATTGGTACATGGTCGATAACTATCACGTGGATCACGGCGACGGTGTCGATGCGTATTCAGCCGGTCCGACGCGTGGCTGTGGAGGAAATGGAATCTGGGCCAACGGGCAACTGTACATTCCGACGAACTTCGTCGACTCGCGTGTGCTGACGAATGGTCCAATCCGCGTGATGTTTGAGCTTGTCTATGAGCCGTTTGATGTGAATGGCGTCAAGGTATCTCAAGTGTTGCGTATATCGTTGGACGCGGGCAGTCAGTTGAATCATTTTCGGGCTTCGTATCAGGTAGCGTCGGGTGGCGATTCGCTGCCGTTAGTGGTAGGGCTCAAGAAGGTAAAGGGAGCGCAGAAATATCTCAATGCGGAGCGCGGTTGGTTCACGATCTGGGAGCCGGTGGAAAAGAACCTCGGCATGCAGGGATTAGCGATCGTTGTCGATCCGGCCAGGTTTGAGGGTGTCACCGAAGACAAATTGAATCATCTGATGCTCCTGAAGCCGGGGATTAACACGCCCGTTTCTTACTGGTCCGGCTTCGCGTGGGATCGTGCCGGAAAAATCACGTCACACGAGAGTTGGAACGCGTATGTGTCGCAGTTTTCGGAACGGCTTAGTTCCCCAATTGCCGTTAGCATTAAGTAAATCCGTAATCAATCCGCCTTAATCCGTGGCTAAGGAGAAGACGATGAACTTAAAGAAACTGACGGCTATTGCTTGCGTTATTGGACTATTGGGTCTTGTCTCAGAAGCGAGATCGCAAAGTAAAGAGATACGCAACAAACTATTCAAGCAGGTGCTTGCTGACTCCCCGGACGTGCGTGAATGTGTTGAGAAGGAAGAAGGCGGCACCCGCACTGCTGAAGAAAATATGACGGTGACGGCAGTCGATGTGAACCGTGACGGCGTTTCCGAATATGAAGTTGAACTGTCCGGTCCATGTGCTTGTGGGATGGTCAACTGCACGATCTATCTTTATCGTCAAACTCCTGCCGGCTTTGAGTCGCTGCTGGAAGACGCTGCCGGGCTTGGTCTTGAATTACTAAAAACATCGACCAACGGGCACGTCGACTTGCGCGTTGATGCTCGCGACAACGCGGCGACACAGTCACGATCTGTCTATAAATTCGACGGCAAGCGTTATCGAGAAGCGAGTTCGCGGCTCGTCAACGTACAAACGGGCGAGAGCAAACCGTCTTCGCAGCGAGTCCAGTTCAAACGCGGTGCTTCGTCAGCAACAGTGCAAGGCAGAGTAACACTCGAGCTTTCCGATACGTGGGTAGTTGGAGCTCGCGCCGGCCAGGTAATGACGGTCCAACTAACTTCACCCGGCAAAGTCCGATTCATGCTGATGACTTCGCGGACAACGACGTCACTGGCCGACAACACGCGAAGCTGGACCGGCACCCTCCCCGACACCGACGACTATCTAATCCTCGTTGATACGGGCGCCAAAGCTGCGACTTACACCATGACGATCAGTATTAAATAATCTGTGTAATCTGTGGTTGGCTCACTTGCCGGAATCCATGTGCCAACCGACATTAACGAGCGCGTCGCCGCGTCTTACAAACATCTCCGTCGCGCGACCGCTCGCGGTTGAGCGCTGTCCATTCATCTCAATCTCGTACAAGTACGTCGTATAGATGATCACGGTGTTCCCGTAAACCTGCATCTCGGTCTTCGGAAACTCGAGCCGAACGAGTTTGCCGCCGCTATCGACGAACCGCTTCGCATTCGCAAGAATCGCCGCTCGATCGGACCAACCCTCATCACCCGCGTCGATCGCAATCGTCTCTTCCGGAATCAGTTTCTCGAGCGTCGCCTGATCGTTTGTGAACCACGCCTTCCACACCGCTTCGCGTGCGGTGAGGATTCGTTGCCGAATCTCGGGCGACAGGTTCATCGGGCGCGACATCTGTTCCGCACGCCATTCGGGATCGACAACCGTGTGCGACGCAACCTGAATCCATGCCCCTTTGCGTTTCGCATAGACGTCCATGATTCGAAAACGACGCAGCGTGATCGCTGTGTTGCCGTCCTTGCGTTGAAACTCGCCAAGGAAATTCGCGACGGCCAACTCCGGACTATAGAAATGCACGTCGAAGTCGCTGACTTTGTACGTCGTGCCCGCAGGATAGTAAGGCTGCAACTTGGGAGCGTTCGCGGGTTTTGGCCACTCGATTCCATTCGCTCGCATGTACTCGTCGATCCCTTTGATCGGCGTGCGCGTGCCTTCCAGTAGACCGCGCCAATCCTCCGAATGCGTCGCGAAGATCTTGGCTTCGTCTCCATCAATAAACGCCTGGAAGATGCTCTCGATGTGCGCGCGAATGGCAGCCGCATCATCAACAGTATCAGCCACAGAAGTTTTAGCCACAAAAAGGCACAAAAAGCATAAAAGAAATATTTGACTGATTCTGAACACTGATTTCTCCTTCCGAAATCAATTTTTTATGCTTTATGTGCCTTTTTGTGGCCACCTTCAAGAACTAATACGCGAGCGGTGCATGTCTTGACGTGAACGGTATTGCGGCTACTACTGGACCAGCGATACTGTGACGACGTGCGATTGCCACGCTTGCGTCCATGGATGATTGTCTCGGCGGCCTGGATTGGTCCGGCAGTATTTGCGGTTATCAATCGCATCGCGCAGTCTCGTCTACAACGTTGGGAACCGGCCTCACTTCGCGAGCTTCTGTTTGAATTTGGCGACTGGTTGCTTTACGCGTTTCTCACGCCCGGTGTCTTCGCTGTTTCAAAGCGCTGGCCGCTCGCGCGCCCGCATCTTGTGCGGCGGGCTGTGTTGCACTTCTTCTTCTCGCTTCTGTTCTGCGTGGCGTGGGCCACTTGTGGTCAGGTGTTGCGGTTTATCCTGATCCGGATCTTTGCGCCCGACATCTATCACAACGCGATGCAGCACGGAGCAGCGCAGTTCTGGTTTCAGTTTGGCATCGAGTGGCTCGGTTGGATCTTCACCACGTTGCCATTCGGTGTCGCCGTGTATCTCTGCGTTGTCGGTATCGAACATGCCACTCGTTACTTTATCGACGCGCGCGAACGCGAAGTGCAGGTCGCTCGGCTTTCCGAACAACTCTCGAGCGCTCGCTTCGCAGCACTCCAGGCGCAACTGAATCCACATTTTCTCTTCAATACGCTCAACACGATTACGGTGCTCGTTCGCGATAACGATCGTCAGGGTGCGGTGAGCATCATCGAAAACTTGAGCGAGTTGCTGCGACGAACACTCAGCCGTCACCAGGCAAACGAAGTAACGCTCGGTGAAGAACTCGAGTTGGTCCGGCAATACGTTGCAATCGAGCAGGCTCGTTTCTCGGATCGCTTGCGACCTGAATTCAGAATTCCTGAGACCCTCATGTCCGCGACAGTCGCGAGTTTTTCACTACAACATCTCGTCGAGAACGCGATCCGGCACGGCATCGCAAGAGATACTGATGCCGGTCTACTGCTCGTCACCGCGACGCGTTCGGGTGACGTCCTGGAAATCAACGTCATCAACGACGGCGTCAGCATCGATCCAAACGTTGCCGCGCCGCCCGGCCACGGCATTGAGAACACGCGCGAACGCTTGCGTGCGCTCTATGGTGACAACGCCTCGCTCGTGATCGTTCCACGTCCGGAAGGCGGTACAATCGCAACTCTGCGCGTTCCATATCGCGAAATGCGTCCGGAGCCAAACGGTGAGACAAGTTAAGTGGAAAGCGTTAATCGCCGACGACGAGCCCGCTGCGCGTCGCGGTGTGCGCCAGCTTCTCGCTGCGTTTCCGGAGTTCGTGGTGGCGGGCGAATGTCGTAACGGTGCCGAGGTGCTTGCGGCGCTCGACGATTCGCCGCCGGATGTCGTTTTCCTCGACATTCAAATGCCCGGAATCGATGGTTTTGAAGTGATTAAGCGACGCACTGTCGCGCGCATGCCGGCGGTTGTCTTTCTGACGGCGTTCGATCAGTTTGCGATCAAGGCTTTCGAAACCGAAGCGCTCGACTATCTAGTGAAGCCGGTCAGCGAGACGCGCTTCGCCACCACGATCAATCGTTTGCTGAAGCGATTGCAATCGACGTCTTCTCCTGTGCGGGAAGAGACGATCGTCGTGACGACGTCGCGCGGAGCGACGGTGCTGCACCTGAACGAGATCGACTGGATCGAAGCGGCAGGGAATTACTCGCAACTGTGGGTTGGCACGCGTAGTTACTTTCTACGTGAATCACTGCAACTGCTGGAAAAGCGCGTCGAGAAGAGCGGCTTTATTCGTGCGCATCGTCGCGCGCTCGTCCGACTCGACGGCGTGCGAGAACTAGCGCGAACCCGCGCCGGCGCGTCGATCGCGGTGCTGGCGAGCGGAGTCCGAGTGCCGATTTCACGCCGGCGCAGTGCTTTCTTCAGTGCGGCATTGCGACAGCAAAACCATCCACAGATTACACAGATTAATAAATCTGCGTAATCTGTGGTTTAATTAGCGCGCCGTCAGTCTTCACATTTCCCGTAAGAGGTTCTAAATGGCTGTTTCTTCTCGCGCTTTGGTCGAATTGGTCCTGCTTGGTCCGACAAACGATCGCCGGCAGCTACAGGACTCACCTGTGCTGGGTGACGTTTGGATCGCTTACGCGATGAAACCTCACGACGCAATCGATCTCTTGATAACTCCGCACAAAACGCGTCCCGCCGGTCCGGTTGCCGGACTGATTTCAAAGCAGGTTGATGCGTTGAAACTGAAACGCAGTAAAGGGCAGGAAGCGGAAGTCGCCTATCTTCAGGGACTCGTCGCCGCTCGTCTCTTCTTTGAAGAGTTGCTGCGCGTCGTGGTGCCCATGACGGAGTGGTGGCTCGATCCCAAGATTCAGGATCGACTCAAAGATTACACGAAAGGTGATCGCCTCCGTGAAAAGATTGATGCGGTAGTCGCATGGGCCAAGGCAGATGGCGAAGATGCTCAAGCCAAAGCCGCCGACATCTTCGCCGACTTCACCGCGCTTGATCGGTACGTCAGCCTCGCCGCGGTAATCTTGTGGGGTGCGACTCAGGAAGATCGTTCGCTCGGCGCCGGTGATGCTCTCGCAAAGATCGAACATGGGGGCCCGATCGTCACGCTGCTCGGGAAAGTCTTCAATCCGATTCTCAAGAAACAGCCGAAGAAAGGGCCGGAACCACAAGTCTGGCAAGTATCATTGAATCGCAAGGCGATGCTGGCGTTGGAGAAATCCGTTCCGTCAGTCAAAGGAGACGCAGCGCGGACGCTGTTCAACGTCAAGTGCGACAAGATCCGTTGGGCCGTGCTCGATTCCGGCATCGACGGCAGTCATCCGGTATTCACCGGTCGAGACGGTAAGAGCCGGATTATTAAGGCTTTTGACTTCAGTAACATCAGACAGATCGTGAGTCTCGACAACCTCGAGGAGTCGACACGCGAATCGCGTCTAACCGAACTGCTGGCCGGTCACAAAGGATTCAGAAAAGCAGAAGCGAATAAAGATCTGCTGAGGTTAGCTGAAGATGCTGACAACGATCGGCCCATTAACTGGGAACTGGTTGAGAAGTTCATCACCATCGATCCGGCAACGACAAAGCCCAAGAGCGGTCACGGTACACACGTCGCTGGAATCATCGGCGCGTACTCAGCACGCGACACACCGAAGGGACCGGTGAGCCAGAGCTATTACGACGGCATGTGTCCCGACATCAAGTTCTACGACTTTCGTGTCCTCGCCAAGTCGCTTCAGGATACCGAATTCGCCATCATCGCTGCGCTTCAGTACCTGCGTTATCTAAACGACCGTCACACTTATCTGACGATCCACGGCGCAAACATGAGTCTCTCGATTCCACACGACGTGCGTAACTTCGCCTGTGGACGCACGCCGATCTGTAACGAGTCGGAGCGTTTGGTGGAGAGTGGCGTCGTGGTCGTCGCAGCGGCAGGAAATCTCGGCTATCAAAGGTTCGAAACCAAGGATGGCGGTTACGAGGGATATACGGCGTTCAGTGTTACCGATCCGGGAAATGCTGATGGTGTGATCACTGTAGGCGCAACGCACCGTTATCGACCGCACACGTACGGCGTAAGTTTCTTTTCGAGTCGTGGTCCGACCGGTGACGGTCGCATGAAACCGGATCTCGTCGCACCCGGTGAACGAATTGAATCGTGCCTGCCTGACAACTCATGGGGCGAACTCGACGGAACGAGCATGGCGGCGCCCCACGTGAGCGGGGCCGCGGCAATGTTAATGGCGCGCTACGATGAGCTTATCGGCGAACCGCGTCGCATCAAACGCATCCTCTGCGAAAGCGCCACCGATCTCGGGCGCGAACGCAGCTTCCAGGGGCACGGTATGCTTGACGTGCTTCGAGCGTTTCAAAGTATCTAAGGAGAACTCCGAATGTTTCTTACACTCGACGTACGGCGCGCGCGCAAAGGCGACTGTCTCATCCTTCACTACGGCACCAAAAAGGAACCCGGTCTCGGATTGATCGACGGTGGACCATCGAACGTCTACAAACCACATCTCAAACCGCGCCTCGAAGAGATCAGAGAAGCGCGTGGACTCGACGCGGATGCGTCGCTGCCGGTCGATTTCCTGATGGTGAGCCACATCGACGACGATCACATCAATGGTGTGCTTGAACTGACAAAAGAATTACTCGAAGCGAAGCAGTCGCAGGAACCGCTGGCGCTCAAGATTAGCGGCGTCTGGCACAACAGTTTCGACGACATCATCGGCAACAATCCGAAAGAATTGACTGCTTCGTTCGCTGCTCATTTCGGCGCCGCCTCACTCTCTGCCGATCCCGATCCGAGCGATCTCAACGGTCTCGATCCCGATGTGGCAAAAGTGCTGTCGAGTGTCGATCAGGGATTTCGGCTGCGCGACGACACGAGAGGTCTCAAGCTGCGCATCAACCCTCAGTTTGGCGGCAAGCTTGTCCTCGCCAAGGCAAAAGCCAAGAAGATCGATATGGGTAAGGGGCTGAGCTTCACCGTAATTGGGCCAATGACCCCCGAAGTTGTCGCGCTTCAGAAAGCGCACGACGACTTTCTTAAGAAAGCGGCGAAGAAAGGGAAGAAGACTGAAGCTGCGTTAGCGGCATTCACTGACACGTCTGTTCCAAATCTTTCGAGCCTCGTCGTTCTAGCCGAAGTCGGCAAGAAACGGATTCTGCTGACGGGCGATGCGCGTGGTGACAAGATCCTTGAGGGGCTGGAACTCGCCGGTCTTTTGACGAAAGACGAGGAGAGCACGGTTCACGTCGATATTCTAAAATGTCCGCATCACGGTAGTGACCGCAATATCGATCCGATTTTCTTCCGTCGCATTATCGCCGATCATTACGTTTTTTCGGGTAACGGCGAGCACGGCAATCCCGAGCGCGAGACGTTGAAGATGTTACTCGACGAGAGAGGCGACGAAGATTACACGATTCACCTGACCTATCCGATTGACGAAATCGACGTCGCCCGAAAGGCTGAAGCTAAGAAACACGGGAAAGCGTTTACAGCGAAGAAACACAGCCTCGCGTCGTTCTTTGCTGACAACAAGAAGTTTGCGAAGAAAGTAGTGATCGTGGACGAAAACGAACCACACCTCATCAACCTACTCGACGAGATGTAGATCTATCCACAGATTACACAGATTTATCTGCGTAATCTGTGGATTCACAAACTCTTAACAAATTTTTACCTCGACTTAACACAAGTACTACTCGCCCCCATTTAGTATTCTCACCTCAAAATGGCACAATGAGAGGAGGACTAAACTCAAAGGGAAGATGTCTATGAATTTCGAGCCCAGCTTTTCTTATCGTTTGGGAGTTCTCCTGGCTGTCAGTGGACTCTGCGCCACTCTCGTGGGCTGTGTGAATAAAGCGCAGCAAAGTTTTGCGCGTCCGCCCGCACCGGTCGTCGTGAGTACCGCCGTGTCTCAGGATGTCTCGAATTACATGGATGCGCTCGGAAAGATCGTTGCGAAAGAGACAGTTTCGATTCAGCCGCAGGTTTCCGGTCGCATAGACAAGATCCATTTCGCCGACGGCGCGAATGTCAAAAAAGGCCAATTGCTTTTCACTATCGACCCGCGGCCGTTTGATGCAAATCTGAAGCAGGCACAAGCGAATCTCGCCAAAGATGTCGCAGCCAAGAAACAGGCGGAGGCGAACCTGGCGCGTGAGGTTGCGCGCGAGAATTGGGGTCTTGCGCAGGTGAAGCGGTATAGCACTCTCGTCGAACAGGGAGTCGTGCCACGCGAGCAGTACGAACAAATCCGGGTTGACTACGACACGCTCAAAGCCAACTCCGAAGCCGCGCGCGCCGCCGTTCGCAGCGCGGACGAAACGATCAAAGTAGACAATGCGGCAATTGAGACCACGAAAGTGCAGCTCAGCTATTGCTACATTCATTCGCCCATCGACGGGCGCGCCGGTCAGCGATTAGTTGACATCGGCAACGTTGTGACTCCCGGTGGACCTGGCAACTCCGAATCGACTGGTGGCGTTTCGAGCAACGCTTTGCTCGTCATCGAACGACTCGATCCGATTTACGCCGACTTCACCATTTCGCAAAGCAATCTTTCCAACGTTCAGGAACAGATGCGCTCAGGCAGTCTACTTGCGGAAGTTCGTCTCCCGGATTCGTCCGACGATCCGATCTCAGGACACCTGACGTTTGTCGACAATGCCGTGCAAACCGAAACCGGACAGGTCACACTGCGTGCAACGCTTCCAAATCCCGAACATCGTTTCTGGCCCGGCCGTTTCGTCAACGTGCGCTTGTTGCTTGGAACAGTTCAGGGCGCAGTGCTTGTACCGTCGACAGCGCCACAGATGTCGGCCGCGGGCTCGTATGTTTACGTGATCAAGCCTGACTCGACAGCCGAGCAGCGCACAGTGTCGTTGGGTCAGCGACAAGGCGATCTGGTCGTGGTTGAGAAAGGCGTTTCAGCCGGCGAGAAGGTCGTTGTTCAGGGACAACTCGGCGTGACGCCTGGCGGACCTGTGAAAATCGAACAACCACAAACAACCCCGGCGACAGCAGTGGCTAAGTAATTGAAGTCATGAATCTCTCTGAACCATTCATACGGCGGCCGGTCATGACCGCGGTGCTGACTCTCTCGGTGATCCTCTTCGGGGTGATGAGCTACTTTCAGCTCCCCGTAAACGATCTTCCGGCGGTCGATTATCCCGTGATTCAGGTGACGGTCGGTTATCCGGGTGCCAGTCCGGACACGATCGCCGCCAACATCGCGACGCCACTCGAGCGCCAGTTCATGCAGATCAATGGACTGGAAGTAGTGACTTCAAAGAGCAGCCAGGGTATTGCGACACTTACCCTGCAGTTTGCGCTCGAAAAAAACATTGACGCAGCAGCCACTGACGTACAGACGGCGATCTCGCAGGCAACCGGTAGTTTGCCTGTAGATCTTCCAGCCCCTCCTACATATTCAAAGACGAATCCTAACGATCAGCCGATCATGTACATCGCCATGGTTAGTGATTCGGTCACATCGGGTCAGCTCTACGATTACGCCAGCACGCAAGTCGGACAGCGCATTAGCATTCTGCCTGGTGTGTCGCAAGTTAACGTCTTCGGCACCAAGTCGGCGATTCGCATCAAGGCCAATCCCAAGGAGCTTTGGGCGCGTGGCATCTCGATCGACGATCTGAACAATGCAATCAAAAACGGCACCAGCTTTACGGGCGCCGGTCAGTTGGATAGTTCATCGCGAACGGCGATTTTGCGACCGCAGGGCCAGCTCGAAACTCCGGATCAGTATGCCAACTTGATTGTTGGCGGCACCAACAACTCGCCGATTTATCTGCGCGACGTGGCGACAATCAAGGAGTCGGTGCAGGACGAGCGCGTCAACATGCGTTTCTGGTACCGCGAGTTCAAGCAAATGCCGTCGTCGACAGTCATCATGGCGGTTAATCGTCGCGCCGGCGCGAATGCGGTTGAGGTTTCGAAGTCGATTCATGAAATCCTGCCGATGATTCAGGCGGAATTGCCGGGCTCGATCACGATCCAGCCGATCTACGATCGGTCTGCGAACATCGTGCACTCGGTTGCAGACGTTCAGACGACTCTGATCATCGCATTTGTCCTCGTCGTGATCGTGATCTTTGCCTTTCTGGGACGCGTGACTGACACGCTCATTCCGGTAGTCGCGTTGCCTCTTTCGTTGCTGATCACTTTCATCGCGATGCGCGGGCTTGGTTACAGTCTCGACAACCTCTCGTTGATGGCGTTGACGCTCGCGATCGGTTTTCTGGTTGACGATGCGATCGTGTTTCTCGAAAACACGGTGCGACGTATGGAGCGCGGTGAACCGGCGTTTGAAGCGGCGATCAGCAGTGCGAAAGAAATCAGCTTCACGATCATGTCGATGACGATTTCACTCGCGGCGGTTTTTATTCCGCTCGTATTCATGACCGGACTGGTGGGACGAATCTTCCGCGAGTTTGCGATCACGATCGTCATTGCGATTCTTGCTTCCGGATTAGTTTCGCTCACGCTGACGCCGTTGATGTGTGCGCGGTTGTTAAAAGATCGTGGCGAGGGGTCACGCAAGACATGGGTGGAGCGAGTTATCGGTGGCATCGAGAAACGAATTTTGTACTTTTATGGCGGGTCGCTCTGGTGGTTTTTGCGTCATCGCTGGATCTCGCCCGTGGTCTGGGCTATCTGTTTGGCGGGCACGATCTGGCTGTTCATGCTGGTCCCGAAAACGTTTCTACCACCGGGAGACAGCAGCGTGCTCTTCGGCGCGTTCATCGCTCAGGAAGGATCGTCGCCGAAGCAGATGCAGGAGTATCAGAGTCGCGTTGACCAGTTATTACAGTCAGATCCAAACGTCATCACTGAGTTCACGATGACAGGAGCGACCGGATTTCTTGCATCGAACCAGGGAATCACCTTTACGTTAATCAAACCACCAGAGAAGCGCGCGCCAATCGCGCACGTATCTGCGGAGATGATGGGCAAGCTCAACACCATTCCCGGCTTGATGACGTTCCTGCGGCCGTTTCCGGTGCTCGAGATCAGTACTGGTGTTACGAGTCAGCAACAGGGCCAGTACGCTTTTACCGTTTCGGGCGTCAATCCGAGTCAGGTTTATGAAACGGGCCAGAAGCTGATGGGTAAGATGATGGAGTATCCGGGATTCCTGAGCGTTTCGTCGGATTACTACCACAACACGCCGAATCTCAACATCGACATTCGTCGCGATGAGGCCAAGACTTACGGTGTTTCGGAAGCGCGCATTCTTAACTTGCTGCGCAACGCCTACTCGCAAAATTATACCTACCTCATCAAGAAGCCCGAGGATCAGTATCAGGTGATCCTCGAGATGGACGACTCAGTGCGTGAGAAGCCAGAGGATCTGTCGCTGCTCTACATTAAGTCTGATGACGGCAGCAAACTCGTGCCGCTCCGTGAATTGATCACGTTAAAGCAAACGCTTGGACCACAAACCGTGAACCACCTGAACCAGTTCACGGCTATGACGCTCTTCTTCAACCTCAAACCGGGCGTCGCGCTCGGTGATGCGACCAACTACATCACGAAATCGGCGGCTCAGATAGTTCCGTCGGGAGTACGTGCGGAGTTACAGGGTGAGGCGTTGACGTTCAGTCGCACGGTGACGAGTCTGACGATCCTGATGGCGCTCGCGGTTTTTGTGATGTACGTGATCCTCGCGATTCTTTACGAGAGTTACGTACACCCATTGACCGTGCTCTCCACTCTGCCGACCGCGCTCGTTGGTGGACTCCTGACGCTGATTATCTTTGGGCAAGAAGCATCGCTTTACGCATTCGTCGGCATGTTCATGTTGATGGGGATCGTGAAGAAGAACGGCATCATGATCGTCGACTTCGCGCGCCATCGGGTTGAGAATGGCGAAGCGGCGGACAAGGCGATACACGACGCGAGTATGGATCGTTTTCGGCCCATCTTGATGACGACGCTCGCGGCGGTTTTTGGCGCGGTCCCGATCGCGCTGGGATATGGCGCCGATGGTTCTTCGCGGCGGCCGCTCGGCCTCGTGGTCGTGGGTGGATTGATTGTTTCGCAGTTCATCACGCTCTATATCACGCCAGTGATTTACCTCTACCTTGAGGAGTTTCAGGAAAAGGTTTTGGATAAGACGTCGTTATTCCGCTCACGCAGATCGCGGAAACCGGCCCTCGTTGAAGCGGGAGATTAGTTAGCCACGGATGACACGGATAGAAATCGGATTTTTTATCCGTGTCATCTGTGGCTAAAATGTCTCCCATGGAACCCGAACAAGACACTATCGGCATCGCCACCCTCGTAGTTGGCCCACAGGATCTCGCCAGCTCAATATCAAATGACACCGGAGATGATTTCCCGCCCGTGCTTGCAACGGCTCGCATGGTTGCATTGATGGAGATTGCCGCCTCGCGTGTGCTCGTGCCTCTGCTTGGTCCAGGAGAGTTGTCGGTAGGCGTTACTGTCGATATAACTCACACCGCACCAACACCGATAGGCGCGGAAGTCACCGCGACGGCGCGCTATGCCGGTCGCGAAGGAAAGCTTTTTCTGTTTGAAGTCAGTGCCGCCGATCCCGGCGGTGAAGTTGGACGAGGATGGCACAAGCGGGCGATAGTCTCTAACGAACGGCTGCAAAGCGGCGCGGCAAAACGAGTTGGTTGAGGTGCCCCCATGTCAGTTGCCAGACGAATGACGCGGCGTCTAAGACGGACGTCGGTGGTGGACCAGGATGTATTCGAAAAAGAGTTTGCGCTCGAGAGCTTGAAAAGCGATCGATTGCGCGTCTCGATTTTGATCGGAGCGATAGTCAGCGCCCTTGTGTTTGTGCTGACCATGACTCCGATCTTTTACGATGAGTTTCAAAGCGCGTTTCACGGTAACTTTCGCCAGTTTCTGATCGCGGTGTACGTGATCTTTGGTGGCAATGTTTGTTACCTGATAGCTGAACGCATTGTCATCGGACGACTGATCAAAAGACAACAAAGGCCTTTTCCAGCGCTGAAATATGTGAGTGCTTTTGTTGAGACGAGTATTCCCACTCTCGGCATGATGGTTGGTTCGACGTTTCTTGGTCCAATCTACACCTTATTCACACCGGCGGCCTTTGTCTATCCGATATTTATTTCCCTGTCGGCGCTGCGGTTGAATGTCAGACTCTGCATATTTACGGGCGCAGTCGCGGGACTTGAGTACACTCTGTTGGCGCTTTATTTCATTAGGACCAGTTCGAGTGCTGCGATCGAACCGATCCTCACCGGTGTGCCGCATCATTTGTTGAAAGGGTTTCTGCTGTTCCTAACGGGCGTAGTAACAGGCCTCGTCACATTTCAGATCAGAAAACGCATCATCAGCTCGTATTCTGCGATTGAAGAACGAAACCGCATTTCCAGGACGTTCGGCGAGTATGTTTCGCCGGAGGTGATGGGCAAGCTGATGGAACTGAAGCCGGATCTGAGAAGTGAAAACAAGAATGTGTGTGTGATGTTTCTCGATATCCGAAACTTCACGGGTTTTGCGGAGAAGCGAAGTCCGGAGGAGGTGGTTGAATACCTCGAATCGTTGTTTGAGTTCATGATCGAGATCGTCAATCGCCATCACGGGATCATCAACAAGTTTCTCGGCGACGGGTTCATGGCGGTGTTTGGGGCGCCGCTTTCGGATGGCAAGGATTGTGCGAACGCGGTGAATGCGGCGCAGGAGATTCTCACCCGCGTGCAGCATGAGGTCAATACAGGGACGATTTTGCCGACGACCGTGGGGATCGGGTTGCATGCGGGCGAGGCTGTCACCGGAAGTATTGGGTCGGCGTTGCGACGCGAGTACACGGTGATTGGCGATGTGGTGAATCTGGCGGCGCGGATTGAGAAGCTGAATAAGCGTTTTGATTCACAGCTCTTGATTTCGGAGATTGTGTGGCAGGCGGTCAGCACGGACGGTCGGAAGGCGGTGCCGATGGGCCAGGTTGAAGTGCGTGGGCGGGAACAGGCGATCCAGATTTACCAGGTAGCGTAGCCACGGATTGGACTGATTGTTAAAGCGATTTTAGCGTGAGTTCGAGGGTGGTGGTGATGTCGGTGGGGGTGTGATTGCGCGAGAATTCGATTGGGGATCCGAATGTTACCGATACCGTTCCGGGGCGGACGAAGTATCGAGGTTGCTGTTTCAGCTCGAACAGGCCGTCGAGTTTGATCGGAACGATGGGAACGTTGAGTTCTGAGGCGAGCAGACCGATGCCGGCTTTGAAGTGCTGCAGTTTTCCGTCCTTCGTTTCCGTTCCTTCGGGAAAAATTAGAATGCTCCAGCCACGATCGATAGCTTCCCCTGCATAGGTGAAACTCTGTCGAAAGCCGCTCTGACGCGGAAGTGAGAAGACGTTGAAGAGTCCGGCGGCAAGCGCATAGGCTGATTTTGCTTTTAGATTGCCATAACGCCAGTCGCGCAGATACTCGCCGGACATCGCGATCGTTAATCGTCGTCGCCAGCGCCATGGCAGCGCAGACATGATCAGCGCGGCGTCGACATCGGTAACGTGGTTCGCAATGAACAGCACTGGCTTTGCAGCGTTCATGTTTGCGAGACGTTCAATTCCAACCACGCGAACACGACACATGATCAGTGTCAACGGCAAGAGAAAGACTTGATAGACCAACGGACGAATCCATCTCATCGGAAAGCGCATGGCCCAGCGTGGATAGGGATAGGGAAGCGCTGCGGATCTTCCGCGGCTGACGATCTGTTCGATGTCGCCTAATGTCGTAGCTTCGGTGATCGCTGCTTCATCGAGCTCGATTTGATATTGATCCTCGAGCGCACTCAGCAGCTCAACTCTCCCCAGTGAATCGAGTTTGAGATCGTCAGACAGATTTGCTGACAGACTCAGACCACTGGGCGGGACCTTCGCGATCCTGCTGATCACCGGAAGACTCAACGGCGCCGCCACATCTTCTGTCGCTACTTTGCCACGCTGATCAAGCAGCGGTTTCACTGCCTCTGCAACTTTGCCTTTGATCACTTTCCTCGTGCCGGTGGTGCGTGGAAAATCAGTGCCGGGCCAGATAACCCAATGTCGAATGCGCTGAAACTCTGCCAGCGCTTCGTTAGCGTGTTGTACTGCGGCATCCAGATCTGAATGTTCATCGCGGGGAATGACAACCGCGAGCGCCTCAGTGCCTCCAGCCACTGGAATCACGGTGCTCGCTTTAATCTCGGGCTGGCGATCGAGAGCTGCTTCGAGATCCGACGGATAGATCTTCAGACCCGCGGCAGTGACGATCGTCTCCTTGCTTCGGCCACGGAAATAGATGTTGCCGCCTGGTCCGATCTCGCCGATGTCACCGGTATGAATCCAACCTTGCTCGTCGGCGAGCGTCTGGCCGTTTCGGTTCCAATAGCCTGGCGACACGTTCGCGCCACGCACGAGAATCTCGCCGTCTTCGCTCAACTTCACTTCCTGTCCGCGGACGGGCTTCCCGATCGAACCCTGCCGCATGCGAAACGGATGAGAAAGACTCGTGAGCGAAGCAGTCTCTGTCATGCCGTAACCCTGAATGATCGCGTAGCCGACGCGTCGCCAGAAGGTTTCCGTCTCGCTTTCCAAAGTCGCACCGCCCGAAATGAAAGCCCACAAGCGCCAGCCAAATTGCCGGTGTACTTTCCGGAAGGTCCACCAGTTTCGCAGGAAATGTCGAATTCGAGCAGCGGCGAGCTGGCGGTCCGAAACCTGAGCGTCAGTCTTAACCTTCTCGCGTAACGTTTCCAGAACGCGCGGCACGGTGACAACTACGTTGATGCGATCTTTTTTGACGGCTGCCACGATTTCCGAAGGCTTGTACGACTCGCGAAAATAGACTTCAGCGCCAAGGAACTGTGGAATAAAAATTCCCATCAACTGTCCGAAGACGTGGCTCAACGGCAGCAGGCACAGAAAGCGCACTGGATGTACGAGTCGTTCCCAACGCGCATAGCGTCCGAACTCTTTTTCAATCGGCGCGATGTTGGTGAGGAGATTTCGGTGCGTAAGACAGACGCCCTTGGGCTCGGCAGTGGTTCCTGAAGTGAACACGATCTCTACGAGGTCGTCGGGCTTTGCTGCAACGGATGAATAACGCTGGTCTGAATGTCGCGCAATATGGTCTTCGAGAGTGCTGAGTGCAAGACGAGGCAACTGAAGTTCTGTTTGCTGAGAGTCGGCGAGCAGGAGTTTCGCGGAAACCTGTTCTTGAACTCGAACGACGAAGTCCGGCGCCGACTTCAAATCAAGTGGCACCACAACTGCGCCACGCAGCAGGCAGCCATAAAACGCGGCGATCCATTCCGGACTGTTCTCGCCCCAGAAGAGCACGCGATCGCCAACGCCGATCTCGCGGGCTTCGAGTTCGCGAGCAAACTGAAAAGCCACTGAGGCGAGACGTGCGTAGGACCATCGGGACGTTCTGAGCCCACGCCAGTGCGCCACGGCAATCTCGTCACCATGCGCAATACAGTCGTCAAGAAAACTCAGCAGCGTCGACCGTTCGACTGAAGCTTTTACAGGATTTACAAGATTTTTCAGGATTGTCTTGTTCATCTTCGTCAAATCATGTAAATCCTCTCCCAAATGACCAAACAATTCAGATTGCCAACCCTCGTGATTCTAGCGCTGCTCTGCATCGCGTTCACTCTCAGTCAGGCACCTTATTCAGGTGCCACAACCGTCGTTGCGCAAAAGAGCTCGCCGTTTAGCGGCGCGTTTGAAGTGCGAAGGTTCGGCGCCAGGGGCGACGGGAAGGCACTCGACAGCCCCGCCATCAACAAAGCGATCGATGCTGCGGCTGCTGCGGGTGGTGGTACTGTCCTCTTTACGGCCGGCACTTATCGCTCTTTCTCGATTCGTTTGAAAAGCAACGTCGCTCTTTATCTCGATCAGGGCGCGACGATTCTCGCTGCCGATCCACGCGATGGCGACGGCAAATACGATCCGCCCGAGCCAAACTCGTGGGATCAGTATCAGGACTTTGGTCACAGTCACTGGCACAACAGTTTGATCTGGGGTGAGAACCTGGAAAACGTCTCCATCCTTGGACCGGGACGCATTTGGGGGAAGGGACTGGTCCGAACCGGCGGCCAGTCGCGCACGAAAGAGCAGAACGACGCGCTCGAAAAAGCGGGTCCGGATCCAAAAGCCGGCCCATTTGGTTATCCAAATGCGCGCGACGCAGTCGAACCGGGTTGGGGTAACAAAGCGATCAGTCTGAAGCTCTCGCGAAATGTGATCATTCGCGACATCAGCATTCTCCACGGCGGTCACTTCGCGATTCTCGCCACGGGCGTCGACAATCTCACTATCGACAACGTCAAGATCGATACGAATCGCGACGGCATTGACGTGGATGCATGCAAGAACGTGCGCATTTCAAACTGCACGATTAACTCTCCGTTCGACGACGGCATCTGCCCGAAGAGCTCTTTTGCGCTTGGCTACGCGCGCGTCACCGAGAACGTGACGATCACCAACTGCCAGGTAAGCGGATACGACGAGGGAACTCTGCTTGATGGAACTTACAAACGCGAGTTCCGCAACCAGAATGGAACGTTCAGTCCGACGGGAAGAATAAAGTTTGGCACCGAATCAAACGGTGGTTTCAAGAACATCACGGTGTCGAACTGCGTCTTCGATTACTCGCGCGGGCTCGCACTTGAAGCCGTCGATGGCGCGTTACTCGAAGACGTCACGATCTCAAACATCACGATGCGCGACATCAGCAACTCGCCGATCTTTCTGCGACTCGGATCGCGCAATCGCGGGCCGAAGGAGACGACGAAAGTCGGTGCGATGCGTCGCGTGATCATCAGCAACATCGTGGTCTACAACGCCGATCCGAAGTATTCGTCGATCATCAGCGGCATACCGGGCTACCTGATTGAAGACGTGCAGCTCAGTAATATTCGCGTTTACGCGAGGGGAGGCGGCACGAAAGAGCAGGCTGCGCTGGAGCCGCCGGAGCGCGAGAACATCTATCCGGAGCCGGCGATGTTTGGTGAGTTGCCGTCGTACGGCTTTTTCGTCAGGCATGTTAAGGGATTACAGATGCGCGACGTCGAGGTTAGCTATCTGAGCCCGGATTTGAGACCGGCTTTTTGGTTGAATGATGTGAAGGGCGTTGAGTTTATTCACGTCAAAGCGCAACGTGAACGTGATGTGCCGGTGTTTGTGTTGAAGGACGTTACGGATTTCAGTTTGCAGCAGAGTTGGCCGTTGGCGGATCAGAGACTGGACCGAGTCGAGACGCGCAAGCTTTAGGCGCCACCTTGGAGTGCGCCAACTTGTTGGCGCTTTGGT
>DASWUM010000054.1:0-25163 GCA_036401595.1 Pyrinomonadaceae bacterium
TACTGTAGGGGCGGCCCTCCGTGGCCGCCCTTGGTTTGTTACATGCGTGATTTGTTACACGTTTGATTCGACACAGGGCGGCCACGGAGGGCCGCCCCTACCGTTGCGCCCAATCGTACTTACTGCCAGCCGCCGCCGAGCGCCTTGTATAGTTGAACCACCGAAACTAACTCATCCCGTTTCGTCTGCGTCAGATTCAACTCCGCACTAAACAGATCACGATCGGCGTCGAGCGCGTTGAGCAAGGTGTCGACTCCTCCCTCATACCGCAGATGTGCCAAACGCGATCGGTCCTGAAGGGTCTTGACGAGTAGCTCCTGCTGAGTTCGGATCTCCTTCACCTTCCGATACTGCACGAGCGCGTCAGAAACTTCTCGAAATGAGTTCTGAATAGTCTGCTGATACGCTACGAGCGCGAGTTCCTGTTCTGCTTTCGCAAACTTGACGTTCGACTTGAGCCGGCCGGCCGTGAAGATCGGCTGCGTTATCTGCGGCACGAAACTCCACGCGCGACTCGGTCCCGTGAACAAGCTCGATAATTGATTGCTTTGAAATCCGAGTAGTCCAGTCAAACTGATCCGCGGAAAGTACGCCGCCTTCGCAGCGGAAACAAGTGCACGCTGGGCCGCGAGACTCTCTTCTGCGGCTCGAATATCGGGCCGGCGTTCGAGTAACGATGAAGGCAGACCGGCGGGAACCGCTGGCAATTCTTCCTGTTCGGCAAGCGGCTTTCCGCGCGTGATCGACGCGGGGTTGTTGCCAAGAATGAGACTGATCTGATTTTCCGTTTGTTCGATGGCGCGTTCGGTGTCGGGAATTGTTTGGGATGCCTGGTAGACGAGCTCTTCAGCCTGTCGCACGTCGAGCATCGTCGCGAGACCACCTTGCTGTCGTGCCTGGATCAGATGCAATGAATTCTCGCGTGTGGCAAGCGTTCGTTTGGCGATGTCGAGCTGGCTGTCGAGTTGGAGCAGGTTGAAGTAGCCGGTTGCGACGTCGCCTACGACCGTCGTCATCACGGCTTTGCGATCTTCTTCCGTCGCACGCAAGTCAGCGCGAGCTGCTTTGGTTTGATTGCGGAGACGGCCGAAGACGTCGATCTCGAACGTTAGCAGATTCAGAAGAACACTGCCGACGCTGCGACGCTGGCCGCCCTGACCTGAGCCGGCCAGTTGACCGTTTTGTGAAAGACGGTTTGTTGTCAAATCGGCGCTCGCGTCGAACTGTGGAAACTGATCCGAACGTGCGAGACCGAGATTCGCGCGCGCCGCGTTGATTCGCGCGCCGGCGGTGCGCAGATCGTAGTTCTGAACCATCGCCGTCTTGATAAGGTTCTGCAACTCGGGATCTTTGAAAACCTCGAACCATTTCAGATCGCCGATCGACCTTTGATCGATCGACTCACTGCCACGGAATTTATCCGGCGTCTTGACCGGCGCCGGCTGATACTTCTGCGCTTGAATACCGCGTGGAAAAAGGATAGTGACGGATAAAAGAGCTACTGCGACTATTGAGCGCCACTTTGGAGTGCGGCGACTTGGCGCCGCTTTGTTATCGATCACGTTTGGTCGAGGCCAAAGCGGCGCCAGGCCGCCGCACTCCAAAGAGAAGCCTGATTCTCGCGTTATTTTCATCTCAATCTCCTGATGCGGGTTCCAACTGTGGAGTCGCGCCCTCAGGCGTGTGCTTCCTTCCAAACCGCAACGAGAACTTCTCGACCGCATAAAAACTCACCGGTATCAGGAAACTCGCGATCAGCGTGTCCGCCAACATGCCTGCGATCACCACAGTGCCGAGTATCTGTCGCGCTCCTGCACCCGACCCGGTCGAAAACCACAACGGCAAACATCCCGCGACAAACGCCAGCGACGTCATCAGCAGCGGACGTCGTCGCAATCGTGCTCCTTCAAGCGCGGCATCCATCAGCCCACGCCCCTTTTCGAATTCCATCTTCGCGAACTCGACGATCAGGATCGCATTCTTCGCCGCAAGACCAATCACCACAATCAATCCGATCTGCGCGTACACACCGAGATCGAAACCTCGCAACCAGATGCCCATGAACGCGCCAAACAACGCAATCGGCACCGTCAACAAAACAGAGAAGGGAAGGGACCAACTCTCATAAAGCGCCGCGAGGATTAGAAACACGAAGACGAGCGACAACGCCAACGCTTTAAATGCCGCACCCGACGTCTGTTTCTCCTGATAAGAGAGATCGGCCCAGTCGTATCCAATTTCTCGCGGCAAGGTTTCACGCGCGACTTGCTCCAACGCGTCCATCGCCTGGCCCGAACTGTATCCCGGCGCCGCCGCGCCAAGAACCTGCGCACTGCGATAAAGATTGAATCGATTCGTGTACTCGGGTCCGCTGATCTTCCGTGTTGTCACCAAAGCTGATAGCGGCACCATGGTTCCTTCGTTGTTGCGGACGTAGTAGTTCCCGATGTCTTCCTCGCTTCGCCGCATCTCGCCTTCAGACTGCAGGAACACACGCCACTGCCGTCCGAATCGATTGAACTGGTTCAGATAAAGTCCACCGAGATACGCCTGCAAAGTTTGATAGACGTCGCCGACAGCGACACCCTGCTTCAACACTTTGTCGCGATCGACGTCGGCGTATATCTGCGGGATATCGGCTGAGAACTGCGACATGACACCCGCAAGCTCTGGTCGCTTGCGTGCAGCCGCGAGAAAGGCTTGCAAGTTCTGATCGAGAAACTCAACCGATCCACCGCTGCGATCCTGTAACCACAGTGAAAAACCGCCGGCACTACCAAGACCCGGAATCGACGGCGGCATGAAAGCAAACGCCTGTGCTTCGGGAATCTGCGTCGCGAGCTCGCCGTTGATCTTGGCAATGATCGATTGCGCCTGAAGCTCGTGAGACGTGCGTTCATCCCACGGCTTAAAGCTCATAAAGAAAAACCCTTGATAGCTGGCCGAGATGCGGTTCAGCAAACTAAAACCGCCGATGCCGGTGTAATACTGAACGCCTTCGGTGTGACCCAGAACACCTTCCACCTTCTTCAACACTTCGTCAGTACGTTCCAGCGAAGCAGCAGGTGGAAGTTGTACGTGCAACATCGCGTAGCCGTAGTCTTCCTCCGGAAGGAAACTCGTCGGCAGAGTGCGACCCATGAATGCATCTGCGAGCGTGAAACCGGCGATGATCACGACGCCAATCACTGCTTTGCGCAATATCGCATGACTCCAGTTCAGGTAGCCGTGCATCACCTTGTCAAAACCGCGATTGAACCAGCCGAAGAAGCGTGCCGGGATTCCGGTCGACTTCTTTCGTGGTCGCAACAACATCGCGGCGAGCGCCGGCGAGAGCGTCAAAGCGTTGAACGCGGAGATCAGCATCGAGATCGCAATCGTCATCGCAAACTGATTGTTTAGTCGTCCCTGGATGCCGCCCATGAACGCGACGGGCAGGAATACTGACGAAAGGATCAGGGCGATGGCGATTACGGGTCCGCCGACCTCTTTCATCGCCTGGATCGTTGCTTCACGCGGAGATTTTCCCTGTTCAATGTGGTGCTCGACCGCTTCGACCACGATGATTGCGTCGTCAACCACCAGTCCAATCGCAAGCACGAATGCAAATAACGACAACGTGTTGATTGAAAAACCCAGCAGCGGAAAGATTGCGAATGTGCCGATTAACGAGACGGGCACCGCAATCACCGGTATCAACGTCGCACGCCAATTTTGCAGGAACAGAAACACGACGATGATCACGAGGACCATCGCTTCGATAAGCGTGCGAACAGTCTCTTTGATTCCCTCGCTCACCGGCAGCGTCGTATCGAACACGACGGCGTAGTCGAGATCGTTTGGAAAACGTTCCTTCAACTCCGCCATTGTCTTTTTCAGACCTTCGGCGGTAGCGAGCGCATTCGAACCGGGAGACTGAAACACGGCGACGATCGCCCCCGGCTGACTATTCATGCGTGAGCTCTGCTGGTAATTGAGCGCGCCCAGTTCGATACGAGCGACGTCGCTCAAACGCACTACCGAGCCGTCAGGGTTTGCACGCACAACGACCTGCCCAAACTCTTCCGGTGTTTCAAGACGGCCCTTTGCGCGAACGGTGTATGTCTTCTCCATGCCTTCCGGCGCCGGCGCTGCGCCAACGCGACCGGATGGATTGACGTTACTCTGCTCGCGCACAGCCGCGGCTAGATCCGGAACTCCCAAACCGAGCTTCGCGAGCACGTCTGGCTTTACCCAGATGCGCATCGCATAGTCACTCGAACCAAACACTCTCACTTCGCCAACGCCGGGAACGCGATACAGCACATCGTTCACGTTGATGTTTGCGTAGTTCGCGAGAAACAGTGAGTCGTAAGTCTTGTTTGGCGAATAAAGACAGAAGACGAGCATTGGCAGCCCGGTCGACTTCCGCGTCGTCAAACCAAACTGATTCACATCAGTCGGCAGATTCGGCTGCGCCTGGGCCAGACGATTCTGAACGTTGACCTGATCGATATTGACGTCCGTATCGACACCAAACGTGACGGTCAACTGCTGGCTGCCGTCGTTGGCGTTGACTGACTGCATGTAGAGCATGTTGTCAACGCCGTTCATCTGTTGCTCGATCGGCGTCGAGACTGACTGCTCGATCGTGATCGCGTCAGCGCCGGTGTAGTTGGTCGAGACGATAACCTGCGGTGGCAGGATTTCGGGAAACAGTGCCAGCGGCAGCCCCGACATTGCTATCAATCCGCCAATGACGGTGACGATCGCGATCACAATCGCCACGATCGGTCTGTTAATGAAGAAACGTGAAATCATTTATCAACCTTTAGATATCGTGCGCCTCCTTGGAGTGCGGTGCCTTGGCACCGCTTTGGTATTGCACTAACCGATACCAAAGCGCCGACAAGTCGGCGCACTCCAAGGAGGCGCCAATATCACGTAGAAGTCGCGGCCACGTACGGCGTCGGTTTGACGGTCATTCCCGGTCTGACTTTGATCGTGCCCTCGGCAACGATCACGTCGCCCGCCGCAATACCTTCTTTGATCACCCACATCGTCCCGCTGCGTTCGCCGACTTTCACCGGACGAAACGCAACCTTGTTGTCTGCCCCAACCACGGCGACCTGATACGTGCCCTGCAACTCCGAGACTGCTCGTTGCGGCACCATCAACGCGTCCTGTTCGAGACTCGTAACTGCTCTCACTTTTCCAAACTGTCCCGGCCGTAACCCGTTGTTTGGATTCGGGAAGATTCCGGCGATACGAATCGATCCGGTCTTCGGGTCGACCTGTCGATCGGCGAAATAGAACTTGCCTTTGTCGGGATAGGTCGATCCGTCGGAAAGAATCAGCTCCAGCTCAAGGTTATCGAGCGTGCCCTTCTGTTCCGCCTCACCAAGATACGGTTTCGTGTAGCGCAGGTAATCCTGCTCGCTGAGAGTGAAATAGACCTTGATCGGATCGAGCGTCGAAACAGTCGTAAGTGCATTGCTCGTCGTGCTCACGAGATCGCCGACCTGTGCCTGGGCCAATCCCGCAACACCGTCGATTGGCGAAACGATCCGCGTAAACCCGAGATTGAGTTCGGCCGTTCTAACTGCAGCCTGAGCATTCGCGAGTTGTCCGTTTGCCGTCGCGACTCCAGCCTTCGCAGTGATGATTTGCGCCTTCGCATGAGCGATTTGAGCGCGCGCCGCTTCAACACCTGCGCCCTGCGCATCGACTCCCGCCTTCGAAGCGGTGTTGGCCTGAAGCGCGTTGTCGAGATCCTGTTGTGTGACTGCCTTCTGCTCTGCAAGCGGCCGGTATTTCTTCACGTCGAGATCTGTTTTGACGTGATTTGCCTGCGCCTGTTCGAGTTGTGCTTGTGCTTGTGACAGTTGACTATTGGCCTGGGCCAACTCCGCTTCGGCCTGCGTGATTTGCGAACTGGCCTGGGCGAGTTGTCCCTGATATTGCGCCACCTGACCCTTGGCCTGATCGAGTGCTGCCTGGAATGGCCGCGGGTCGATCTCAAAAAGTAGCTGACCCTTTTTTACAAACGAGCCTTCTTTGTAATCCTGTCGCAGCAGATAGCCTGTGACTTGCGCCTTGATCTCAGCGTTGACCATGCCTTCCGTTGTTCCAATCCATTCGCTGTAGATCGGCACGCTCTGTTGTTCGACTTTGACAACTTCGACTTCCAACACCGGCGGTGCCGCCTGTGCCGGTTTGCTCGAGCGTGCGAAACCCAACAACACCGCCAAGGCTGCGACGCCGATGAGTGTCAGGAAAATTCCCAGTTTGCGTTTTCTTAAAATGATGTAGTACCTGGCTATTCGAAATCTCGACATTTGTTTTCTCCGGTGATCCCCCCGAGCAGGTGAACTCGCTGCCGTGCCCACAATTTTCGGCGCGAGTTCACCTGCCATCGCACACAGGCTGCGCCTAGCCTGTGCAAGCTCAATGTTCGTTTGCTTCTTTCACTATGCTGGGCAACCTAAGCAACCGGTTGGCCATTGCGTGTTGTTGAGAAATTGGACCAATTAGAAGTGAGTGTGGTCGTCGTTGATGACGATACTTGGTCAGGTGACGAAATGCGGTCACTGTTCATTGTCACAGATTTCACCGATGAGGCATTTGCTCATTAGACTACAGGAGACGAGCTTGGCTCCGTTCTCGTGCATTTTCTTCAGCAGTTGCTTGCCGCGATCGTCGATGAAACTGACGCTCGTGAGATCGATTAGCAGCGAAGACCACTTCTCTGGCGCTTCGTGCCAGCATTTGTCCAACTCGTCGACACACGCCCCCGCCAACTTTCCTTCCAGCACCACACGCGTGTTTGCTGCTTCACTGTGACAACTAATTCTTATAAGTTCATAAGCCATGCGCTGAAGCGCCGTGCAATTTACTAGCCACAAAAATGCACAAGGGACCTTTTGTGCTTTTTTGTGGCCATCGTTTATGCTAGGAAAATGGTTATGGGGGCAGAAGTGAAAGCCGTCGATGTTCAGACGCAGAAATACCTGACGCTGCTTGAACTCTCAAAAGCCATCGCATCTCACCGCGATTTATCCGAACTTTTCCACGATATTGCTTGTCGTTTGCGGAATCTCTTTTCGTTTCGCGACCTCGCCGTCATGTTGCACGACGGCGAACGAAACGTGATGCGTTCGTACTTCTTTGAGGGCTGTGATAAGTCAGATCAGTGGATCAACCAGGAACGCACCGAAGTTCCGATGGACGAGTCAATCAACGGTCACGTCTGGCGCACCCAGGAACCGTTAATCATCCGCGATCTGTCTCAGGACGACCATTTTCCGCTAGCGCAAAAGCTGCGCGAGAAGAACATCAACTCGGTTTGTTGTCTGCCGCTCAGTACCGTGCATCAGAAGCTTGGCACCTTGAACTTATGGAGCACGCAGGTCGGCGCGTACGACACGTTTGATCTGAAGTTCGCGCAACTTGTGACTTCCCAGATCGCAGTTGCGGTCGAGAGCCAGTTTTATCGAGAACAGTTGGCGCGCGAGCGCGATCGTTCGCAACTGCTCTTGCAAGTGAACAACACGCTAGTCTCGAATCTGAACCTGCGCGAGTTGTTGCAGTCGATCTCCATCTCGCTTGGAACCGTGATGCCGCACGAAGCAGCGGCATTGACGCTCTACGACGAGCCGTCGAATCAACTACAAGTTGCCGCATTTGATTTTCCGGATCATGAGAACCCGTGTGTTACAGGTAAGGTTATTCCGTTCGAAGGCAATCCGATTGGAGAGGCTTTTACGACTCGGAAAACTGCTGTGATTGACTACGATCCGGTCGTGCATGGGATGGCGACCGGCTGTGCCGCGCCACTCATATTCAGAGATCGCGTGCTTGGCGTGTTGGCCATAAAGAGTAAGCGGCCGCACGCATTCTCGAAAGACGATTGCGAGTTGTTCGAACAGGTTGCGAATCAGGTCGCGATTGCGGTTGAGAACGCGCTTGCGTACAACGAGATCGAGACGCTGAAGAACAAGCTCGAGAAAGAGAAGTTGTATCTCGAAGAAGAGATTCGCAGCGAGTACAACTTCGAAGAGATCATTGGTAGCAGTCCGGTGCTTAGGCGCGTACTGCAAAACGTGCAGACCGTTGCGACTACCGATTCGACGGTTCTGATCTACGGCGAGACCGGCACCGGCAAAGAGTTGATCGCGCGTGCGATTCACAACTTGAGTGAGCGACGTGAGCGCACGCTCGTAAAAGTGAATTGTGCGGCTATTCCGACTGGTCTGCTGGAGAGTGAGTTGTTTGGACACGAGAAAGGCGCGTTCACCGGCGCGATCGATCGACGTGTCGGCCGGTTTGAGTTGGCGCACGAAGGCACGATCTTTCTCGACGAAGTTGAAGACATCCCACTCGATCTGCAGTCGAAACTGTTGCGCGTGCTTCAGGAGCACGAGTTTGAGCGGCTCGGCAGCTCACGCACGATGCGCGTCAACGTACGCGTGGTTGCGGCTACGAATGCAGATCTTGCGCAACTGGTTGAAGAGAAGAAGTTTCGCAGCGATCTCTACTACCGGCTAAACGTTTTCCCGATCACTGTTCCGTCGCTGCGCGAACGTCCGGAAGATATTCCACTCCTCGTTCATTTCTTTGCGAACAAGTTTGCGCAGCAGATGAGAAAGCAGATCGAGAGTGTTCCTAAGGACGTGATGTCGGCGCTGGTTGGTTATCACTGGCCTGGAAATATTCGCGAGCTTCAGAACCTCGTGGAGCGTGCCGTGATTCTTTCACGCGGCTCGACCCTCGAAATCCCGTTGACTGAGCTGAAACAAGCTGCGCGACCTGCGACTCACACAAACGGATCGACCCTCGAGACAGTTGAGCGCGATCACATTCTCAAAGTCCTCGACGATGCGAACTGGGTGATTGGCGGTCCCACGGGTGCCGCCGCGCGTCTTGGCATGAATCGCACGACACTGAATCATCGCCTTCGAAAACTCGGCATTAACCGCCCGCAGCCTGCCAAAGTTAGTTAGCCACGGATTGACACAGATCATGCTATCTTTACGCAATGCGCCAGAATCCTCTTCTGATTGTTCTAGCCACACTGTTTCTTTCGTCTATAACCCACGCCCAACAGGTCTGTTTTACGGCGCAGGAGCGTGCGCGCGCTGAGCAGACGGCGAAGGTTTGGCGAGCCCCGGATCCGGGTTATAACCCGGCGCTCGGCTATAACCCCGCGCGTGGGCCGCGTCGCGGGGCGCCGCCGGTTGATGCAAACGGGGTTGCGAAACCGATCAAGTGTGTCGCGAACAAAGACACGAAGCCGGGCGCCGGCACAACGCCGAAGTTTCATTGCTCAGTGCCGGGTGTGACTGACGACGAAGGCAATCTCATTCGTTACAAGATCAAGCCACACTTCAAAGGCCAATCACCTGACAAACGCAACGGCGAGATCTACGGCGAGTTTTTGTCGTCGCGATTTTCGAAAGCGCTTGGTTTCTTCGCCGACGACGAGTGGGTCGCCGACGTGAATTGCCCGGACTGCGAGAAGAGTCTGACGAAGAGTTTTCAGGGCGCGAGTTTTACAGGTTCGCAACCGGCAGCGGGTGTCGAATTGTCGCTGGCGCGCGGCATCGACGTGAACTGTAACGGCAAAGACGCAGGACCGCTGGCTGAGTCGCTTCAGAAGCTATCGTCGGCCGCTGGCACTGCGCGCGCAGAAGTTGATGCACTGAAGCTCTGGCTTGCGTTCATAGATCACGGCGACACAAAAGCAGATAACCACAAGTTTGCGTGTTTGAAGTCAAAAAAGAACGCCGATAATACACGCACTTGCGAACCGGGCGAAGCAGTCTTTTACGTGAGCGACATGGGATCGACCTTCGGTTTTTCGAGTTCCAGCGAAAAGAAGGCACGACTCGATGCCTGGCGCAATAAGAAGCCGATCGAGGTGAAGAACGGAACGTGCACGACGACGGCGAAGAGTGTTGGTGACACTCACATCAGCGAAGCAGGTAGAAAGTTGCTCGCGGATAATCTGCAACGGCTTCTCAATGCCGAGCAACAGAATCAAACGATTACGAAAGTCTTCCGTGCCTCGCGAAACGCGGAACGTGATCGTCCGGCTGAAGAATGGACTACAGAGTTCGTCCGTAAAGCGCGGATGATCATCGACGCACGTTGCTCAAATTAGATTACTGCCCGCAAAGGCGTAAAGGCGCAAAGAGAAATTGACTTCACGGAATTAACTTTGCGCCTTAGCGCCTTTGCGGGAAACTTCAGGTAGGGATTAATGCAGTCAGAACAATCAGGTGATCTCAAGCCGAAACGCTTTTTTTCCTGGTCCGTACTCAACCGCGATTTGTGCCAGTTGGAGTTCTTCAGACGTGTGCTCGAAGAAGCAACGGACAAATCGACGCCGGTGCTCGAAAAGCTGAAATTCCTCTCGGTATTCTCCTCGAACCTCGACGAATTCTTCATGGTACGCGTTTCCGGCATCAAGGAGATGTTGGACATCGAGGATATTGGACCGATGCCGGGTGAGTTGACACCCGTGGAGCAACTCGCTGTGATTCGTGAACGCGTGCTTCCGCTCGTGGAAGAGCAAACGCGTTGTCTGCGCGATGAGGTGCTTCCGGAGTTGGAGTCGCACGGCGTCGTGATCGCTCGTTACGCAACACTTTCCGACGAGGAAAAGGAAGGCCTTGCCCAGTATTTTACGAAGAACATCTTCCTGGTGTTGACTCCGCAGGCTGTCGATCCGGCTCGTCCGTTTCCTTACATTTCGAATCTCAGCTTGAACATTGGACTGACGGTCGAGACCACGCCGGAAGACACTTTTGCCGGTGCCCCTCTGGGGAATGAGGTTCGATTTGTTCGCATAAAGGTGCCGCCGGTAGTGCCGCGCCTGATTCCGATTGATAGAGAGAAAACGAAGTTTGCGTTAGTCGAAGAGGTGATTGAAGCTAACCTCCATTCGCTGTTTCCGCGGATGAGGCTGAGCAAGGGACATCTGTTTCGCGTCACGCGCGATGCCGACGTCGAGATCCGCGATGATAAGGCGGCAGATCTGCTTGCGCTGATCAAAGAGTCGCTGCGTGAGCGTCGCTTTGGTCTCGCGGTGCGACTTGAAGTTTCGTCAACGATGCCCGCCGAGATGGTTGAGTATCTGACGTCGTCGCTGAAGATCGAACCCGACGACGTTTATACAATCGACGGTTTGCTCGACGTCGGCGACTTGATGGAGCTTTACAGTATCAACGATCCGGATTTGAAGGATCGGCCACTAAAAGCACTCGTGCCGCCGCAGTTGCGAAACAAAGAATCGCTTTTCGACGCGATCAAGAAACAGGATGTATTGCTTCATCATCCTTACTCGTCGTTTGTCACGATCGTCGACTTTATCGATGCGGCAGCGAAGGACCCGGACGTCGTCGCCATCAAGATGTGTCTCTATCGAACGGGTAAGAAGTCTCCGATTCCGCAGGCGTTAATCGAGGCCAGCGAGCGTGGTAAGCAAGTCACCTGCGTTGTCGAGATCAAAGCCCGCTTTGACGAAGAGCACAATATCGAGTGGGCGAAGCGACTCGCAGAATCCGGCGTTCACGTAGTCTATGGATTGATGGGTTTGAAGACGCACAGCAAAGTCGCGCTCGTGGTGCGACGCGAGGGACACGGCCTTCAAACCTACACGCACGTCGCGACCGGCAACTACAATCCTACGACCTCGCGGCTGTACACGGATCTCGGATTGCTGACCAGCGATTCGGCAATCGGCGACGATGCTTCGGACGTGTTCAACTTTCTCACCGGCTTTTCGATTCAAAAAGAATACAGCCGCTTGATGGTGGCGCCGCTCAACCTTCGCAAGCGGATGATGGGCTTAATCAAACGTGAAACCGAGCATGCATTGGCCGGACGGCCCGCGCACATTCAAGCCAAGATCAATCGTCTGACCGACCTGAACATCATCGAATTGCTTTACGAAGCTTCGCAAGCCGGCGTCAAGATCGATCTAATCGTGCGTGGCGCCTGTATGATTCGACCCGGCGAACCCGGACTGTCGCAAACGATTCACGTGCGCAGCGTTGTCGGCCGATTCCTCGAACACAGTCGAATTTTTTACTTCGCAAACGGCGGTGAGGAAGAGCTTTACATCGGGTCTGCCGATTGGATGTCGCGCAATCTCGATCGGCGTGTGGAAGTCGTGACGCCCGTGCTCGATCGGCAGTCGAAGGAGTATCTGAAGGACACGGTGTTAGCCGCGTACCTGCGCGACAATGTGAAAGCCAGGGTCATGAACTCAGCCGGTATTTACGAACATCCACCGATGGCCGAAGGTGAAGAGCCGTTCAACAGCCAGCTATTCTTCGAAGGCCCAAACAGCTCACCGCCGATCGGCAACGTTCATCCATTGAAGAGCAAGCGATTGTGGTCAAAGCAATAATCGCAGTCTGGCCACGAAAAGACCAAAAAGCAGAGAAATTTCGCGTTCAAGTTTAGGGCTTGTGATGTCGATCCTCCTTGGAGTGCGCCAACTTGTTGGCGCTTTGGTCTTGGTACTAAAGCGGTGACAAGTCACCGCACTCCAAGGAGACGCCCAATCTGCTAAACGTTAGTTCCTGGAAAGGACATCTCGATATGAACCGTGTAACAGTTGCGGTGTTGGGGACGTTTGTTGTCATCCTGATTGCGAGCGGAATTCTTACTTACTTCCTGCGCGAACCGGCACAATCCACTCCCGTTGCGGTTGCGTCTCCTTTGCCCGGAACTCAGACCAGAACGGAAATTCCGTTGCTGGGTCAACTCTTTGGACCCGACCCTACGGGTCTCACTCCTTCCACCATCTCGACTTGGGAAGCCACCTCGGCGCGAATCGCATTGCGCTTTTCGCTCGCGGCATTTCTCGCGGGTTTGCTTGCGTTTCGTCCGCGACGTGGCGTTACGATCTCGCGGCTCAATCCTTACGTGGCGCAGACGCAGATTTTGATGGCGGTCGTGGCAGGCGGCATGATGATGGTAGTGGGCGACAGTGCGGCGCGTGCGTTTGGAATCTTTGCGGCCGCGTCACTCGTGCGCTTTCGCACCAACATTCGCGATCCTAAAGAGACTACGGTCCTGCTGGTTTGTTTGGGTGTCGGACTGGCCGCCGGCGTCGGACGCTGGGACATGGCGATTATTCTCACGTTGTTTGTGCTGATCTCGTTGACGGTGCTCGAATACTTCGAACAGTTCCAGGTCTTTCGTTCGATGGAAGTTACCGTACATACGCGCGGCATCGATCGAACTGACGCAATACTCAAGAGTCTCTTCGAACGTCACAAGTTTGATTACGAGCTGCGTCAGCTCGACCGCGAGGACGAAGATGAGCCGATGGGCAAGATTGTCTATCTCGTAAACCTCGATCCGGTTGTCAGTACCAGCAAAATGAGTGAAGAAATTCTGTCTGCAGATCGCGACAACGTTGATAGCGTGGAGTGGGAGCAGAAGGACAGCAAGACGTACATTTACAAGTAAGTAAGACTCCCTGATTGCCTGAATTCTTTCTATACAATAGACTGCAAGTTCGGTATGTAAAACGCGTCGGAGGTTTGGATGGCTGGTCGCAGAATTGTAGTGGGAGATCTTCACGGTTGTTACGACGAGTTGATGGAATTGCTCGAAAAGATCGGCATCGGCGATGACGACCGGGTGATCTGCGTCGGAGACTTGATTACCAAAGGTCCGAAGAGCAAGGAAGTGCTCGAGCTGTTCATGACCGACGCGCGTTTCAGCACCGTCATCGGCAATCACGATCTGGCGTTGCGTCGTAAGTGGAACGGCGAGGACATCGAGTTAAAACAAGCCCAAAAAGACGCGCACAAAGAACTACGAGGCGAAAAAGACGCTTACGCCAGTTTCTTCAACCGGATGCCATTCGTCATCGATCTCGAAACGCATCTCGTCGTACACGCCGGATTGCGTCCTAACGTCGAGCTCTACTCACAGACAACGGGTGATCTGACGCGTCTGCGAACGCTTGGTGCCGATCGTGAAAGCGACGAGGGAACGCCGTGGTATCACGTCTATCACGGAGACAAGATCGTCCTCTTCGGCCACTGGCCCGCCCCCGAACCCCGTCGCGGCCGCAAAGCCATCGGTCTCGACACCGGCTGCGTCTACGGCTACAACCTGACTGCCTACATCATCGAAAGCGACGAGTTCGTAACCGTAAAAGCGAAACGCGCCTACGACGAGTCGTAACAATCCGAGTCATCTGTGTGATCTGTGGTTAGTTTGCTATATTGAAACGGGATGAAGAGGTTTGCGCACATAACGAAGTCAATCCAACTGTCATCGTTCCTGATGGCGGTGATTGTTGGCTCGTTGTGCTTCTCAGTCGGTGAAGGCCTTCGACTCACACCTTTTCCCGTTTCCGCTAATCAGCAAGTTGAAGATGGTTTATCGGTGGCAAAAGAAGCCACCGGCGGATCGTTGTCGAAGTATGGTCCGCTTGACGTACCTTCGCAGAGTCAGAAACGCAGCAAGCGTCAAACAACCGATTTCGCTGCTCAGCCCAAGGCTGAGAGTTCCGCAATTGTTACTTTTGTCTGGCAGCATCTCGAAGATAAATCAATCCAGCTAAGATCTTCTCTGTTTGTCTCGCGTCCAGCCGGTCGCGCGCCACCCTCCCTCTCTTAATACCAATCTGGATAACAAGATCTGAGTCGCAATCCGAAGGGTGTTCGGGTGTGCTCTATATCGACGTCTATTTCGATTTGAGAGGAAGGAAGTGTATTCGATGAAGAATGCAGTTGTGCGAAGTAAGCGTCGCGGTTGGCGACGGCGCACTTACGTTTGGGCCATAGCGTCAATTGCTCTGGTCTCTGGTCTGCTCTATTGGGAACAGGCTGCTGTGCTGTATCTGATTTCAAGTGTGGTCATCTGTGCTCTGCTTTTGATCGTCGCGTTCGCCGACCTGGAGAGCAGAGACAGGAAGTTGCAGAAACAGGTTGAAGATCACGGAGGGAAGCAATGAGAATTCTGATTGGACATGATGGATCTAGTTATGCTGAGTCTGCGGCGTGCGATCTGCGCTGGGCCGGTTTACCTGCTGACGTTGAAGCGCTCGTCGCGATGGTTGAGGAAGAGCCTGTCGTGACGCCACTCGCTAGTCAGAACATCACTGAGAAAGCATTCATCGGAAAGAAGGCTTTCTCGATTGTGAACGACGCGAACAGGCAAGTAGCGCAGGCCTTTCACGAGGGAACCAGGATCGTATCGAGTGCCGCTTCGCGTTTGCGATCCTGCTTTCCGTCCTGGCGAGTTGAGACCGAAGTTTTCGCAGGCAGACCGGCTACTGAGCTGATTCGAAAAGCCAGAGAATGGCGGGCTGATCTAGTATTGGTTGGATCGCAGGGTCGCTCGGCAATTGGACGCCTATTCCTCGGCAGCGTTTCGATGGAAGTTGCTGCTGGTGCACATTGCTCTGTTCGGATTGGACGAGAAAGTCACGAAAGCAAGGACTTGAGAATACTCGTCGGCTTGACTGCTGCGCCCGAAGCTCAGGAGGCCCTTCGTCATACACTGCAACGTGCGTGGCCTGAGGGCACCGAGTTGCGAGTGGTTGGCGTCGGCGATGATGTCAGGTCTGCCAGCACGAAGGCTGAGTTTCTCTCCAGTGGTGAGCCAAAGATTTCTGCTCGAGCCGTGAAAGGCCGAATCGAACAGGCATTGATGGATGAAGCGTATTGGTGGCGAGCAGACTGCATCGTCATCGGTTCACCAACTGAGGATCAGGTGAGGGAACTGGCTGCGAATACAGAGTGCTCTCTGGAAATAATTCGTTTGCCTGTTGGTTGAGGAAAGGATCGATCACATGTCAACAATTCGAGAAACATCACTTCCGGGTGTGGGGCGCAAGTTCCAGGTCGAGACGACGAATGGAGACAGGCTCGTTATCGTGATTCACGACGACGGCACACGCGAACTTTATCACTTCACTCGCAAGAACCCAGATCGCGTTGCGTCCGTGGTCACGCTTGCCGACAGTGAGGCGCGACAAATTGCTGGAATCATCGGCGGGCTTACTTACGTTCCGAAGGCGCTGCCTTCGGCTGAGATCGTGTTGGACGATCTAGTGCTCGAATGGTACACGATCGAACCCAAATCGGTTTGCATCGGCAAGAGCATTCGCGATCTGCAAGTGCGTACGGCGAGCGGCGCTTCGATCGTGTCGATCATCGAACCCGATCGCATCAAACGCATCAACCCTGAAGCCGACACCATTCTCAACGAAGGCGCAACGCTCATTCTTGCGGGTGATCGGCGGACGATTACGAATCTCAAGCGACTGCTGGTGACCGGGAAGGTGGATTGACGATGGACCAGCACCTTGTCCTTGAATTTGGTCTCGCCTTAGCACTGATCGCGCTGGCTGTATCGTTGGCCGCGAAGCTTCGGCTGTCGAATGTGCCTTTCCTGATTTTGATCGGAATGGCGGTTGGACCGCACGCGCCGCATATCGGAGTGTTCGACTTCCGCTTCATCGACAGCGCGCCGTTGATTGAGTTCATGGGACGTGTCGGCGTTCTTTTTCTGCTCTTTTACCTTGGTCTCGAGTCGAACGTTAGTCGATTGATTCAGGCCGGTCGCTCAATCTTCATCGGCGGCTCAATCTATATCGCAATCAATTTCGCGCTCGGGGTTGGGTATGCGTACTTCACTGGATTTTCAGTCAAGGAGATGCTGGTCATCGCCGGTATCACGACGATCTCGTCCAGTGCAATCGTTGCCAAGATCCTCTTCGACTACCGTCGTACAGCTAATCCCGAAACGGAGTTGATACTCGGCATCACGATGTACGAGGACGTGTTTCTCGCCGTTTACTTGTCGTTACTTTCCGGAATCGTTTTGAGTGGTGCGACTTCGATTGGCGGAATCTTGAAGTCAGCCGGGCTCGCGCTGGGCTTCATCGTTGGTCTGCTTGTTGTTGGCCGTTGGATCACGCCATTGCTTAATTGGTTGTTGCGTATCTCGTCGAACGAAGTATTTGTGATCGTCGTCTTTGCTGCGCTTTTTATCTTTGCGGGGCTCGGCGAAACAATTCATGTCGCGGAAGCGATTGGCGCCTTGTTGCTCGGATTAATTCTCGGTGAGACGGAACATAGCGCCCGTCTCGAACGACTCGTTGTGCCGTTTCGTGATTTCTTTGGTGGAATTTTCTTCTTCGGTTTTGGATTGACGGTCGATCCGTTTGGATTAGGCGGCGCGGTTTGGTTGTCTGTTGGTGCAGCGGCGTTGTCGCTGTTGGGTGTGATCGTTGCAGGCCAGCTCGCGGGAAGAGTGGCGGGGCATCCTCCTGCCACGTCTCTCAACGTCGGTCTAACGCTCCTGGGCCGCGGCGAGTTTTCAATCATCGTCGCCCGACTCGCACAAGCCGGCGGTCTTCTGGCGGTTATCCAGCCCTTCGCCGCTCTCTACGTGCTAATCCTCGCCACCTTCGCTCCGCTGTTGGCCAAGGAATCGGAACGTCTCTACCACTTGTTTGACAGAGTTCTACGCAGGCGTCGCCGTACCACAAACGACGAGTTGCTGAGTGAGCCCGACGTCGAGTGAGACTCAAGTTTCTACGACAAAATCATAGTGTGATGTTTTCTGAGTACCTGCCACTCTAAAGTGACGATAGCTCGAGCCGGTAATAAGACGCTGGCCCGCGCACGGAACTAATTCTTAAGGAGATTGGCAATGAAACACTTTATGAAAACACGCGCTCTGATGCTTACCTTCTTCCTGCTGCTGGCAACAATCCCAGCGTCGGCGGTCGAGCGACCGTTCGCACTTCGAGGAACGGGCGTCGCAACACTCATTCTTGACGAACAGGGCCACCTGATTGGCGCCACCCCGACCGGATCTGGCACGGCGACACACCTCGGTCAGTGGACCGTCACCGGGAACGTTAGATACACACCCGACAGCAACGGCGTATTACGGTCCAGCGGAGACGCAACGATCACTGCCGCCAACGGCGACAAGCTTCTAGTCCAAATTGACGGAATCTTGGATCCGATTGCGGGTGTCGATCAGGGAATCTTCCACTTCGTGGGGGGCACTGGGCGATTCGAAGGAGTTAGCGGCGAATCCAACTTCGTGGTGAGCGTTAATCCAATAACCGGCGGTTTTGAGCTGACTGTCGTCGGCAAGATCAACTACTGAGGACGATGACCCGCAGCGCCAGTTAGTCGCAAATAGAAAACGGCAGGCCCCGCGGCCTGCCGTTAATTATTGCTTAAGCTGCTGAGCCGAATTCAGCTGCGCTGTTTCAAGAATTGTTTAGTGGAGTGCAGTCACGATTGTGGTGAAATCGTTGAGTGTTGTTTCGGCCAGATTACTTCAGCCATCTGGACGTCCGTTGCTTTGCCTGCATATTGGTGAGTGACCAGCCGTCTTCAATAGCGTTTTCAGCGCGAGCAAGGCTTTCGAGCAACGTCATACGACGTTGCAGGGTCTCGAAGTTTCGACGTCGACCAGATATGCTGCTGGAACGCCACGCCTCGTAATTAAGATAGGCTCTCTATCCTTCTTGAGTTGGTTGAGAATCCCTGTCGCTTGACGCTTTAGTGTGGTGACGAGTTCTGTTCGCATAAAGTGATACTAAAGTTAAAGCGGCAAGGAGAAGGGCACGCTGGTGACGCGTGCCGTAAAATGGTGAGCTGAGCAGGGCTCGAACCTGTGATCCGCTGATTAAGAGTCAGCTGCTCTACCAACAGAGCCATCCTCTTATTTTTCTCCGGGTTCCCTAACACGAATAGGTTGTCGAATTGAGGATTCAACGGGTCTAACTACAAAAGCTCCTCGCATCTTTGTCACACGCTTGCTCATCCAACCGCAGTTTGCATAGCTCGATAAGTTTGAAGTAACCGATTGACAAGCTCGTCGCTTCGCCCCTTAAACGGTGCGACTTGCAAGAAGTCGTTAATTTTCTTTGTGTCCTGCGTAGACGAAACGAGAAGAAACATCAAATACAAGATCGATACTCCAGGAGCAAATGACATTTGTGTCTTTGTACGTGCGAGCCAGTGTTCAGCAAACGCCATGATCAACTTCTCGTTATTTAATAGGGCATTGTCGAGTGCTGCAATCGAATGAATGCCGCAAACTGCCAAACGCTCTATGCCAGTCTCTGGTCGTTCATCACGATATTTTTGATTAACTGAACCCTGATTGCAGTTCGCTATGAATCTATCGAGCCGTTTAACTATTTCGCTCCTCGCAATGTAACTCTGAATAGACGCCTTGTTAATATCGACGGCATGAGGCTCGCTTCTAATTTTTTCGTCGACGGTGTCTTCGTATTCACTCAATTCATCACGAATCGCAGCAAACTCCTGATCCGCCAATTCAAGCAAGCCAGCAAGCCGTGAAAATCGACGTCGGATTTCGTTCGGAACACTTGCTGCTGATTTGTAGCCTAAATCATGCTCGATCTCAGCCCACGCATGTTGAAGTATGGATCTGGTTTGTATTTCGCACCTGAGTTCGCCGAAACGTTGATATTCGACTAATTGGCAGCGCTCAGACGACAACGAAACCACATGATGCAAAGATAAATAGCCGAACCGATCAGGATCTAATACTGCGCGCTTATCGATTGAGTTGGACTGATCGATTTGAAACTCTCTTTCGATGATTTCCGCAACGCGATCTACGTCATCGCAAAAGAACGTAGTAATGCGAATCCCTGTTACATCAGTTACTTCCGACAAATCTTGATACTTCGAATCTGGTCGATTGAGTTTCTTTGCCAAACTAACGCGGTCTTTGACCCTAGATGTAACAGAATGAATGTTTACTCGATTCTGTCGGAGGATATCTGCAATCAGCTGTTCTATTTTTGTAGTGAACTCTGAGTACAGAGATAACTTGGCATCATACTGCTCAGGAATCGATTTTACGTGAGTGTTCGAGGGTGTTTTCCCCATGCAAATGATTCGGGAAGTTCATCATACAAGGCATGAGACCAACCTTCTCTAAAGTCAGCGGGTAACAACACTGCCCAGTGACTTCCGTTCGATTGGTTTGCTTCCGTCGAAACCACAATCTTTCGTCGGAATTGCCTTAATAATGGTGAGCCGAGCAGGGCTCGAACCTGCGACCCGCTGATTAAGAGTCAGCTGCTCTACCAACTGAGCTATCGGCCCATTTGTGACGCGCGGAAAATTATACGTGCGATGTTGAGAGTGTCAAGCAAGGGTCACCCGCTTGCCGTTGCACATTCGCTGTTTGCAAGTAATTGGTGAACGGCGTCGATGAGACCTTCGATGTCCGGCTTGGCCACGAAGGCCGCCGCGCCGGCGGCGAAAGCTTCGCGGCGATGAATCTCGTATGCGTCGCCGGTGTAGAAGATGCAGGGTACGTTCGGGGAGATTTCCGTCAGTTTCTCACACAGCTCCACGCCTGATCCGTCAGGCAAGCGCTTGTCCAGAACGTAGAGATCGTATTCAGTAGTTGCGGCCATGCTGCATGCTTCTTCAATCGTTGCCGCAGTATGAACCTTGTAGTTTTCTTCCGAAAGCAACATCTGCAACATCTCAGACGTGTCGCGATGATCGTCTACACACAGCACACGACATTTGGGGTTGGACACAGGGAAACCTCCTTGCTGACACACTCAGCCTGTTCGGGTAACCACTGAAAGCAGGAGAAAGCAGTGGGACGGCAAATTATAGCTGGGACCACTCATTTGTGCTACCGCCAAGCCGCCTAATTTGAACTCTGATCTGGAAGCTCAGCCCGATTGGTGTTTTCCTAAGAATACCTACAAAAGCGGATCGTTCACCTTTCTTGCGATCCATAGTAGCCAGGTGGGCAGCCCTCCTGCCCACCACCAGCAAACAATCCCGATCACGACGGCCTATTACTCTTCATCGCTTTAAGCATGCGGTTCAGCACCTCGAGATCTTCATCCTCGGGCTCGAGCTGAAGGTACTTCTCCAGCGTTGTCGAAGCAGCGTTCAGGTCGCCAAGCTTGTGATACACAAGTGACAGGTTGAAATAGACCAACGAGAAGCCCGGTTCGATCTGCGCTGCGGCTTCGTAGTGAAGCTTGGCAAGCTGCAAATCACCGGCGTCGTAGTAGAGATTTGCCAGGTTGTAGTGTGCCTCAACGTGCCGCGGATCGTTCTTTAGTGAAAGCGTAAAATTGTCGAGTGCACTGGAAGTCTGACCGCGCTCGAGATTGATAATGCCGAGGTTGCAGTAAGCTTCCGCGACGTTGTCGCCTTCTTTGATAGCCTCCTGATAGTGCTCGGCTGCTGTCGTGTCTCCCTGCTCGTGCAAAAGCAGGGCTTCTTCAAACGGAGTAAGCAGGCGGGTGACGCGCGGAGTTTCCACGCGAAACAGATTCAACTGTCCCTGCAACTCAGCTTCGATCTGTCGAATGGTGAGACCCTGAGCGCTCAGTTCGCGCATGCGACGAAACGGCGTCAAATCATTGAAGTCGTAAATGAAGTCGGGTGGCTGAGACGACGGCGCAGGCCGGACAATGCCTTGTTCAGTCCAGCGGCGAATCGTCTTCTCGCTGAGACCGAATCGTTGTTTGATCTCTTTGATTGTGTAGGACGATTTGACACGTTGGTAATCTGCCTTTGATGGGACAGGTGAGGGAAATGAGATTACCTTGGTGCTCTGATCTTTCATTAGCCACTAAAAAGCACAAGAACCACGAAAGAAAATCTTAACCGACCTTTCGCTTTTTCGCCGCTTTAGGTTTCACGAGCGTAATCTGCGGTTTTTTCTTTTCCGCAGTAGCCGGCGCCTTCACCATCGGCTTGCGGCTTGACGCCTGCAAACTCTTCTTCAGCGCGCTCATGATATCAAGTCTCGGAACTTCTTCAACCGGTTCAAACTCGACCACTTTCCGACCCTTGATCTTGGAATCAATCAGCATGCGGAGCGCGTTGAAGTAGTTGTCTTCAGTATCGATCTCCGCAAGAGTCGTGGCCATTTCCTGGACGAGTGTGGTGGCCAGTTTCAATTCATTCTTGTTCAACTTCGTTGCGTCGAGCTTCTGCACGTTCTCAAGATCGGGCACATCTTCCATCTTCCGCAGTTCATGCGGATAGTGAAGCTTCTGCAAAACCAAGCCATCGTCATGTGGAAATACGGCAACGAGATCTTCGCGATCTCTGAGGACCACTTTACCGACTGCAATCTTACCGGTCTGCTTCATCACTTCACGCAGCAGTGCGTACGGCTTCTCTGACACCGCGCCATCCGGACCAGCGAAGTATGGAGCGTCGTAGAACGTGCTCGGTATCTCCTCGCGATCCACGAAACCGACGATGTCGACGGCCTTAGTCGTCTTGATCTTGATCTTCGCGACGTCGTCAGGTTCGACAATCGCGTAACGGTCGGGCTCGTACTGATAGCCCTTCGTGATCTGATCGTTAGTGACAATCTGGTCGCACTTCTTGCAGCGTTTGTCGTAACCGATTGGACCAAAATCTTCGCGGTGCAATTGGTTGAACTGAATCTTTTCGCTGGTTTCGATAGCGTTGTAGATGCGTACCGGGATGGCGACCAGCAGGAACCGAATGTGACCCTTCCAGATGGACCTCATATATATAAACTTCTCCTCGGGCCGGATTATGCCACGGATTGCACGGAATTTCACCGATTATATTGAATGGAGCAGGGCGGTTCGCATGGCTCCGGCGCTTTGCCAGCGCTGTGAAGGGTCCTTTGCAAGGGCTCGATCGATGATTTCGCAGACTTGTTGCGGGATGTGCGGGGCCCGCTGCTTCAGTGGGATCGCGGGCTGCTCGAAGATCGCCCGGATGGTGTCGTTAACACTGCCGTTCTTACTTAAGTCAATCGCGAGGGTCCCGGTCAGGAGGCTGTAAGCCGTCATACCAACAGCGTAAATATCCGATTGCGGTTTGACGTCGCGAAAGTTGCGCAATTGCTCCGGCGGCATGTACGCGAGTGTGCCGGCCATTTCGCCGGCCATGGTCACGCCGCTCATTCCGGAGTGCGTAAAACTCTTTGCCAGACCGAAGTCCGTCAGCTTGGCGATGAAGTTTGGCGAGCGATCGGAGACGAGAATGTTCTGATCTTTGAAGTCGCGATGAATGTAGCCCTGGTCGTGTGCGAAGGCGAGGGCGTCGAGCGATTGCGAGACGATCGAAATGCCGTCTTCATAAGAAAGACGCCCGCCGTGTTCTTCAGCGAGCTTTTGAGCGTCGCAGCCGTCAACAAATTCACTGACTAGATAGACAACGCCATTGTGCGTGCCGCGATCGATAAACTCGACTATGTTTTTGTGTTTCAGCGCTGCGGCAACATCCATTTCGCGCATGAAGCGACGCATCGCTTTGTCGCTGACAGCAAACTCAGGCAGGAGCGTTTTGATCGCGACCGGGCGTCCGGTGGTTTGCTCGCGTCCGAGCATGACACAGCCCATTCCGCCGCGTCCTAAAAGCTTCACCGTATCGTAACCTGGAATCGCCTGTGGCGAACGTTTGAGCTCGATGCGACAATCTTCACAGAGAAACGTCATGTGCTCGTCGGGTGACGATGCCTGGGCCTGTTCGCGTCGCCCACAGTTAATACATTCAACCATCACGAGCACTGGTCGTTTAGGTATGCCCGCGTCCTGAGTCGTTTCAGAGAGATCATTCGACGCGAGCGTGGTGACTTCGACAACCAGGATCGTCTCGCCACACTGAATTCGATCGCCGTTGTTCAAGAACGCATCTTTCACGCGATGACCGTTGAGGAACGTGCCGTTTGTCGAATCAAGATCGCGCAAATAGGAATGTGGCGGATTCATCTCAAGCAAACAATGGTGACGTGAGAAATACCGATCGTGCGGGAGGCACAGGTGCGCGTCAGGACTACGACCAATCAAGAAGCTGTCGTGCTGAGTAAAAGAAAAGATGCGGCCTTTGTACGGGCCTGCTGTGACTTTCAGATTGACCTGCATTGGGGATTAGCGATTGATCGACAGATCGTCAAACACAATTTCGTGGATGTCGCTGGTGTAGAGTCCCGCGCGGCCATGTTTGAAATTCTCGGTGTCAGTGATGCGCGTCAAAAACTGACCGTTGGCATAGAACGATAACTCAGTGCCTCGAATTCTTACCTCGAGCAGATTCGGAGTGCTGCCGGAATGGATCGCGCTCGATTTTGTTTTAGTCACAACCGGAGACTGCGCGCCGTTTTTATGTTTGATGACTTCATACTCCGGCTCGTCTCCCGGATAAATCAATAGACCGTAGTCCTCGAGCTGCTTGGTCTTCGACTGAGCGCAATGGACCAGCAAGCCAAAGCCCGACGACGGCACGCCGCCGTCGACGCTGCGGGCAGTGATCTTCACCGTCGCGTTTTCGGTGCTGTAGTCGTCCGACGGCGCATACATCACGACGAAAGTGCCGGCCTTCGAAACCATGTGATACGCGCCGTCTTCGTACCAGATGCGGCCATACTGCCCGTTGCCGACGCCCCACTTCTGTTGGCTGAAATCGTCGTCGGTCGACGTTGGGATAGTGGCGTTTACGTTCGCGTTTGTGTTCGGGAGGTTGGCGTTGACGTTCGCGGAGACGTTGCCGTTGCGATTGTCGTTACGGTTGGTTACGTTGGAGTTGTTGGTGTTTGTATTGAGATTTGCCAGGACAAAAATCATCCCCACCAGGCCGACGCCGATTATCAGCAAGGCCGCCAATCCACCGAGAATCCACCAAACTGCATTCGACTTTTTGCGCGGCGGCAAAGTAGCAGCGGGCGGTGTCCATTGCGGTTGCGGCGGTGGCTGTGGACGTGGCTGAGCTGGTCGTGGCGGCGGTGGTGTTGTCGGCCGCGTACTCACGACTGGCGGCGGCGGATGATAAATCTCCGTCGGTGGCGGTTCCGCAGTGTCTCGCGCAGACGGATACCGAATCGTGGCATTGGGATCCAGCGGCGGCGCGTCGGCCGCCAGCGGCGTTCCGTCCTCCAAACAAAAGTTCAGGGAGAGATCGGTATAAGTGCGGTTGCAAGTGGGGCAGCGCTTCATTTGTGACGGCACAGATTATAGGAAAAGCTCAAATCATCACAAGCTCTAAACCGTGGTGACTCTGCAACTAACTCGGAACGTACTGTAGGGGCGGCCCTCCGTGGCCGCCCTTGGTTTGAAATCGCGTTCGCCCAATTCGAGGCCGTCGTTTTTCGAAAATCCTATAAGCTCAACCGAGGGCGGC
>DASWUM010000055.1:0-29572 GCA_036401595.1 Pyrinomonadaceae bacterium
AAGTCCCATAAAAGCGTCCCCAGCTTCGCCCTCTTCTTTGCGCCTTTGCGCCTTTGCGGGAGTAGACCCTAGAATCTGCACACCGTGAGCTACAGATTCCCCTGGCATCGTCTCAGCGACGAACAGTTGCTTGACCTGCGCATCTGCGACCTACCCATCAAAATCAAGGGGTCGTTCCTGGAGCCTCACATAAAACGCCTGTATAGCGAGCTCAATACACGCGGAATTCGCTTTAAACCCCATGTTTGGCTGTCGGAAGAGTGGTTTTCGCCGGACGGCGTGCCGGGAATCGCCATACCGTTTTACCTCGCGCACCCGCGCCTGATAAAGCTCGAACGGAAGCAGATGCTGGAAGTCGAAGGCGGGACCGATACCGAGTGCATGCGAATCCTGCGACACGAAGCCGGTCACGCGCTCGACACCGCGTTCCGGCTCCACTTCAAACGCCGGCATCGCGAGCTCTTCGGTTCCTTTGCGCAACCATATCCGGACTTCTACAAACCAAAACCGCGGAGCCGCAGATACGTGCTGCACCTGCCGGCCTGGTACGCGCAGGCACATCCAGCCGAAGACTTCGCTGAGACCTTTGCCGTCTGGCTCACGCCACGCTCGCAATGGCGACGGCGTTATCGTGGCTGGCCGGCGTTGCTCAAGCTCGAGTATATCGACAACTTAATGAGTGAGCTCGACGGCACAAAACCGAGAAACAGAACGCGCACCAAGATCGAACCACTGTCCGCATTGCGAGGAACACTGCGCGATCACTACCGCCGCAAACGCGAGCGTTACGACTTTGAATGGCCCGCAGTTTACGATCGCGAGCTACATCGAATCTTCTCTGACGATCCGCGACATAGAAATAAACCGAGTGCTGCGATGTTTCTTCGCAAAGTGCGTGGCGAGGTGCGACAAATCGTTGCTGAAGGCACCGGCGTGCATCAATACACGATCGATCATGTGCTGCAAAATATGATCGATCGCTGTAAAGAATTGAAACTTCGTGTAGCAACCCCCTTCCGCGAAACGCGCCGACGTGTCATGATAGTGTTGACTGTGCAAGTAATGAACGTGCTCCATTCAGGTTATCATCGCATAGCCGTATGACCTTTGAGCCGCGAAAGAAACTGCGCATCATCGTGCTAGTTCACGAAGACCTCGTGCCTCCCGATTCGTTGGACGGACTCTCCGACAAAGAAAAATTCGAAATCAAAACTGAATACGACGTGATCTCGACGCTCAAGAAGATGGGGCACGAGGTCTATCCGGTCGGTCTCTACAATCAACTCAACGTGATCGGCAACGCGTTGATGGAGCACAAGCCTCACATCGCTTTCAACCTGCTCGAAGAGTTTCATGGTTATCCACTTTACGATCAGCACGTCGTCAGTTATCTCGAATTGATGAAGCAGGCCTACACGGGTTGTAATCCGCGTGGCATGACACTGGCTCACGACAAGGCGCTGACGAAGATGATTCTCTCGTATCACCGTCTGCTGGTGCCGAACTTCGCCGTGTTTCCAATGAATCGAAAAGTGCGGCGGCCGAAGCGTCTGAAGTTTCCCCTCCTTGTGAAATCGATTAGCGAAGAAGGATCGGTTGGTATCGCGCAGGCTTCGATCGTGCATGACGACGAGAAGCTCACGCAGCGTGTTGAGTTTATTCACCGGCAGAACAAGACTGCGGCGATTGCCGAGCAGTACATCAAGGGCCGTGAGATTTATGTCGGCGTGATTGGGAATCAGAATATTCAGACGTATGCGCCGTGGGAGCTTGTGATGGAGAAGCTGCCGGAGGGCGCTGAGAATATCGCCACGTTGAAAGTGAAGTGGGATCCGAATTACCAGGAGAAGGTTGGTGTTGCCACGCGTGCAGCGGATCTGACGCCCGAGCAGGTCAAGACACTCGAACGGCTGTCGAAACGAATTTACCGGTATTTGTTCTTGAGCGGGTATGCGCGATTGGATTATCGAATGACAGAGGACGGGCAGTTCTATTTGCTCGAGGCTAATCCGAATCCGCAGATTGCTCATCATGAGGATTTCGCCGATTCGGCTGAGTATTCAGGCGTGCCGTACGATCAGTTGTTGCAGAAGATCATCAGCGTTGGTCTGAACTACGCTGCTGCTCACAACGGCTCGGATCGCTCGGCATAAGGAAAGAGTTCGACGCAAGGGCGGCCACGGAGGGCCGCCCCTACAGTACGTTCGACAGAACAGAAGGTGCCTAATCGTGACTGGCGCTGTGGTACGTACTGTAGGGGCGGCACTCCGTGGCCGCCCTTGTCTGGAACCCTTTCCTTCCGTGCGGAACCTGCACTTCATTGTCACTTTAATAACTTCATACAAACGATTTGATTTTTCAGGTTATCGGGAGTTTCTGCCCCATGACGTTAGCCATTACTGTGCTTTTCACCGTGACCTTGATCGCGAAACTGCAAAAGGAGCCGAGGTTTGCGCGTGTAAAGACGCGCCGGCGCAAGTTGCGATAAGAATTTTTTCGTGACCCCAACACGACTTTTTGTAGTTCTCCGTGGTCCAGGTTCTTTCAGATTGACCGGTTTTCGATCTGCGTTTCGCCCTCTTCTCCCCATAAACACTGTTTCAAACGTCTCTGAACCCCGCAAAGAATTCGTGACTTCTTTCAGTGCAAAGCATTGATTTGCTTTGCGTTTCGTCACGAAACAGTCACATTGCGTGTTGAAGCTCACAATTTGAACTGTTAAGGTGCCTGAGGTTTTAGCGGTGCCCCCCTCACACAGAAATACCAAAAATTAGAATTTCTCAGGAGAAGGGTAGTTCCCTGTCTATGGAGTTACGAAAACTGTTTCCTCGTGTTTTGTTTGCCACTCTGGCTCTCTCGATCTTGTCAGTATCAGCATTCGCCCAAACTCGTCCCCGAGTTGCGAACGGCGGTGACGTGAACGAAGTGTCGTGCTCACCGGACGAGTTTGCTGTGCTGGCAACAGCCGCAGCATCCGAAACGAAGCCAGTTTGGGAAGCAAAGCCGAAACCGACGATCGACCTCGCACCGTCGCCCAGTTCCTCGAACTCCGGGTTCATGAAGTATGAACCACAACTGATGGCGGCGATTGACCAGCGTCTCGGATCGCCGTATCGATGGGGAGCCACGGGACCAGACCGGTTTGACTGTTCAGGGTTTGTTTGGAGTATTTTCCAGGCGACCGGGATCAGCTTTGAACGAGTGAGTGCTCGTAACCTGTTTATCCGTTTCGCAGCGCCGCCCGTCGAAGAGCAGTTCAAGTTTGGAACGCTCGTATTCTTCAGTGGTCTGACACACGTCGGCGTTGTTGCTGACGAACACGGCTTCTATCACGCCTCGCGCCGTCACGGCGTCGTCTACCAAGAGTTCACTGAGTATTGGCTCAAGCACATCGACGGCTTCCGTCGCGTGCCAACCGCCACTCAAGTCACCGACTAGAGCCACAAAAAGCACATAAAGCACAAAAGGCACAAGAGAGATCTCTTTTGTGCCTTTTGTGCTTTTTGTGGCTAACTTATTTTGTGCTTTGTCGTGGCACGAAGCCGGCGCGGTGTTCGTCGTCGCGGGCTTCCCAGACGGCGATGACCTTTTCGATGGCGACGTAACAGTTCTTGCCGTCATCGTCGCGTAAATGCAGGACGCCCGTTTCAACTTTGAGTACTTCACCTCGCAGGGTCGAGGCGCCGCCGCAATACAGATCGATCTTCTTGCCGATCAGTCTCGATAGAAAATCTTCCACTTGCCTACTTCTTCCCGTTCTTAAATGTGATCTTCACGAGGGGAATTGTGTTCGGATCGTCCTGCTGCTCGCGTTCGAACGTCAGCAGATCGTAGTACGCGCAACGCTTCGTGATCGGAAACTCGCGGCACACCGCCGGACGTGCGTGATAGATTCCGCAGCCACGCGTTTCAGGATTGATGAACTGGCAGGCCTGGCCAAACAGCGCATCCTTCTTGCGACGCAGCACTCTTTCCTTCTCGTAAATCTTTGTATAGCGAGTGGTGGCTACGTCTTCGGTGACTCCGAAATGTTTCGCCAGTCGCCGAATGTCTCGCGGTGTCACCTGAACGCGTTCGTACACTGAACAACAGTAGGCAGGGCAGTCAACGCAGTCGTAATAACTCTTCGGCTTCGCGGTCGCACTTGATTCACCCATGATCGCCGGTCGTCTCCATTCGCACTATCGTCGTTTTGATTTTTTGTATTCCGTCAGCAGCAGGTTCATGAACTGCTCGCGCTTCTCATAAAGACGCTTCGGTTCGCGAGGTTCATGACGTGTAAGAGCATAAGCCGTAATGAGCGGAAGCGCCACTGTAGAATCGACATAACAAACAACTGCATCGGGAAGTCGATCCGGATCAACCTTGCCCCACGATACTGCTTCACCTGGAGTTGCTCCCGACAGTCCACCAGTATCGGGTCGAGCATCTGTCACTTGCAGAAAGAAATCGTGTCCGCGTTCATCGATGCCAAGCACTTCCTGAATCTGTGGCTCAGTTTGCAGCAGAAAATTCTTTGGCGAGCCGCCGCCGAGAATGAAAACCGCTGACTGTCCCTTTCGCTTCTTACCGCCGACCTTCACTTCGCCACGTTTGGCCGCCAGCACGATCGACGCTGTCTCATTGACATCGAGTGACGGATCGAACGCAAGCTTGTTTCCCTGAATTGCTTTGGCAGCGACGTTCATGCCGATCGAAGAATCGCCAGGAGACGACGTGTAGATCGGCACGGCATACTCGTAAGCGACTCCGAGTAGCGATTTCTCCTTGATGCCGAGTTTCTGTTCGCGTTCGTGAACGTAACGCCCGCAGAGGTAGTGAAACTCGGCCGTGGACATCGGACGCTGAAACTCAGGAGCTTCGATGATCTTGCGGAAGAATGCGTCAGTATCAAGCAACACCGAGTAATCGAAGAAGATGTCGTAGATGCGGACTACTTCTTCTTCGCGCAGGACCACGTCTGATGTATGCGCATTGCCCAGGTGCATCGCGAGGCCGATGCCGAAATGCGTGTCGTGATAGAGATTCGCGCCGGTGGAAATGATCCAATCGATAAATCCGGCTTTGATTAACGGAATTAGGGCCGAGATTCCGAGTCCCGCTGGAGTTAACGCGCCGGTCAACGAGAGACCGATGGTCACCTCGGGCTCCAGCATCTTCTGTGTGAAGAGCTGGCACGCTTCGCGCAATCGCGCGGCGTTGTAAGCGAGAAACGACTCATCAATTAGATCGGCGACGGCGATGTTTTTCTCAATTGGCGCGGGATCGATTCGTTTGCCGCGAAGGAATTTGCTCTTTTTACCCATGTGCTCACATTCTATCTAGGACGTTTGTGCCTTCTGTGATTCTGCGTGATCCAGTTCTGTCTCATCCGGTTCCGCTTTTAATACGCGCACCCGAAGGATCCGGCGTTCATCAGCTTCAAGCACTTCGACTTCGAGACCGCGAATCTTCAGCCGTTCGCCGGCAGCAGGAACTTTGCCTGACTCGTTGATCACGAGACCGGCGATCGTGGTGAAGTCGTCGTCCTCGATCTCCATGTCAAAAATTCGTTCGATCTTGCCGATCTCAGTTGAGCCGAGAACTTCGTAGCTGCCGTCGTTGCGTTCGACGATGTCTTCAAGTTCTTCTCCGGCGATGTCTTCGTCTTCAATTTCGCCGACGATCTCTTCGAGAATGTCTTCAACTGTGACGAGACCGCAAACGCCGCCGTATTCGTCGATCACCATTGCGAGTTGAAAGTGAGCCTTCTGCATGTCCTCGAGCAAATCCGCTACGGGTTTGGTTTCCGGGACGTCGTAGACCGGCCGCACGAGGGACTTAATGCATTCGTCTTCGCGACCGTCGGCCCAGCATTGCAGCAGATCTCTTACATAGATGATGCCCTCGACGTTGTCGATCTGTTCGCGATAGACGGGCAGACGCGAATACTTCGATTCCAGAATAATGTCGCGTGCTTCGCGCACGGTTGCATTCTCCGCTACGGCGACGATGTCAGGACGCGGCGTCATCACTTCGCTGACGCGTGTATCCCCAAACTCGATGATCGAATGGATCAGTTCGCCTTCTTCTTCCTCAAGAATCCCCTCGGCTTCGCCAACATCGATCAGTGCCTGTAGATCGCCGCTGTCGTCGTCTTCTTCCACCTCATCGCCGGTCTCTGTCACCTGATCCTTTCGACGTGAACGATCGAAGAGTCGCTGAAAAGGATCGGCGATGAACGTCATGATCGGAATAAACGGGCGCACGAGCGGCAGCAGGAAGAGCAACGTGCCTTCGGGATTTCGGGTGGAAATAAAAAGCGGAATGAGTTGACGAAAGATTCCGGCGAGGATCAAGCCGGCGAAGAGACCGACAAGGACGAGTCGCGGATCCGGAAACAAATAGAGCGAGATCGACGTGATCAGGACAGCGACGACGACGAGCAGCATTTGGATCGTCGCGGCGAGAGCAAAGCCAAAGCGCGGGCGGTTCTCCAGTGCTTGCCGGAGGAAGAGTCTTGATCGTGGTTCAGGCTTGTCTCCATTTTCGCCAATCAGACGGCGCAAACCCACGTCGCTCAACTGGGCGAAGGCCATGTCGACCGTAGCCAGCAACGAGAGCAGTATGAGCAGAACGAGCGCAAGCCCTATTTCAAGTTCCATCGATGGGAAACTAGTATGAACAGGATTAACGGGATTTACAAGATTACAAGGTTTATCTTGTCAATCCTGCAAATCTTGTCAATCAATTTTCAACTTCTTTCTCAACTTGAGTTCCAACCGATTCATTTGGCCATTATCCGTTTCGTGATCGTAACCGGAAAGATGCAGTAGCCCATGAAGAATTAGCTGCGCAATTTCCCGATCGAACGTCAATCCGTTTTCTCGAGCTTGAGCCGCAGCAGTCTCGACCGAGACTGCAACGTCACCAAGATTCGATTCTTCTTCGGCGGGAAACGACAAAACGTCGGTCGCCTTATCAATGCCGCGAAACTGACGATTCAATTCTCGAATACGCTTGTCTGAGACAAAGGCGATCGTTGCAGACCAGTCGTTCTTTCCGATGACGTCGAGGGCCTTCGTTGCGAAAGTGGACCACGCTTCCGTATCGAGTTGCAAACGTCGCTGGCGATTAACGACCTCGACCATCGCTAGATTTGGGGCTTCTTTCCTTGTTCCTCGTACGCGCGGATGATCATTTGGACCAGCCTGTGTCGCACGACGTCCTTGTCGGTGAAGTAGACAAACTCAATGCCTTCGAGCTGCGAGAGTATTCGTTCGGCTTCGATGAGGCCACTGCGTTTGCCGGTCGGCAGATCGACCTGCGTCACGTCACCGGTGATTACTGCTTTTGAGCCGAAGCCGATGCGCGTGAGAAACATCTTCATCTGTTCGCTGGTGGTGTTTTGCGCTTCGTCGAGAATGATGAACGCATCCGAGAGCGTGCGACCGCGCATGAACGCGAGTGGCGCCACTTCAATCACGCGTTTCTCGAGTAACTTCGTCACCCGTTCGTAGTCGATCAGATCGAAGAGCGCGTCGTAGAGCGGGCGCAGGTACGGATCGACTTTGTCCTGCAAGTCGCCGGGTAAAAAGCCGAGCTTCTCCCCCGCTTCGACCGCCGGTCGCGCAAGCACGATCCGGTTCACCTGTTTTTGCATTAGCGCCTGCACCGCCATCGCCACGGCCAGATACGTCTTGCCCGTGCCGGCGACCCCGATGCCAAACACGACGTCCTTCTCCTGGATTGCTTGAATGTATTTACGCTGGTTGGACGACTTCGGCGCGACCTGCTTCTTTCCGGCGGGGTTGAATCGCGCCTTCGTGAAGTAGTCGCGCAGGCTGAACGCGCGGTCTTCGGCGATCTGCGCGAAGGCCTCGCGCAGCTCTTTATCGGTGAAGTGTTTTCCTTCCTTGAAGAGGTCGGAAAAGTCTTCGAGGATGCGCTGGACGGTTTCGACGTCAGCGGGATCGCCGTCAATCGAAACGTCCTGTCCGCGGGCGTCAATTCGGACGGCGAGCAGAGACTCCAGGTATTTGATGTTCTGATCGTGAACACCAAACAACGTCTCTAAACCACGAGGCGGCAACTCAATCTTCTTCAAACTCTGTTAACTTTCTCCTTCGCGCAGCAGGACCAAATGGCATGATGTGGGGGTTCGGTGAGCAGCAGGCTGTTTTGCATAGATTGCAAAATGGACGCTACTACAGCCTTTCGCGAGTGTCAATCCGCAGATTACACAGATTTCCATCGCGAATCTGTGTAATCTGTGGATAAAAATAATCAATTATGCGATGCCTGCGGCGCCGCGGTAGAGTGAGAGGGATGGGTGAAGCACTCAACATGCCGGTCCGCACCATTATCGTAATTAGCTATATTTCTATTCGCCTTCAACCTACTTGATGGCCCAATTGACAATCTCCTTCGCGAGTTTATTGGCCATCAACAAAAAGTTGATGGCTTTTTTGTTAAGGACAGAGACCCCATGAGCTTCGATCAATCCAAATGGGTTTGGCGCAACGGCGAGATCATTCGCTGGGAAGACGCCACCACGCACGTGTCGGCCCACGCGTTGCATTACGGCAGCGGCGTCTTCGAGGGAATACGCTGTTATGCGACTGACGCTGGTCCGACAATCTTCCGTCTCGATGCACACCTCGATCGTTTCTACGCTTCTGCCGCGGTGTATGGGCTCGAAATACCCTACACGCGGCTGGAGCTTACTGAGGCAGTCGAAGAGCTGGTACGCGTGCACGAGTTCGAGAGTTGTTATCTGCGGCCGCTCTGTTATTTCGGCAGCAGTAGTCTCAGTGTGCATCCGGCGAAGTGTCCGGTTGAGGTGGTCATCCTTGCGTGGCCATGGGCGCCTTATCTCGGAGCTGTTGGGCTTGAAGAAGGAGTGCGAGTCACGGTCTCGCCGTGGAAGAAATTTCATTCCGACATGATGCCGACGACCGCAAAAGCCAGTGGTCAGTATCTCAACTCAATTCTCGCGGTCCGCGACGCTTTCAAACGTGGTTTCGACGAAGCGTTGCTATTGAACAGCGAAGGGCATCTGGCTGAAGGATCTGGTGAGAACCTGTTTATCGTTCGTGAGGGAGAGTTGATAACGAACGACGAGCGCGACTCAATTCTCCTCGGGATAACTCGCGATGCGGTGATTCGCATCGGGCATGATCTGGGGCATCGTGTTGTTACGCGTGCGATGACGCTCGAAGATCTTGTCTCGTCCGATGAGGCGTTCTTCACCGGCACTGCAGCCGAAGTGACGCCGATCCGCGAAGTTGATGGAGTGACGATTGCCGGCGGCAGGCGTGGTCCGATTACGGCGCAGATTCAGAGCGTGTTCTTTTCCGCGGTAGCAGGGCGTGAAGTCCGGTATAAGGATTGGCTCCACGTTGTCGCACAACCACTCGAGATGGGTCATCGATGAGTAATCGAATCGAAATCTACGACACTACACTTCGCGACGGCACACAGGGCGAAGCGATCAATTTCTCCGTCGCTGATAAGTGCCGGATTGCGGAAGAGCTGGACGCGCTGGGCGTTGACTTTATCGAAGGCGGTTGGCCTGGTTCAAATCCGCGCGATGTCGCGTTCTTCAACGAGGTCCGTTCGTTGAAACTTCGGCATGCTCGCATCGCGGCGTTTGGAGCCACACGCCGGAAGAGTTTCTCGTGTGACACTGACAAGAGCATTCAATCACTCATTGAAGCGCGCACGCCGGTCGTGACGATCTTTGGTAAGTCGTGGGAACTGCACGTTCGCGAGGCGCTGCGGATTGAGCTCGAAGAGAATCTCGAAATCATCGCCGACTCGCTCCGTTATCTTTCTGCTCGCGTGCCGCTCGTGATTTATGACGCGGAACATTTCTTTGATGGGTATCGATCGAATCCTCAATACGCATTGCAGACATTGCTTGTCGCCGCTGAAGCTGGCGCGTCGCGAATCGTGCTCTGCGACACGAACGGCGGCAGTCTCCCGTACGACGTCGAACGCATTACACGTGAAGTCACAGGCAAGTTGAGCGTGCCGGTCGGCATTCACTGTCATAACGACGGCGAGCTGGCGGTTGCAAACACGCTTGCGGCCGTTCATGCCGGTGCGAGTCACGTGCAGGGGACTATCAATGGATATGGCGAGCGTTGCGGCAACGCGAACCTGTGTGCGGTGATTCCGAATCTTGAGTTAAAGCTCGGTTGCGAAGTGATTGGACCGGAGGGTTTGCGGAGGTTGCGCGAAACGGCGTCGTTCGTGAGCGAGATCGCAAACCTCGAGCTTGCTTCGTCTGCTGCGTTCGTTGGCGCGAGTGCTTTTGCACACAAGGGCGGCGTGCACGTCTCGGCTGTCGAGCGCAATCCACTGACTTACGAGCATGTCGCGCCGGAGTTGATTGGTAATCGACGACGCATCCTTGTGTCTGACCTTTCCGGCCGCGCGAACCTGACAGCCAAAGCGCGTGAGCTTAATCTCGAAGTAGACGGCGAACAGCGAATCCTCGAAGAATTGAAACGCCTCGAACACGAGGGATTTGAGTTTGAGGCCGCGGAAGCCAGTTTTGAACTGCTCGTTCACAAGCTTCGCAACGAGCCCGAACCGTTCTTCGAACTGCTTTCGTTCCGAGTGATTGACGAGCATCGAGGCGCTGTCACGCCCTTGAGCGAAGCGACCGTGAAGATCAAGGTTGGCGCGTCCGTCGAGCACACCGCCGCAACTGGCACCGGTCCCGTTAACGCACTCGACCAGGCTCTCCGCCGCGCGCTCGCGGAGTTTTATCCCTCGCTGTCTGAAATGCATTTGACCGACTACAAGGTCCGCGTGATCAATAGCTCTTTGAGCGGCACCGCCAGCCTCGTCCGCGTCTTAATTACATCAACTGACGGCAAGACAAAGTGGAGCACCGTCGGCGTCTCCTCTAACATCGTTGAGGCAAGCTGGCGCGGCCTGGTGGATTCGGTCGAGTACAAGTTGATGAAGGACGGCGTAGCCCCCGCCCACAAATCCACAGATTACACAGATTCGTTCATATTATCGGTGTAATCTGTGGATAGTGGCTGGTTGGCGGCTTGACACTGGGTGGGGCGGTACCTATACTCCGTCACTTGCGCCGCAGATGGTTGGGCGCGTTATTGTGCGGTTTTCCTTTGAGTTTTGGAGATTTGAATGCCGAATCATAAATCAGCAGAGAAGCGCGTGCGGCAGAACGAGAAGCGTCGCACTATCAATCGTAGCCACAAGACAAAAGTCAGAACGTATATCAAGAAGCTGCGGGCCGCGCTCGACGCCGGCCAGAGTGACGAAGTTCAGAAGGTTCTGCCGGATGCCATCTCCGTGATCGACAAGTCGGTCCAAAAGGGCGTCCTGCACAAGAACGCTGCTTCACGTTACAAGTCGCGGCTGACAGTTCGCGCTAATCAAGTGGCTGCTAAATAGACCAGCCACAACTTACGAATCTACCGAGGCGGATCGAATTTCGGTCCGCCTCGGTTTTTATTTGGAAGGAGCCATCGATGAACTCTGAGCAGGAAATCGAGAGCGTGGTGCGCGGGTTTGAAACCTGTCAGACCAGTGCAGATGAGTTCAAACACAAAGATCATCTCGTCGTTGCCGTTTGGTACGTGCATAACCTCGGAAGGGAAGCTGCACTCGAGCGTATGCGAGAAGGGCTGTTGCGGTTCCTGGCTCACCATCAGGTAGATCCGAAGAAGTACAGCGAGGAGACTACAAAGTTTTGGATCGAGCGAATTGCGGAGCGATTGGAGCACGGAGAGAGTTCATCGATCGTGGAGAGGTGCAATGCAGTGTTAGCCGCGGATGTGGCGGATAAAAACGCGGATTAGGTTGCTAGTTCGCAGACGAGTAGTTCGAGCTGGAGGCGGGGAGTGGCTTGAGAGGTTTTGATGGCGAGATCGGCGGCAGCGGTGAGTTGGATTCCACGCGCGATTTTGGTTGCGGTGCTGCGTTGCAGCGTCGATATGTAAGAGTCGCGTTTGAAGGGCGGCAAATTAATGTTGCGAAAGACTTCTTCTCGACCACCGCGTGTAAGCAGGTGTTTACCGAGAGCGAGTCGATGATAGTTGCCGGCGATCAGGCCAACAAGCATTACCGGCTCGGCACCGTCTTCGAGGAGACGATGCAGAGTTTCGAGTGCTTTCTTGCGGTTGCCCGCCATCAGGTGATCGGCGAGTTCGAAATTCGATAACTCGCGCGAACGGCCAATCAGTTCATCGACCAGATCGAGAGTGATACGACTGCCGCTGCTCGCCGCTGCGGAAGCGAGTTTCTCGAGCTCGTTGAAGAGAGTTTGCACGTCAGTGCCTACCAACCGAATAAATTCACTCAACACCTGATCGTCAGCAGTGACTTTCAACTCCTTCAATCGTGTCTTGACCCAGGCCTTTGCTTCGGCGTCTTTGAGTGGCGGGAACTCGACGACGGTACAAGTGTCCAGCAACACCTTGCTCGACTTCTTTCGCTTGTCGAGCTCGTCGGCGATGAAGATCATTACAGTCGAGGGCGCCGGGTTGTTCAGATAACGAATGAGCGAGTCCTCGTCTGCCTCGCGTAGCTTCGCGAAGTCGCGAATGCGAACCACCCGCGTGTCAGACATCATCGGCAACTGCTCTGCCGCCGCAATCGCAGACTGCACCGGATCGCTCACCAGGCTGAACGCCGACTCGTTGAACTCGCGCAAGAGAGTGCGACTGAGCGCGGCTTCAGTGATGGTCTGCGACGCGACGCGACGTAAATAGACTTCCGAGCCAAGCAACAGGTAGAGCGGGCGCAAACCCTCACGCAGCGAGCGATCGAGATCGGTTCGAGACAGCGGTTTCATTTCTTTTCGAGTTGGACGGCGTTGATGAGTGTTGACACGATGCTTTCGGCGAAATTACGCGAGATGCGGAGCACTGCCGGATCCTCTTCGTTGAAGAAGCTGCGCGGGTCGCTCGCGAATTCGTACTCGCCGCGGAAGACGAAGTTCTGATTATCGTAAAGAACACGATTCTCGGTTTGATCGCGCACGGTCACAGCGCCAACGATCGTAACCTCATAAATTCGCGCGCGTCCTTTATCGTCGAGCAGCACGCCGCCGAAATTGAAACTCTTGATGACGCCCTCGATCACGGCGTCGGCGCCTTCGCGTTCTCCCTGCACGCGCAGCCCACGGCCACGATGAACGATCTCCCGCATCACAGCATCCGCGAAACGCGACTCAATTTTGTAGCGCAACGCCTGACTCTCCATCTGGAACGCCGGCACCGCAACCGTCTTGATTCGCGCTGGAAGTTGATTCTTGGTGACCGGCTTATAGCACTCGGCAAAACCGGAAACGAAGCAGAGCATTACGACGAAAAGGGAAACACGCAGGAACTTAGTCATCGGCGCTGGATTCTCTCACATTTGCCGCGGATTATCACGGATGCTTTCCGCAACACGGATTGTTTCGACGGTGGCTTTGACGTCATGCACGCGGACGATGTGCGCGCCTTTCAAAATTGCGGTTGTGATGGTGGCGAGACTGCCGTAGAGGCGGTCCTCGGCGGCCGCAGGCATGCCGGAATCGTCGGCGAGTAGGCGGCCGATGAAGGATTTGCGGGAGGTGCCGATCAGGAGTGGGTAGTCGGGGAAGGCTGCGATTAACTGATCGAGTTTTGCGAGCAGCTCGAGGTTTTGTTCCTGACTTTTCCCGAACCCGATGCCCGGGTCGATCACGATTGACTCGCGCTGGACGCCGCGACGCTCGGCCATGTTGATACTCGCGCGCAGGCTGTGTGTGACTTCGTGCATGATGTCGGCAACGGGCGGGAGACGATGCATGGTCGCGGGTGTGCCGCGTGAGTGCATCAGGACAAGACCAGCGCCTGCGCGAGCGACTGCGTCTGCGACGTAGAAATCGAAACGAAGCGCTGAGATGTCGTTAACGATTGCGGCGCCGGCGTCGAGTGCGGCGCGTGCAACTTCGGATTTGGTTGTGTCGACGGAGATTGGTGTGTCGGTGCGTTGGGCCAACGCTTCGATAACCGGAACGACGCGACTGATTTCTTCTTCGACTGAGACCGGTTCACCGCCGGGCCGTGTAGACTCACCGCCGACGTCGATGATGTCGGCACCCTCCGCGATCATCAGTTCGGCGTGGGCTAACGCCGCGTCGAGAGAAATGAATTGTCCGCCGTCGCTGAAGGAATCAGGCGTGACATTCAAAATGCCCATGATGAGCGTTCGCTCACCAATGGGCATTCTGTGTTTTTTGATTTGCCAAGCTTGCTTAGCCACAGATTAAAAGGATCTGTGATTAGGCAGGCGCCGGATTGCCGCCGGTAATCGGTGGCAAAATCGGCTTCAGTGGCTTAACCGTTGGCTCCTTGAGCTGCGGACGATCTTCACCGTCACCCGAGTCGATCCTGGGGTTCTCATCGAGCGGCAAGCCCGCGACAATCCTGCGAATCTCGACTCCATCCAGCGATTCACGTTCCAACAGGCATTCAGCCAACCGAATCATCGTGTCGCGATTCTCTTCGATGATCGCCTTCGCTCTTTCATACTGCGCGGTGACTATCTTCTTGACCTCTTGATCAATCTTGATCGCGGTGTCTTCAGAGAAATCACGATGCTGTGCGATCTCGCGTCCAAGGAAGATCTGCTCTTCCTTCTTGCCGAAGGTCAGCGGTCCCATCTCAGACATGCCGTACTCGCAAACCATCGCCCGCGCGAGCTCAGTCGCACGCTCGATATCGTTTGAAGCTCCGGTGGTGATGCTGCCGAGGAAAGTCTCTTCAGCGATGCGTCCACCCATCAGGATCGAAACCTGGCCCAGCAGATATTCCTGACTGTAGTTGTGACGATCACCTTCCGGAAGCTGTTGCGTCACACCGAGTGCCATTCCACGCGGAATGATGGTGACCTTGTGAACCGGATCGGCATTCGGCACTTTCAGACCAACGAGCGTATGACCAGCTTCGTGGTATGCAGTGACGCGCTTCTCCTCGTTCGAAATCACCATGCTCTTGCGCTCGGCGCCCATCAACACCTTGTCTTTAGCCAACTCGAAGTCGCCCATTGCGACGAGTTTCTTGTTGTAACGAGCGGCATTCAAAGCAGCTTCGTTAACAAGGTTCGCGAGGTCCGCACCCGTGAATCCCGGAGTACCACGCGCGATCACGGAGATATCCACATCTTCACCAAGCGGAATCTTGCGAGTGTGAACTTTCAGAATGCCTTCACGGCCCCGAACGTCAGGTCTTGAAACCACGACGCGACGGTCGAAACGTCCTGGTCGCAGCAACGCCGGATCGAGAACGTCCGGACGGTTGGTCGAAGCGATCAGGATAACGCCGTCGTTCGATTCGAAGCCGTCCATCTCGACGAGCAACTGGTTCAACGTCTGTTCGCGTTCATCGTGTCCACCGCCGAGGCCTGCGCCACGATGACGGCCCACCGCATCGATCTCATCGATGAAGATGATGCAGGGCGCATTCTTCTTTCCCTGTTCGAACAGGTCGCGCACGCGCGACGCGCCGACGCCGACAAACATCTCGACGAAGTCAGAACCAGAAATCGAGAAGAACGGAACGTTTGCTTCACCGGCGATCGCACGGGCCAACAACGTCTTGCCCGTTCCCGGCGGTCCCATCATCAAAACGCCCTTGGGAATACGTCCGCCGAGCTTCTGAAACTTCTGCGGTTCCTTAAGAAACTCGATAATTTCCTGTAACTCTTCCTTCGCTTCCTCAACACCAGCCACGTCTTTAAACGTCACCCGCTTTTGCTGGTTGTTGAGCAGCTTTGCTCGCGACTTCCCGAACGACAACGCCTTGTTGCCGCCCGATTGCATCTGTCGCAGCATGAAGATCCAGATTGCAATTATGAATAGCAGTGGAGCCCAGGTGATGAGCATGGGCCAGATGAAACTCGCGCTCGACTCTTCTTCAACCTTGGGCACGCGGGGCTTGCCATTTACAACCTCGCGCGCTGTTTTGAGCAAGTCTGCTTTGGAAAACTCGTTCGACAGGGCCGCGCGATATTCCTGGTTATTAACGTCAATCGCTACGCTTTCATTCTGTTTGACTGTTAGCTGTTTGAGATTACCGCTCTGGATCATCTGATCCATCTCGGTCAGCGCGACGGTCTTATAGCTGCTGCCGCGCGGATTAACGAGCTTATACAATAGAAGTGCTCCTGCGATTATCAGGAGCCAAAATACGATTTGTCTTGCCGTAGAACTCAAATTCATCAACGCCTCCGACCCCCGATAATACCTTATCAGGACGTCATTTGTCGCCGTCTAGCTGCGACGGCTGTCCTTGGTTTCAAAGTCAACTAAACAACTGTTGCTTTGATGCACATCTGCCCCTAAGGTTCCCCGTCGCGCGGGCCGGCGAATCCTGATTACTCTTGTAAGTCCTGCACAAGTGGCTGTCAATCACTTTCCGATTCAAATTCCAGCCGGTTTCGCCTCCGTCTAACCCTACCACCGTTTGGCAATTCGACCACTTTTCCACCTGAATTGCCTTCCAAGAGCCTCTCCACCGCCGTCAGATGCACCATTTCAAGTCGTCGCGAACTCCCTCTCGCATCCGAAAGCCACTGCCGTAAGGCTCTGCGGCGCAGGGCGGGCGGCGAATTGGCCAGCACCTTTACGTCCAGGGTTGGCGCTTTGGTTTCATCGTCCTCTTCATTAGACACCGCCGCTCGTTGTAACAGTGCATCAGAATCGTTGAAAAGTACGGCGCCGTCCTCGCGCAACTGTGTGGCTGTCCGAGAGATTGCTTCGACAATCCTGTTATTGAACGACTGCATCAGGGGCAAGAGCTGTTTGCGCACCTTTACGCGGGCGAAGCTCAGATCGTCGTTCATTTCGTCTGACAGGAACTTTGTTTTTCGGATACGGCAATAGTCTTCAGTATCTATGCGTCGCGCCCAGAGGAGTGGCCGGACGAGTTGAATAGGACTGTTGTGGGCGAGTGGACGGATGGCTTCCATGCCTCCGAGACCGATGCCGGCGCTGCCGCGCATCAGGCGGAGCAGGACGGTTTCGGCCTGGTCGTCCATCGTATGTGCGGTCAGGACGCAGTTTGCGGAGAGTTTTTTCGCGGTTTTCTGAAGGAAACTGTAACGGGCTTTGCGCGCCGCTTGTTCGAGGTTGTCACTGGCAGCGCGAGCTTCTTCTGCGACCTTGCTACGGCCGATCACACTCTTGAAGCCGAGGTTCGTTGCGCGATCCGAAACCCATTTTGCGTCGTGGCTGCTTGATTTTCGGAGTTGGTGGTCGAGATGTGCGACGCAGATCGTGTTTTGGAGTTTGCCGTATCGTTTGAGTTCTTCGAGGGCAAGCAGCAGGGCGGTTGAATCCGCACCGCCCGAAACCGCGACGACTAAATTTTCGCCTGACACGGGCAGCTTGAGCTTGCGCCATTCGCCGAGCAACAGCCGCGGAAACTGATTTAACTTCATCGTCTCAGATTCTAAGCTTAATTTAAGCCACGGATAAACGCAGATGAATGCAGATCTTCGAAAATCCGCGTTCATCCGCGGCTCAAATTTCTTCTCAACGAAGCTGCCACAATTTGTTGAAAGATTCGCGTCGTTTGTCGTTTAGAAGTCTTGTCGCTTGAAAAACCCGACCGAACGAACAAGGGGATTAATCGATGAGGGTTGAAAAACAAATCAGATTTAACGAGTGGTTGCTCGGCTCCACCATTTTGTGCCAGTCATGCGGCTGTCTGTGGCTGGTGCCCGCCGCACAGCAGCAGGACAGTTATAAATGCCGTCAGTGTGGCAGCCCGGTGGCGCACAAACCGGACGGCGCGACGACAGGCGAGCAACCGGCCAAACGTCCCAATCCTTAACGGATCCTTGACGGCTTTGCCAGTTTCGGTGCCACAAACCATTTTCGTGTGGTGTTTACCTCACAGAGCACGTTAGTACTCTGCTTTCTTTCATTAAACCCAGCAAGCTTTTGACCTCTTCGGAGTGCGACAGACACGCACTCCGGGAGATTTTTACTGGAGGAGCCATGAAGTCTTCACCCGCTCGTATTGTTTCTGTAGCCGTATTGGCAGGCGCGTTGTTGCTACTTTGGGCGTGCTATCCCGCTGCAAACGTTAGTTACTCAAATCCGCAGGACACTATCGCCAGGCAGTGGCTGATTGAGTTCAGGCCGAGCGAAAGCAAACTCCAACTCAGCATGAGTTACCGTCGTGCCAATAACAATAATGGCTTCAGCTATAACAACACGGATTTTGGCGTCACGCTCGACCAGCTTGTCGGCCTGACGCGCGAGCAGATGATGTCGTCAACCGGCGCCAGCGTGAATTTCCAACTCAAGCGCGACGCCGGCACGTTCAATTTCGAAGGCTGGTTCAAAGACGGAAACGGTTCCGGCCATTTCATCTTCGCGCCCAGCCAGGCCTTTGCGTCAGAACTGGCACGACAAGGCTTCGGCAGAGCAACTGACGAAGAACTCCAGTCCCTTGCACTCAGCGACACCGGCCAGGCCTTTATCAACGAACTGAAGAGTCAGGGCTACGATACTTCGACCGTCGAACAGCTCGTCCGCATGGGCAATCACGGCGTCCGGCTCGAATATCTTCAGGGTTTGAAGTCACTCGGCTATTCCGTCAAAACTACGGATCTGGTCGTGCGCATGAAAGATCATGGCGTGAGTTTGAGCTTCATTCGCGAACTCGGCGGCCTCGGCTACGCCAACCTGAGTCCGGAAGATCTCGTTCGCACGAAAGATCACGGCGTCAACGCCAAGTACATCGGTGAATTCATCGCCGCAGGCTACAACCGCTCCATGCTCGACGACTGGATCACGCTCAAAGATCACGGCGTCAGCACCTCGTTCATAACAGAGATCAAGTCGCTCGGTTACGACCGTTTACCCCTCGACGATCTGCGCCGGATGAAAGATCACGGCGTCAGTTCCGCATTTATCAAGGAACTTCAGGACCTCGGATACAGCAACACCAGCGTCGAACAACTGGTGCGACTCAAAGATCACGGCGTCAGCGCCAGCTATATCAAGCGAATGAAGGAACGAGGCTACGCCGACCTCAGCCTGGACGAACTTATTCGTCTTCGCGACCGCGGCGAGCGTGAATAGGCCTTCTTGCATCGCGAATAGTCCGTCTTGCATCTGAGAGTTTCACAGTTTTCCCGCTCTGGGTGTAATCTGTGGTATCTCTGCCCAAACACTGCTTTTTTGAGGATTGAAATGAAATTTAGAAGATTCTTTGCTGCGCTGCTGCTGGCGCTCTTTAGTTTACAAACACTCCATATTACTGCGCTGGCCGACGAAGGCATGTGGACGTTCAACAACGTTCCGCGCGCAGACATCAAGAAAAAATACGGGTTTGAGGTTACCGATGAGTGGCTGAACAAGGTTCGGCTGGCTTCGGTGCGCTTCAACAACGGCGGTTCGGGCTCGTTTGTCTCGCCGAATGGTCTCGTGTTGACGAACTATCACATCGTCGAGGATATCGTCGGCGAAGTGAGTACGCCTGAGAAGGATCTCGCGAAGGAAGGCTTTGTTGCCAAGACTCGCGCCGAAGAAATCAAGGCACCGAGTCTGGAACTGAACCAGCTCATTAGTATCGAAGACGTCACTGCGCGTGTGAATGGCGCGGTGAAGGAAGGCGCCACCGACGCCGAAGCATTTGCAGCCCGGCGCGCAGAGATCTCTGCGATTGAAGGCGAGTCGTCGAAAGCAACTGGTTTGCGTTCGGACGTCGTCACTCTTTATCAGGGTGGTCAATACAATCTTTATCGCTACAAGAAGTACACCGACGTGCGTCTCGTGTTTGTGCCTGAATTTCAGGCGGCGTTCTTCGGCGGCGATCCTGACAACTTCAACTTCCCGCGCTACAACATCGACATGGCGCTCGTTCGTGTTTACGAAAACGATCAGCCAGTGCATCCGGACAACTACTTCAAGTGGTCCACCACGGGCGCGAAGGAAGGTAGTCTTGTTTTCGTGACCGGAAATCCCGGCAACACGTCAAGACTCAACACCGTGGCCCATCTTGAAGAGCTGCGCGACACGAGTATTCCGATCATCATCCGCTTGCTTGAGCGTCGTGAAGGCGTGCTCAAGAAGTACATGGCAATGGGTGAAGAGCAAACTCGCCAGAGTCAGAACGAACTCAACAGCGTGCAGAACGCTTTGAAGGTTTATCGCGGACAACTCAAGGGTTTGAAAGATCCGGCGTTGATGTCTCGCAAGAAACAGGAAGAGCAGGCGCTGCGCAAAGCAATCGCCGCGAAGCCGGAAGAGCAGAAGAAGTATGGCGAGGCATGGGACGCGATTGCGAAGGCACATCAGACTTATCCGAGCTACATAAAAGAGCGCAGAATCTTCGAACAGGGCGGCGGGTTCAATAGCAATCTCTTTGGTTTCGCCAGAGCGTTGGTGCGCCTCGCGACTGAGAATGAAAAACCGAATGCTGAACGATTGCCGGAATACACCGATGCGCGGCGTGCTTCACTCGAGTTGGGACTTTACTCGCCGGCTCCGATTCACGAAGACTTCGAAAAACTGAAACTCGCCGACTCGCTCGGTTTTATGGTTGAGTTACTGGGCGCCGACAATCCGCTCGTCAAGCAAGTGCTCGATGGCAAGACTCCGGAAGCACGTGCTGAAGAAATGATCTCGGGCACGAAGCTGAAGGATCCGGAATTTCGCAAGGAACTCGCGAAAGGCGGCAAAGCGGCGATCGATGCTTCAACCGATCCGATGATTGTGGTGGCACGTGAGATCGACTCGAAGGCCCGCGAAGTGCGCAAGCGTTACGAGAGTGAAGTGACCGGCGTGGAGCGCAGCAACTACGCGAAGATCGCGCGCGCGCTTTTCGACACGCAGGGAACGAAGCTTTATCCCGATGCGACTTTCACGCTTCGTCTTTCATACGGCGCAGTCGAAGGCTACATGGAGAACGGCAAGAAGGTGCCGCCGTTCACGACGCTTGGCGGTCTCTACGCTCGTTCGGATCAGTTCAAGCACGAGTTTCCATACAACCTGCCGCCGCGCTGGAATGAGAAGAAGAGTGCGATGAACCTGAACACGCCGTTTAATTTCGTTTCGACGAACGACATCATCGGCGGGAACTCAGGCTCACCGACGATCAATCAGAACGGCGAACTTGTTGGTCTGATCTTCGACGGCAACATTCAATCACTCGTCGGCGACTTCATGTACGACGGATCGGTTAATCGAGCCATCTCGGTTGATTCGAGAGGAATGTTGGAAGTGTTGAAGAAGGTGTTTGGCGCGAATGAAATCGCTGCGGAGTTAACTGCCGTCAGCTAAATCTGGGCCACGGATGACACGGATCTAAATCCGGATTTTTATCTGTGTCATCCGCGGCTATGCTTTTTCTAAGCCCGCGTACTTCTCGACTAATTTCTTCTGCCCGTAACCCGGGAAACTCACCGTTAATTTCGTAGATTCACCGGCGCCTTCGCGTCGCAGCACGAGGCCGCGTCCGTACTTCGAATGCCTCACGTAAGATCCCGGTGTGAATTCTGCTGAGCTTGAGGAAGGTGTTGGTTGTGCATTTTTACCTGAGATATTCGGCAGGCTTCCCGCCGTCTGGCCCAATTGGCGGCTGCGCTGTTTGAAGAAGTCTGCAATCGAATCGGCGCTGTCGTAAGTCTTTCCGGTGTATTTCTTTCGTTCCTTTTTGTACTCGCCGTGCTCGTAGTCGATCGTCGATGAACCATTCTTGAACGACAACCACGACTTGCCGAGACTCAGATCCTCGAGCAGCTCGGTTGGCATTTCATTCAGGAACGGTGACGGTTCCGAGGCGAGCTCTTCACCATAAACACGTCGTTTCATCGCGTGGGTCACGTAGAGATAGCGTTCGGCGCGTGTCATCGCAACGTACGCGAGGCGACGCTCTTCTTCGAGCTCTGCGCGGTCAGTTGCGGAACGCGAATGCGGGAACAAACCATCTTCAAGTCCGACGATGAATACGAGTGGAAACTCCAGACCCTTTGCTGAGTGCACCGTCATGAGCGTCACCGGCGCGTCGCGTTTGTAGTCGTCCTGATCGGAAACGAGCGCTGAATGATCGATAAACTCACGCAGTCCTTCGATGCCCTGCTCATCGTAATCGACGGCGGCGTTGACGAGTTCCTGCAAGTTCTCCAAACGTCCTTCAGCTTCGTCGGTCCGCTCACCACGCAACGAGGCTTCGTAACCGGTTTCGATGATCGCGGCACGAACAACGTCTGACACGGGTTCCTTATTCGACTCGTCCGTCGTGTCCGCCATTTTCGCGAGCTTGTTTACGATGCCGCGGAAATTCTTTAACGCGCTGATGGCGCGTGGACCGAGCTCGCCCGGTTGCTCGATCGTGATGGCGATCGTTTCCCACAAACTGAGTTCGTAATCTTTCGCTCGTCGCTCGAGCTCGTCAATCGTCGTTTTACCAATGCCGCGCGGTGGGCTATTAATCACGCGTCCGAGCGCGATCGAGTCGTTCGGATTCAGCGCGAGTTTTAGATACGCGATGATGTCGCGCACTTCCATCCGTTCGTAAAACGAGAAGCCGCCGATGATGTTGTATTGCAGACTCGCCCGTCGCATCGCTTCTTCAAACACACGCGACTGAGAATTTGTGCGATAGAGCACTGCGGCGCGTATATCAAACTCGTCACGTACGTGTTCGAGAATCTTTTGCGCCACCCAACGCGCTTCAGCTTCAGCATCAAACGCCTGGTAGTAACCGACGCGGCCGCCACGCGGATTTGAAGTCCAGAGACTCTTACCTTTGCGTTCGAGATTGTTCTTCACCACCGCGCCGGCGACGTCGAGAATCGTCTGTGTCGAGCGATAGTTCTGTTCGAGACGAATGGTTTTGGTGTTGGGAAAATGCTTTTCGAAATTGAGGATGTTACTGATATCCGCGCCACGCCACTTGTAAATCGACTGGTCTTCATCGCCGACTACCGCGATGTTCTTCGTCTTTTCCGTGATCAAGCGGATCAGCTCGAACTGTAGCGCATTCGTGTCCTGATATTCGTCGACGAGAATGTAGCGAAACTTGTTGTTGTACTTTTCCCGGACTTCCGGCACTTCGCGCAGGAGTCGCACGGCTTTGATCAGCAAATCGTCGAAGTCGAGCGCGTTATTGCTGTGCAGTCGCGCTTCGTACATTTCGTAAACTTTGGCCATTGCAGCCCGGCGCTCGTCCATGTACTCGGCGCGTGCTGCAAACGCAGTCGGGTCTTCGCCGCGGTTTTTTGCCGAGCTAATCGCGGATTGCGTCGCGCGCGGGCCGAGATACTTCTCGTCGAAACCGAGATCCCTGACGCACTGTTTGATCAGACGTATCGAGTCGTCCTGATCGTAGATGGTGAAGCGACGCGTGTATTTGTCGTTCAGCTTTTCAATATCTTGCCGCAGGATGCGTACGCAGAGACTGTGAAACGTTGAGACGAGCGGCAGGCTCGCACGTTCCTGAGTGCGCAGCAGTCTTTGCACACGCTGGCGCATCTCATCGGCGGCTTTGTTTGTAAACGTGACGGCGAGGATATTCCAATAAGGAACTTGCTTCTCGGCGATGAGATAAGCGATGCGATGCGCAATAACTCTGGTCTTTCCAGAGCCCGCGCCGGCGAGGATCAGGAGCGAACCTTCGGTGCTGAGCACAGCCTCGCGTTGCTGTTCGTTTAGTTGTGACAGGAATTCAGAATCCACCGGTGAATGCATTTAATCACAGATTACACAGATTAAAAAAAGACGGGTTTTCACTGAATAAATCCGTGTAATTTGTGGCCGGGTTTGACCGCAAGAAGCAGATAGATGGATGATCTGTTTTGCTCTAATCTGTCAGCATGAACATGAACACAGCAATTAAGGATGATCAACTGTGGCAAGCGGTAGTCGCGAAAGACGCGCGCTTTGACGGTCAATTTGTTTTTGCCGTCAGCTCGACGGGAGTTTATTGCCGCCCGTCGTGTCCTTCGCGTCGCGCACACCGCGAGCGTGTCAAATTCTTCGAATTGCCTGAGGCTGCGGAACAAGCCGGCTTCCGTGCGTGTTTGCGTTGCCAGCCACGACGCGCGCGCATTCACGATCCGCAAATTGAACTCGTGCAGCGCGTCTGTCAGTTGCTCGACTCCGACGAAAACGAGTCGCACAAGCTCGGCGAACTCGCCACACAGGCAGGCGTCAGCCCATTTCACTTGCAGCGGACCTTCAAGCGCGTGATGGGCATCAGTCCGCGGCAGTATCTGGCCGCGCGCAAGATCGACAACTTCAAGACGCTCGTGCGCAAAGGCGAGTCGGTTACCACCTCACTTTACGAATCTGGCTTCAACTCCAGCAGTCGTCTCTACGAACATGCTTCGGAAGAACTCGGCATGACACCCGCGACTTATAGTCGTGGCGGTCGCGGCGTGAATATCAGTTACACGACAAGTGCGTCACCGCTGGGTCGCCTGCTCGTGGCCGTCACCGAACGTGGCGTCTGTGCCGTGCGAATGGCTGACAGCGATGCAGAACTCGAGCAGGATTTGCGCGAAGAATTTCCCAACGCGCAACTCGAACGTGACGATTCAGCCCTGCGCGAAACGGTGCAGAAGATTCTTAGGCATCTCGAGAAGAATGAACCGCGTCTCGATCTGCCGCTGGATATCAAAGCAACAGCGTTTCAACGTCAGGTCTGGGAGCAGTTGCGCGCAATTCCTTACGGCCAAACAGTATCTTACGGCGACGTGGCCAAGGCGTTAGGTAAACCAGGCGCAGTTCGAGCAGTCGGACGTGCGTGCGCGACGAATCCTGTTGCTCTTGTAATTCCCTGTCATCGAGTTGTGCGTGAAGACAAGACGTTGGGCGGTTATCGCTGGGGCCTCGATCGCAAGAAGAAGCTGCTGGAACACGAACGTCGAGCGCAGAAAGGTTAACGAGCCGTGGCCCTTTTTCCGCCTCGTCTGCGCGTTAGGGAAAGGCGGGGGGCAGACGGCTCGTAGCCAAGAGCACTGTAGGGGGATGCAGTGCCACACAGCCGTTTGCCCCTTGAGGGGCGCCACATAAGGCACATAAGACACAAAAGGCACAAAAGAGATCCTTGGATGGTCTTCTTTATGTGCCTTTTGTGCTTTTTGTGCCTTTTGTGGCTCTACTCGACGGTCACGGATTTAGCCAGGTTGCGCGGCTGGTCGACGTCACAGCCGCGCCGCACTGCGATGTGATATGCAAGCAGTTGCAGCGGGATGATTGAGAGAATCGGCGAAAGCAGATCGCTCGCAGCAGGAATCTCGATGACGTGATCTGAGACTACCGAAGAGATCGAGTCGCCTTCAGTCAACACGGAAATCACAATACCCTCACGTGCCTTAACTTCCACGATATTCGAATGCGTCTTTTCATAACGCAACTCTGACGCGCGATTGCCTTCTTCACGAGTGTTGATGAAGAGCACCGGCAGTCGCTCGTCAATCAACGCGTTTGGACCATGCTTCATCTCGCCGGCCGGATAACCCTCGGCGTGAATGTACGAAATCTCTTTCAACTTCAACGCGCCTTCGAGCGCTACCGGAAAATTTATGCCGCGACCGAGATACAGAAAATCTGTCGACCGGAAAAATTCCTTCGAGAGCTCTTCGATGCCGTCTGAATCGTTGAGCAGGTGTTCGAGTTTGACGGGAAGCTCGGCGAGTTCCTGTGCGTGAAAGCGAGCTTCCTCAACCGAAAGCACGCCGCGAAGCTGGCCCAGGTACAAGCCGAGCAGGTAGAGCGCGATCATCTGTCCGGTGAAAGCCTTTGTTGAGGCGACACCGATCTCCGGACCGGCGTGAGTAAGAATCGTCCCATCCGCTTCGCGAACGATCATCGAACCCTGAACGTTGCAGATCGCAAGGACGCGTGCGCCAAGCTCTTTTGCTTCTCGTAGTGCCGCGATCGTGTCGGCAGTCTCGCCTGATTGAGAGATCACCAATAGCAACGAGTTGTCGTCCATCACTGGATTTCGATAGCGAAACTCGGAAGCGTAATCGACGTCGACCGGTATGCGTGCGAGCTGCTCGATCATGTACTTGCCGGCGAGCCCCGCATGCCACGACGTACCACAAGCTGCAATCTTAATTGACGTGAAGCGTTTGAAGTCGGCTTCGGTGATGTTTGCAAACTCGTCGAGAAACACCTGACCGCTGTCGAGCGAGATTCGTCCCTGAACCGTGTCGCGGACTGAGCGCGGCTGCTCGTAAATCTCTTTGAGCATGAAGTGCTTGAAGCCGCCTTTTTCCGCCATGATCGGATCCCAGGTGATGCGCTGGATCGACGGCTGAACGGAATTGCCTTCGAAGTCTGTGACTCGCACCGCGTCGCGGTTGATGACCGCGATCTCACCGTCGCCGAGAAAGAAGACGTCGCGCGTGTGTTGCAGAATCGGCGGGATGTCGGAAGCGACGAAGAACTCGCGGTCTCCCAGACCAATAACGACAGGCGGCCCCTGACGAACCGCGATGATCGTGTCAGGCTCGTCGGCGTTGATGATCGAGAGCGCAAAGATGCCGCGTAGTTCAGCCACTGCGGAGCGTACGGCTTGCTCGAACGTGGAGTCGTGTTTGAGATACTCCTCGATGAGATGGGCCATGATCTCGGTGTCAGTTTCGGTAACGAAGTGGTGATCCGTTTTACGCAGGCGCTCTTTTAGTTGCAGGTAGTTTTCGATGATCCCGTTGTGAACGACGACGACGCGGCCAGTGCAGTCGCGATGCGGGTGTGCGTTTTCTTCTGTGGGACGGCCGTGTGTGGCCCAACGTGTGTGGCCAATGCCGTAAGTGCCGTCGAGTGGACTGAGACGGATGGTCTCTTCGAGGTTGCGAAGTTTTCCCTCGGCGCGACGGATTTCGAGGTTGTGCTCTTCGTTGACGACCGCGATACCGGCTGAGTCGTAGCCGCGATATTCGAGTTTACGAAGGCCGTCGATGATCAACGGCACCACTTGTTTGTTTCCCACATACCCAACAATTCCGCACATGATAACTCCCTCTTGTTTTAGCCACGGATAAACACGGATTTATTTTAAGTTCTTTTTTACTTCGGCCGGTACGCCGGCTACTAAAGAATCCGGAGGAACGTCCTTCGTCACCACGGATCCAGCGGCAGTCATTGAGCGCGCTCCGACACGAACTGGCGCGACGAGCATCGTGTCTGAACCGATTTTTACGTCGTCTTCGATGATTGTTTCGTGTTTGTTTTTGCCGTCGTAGTTGCAAGTCACGGTGCCCGCGCCGATGTTTGTGCGCTCGCCAATCGTCGCATCGCCAAGATAGGTGAGATGCATCGCTTTTGTGCCGCGTTTCAGACGCGATTTCTTGACCTCGACAAAGTTTCCGACCGTCGCTTTCTCCTCGAGTACCGCATTCATGCGCAGATGTGCGAATGGCCCCACCGCGCAGTTTGAATCGACCTGCGAATCGACGACGATCGAGTGATCCTTCACGACCACGTTGTCGCCCAGACGCGAGTTTGTGATGCGCGCGCCGGAACGAATCACACAGCCTTCGCCGATGACGGTCTTGCCTTCCACCGTGACGTTAGGATGAATGATCGTGTCGCGGCCGATTTGTGCTTCAGCACTGATGTATGCGTGAGACGGATCGATAAACGTCACGCCGTCTTCGAGCATCAGTTTACGAATGGCAGAGCGGCGGATGAGGTTCTCAAACTCAGCGAGCTCGGCGCGTGTGTTGATTCCGGAAACCTCGCGATTGTCGGAGTGGAGATAAACACTGACTGTTCCGCCGTCAGCCCGAATGATCTCGGCGACGTCAGTCAGGTAATACTCACCCTGATCGTTTGCCGGCTCAACTTTACGTAGCGCTCGATACAGCTCTTTTCCGTCAAAACAATAGATACCGGAGTTGATTTCCTTGACCTGGCGCTGCTCTTCAGTGGCATCGCGATGCTCGACGATCTTCTGAAACGAATCGTTTGCATCACGAACAATGCGACCGTAGCCCGTCGGGTTTTCAAGTCGAACACTCAGAATCGTGCACGCCGCACCGGAGTTGTTGTGGTGCTCGATAAGCTTTCGCAGCGTTTCAGTCTTGATCATCGGCACGTCGCCAGAAAGGACGAGCACGAGCGAGTCAGTGTTTTCGAGTTCACTGCGCGCAGATTCGACCGCATCGGCGGTGCCTCGTTGCTGCGCCTGCGTCACGAACCGAGCGAGATCTCCGACTTCGGCCAGTGCCGCACGCTCAACTTCTTCCGCCTGATGCCCCACGACTACGAAGATCGCGTGGGGCTGCAATGCCTGAGCGGCCCTGACGACGTGCGCGATCAACGGCGAGCCGCCGAGCTCATGCAGAACCTTGGCGCGGTTCGACTTCATTCTCGTACCAAGGCCTGCCGCCATGACTAGTACGTTGAGTGGCTTTTGGGAGGTGTTGTTAGGCATCGATAACGTTATCTCAGACCGAGACGGTGGCGAGTGCCTGCTTTCTGCAGTGCATCACGACTTCTGCAAGACGATCAGAGTTGTGGCGGACTTTTTCACCGTCGTACAACAAGTCAGCCCTGACGATCTCTGTCGTCTGATCGAGCGCGTCGTCAATCGGATCGTCAATGCCGATCTGATATGCGCCTTCGGCAGCATAAAGTTCGGCCTGCTCGCTGCTGATGCGTCGATTGTTGACGACGACAAAATCAAAATGAATCTCAGGCGCGTACTGCTTGATCGTTTCGAGATGTTTGCGCGCACTGTAACCGTCTGTCTCGCCCGGCTGCGTCATCAGGTTGTTGACGAAGATTTTTGTCGCTCGAGTTTGACCGATTACGCGGGCGACCTGAGCTACGAGCAGATTCGGCAGGATGCTGGTGTAGAGTGAGCCGGGACCGACGGTTATGATGTCTGCGGCACGAATCGCTTTCAGTGCTTCAGGCAAGGGAAGACATTTCTCAGGTTCGAGGCGGAGTCGACGAATCGGAAGCTTTGACGCGGAGATCTGTGTTTCACCACGAACAACTGTGCCATCTTCCAACTCCGCTGCCAGACGAACGTCGCTGATCGTCGCTGGGAAGATGTGACCCTTGCTCGCCAGAATGTCGGACGACAATTTAATAGCCGCGGTAAAGTCTCCGGTGACTTCGGTCAAGGCTGCCAGAAAGAGGTTTCCAAAACTGTGTCCGCCCAACTCGCCGTCGCCCCGAAAGCGATGACGAAAGAGACGCGACAAGAGGGTCGAGTCTTCGGAGAGCGCGATCATGCAGTTGCGAATGTCGCCGGGGGGCAGCATTTGAAGTTCGTCGCGCAGACGCCCCGAACTGCCGCCGTCATCAGAAACAGTAACGATGGCCGAGAGGCTTTGAATCCACATTTCCTCTTCGGCTTTTCGAACCAATCGCTTGAGACCGGCAAGCAGTGTCGAGAGACCAGTGCCGCCACCCATGGCTACCAGCTTTTGACCGCCTGTAATTGTTGTTTGTTGCAACAGCACGTTACCTCGTCTGAATCATAACATGGTGAACTTCGAGAGAATGGACGCTGCAGCACGTACTGTAGGGGCGGCCCTCCGTGGCCGCCCTCGGTTTGAATTCGACACACGGGCGGCCACGGAGGGCCGCCCCTACAGT
>DASWUM010000056.1:0-9679 GCA_036401595.1 Pyrinomonadaceae bacterium
GGCATTCCTGCTGAAGCGAAGGAACGCGTCTGGGACAAGTTTTATCGCGTCGTTCGCGAAGGGCAGGAGAAGGATGAGGAGTCGACCGGACTTGGACTATCGTTTGTGCGCGAAGTTGTTGAGCAACACGGCGGCCGCGTCGATCTCGATTCGGAAGAAGGACGTGGTTCGAAGTTCAGTTTTACTCTGCCTCGATTGTAAGCCACGGATTAGACGGGTCTAGATACGATTGATGGTGCCGCGACAGGTGTTTGTGCCGCAGATACAGCGCTTGTCGTCGGAATGCAGCGTTGATTCGTAGTCGATCGTGATCTCTTCGCCGGCTTCGATGTCGCGTAATGCGATGAAGAGAATGTGATCGTAGAGGATCTGCATGAACGCGTTCGGCACACATGAGTGGTTGATGTAATGCGTGCCGTTGCCGCCGCGACTGCCGTCGAGACTAAAGCGATCGTTGACCTCACAGATTCGCAGCATCTTGCGATGCGCGCGGCGACGGGCTTCAGCGTTTGTGATCTTCTCGCCGGCGTACTCGGCGATTTTGTGTCTCTTCTTGAAAGGTATAGTGGCGAAGCAGCCTTTGCCGTGTATAGACGAAGGCTTGATTGCCAGTCCGCGGGCCAGATTCATCAGGTTATTTGAGTTTGAAGGTGCGCGCTATCAAGTCGGTTTGATTGCGAATACGAGCGAGCTTGTCGCGCAATCCGGTAAAGCGTATGGCGTAGATCGTGCGGTTATCAGCTTGCAGGTAGTAAGTGCGTCCGAGCATCGTCTTGCCGGTTCTAACAAACTCGTAAGACATCGTTACGCCGTCGAGCCTGCCGTTAAATGGTTCCTGCTTGCCTTCAACAAATCCGGGCAAGAATCGCAGCCGTAGATCCTGATCGCGACGCGCCAGTTCTGCGGGTGTAGTACCAGCATCGACAACCTCTTTGCGAATCGTCAGGTAACCATCAAGCCGATCGCCGTAAACAAACTCGGGATGTTCGTGAGCTGCATCCGGCTCAAGAATCGTACGCCAGGTGGGTGACGGAATCTCGAAAGTGTATTCGACGCTATCGTGCGTGTAGGTTTGCTGCGCCAACGCGATCGGCGCCATTAGAGCAATCAAAACCAAGGCAAAACTCAGAATCCGTCGCATTCACTCCTCCAAAGCTTGTCAGATGCCCGCGGTAAGTGTGGTCGTTGCTTATTGTCGGACCTATTGAAGCTGCGAAATTACGCTCTTCTGAATCTCGATCAGCGCCTGGATACCACTTTCGCCCAGCGCCACCAATTCATCCATCTGCGCGCGGCTGAAGGGCTCGCGTTCCGCGGTACCCTGGAGCTCGATGAATCGCCCATCGCCGGTGCAGACGATGTTCATGTCGACTTCGGCGCGCGAGTCTTCGTCGTACTTGAGATCGAGGAGTGCAGTGCCGCCAACGATCCCCACACTGACTGCGGCAACTTGATCGGTTGTTACCGACCGAGAGATCTTTCCGATTTTGAGCAAATGGTGACTCGCAAGTGCGAAAGCAACGTAAGCGCCTGTGATCGCGGCGGTGCGTGTGCCGCCATCAGCTTGCAGGACGTCGCAGTCAATCGTGATGGTCCGTTCGCCGAGCGCTTTCATGTCCGCGATCGCGCGTAAACTTCTGCCGATCAATCGCTGTATTTCGTGTGTGCGACCGGATGGTCCACCACGTCCGATTTCGCGTCCGGTGCGTGTTTGCGTTGCGCGCGGCAACATCGCGTATTCGGCAGTCAACCAACCCTGACCGGTGTTTCGCAAAAAGGGTGGCACTCTGTCTTCCAGCGAGGCCGCGCAGACGACGCGAGTGTTTCCCATTTCGATCAACACCGAACCTTCGGCGTACGGCAAAAAGCCCGGCGTGATTCGTGCCGAACGCAATTCATCTGTAGCGCGTCCGTCAGTGCGTGCGAAGCTCATCGTGTCCCCAAATCTCTACGGCTTCAAGAATGGAAGGAGCCGATCCTAAGAATCTTTCGGCTACTTTAGCAAATCTTTCGGCAGCGTCAGTCACATAAAAATGATCCAGATCATCACAGAGTTGGCGTTCCTGGTAAAGACCAAGCGTGTCTTCGTGAGTCAAATCGGAACTTTCGAGGAGCGATTCGACGTCGTGTGCAGTGGCTGCGCCTGAGTCAATCAGATCGACTTCTCTGCCGACCGTTTCACTGATGACCTCGCGCAGGATTGGATAGTGAGTGCAACCAAGAACGAGAGCGCCAGGTGGTTTTCCAGTGAACTCGCTCAAATATTGCCTTGCGACGGTACGAGCTACGTCTGAGTCAGCCCAGCCTTCTTCTGCAAGCGAAACGAAGAGTGGACACGCACGCTCGATCACCTGGCCGGTCGCCCCCATTGCGGCGATAGCTTTCGCGTATGCGTGACTCTGTACGGTCGCTTCTGTGGCGATGACTCCGATGTTTGCGCCGCGCGCGATTTCAACTGCGGCTCGCGAGCCGGGTTCGATCACGCCGATGACCGGCACCGTGATGACGTTGCGGATTGCCGGCAGCGCGAGGGCTGAAGCGGTGTTGCACGCGACTACGAGTAACTTGATACCGTGTGCTTCGAGAAACTTGGAGTTCTCGACGGCGTAGCGTTCGACTGTTGCGAGTGATTTTGTGCCGTACGGGACGCGCGCGGTATCGCCGAGATAGACGAAGCGTTCGTTTGGCAAACGCTCATGCAGAGCTTTGTAGACTGTTAAGCCCCCAACGCCGCTGTCGAAGATTCCGATGGGAAGGTTGCGGTCCAAGTGTTGGCGGCCTATTCGAAGATCTTTGAGACTTTTACTCGAAAGCCGGGAACCGTGTCGTCGACGAGTTCGTCGTTCTCATAGAACAGCCATCTTTTGCCATCAGCCCTTACAACTTCCACGGTTCGCTTTCTTAGATTTACGTTCCAGACCGCTTTCGCTCCGAGCTCTAACCATAGTGAAGTTTTGCGTTCGACTTGCGTCTTTCGATCACTAGGTGAAAGTATCTCGACTGCGAGATCCGGTGGACCATCGCGATAGCCTTCCGACCGAACTCCTACCCGTTCGCGAGCAATAAACGATATGTCGGGAGCCAGTACTGTATCTGGATCGCTTTCGAGCTTAAAACCGACTTCTGCAGCAAGGACGCCAAGGTTGTTCGCCTTTACGTGACTATAAAGAAGCACTGACAGATTCATAGTCGCAGTGCCGTGAGGAAAGCCTACAGGAGCCATCGTGAGGAGTTCTCCTTTTATAAGTTCGTGACGATTCGGCTCGTCATCGATGTTCATCAATTCTTCCGCGGTCATTAAGTGAGTTTGAGTTGAAGTGCTCATAACGTTCTCTGGGTCTTTCCGGGAGTGAGGGCTCCCGCATCTTGTTATGGTGGAGGCGCCGAGAATTGAACTCGGATCCAAAAACCAACGCCGAAGGACTCTACATGCTTATTCGCTTCTCTTTCTCGCCAGGCGAACCTGACAAAAATTCGCTCAATGTCGAGTCAGTGAAGCGACAAGACCTCGACACGAGCTAGCCCGACTTTGTTCTCGCCCACTGTCACGGACCGAAACAGCGGGCCAGCTCATCTAAGTGACATCTCCCTCCACGCGCATGAGCAACTTGCGGCGAGACGCTCGGTGCTTAATTAGGCAGCGAGTGCCAACTGATTGTTATTGGCAATTGTGTTTCCCTACGCGTTTTAACGAGCTGCATAAGGTAGCCCGGCATGCATCGCGACGATCGTTCAGGTTCCTGTCGAAGCCTGTCGCCCCCATTTTGCGAGCAAGTCATTATAGACTAGCCTCAAAGAAGCACCAAAAGCTCAGAAAAAGCTAGTAGTTAGCGGTATCACTGGGCAAATGCTTTTTGCGCCTTTTTGCGGCATAATTTCAACTTCTGTGGCTACCCACGTTGCCCGCAACCACCGGATCAAGGCAAGTTGCTTTTGGGAGAAATTTAACTGATGGCTTCAAATTATTCGAAATACTCGCCAACCGCGATAATCAATACCCCTCCTGAACAACGAAGACACCTGCTCGCACGGCTTTGGTTACCAACAGTCCTACTGCTCGCGCTTGCCGCCGGCGGGCTGACCGGTATCGTCGCTGCCTACGAGTTGAATTACTCGCGCGCCGCAAACGAAGTCGCAGCACTTGCGACTTATCGTCCCAGCGTTGTCACACGAATTTACGCCGACGACGGTGAAACAGTCATCGGGGAGTTTGCACTCGAAAAGAGAATCCCACTCAAGTACGAAGAGATTCCTCCAGTGTTGAGAAACGCGATTCTCGCCGTCGAGGACGTGCGGTTCTACGATCACATCGGCATCGATCCGATCCGCATCATGGGCGCCGCGTGGAAGAATCTCACCACGGACAGGGTCGAAGGCGGATCGACACTCACACAACAGCTCACGAAGAACTTGTTTCTCTCGAAAGAACAAACCTACACGCGCAAAGTTAACGAGTGGATTCTCGCACTCCAGATCGAGCGGTATTACACCAAGAACCAGATCATGGAGTTGTACACAAACCACATGTTCCTTGGTGCAAACGCTTACGGTATGGAAGCTGGAGCGGAAACGTATTTCGGTAAACAGGCAAAGGACCTGACGCTCGGCGAAGCAGCCCTCCTCGCCGGAATTCCCAAGGCTCCCAGCGACTACTCGCCCACGTCTAATCCAGCCAAAGCAAAAGAGCGACGCGACCTCGTGCTCGATCTGATGGCCAAAAATGGATTCGCTTCACAAGCTGACGTTGACGCCGCTAAATCAAAGCCAATCCAACTTGCCGACACCGCTTACTATCAGTCGCAGCACAAGTCGTCTCCATACGATTATCCGGTCGAATTCATTCGACAGGAACTCGAAGACAAATACACGACACGCGTCGCTCAGGGTGGACTCGCCGTCTACACGAGCATCAACGTCGAAGCGCAGAAGCGAGCCTACGAAGTGCTGCGCGCTGGTCTGCGAACATACGATCGCACGCACAGCGGCTGGCGTTCGAGCTATACGATGATTCCAACCACCGTTAACAACGGCGAAGGTCCGGCAACACCACAGGAGCTCAGCAACTACAAACATCCCGACTGGTATGGCAACGACTATGAGCCAGGCCGTCACCTGATGGGCCTGATCATGAAAGTCGATCGCGCGCGCGACGAAGCGACCGTCCGCTTTGGCAATTTCACTGCCAGCGTGACTGGGGCCGACATGGGATGGGGGAAACGACAACCAGACAACGAATTCAAGAACGGACATCTCGCAGAGTTTGAGATCAAAGAGGTCGACGAAAAGAACCGTCGCTTGAAAGTTGAGCTCTCGCAGGTTCCGGGTGTGCAGGGCGCTATGATGACGCTCAATGCAAAGACGGGCGAGATCGTCACGATGGTTGGTGGTTACGATTTCTACACCAACAAATTCAACAACGCCATTCAGGCATATCGACAGACCGGCTCCTGCTTCAAGCCGTTTATTTACACCGCCGCAGTCGAATGGGGCATGACGCCTGACACTCCCGTGAGCGGCGCACCGATCAGCATCGGCGACTGGCAGCCACACAACTACGATGGTTCGCTTGGGTGTGCGGATTTGCCGATGAAGACAGCGCTCGCGAAGTCAATGAACATTCCCGCAGTGCACCTGTTGCAAACTGTCGGTATTCAAACTGGCGCGCAAATGGTTCGACGTTTCGGCATCAAGGTGCCGATGTCTCCATATCTGCCGTCCGCACTAGGTGCAACTGAAGTGCCGCTCGATCAAATGGTCTCGGCTTATTCCGCGTTTCCGAACAAAGGAATTCGCGTCGAGCCACACCTGATCCGCAAAGTTCTCGATCGTGATGGCGCCACTCTCGAGGAGTGGGAAAGAACGACGTACAAGGTGATGAACGAGTATGTTGCCTTGACGATGGTCTCGATGATGCGCGGAGTAGTCACCGGCGGAACGGCAACTGCCGCGAATGTGCTCCCGATTCCAGTCGCCGGCAAAACCGGAACCGTCAACGATCACACAGACGTGTGGTTCATTGGCTATACGCCGACTTACGTTACCGGCGTTTGGATGGGTTATCCCGGAAAGAAAAAACCACTCGGCAACGACATGACCGGCGGCAAAGGTGCGCTGCCAATGTTTGTCGACTTCATGAAGACTTTCCTGAAAGACAAACCGAAGGAAGAGTTTCCGAAGGCGCCGGATATGCCGGAAGATATGCGCGAACTCTTCCGCCAGCGTCAGCGCGAGCTCGCGGCCGAACGTGCTGAATTCGCCGCAGACGCTGCCAAAGCTGAAGACGAAAATGCCTTGCCGGCCACCACCACCGAACCAAAGCTGGAACAGGTGACAATGCCGCCGCCACCGAAGACAGACGAAGACTCGCCGAAGACACCAAAGGCTGAGGTTCCTTCACCGAAGGTCGACGCGACTCCGCCACCCGCTACGCGTCCACGCGAAGCTGAGCCAGCCAAAAAGAAAGGTAAGAAAGGCGACGGCGAACCCTAGCCACAAACGGCACATAAGGCACAAAAAACACAAAAGAGATTGACTACTTTTGTGCTTTTTGTGCCTTATGTGCTTTTTTGTGGCCCTTTTTTGTGGCTATACTACCGAAACTGCGTAGCTCACAATTTTATACAGATTGGAACCCCAACTATGCGTGACTTGCTCACTCGCACTCTTGTGCTGCTTGTTGCGATGGTGACGATTGGCTCGATGCTTTCAAACACCACCACCAACTCCAGCGCAATGAACACGACTGTTGAAGACAACCCGCTACTCGCCACGTGGGAAGGACCATACGGCGGCATCCCGCCGTTTGACCGCGTCCAAATCCCACTTTTCAAACCGGCGCTTGAAGCTGGTATGAATGAACAGCTAGCTGAGACTCAGAAGATTGCCAACGATCCCGCGCCACCCGATTTCGAGAACACGATCGTCGCTCTCGAACGCTCGGGCCGCACACTCAACCGTATCGGAACGGTGTACGGAGTTTGGGGATCGACCATGGCCAGCCCCGACTACCAGGCGGTGCAGCGAGAGATGGCTCCGCGTCTCGCAGGCTTTCAGGATCAAATCACGCAGAACGAAGCACTCTTCAAACGAGTCGAGACTGTTTACAACTCGCCGGCAAAAGCGAAGTTGAATGCGGAACAGCAGCGCCTAACTTGGCTCTACTACACAAATTTCGTTCGCGCCGGCGCAAAGTTAAGTGTCGATGCGAAGAAGCGTCTCTCGCAGATCAACCAGCAGCTCGCAGGTCTGTACACGAAGTTCAGCCAAAACGTACTCGCTGAAGAAACCGATCAGTTTCTGGTGTTGAAGAGTGAGGATGAACTTGCCGGACTGCCGCAGTCGCTTCGTGATGCAGCCGCTGCCGCAGCGGAGACGAAGAAACAACCCGGCACCTGGGTGATCATGAACACACGTTCATCGATCGATCCGTTTCTGACTTACTCCGATCGTCGTGATCTGCGCGAGAAGGCATGGCGCATGTTCGTCAACCGCGGCGACAACGGCGATGAGCACGACAACAACGCGATCATCACCGAGATACTGCAATTGCGTGCGGAACGCGCAAAGCTGCTCGGCTACCCCACCCACGCTCATTGGCGTCTGGAAAATTCGATGGCCAAAACTCCTGAGAAGGCCATGGAGTTGATGGAAGCGGTCTGGAAGCCTTCGGTCGCGCGCGTGCATGAAGAAGTCGCCGACATGCAGGCACTCGCTAACAAGGAAGGCGCGAAGATCACGATCGAGCCGTGGGATTATCGCTACTACATGGAGAAGGTGCGAAAGGCCAAATACGATCTCGACCAGAACGAAGTAAAGCCTTATCTCCAGCTCGAGAAACTGCGCGAAGGAATCTTCTGGGTGGCTGGCGAGCTATTCAATTTCGAGTTTACGCCGGTGACGAACGTTCCCGTTGCTCATCCCGACATTCGCGTTTGGGAAGTCACAGACAAGACTTCAAAGAAGCACATCGGTCTCTGGTACTTCGATCCGTACGCACGCGCCGGCAAGCGATCGGGTGCGTGGATGAACGCCTATCGCACGCAGGAGCGAGTCAACGGCAACATCACAACGATCGTTTCCAACAACGCCAACTTTGTGAAGGGCAAACCCGGCGAACCGGTGCTAATCTCATGGGACGACGCTTCGACGATGTTCCATGAGTTTGGACACGCGTTGCACGGTTTGAACTCAAACGTCACGTATCCTTCGTTGTCGGGAACTGCGGTCGCCCGCGATTATGTCGAGTTTCCTTCGCAACTCCTCGAACACTGGCTCTCGACTCCGGAAGTGCTCCAACGCTTCGCACTGCACTACCAGACCGGAAAACCGATCCCACAGGAGCTCGTCGACAAGATCAAACGTTCGTCGACTTTCAATCAGGGATTTGCCACAGTCGAATACTTGTCGGCGGCACTCGTAGATATGAAGTTGCATCTGGCCGGCGACCGCAAGATCGACCCTGACGCATTCGAGCGCGAAACACTCGCCCAGCTCGGCATGCCGAAGGAAATCGTGATGCGCCATCGCACACCGCAATTCCTGCATATCTTTTCAGGCGATTCGTACTCGGCGGGTTATTACAGTTATCTCTGGTCTGACGTTCTCACAGCGGACGCTTTCGGAGCATTCGTCGAAGGAAAAGGTCCGTACGATCGTGCCGTTGCAGAGCGACTGCGCAAGTACGTCTTCTCGGTCGGCAACACTATCGATCCGGCTGAAGGCTATCGCGGCTTCCGCGGTCGTGATCCAAAGATCGATGCGCTAATGAAGAAACGCCGATTCGCCGCGAAGAGTTAGCTACAGATTTACACGGATCTATTACGGATTAATCCGCAATAGATCCGTGTTATCCGTGGCTAATTGCGACGGCCTCCCATTAATCTGAGGATGAAGAAGAAGAGGTTGATGAAGTCGAGGTAGAGCGACAGCGCTCCGACGACTGCATACGATCCTACGCGTCCATCAGGAAGCACCACCGCCATCTGTTTGAGTCGCTGCGCATCCCAGGCAGTGAGTCCGGTAAACACCAGCACGCCCACCACGTTGATCACAAACAGCAGCACATCGTTAAGCCAGAAGATACTCACGATCGAAGCGATGATCAGACCAATCAGTCCCATGAACATGAATTGGCCCACGCCAGCCAGGCTGCGCTTCGTCAGCGTTCCAAATACCGCCATCGCACCGAACATTCCTCCGGTGATCACAAACGCCGAGACAATCGATGAGCCTGTGTAAACCAGGAATATTATCGACGTTGTGACTCCTACCGTCGCAGAATAAAGCATGAAGAGCACACCCGCCGTTACCGGCGATATCTTGTCAACGCGTGCTGACAGGTAGAACACGAGGCCAAGCTCTGCAATCATCACGATCCAGAAGAGACCTCGATTCGAAAACAGCGTCTGTATTAACGCGGGTGAAGATGCGACGAGCACGGCCGTCCCGGCCGTCACCAACAACCCCAGAAACATCCATCCGTAAACTTTGCTTAAAAACGCCGTAACTCGAGCATCTCGAACATCGGCGGAAACATGAACAGATTCATTCCAACTCATTTGTTAACTCCTTGTTGGGCCTACCCAACCATTTTCAAACACCGCCATTATAGCAAAACGCTTTGGAGTGCGGCGGCCTGGCGCCGCTTTGGTCTCGATCAAGCGCGATCGAAAACAAAGCG
>DASWUM010000057.1:0-23045 GCA_036401595.1 Pyrinomonadaceae bacterium
AGGGCCGCCCCTACAGTACGTTCCGAATTATTTGATTGCTTCGAGTCCTGTGGACCGAACTGTAGGGGCGGCCCTCCGGGGCCGCCCGTGGGACTCAAGCAGGATCAGAGAGTTTGTGCTTTTGCGCCTTTGCGTGAGACGTCTTTCTCGAGGTCCGCGATCAGATCGGAAAGCAATGAGGCGGTGTGCTCGCCTTCGAGATAAGGCTTCCCTAGCATTTTTGTAATGCGGCGTTCTTTTGTCTCGCCCGTCACTTCTTTCAGGATCGCTCTTGCAAACGCAGCGACGACCTTCCCGTCGAACTGCTTACCGCTACTCTCACGTAAATCACGCACGACATCTTCAAACGAGCGACGTCGCCGGTAAGGCCGATCGGTTGTCATCGCGTCGAATGAATCCGCGAGGGACACGATCTTTGCGCCGAGCGGAATCTGCTCGTCGGTTAACCCGTCCGGATAGCCCCGTCCGTCGAGTCGCTCGTGATGATATTTCGCCATCAACGGAATGTCAGCGTAAGGATGTCTGATCGGCGAAAGGATCTCGTAACCGGCTGCGGGATGTCGATTCAACTCGCTCGAATTCTTGGCGTCGATGTGGTAAGGCGCGTTAATGATGTCGCGATCGACAATCAGTTTTCCGATGTCGTGCAAGTAACCCGCGATCTGAATCCCTTCGACTTCCTCTTCACTCCAACCCATCTCACGAGCGATGATCTCGCTGTACCTGCCGACGCGTTCCGAATGACCCTGCGTGTACTTATCCTTGATATCGATCGCCGCGGCAAAAGCACGCACCGTGTCGCGATAGATCGCGCGCAGATCGTCGTACAGCCTGCGATTCTCTTCGGCGCGCTGGGCTACCTGTTCAAGCAGCCGATGCGTATGAATGCCGACACCGATATGACGCACCATCGCGTGAATCGTCTCGAAGTCGTCACTCGAAAACTCTTCACCACTCGCCTTCCCACCGAGCAGTATCAAACCCGTGACTTCGCCACGCACAATCATCGGCAACACCAGCTCAATTCCCTCGCCCGCCAGCGACTCGCGATAGCTACTGAGAAACGGGTTCGAGCTAGACGTGTTTTGTACGAGTGAATCGGAGACCTCGCCGGCGAGAAACGCCTTCATCTCCGCTTCGTTGATATCAACTCCGTTCAGTAACTGATCGCCGAGTCCCCAGATCGAGACGCAACGCAGTGGACCAGGACCATTGCATTCGACCACCGCGCCCCGCCGGAGTGCGAGCGTCCCCAGCAACAGGTGCATCGACGTCCGCACCATCTCGTTAAAGTCACCGGTGCCGGCAATCTCCTGTCCTAAGTCGGCTAGGGCTCCGAATGTGTGAATGAGTTTCTGGGTTGAAGGCTCCATGTAATCAATGGACTATGGGAGTAGTCTCAAACCGCGAAAGATTGATTAGGGCTTCGTGTTCGTCCTTCGCGAGCACAACATGGCGGGTCAGTCCGAGCATTTCGAATAACTGGACTGTTTGGTTGTTGACTTCCGAAAAGACTATTTGGGCGCCGCTTTTTTCGGCAACGTCGATTATGCCGAGGAGAATAGAGATCCCAATACTATTAACCAGCTTGGTGTCGCTAAAGTCGATGACTAGGGCACGGCAACCGCAGTTCAGTTGCCGGCGACACTCTCGCTCAATTTTTTCACCGGTTAGCTTATTAAGATAATCGCTAGCGTAAACAACAGCGGTGGTGCCAACACAGTGCGAGCGTACTAGCCCTCCACTTGGTGTATCCACTCGATAGCTCCCTCCTGCTTCGAATGTAGCCACGATAAGGCACTAAAACTATTCTGTTACTGTGACCCCTTGTTCTTGAAAAGCCGTGTGTGTTACTCGTTTGCGCTCTTGCTCTCTTTTTGAGGCCGCAAGTATTTCGTCATGCGCAAACTGGTGCCGTCGTCGACCCGTTCAAACTCGACCTCATCCATGAGTGTCCGGATGAGTTTAAGTCCCCAACCGCGTCTTTCTTCCGCCACCTCTTTGGCTTCTGCTCCGCTTTTCGTGCCGTTAAGATTGGCTGGCACGATGCCGCGACTCGAGATAGTAATCACTAATCTATCACTTTCGACGCGAAAACGTTGATAAATTTTTCGATCCGGACTGAAACTGTGCTCTGAAGCGTTGATACAAGCCTCAACAATGGCCGTTTTTATCTGATTGATGGCCTCCGGACGAAACGTAAGGCGTTTTGCAATCTGTTCGGCGGTGCTCGCGGCGATCAATTCATTGTCCTCACCCATCGGCACCACCATCATGAATTCATCGGGACCTTCGGTTTCGACCACCGCGCTATGTACGCTATCGCGCACACGCGACGCGAGGAGTTCCAACTGTTGACGGCTTGAACCAAGCGCTTTTCTCCGCGCCAGCAACGCACTTGCTTCGTCTGAGAACCCTTCGTTTGAAATTAACCAGATCTGAAAACGACTGAAGCCGAGCCGTTCTGCCATACTTTCAAACCTGTCGCACCACGCACGCGCGACAGAAACATCCACTTCGAGTTTTGACTCGACGTCGGCCGCCAGCCAGATAACTTCCTGCGCGTCTGAGTACGTTCCCTCTTCAAACGTATGCGCCACGAGACAGTGTTCGTCTTCGCAGAGTTGACGCATGTCGCTGATGAATGCCGAGCAGGTTGCGAGGTGAATCGTTTGCGGAAGCTTGATGAACTCAGTTTCAGCCGCGAGGCCTGACACGATCGTCTCACTCCCGGCGCCTTTGTACTTCTCGCTGAAAGTCCTGTAATCAAAGAGTGCGGCCGGCACCTGCTGGCAGTTGAATCTCGAGATCAAATCACGCAAGCCGGCGTTCGCGATTTGCTTGTAATGACGCGCCATCGTGTGCGGCGCGCGTTTGAGCGAGTCGGCCAGCATGTCTGCAACCACTAAGGCACGCGGCTCACTCATGACGTCGAGGCGATAGCGAATCTTGAGATAGTCTTTCCACGCTTGTGGCCCACCACCGGCTTCGATAGTTGTTTCATCCCAATTAACAAACTCCTGGACGTGTAGACGGTGCAGCAGATCTTCGAGCTCGGTGGCAGGCATGTGAAGACGTTTACGCCAAAGCTCGAACGACGAGATCTGATCTTCGCCAGCGGCCGCTTCCCAGAGTAAACGAATCAGCAGGTGACGCGTGTCGAGGCGTGGCGAGATCTCTTCAAGTAGATCTGCAAAGTGGCGATGAATGTGGCCACCAAAGAGTTCGTCAACGTAGAGTCGTTCACAATCGAGGTATGAATTCAGCGGCGCGTGTTTTTCGCGTGCGGCCTGAAGGTAAATGTTGATAAAGAATGGACTGCCCGCAAACTGCTGCACGATCAGATCGCGTGCGGCTTCGCTGGTCGCCACTTGCTGGCGTCTTGCGACGTGTTCGACCAGTTTCGCTGCTTCTGTGACATCGAGCTGTTCGAGACGCAACATGTCGAGCAGTTCGAAGTTGCAGTTTGCGTCGTGCGCTGCTTCGAGGATCTGACGACGCAACCCGGCGAGCACAAATGAAAAGCCTCCACGTGCGAACACTCGGAGTATTTCAGTGCCGAGCACTACGGCGCCGTTGAGATACTCTGCGAGTTGCGAACCGTCGAGCATCACAAAGGGTCGGCCACGTACGGCGGGGATGCGTTGCGGCGCGCCGAGACAGAAACGCACGAGAGCTTTGTCGTCGTTGCTAAACCGCAGGCGGTTGTAAGATTCGACGAGCTGTTCGATCCATTCGAGATCGGCGGCCGGCGCCAGTTCGACGAGGTCGTGCAAAGTCAGCGGTGCGTCGGAAACAACTGGCTCGTCGCGGCGATAAGCGATGTACTGCTGTAGAAACGTGTTGAGAAACTCGATCGCTGCGCTGACAGCGGTAGTTTCGTTGCGTGAGATAGCGAAATAAATCGGAATGACTTCGGAGCGACGGTTGAAGATCTGATCGTAAGCCTGGCGAAGCAGTTCCGAGACACCGGCCGAGGGTTCCATGAGCAATAGCAGACCACGACCTGCCCTGGCGGGCTCAGCGTGCGCCATGATCCGGTTGAGCTCGGCAGCACGACCAACAAAGTCCTGCTGCACCACTCGCCCGAGAACGCGGCGGAAATTTTCGTTACGACTGCTCATCTAATCTGTGTACTCTGTGGATTAGCTTTCCCTCTCACCGTAAAACTCAACCCGATCTTTGCCCATGCTCTTTGCCTGATACAGTGCTCGATCTGCGGCGGCGATGATGTTCTCCGGCGAATCGATGTTCTTTGAAAAGGTGGAAACTCCAACACTGATCGTTACCCGCCCGAGCGGTTGCGTCTTTCCATGCGGGAAGTGCGTCGTCGAAACACGATTCCTGATGCGATCCGCAATCACACCCGCTTCCGACATCCCCGTCTGCGGCAAGAGGATGCAAAACTCCTCGCCTCCATACCGCGATGCGACATCAACCACACGCAACGCGCCTTTCAAACAGTGCGCCGTTATCTGTAACGCAAGATCGCCCGCCTGATGCCCATTCTTATCGTTGTAAGCCTTGAAGTCGTCGATATCGATCATCAGGAAGCTCATCGGATAGTCGTAACGCTTCGAACGATTGAGCTCATCCGCGAGACGCTCTTCAAGATAACGACGATTCGGCAGCGCAGTGAGCGAATCCGTTATCGACATGAGCTGAAACTCAGTCGCACGTTCCTGCCATTCGGCACGCTCGAGCGCAAGTGCGACTTGTGGACCAATTATCTCCAGCAGCGAAAGATCGACTTCATCGTAAGTGCCGCCGCCTGACTTATCCGTCACGTTCAGGACGCCGACCTTTCGGCCGCCGATGATGATCGGATAACTAATGAACGAATTTGTCTTGTACTGACGCTCTGCCGGCGCTGGTGTGCGACCAGCCATGCGCAGATCCGTAACCATTACGGCTTTACCGGTATCGATAACCTCGCCCGACACGCCTTCTCCAACGCGTACAGGTAGGATCGATTCCGGCGCCGTCGCGAATCCCGCCGCTGCTTTCAGTACAAGCTTGTTTGCTGCTTCATCCAGCACCATCAACGAGGCGCGGTCTGATTGCAGCAGTTCTTTAGAGCTCGCAATAATTGAGTTGTAAGTCTTAACCGGATCGGCGCAACTTATGCGCTCGAGAAAATGTTGGAGCGAATCGGAAAAACGGGAGCGATGTTCCAACTCACGTCGCAAGCGCTGAACTTCGAGTTCGAGATCTTGATGCGTCTCGTTTTTGACAACAGGTTCAGCCAACGCTTTAACCGGCGTCTTCTTCGTTTCGATTGCCAGCGCGTGACTCAGACCGGAACCATTGGACGACGCGCTTTTCAATTTCTTCGCAGCGCGGTCCACTCGTTCCGCCAATTCGCCGAGGCGTTGCGGGTCAGAGAAAAGAATATTTGCAAAAACATTCTCCGTCGCCATCTGTTGCAGATCACCGGTGCGAAATCGTTCCATCAGTTGCTGGTAATCCGAGCTCTTCACAAATGCGCGGCCGCCAATGACCGCCAAACTTCGCTTCCCTACGAGTTGCACCGGCTTCGCAAAACACGAAAGCCCCGCGTGACACTTGTACTCAACCACATCGCCGGCCTTGACCGCTCTCGCGTGAGCAGCGCCGCAATAGGGCTCGCAAAGCCCTGCATGTTCAGGGGAAGTCTGGAAGGTTTGGCAGATCGAGTTGTTGTTCGAGACCACCACTGCCGGAGGCTGATGGCCGTCAACAAGCAACAAGGCCAGCGCCGAAGACTCCGCAAGCGAATCCTGGACTTCGGGCCAGGCGGGCGGGGCGTCTTCGCGATGTTCCTGAGGACTCAGGGCAATGGGGGACTTATTAACCATCAGGCTCTGGGCTTCAACTGTGTGGCATGAAACAACTTATGGGAATGCCACGGAATCTGCACTACCTTCATCCGCACATGAGGGAGTTTACCCTAGTGCTAAATGATTAATAACCGGGGTTCGCCACAATACGGCACAAAACCCCACCAATTGATTGAGAAGGAGGATCAGTCTGCCTGCTTTCTTTTGAGATTTCTGTGCTTCTTTGTGGCTTTTGTTACAGTCCGGGTGCGGCACCGGGAGCGACGTCCTCGATATGAGGCTGCGCCGGACTGATTCGGATACAAGCTGCGAAATGCGCGGGCTTGATCTCAACTAACTGAGGAACCACCTCCTTGCATGCGTCGATCGCGTATGGGCATCGTGTATGAAACCGGCAACCGGACGGAGGATTGATCGGTGAAGGCACGTCGCCCTCCAGCATTATACGCTGCCTCGTCGCTTCGACCTGAGGATCGGGAACGGGTACCGCGGAAATGAGTGCTTTCGTGTAAGGCATCAAGGGTTCGGCGTAAATCGTTTTCGCGTCCGCCAGTTCGACCAGCTTGCCGAGATACATCACCGCAACGCGATCTGAAACGTGCCTGATCGCACGCAGGTCGTGTGAGATAAAAAGGTAGGTGAGATTCTTTTCGCGACGCAGCTTCTCGAGCAGGTTCATGATCTGAGCCTGGATAGAAACATCAAGCGCCGAAATCGGTTCGTCTGCAACTATGAAGTCGGGATCAACCGCGAGCGCTCTCGCGATGCCAATGCGTTGTCGTTGACCACCGGAAAACTCGTGCGGATATCGCTTGATAAATCGTTTACTCAGACCAACCGTCTCGAGTAAATCCTGCACCCTTTGTTCTGCTTCCCTGCCGCGCGCCAGCCTGTATGTCTCGAGCGGTTCGCCGACAATCTGGCCCACTGTCATACGAGGATTGAGCGATGCATACGGATCCTGAAAGATGATCTGAAGATGACGTCGCTGTTCGCGCAACTGTCTTTGCGACAAGTGTGCAAGATCGCGGTCACGATAAAACACTTGGCCGTCAGTCGGCTCAGTGAGACGCAGAATAGCGCGTCCCAATGTCGTTTTGCCGCAACCTGATTCGCCCACCAGTCCGAGAGTTTCTCTCTCGAGGATATCGATCGAAACTCCGTCAACCGCTTTCACGACGCGCTTAACCGATTTGGAGTTGAACAACTTGTCGAGTGGTCCACCACCGCCCAGATCAAAATGAACCTTCAGATCTTTGATCGACAGGAGCGTGCTCATGCTGGTGTACCGCCTGACTCGCTATAGACTTCACGCGCAAAGTGACAGAGCGAATGGTGATCGGCGTTGAGTTGGACGAAAGGCGGAAACTCTTGTTGACAGATCTCCTGCACGCGGTCGCAACGCGGCGCAAACGGACAACCGGGTTTGAGGTGGGCGACGTCCGGCGGTAGACCCGGAATCTGGTAGAGCTTGCCTTGTTCGTCAGTCGGATCGGGGACTGAACGCAGTAAACCCTTTGTGTAAGGATTTCCCGGTTGTGCAAACAACTCGGCAGTGCGAGCCTGCTCGAAAATTTTTCCGGCGTACATCACGATAACGTGGTCCGTCATTCCCGCGACCACGCCGAGATCGTGAGTTATCAGAATCACACTCGTTCCAGTTTCACGTTTCAGCTTTTTGATGAGCTCGAGGATCTGTGCCTGAATGGTGACGTCGAGAGCCGTCGTGGGCTCATCGGCAATAAGAAGCTCCGGTTCGCACGAGAGCGCCATCGCTATCATCACGCGCTGTCGCATGCCACCGGAGAACTCGTGTGGATAACTATCGGCGCGTGCCTGCGCGTCGGGAATGCCGACTGTTTCCAACATGCGGATGGCGTGCGTGCGAGCTTGTGCTTTGGTGTGGCCGAGATGCAGCTCAGTCATCTCCATCAGTTGTCTGGAGATCTTCATGAACGGGTTGAGTGAGGTCATCGGATCCTGAAAGATCATGGCGATGCGCCGGCCCCTGATCTTCCGGATCGCTTCGTTCGGCAATAACAGCAGATCGGTGCCGTTGAAGATCACCTCGCCACCGGCGATTTTTCCCGGCGGTTCAGGGATGAGACGGATTATCGAGAGATTGGTTACTGACTTTCCCGAACCCGATTCGCCTACGATTCCGAGTGTTTCGCCACGCTTTAGCTGAAACGAAATACCGTCGACGGCTTTGACGATTCCATCGTCTGTATCGAAGTACGTGCGAAGATTTTTTACTTCGAGAAGATTGCCGTCTGAGCTCATACAGGTCTTATACCGTTCGCATCTGCGGATCTAAGGCATCCCGCAAACCATCGCCGAGGAAGTTGAGTGAAAAGAGTGTTAGGGCCATCGTTACACCGGGAAAGATCAGTTGCCACGGAAAGATGGCGATGTTCTGAATTCCATCTGCGGCGAGACTGCCCCAGGAAGCAATCGGCGCCTGCACTCCGAATCCGAGAAACGAAAGAAACGCTTCCGTCAACATGATCTGCGGAATCGTCAGTGTTGCGTAAACGATCACCGGACCTAACGTATTCGGAATCAGATGTCGGAAGATAATTCGCGTGTTGGATACGCCGGTCGCACGCGCGGCGAGTACAAATTCCTGGTTCTTTAACGACAACACCTGACCTCGAACAATGCGTGCCATCGTCAACCACGAAACTGATCCGAGCGCGATGAACAACAGGATCAATTGTCCACGAGGCGTCTGACTGCGAAACATCGACAACAACACGATGACCACGATCACGTACGGCAGCGAATAGAGCACGTCGACAATGCGCATCATCATATTGTCTACGCGGCCGCCAACATATCCGGAGACCGCGCCGTAACTGACGCCGATCAAAAGCGAGACGACGGTTGAAAGAATTCCGACAAACAATGAGATCTGACCGCCCTGCAAGACCCGCGCAAACTGATCGCGACCGGCATTGTCAGTTCCCATCGGATGCGTCCAGGTGAATTGACCGTTTGGGCCGGTAAACGGAGGAAGCGAGCGCGTAGCGTTGACGTCTCCTGTCGGAATGAAGTCAGGAGTAAAACCAAAGATGGCTTTGATCGCGGTTGGGCCAATAATTGATGCGATCGTCACGATAATAACGACCATCATACCAACCACTGCGAGTTTGTTCTTCAACAGACGACGCCATGCGTCACGCCACAGTGAGGTGCCGCGAACAAATGTCCCGACTTCGTCCGGATGGACGTCGGCCTCAGCCACCGCCATCTCCGGACCGATGTGGACCAGGTCTTCGTGATCTGGATTGTTTTTGTTCGACATCTCCGAATTAATACCGCACGCGCGGATCGAGATACGCGTAGACGATATCGACCAGCAAGTTCATCAACAAGAGAACAATCGCTATGAACGCGACGATGCCGATGATTAGTGGCTCGTCGCGATTGAGTGATGCTTGAATGAAATAGTTTCCCAGTCCCGGCAACGCGAAGATTCTTTCGACTACGACCGTTCCCGTCAACAGGAACGCCAGCGCTGGTCCGGTGTAAGAGATCACGGGCATCAACCCGCCGCGCAACGCATGACGGATAACGACATCACGTTCACTCAATCCTTTTGCTCGCGCCGTACGGATGTAATCAGACCGCAGCACTTCGAGCATGCCCGCGCGAGTTAATCGTGCGATATAAGCCATATAGATCGCCGAAAGCGTAAGCACCGGCAAAACGAGATTCCAACTGGGAAATCCCTCCCAGCGCGACGGCGGCAGCCAGTAAAGGGTAAGTGAAAAGACCAATACCAGAATTGGACCAAGAACAAAGTTGGGTATCGAGATCCCCAGCATCGCCAAAGCCATCGAGCCGTAATCCCACTTCGTGTTTTGCTTGAGTGCCGCAATCGAACCCGCAGTCACACCCACAACCAGCGCCAATAAATAAGCGAGAATTCCGACCGCCGCTGAAACAGGCAGCGAACGCTTGATGATTGTGTTGACTGATTGACCCTGGTATTTCAGCGAAGTGCCGAAGTCAAGACGAACGATCCCCCACATCGTCTTCCCGTATTGCTGATACCAGGGTTTATCGAGTCCGTATTTCTCGCGAATGTTTTTCTCGATGGCGGGCGGGAGGGGTTTCTCACCCGAGTAGAAATTGCCCGGAGCGAGTTTTATCAGGACCCACGTGATTGAGATCACAACCAGGATCGTAGGGATCGTTATGAGAAGCCGTCTGACAATGAACCGAAGCATTCGTTAACGTTTGCGTGGTTATTCTGCGTCCAAACTCGGGGTGCCGTAATCCCACTTGGCCCGATCGCGTTCGATATAAACGTACTTCCACGGATACAAAGAGCCGGGATTCGGATACATACCTTTCACATAAGGCTTCTTCATCCAGTTCACCGAAGGCGAATCAAGCGGGATGATCGGTTGGTTCTCAATCAAATACTCTTCTGCTTTCGCGAGCAAGTGAAATCGCTGCTTCGGATCAAGAGTGCGATTCGCTTCATCCAGCATCGTAACGTACTTCGGATCCTGCCATCCTGTTCCGCTCTCGCCGCCAGTATAGAAGAGACTCAAAAAGGTGAACGGGTCCATGTAATCAGCACCCCACGATCCACGTGCGAAGCCTTTAAAGTCGAGCTTCTCCTTGGCCTCGAGAAATGTTTTCCACTCCATGTTCCGCAAGCCTACAGTGATGCCGAGGTTCTGTTTCCATTGGGCCTGCATCCATTCGACCACTGCCTTGTTCGCCTGCTGGCTGTTGTAGATAAACTCGACCTGGTCCACCGGAAACGTTGGACAACTAAAACTTCCATCTGAGTTTTGGATGACCGGATAACCGGCTTCGCCGAGCAGCTTGCGCGCTTCGGCCGGATTGAATGCTGCGCCTTTCGGTTGTTCGTAGCCGGGGAATATTCCTTCAGGTGTAAAAGCTGTTAATGGCTTCACAATCCGGCGCCATTCGGCATACGCAACCTTGTCGATTGATGCGTTGAATGCTCGCCTGACTTTCGGATTGTCTAAGGGAGGCTTCGTAGTATTGATGATCAGAAAGTCGATCGCCGCCTCAGCACGCTCCATGTAGTCCTTTTTGGATCTCATGATGTGCAACCACGCGTTCGGCACTGCGTGGTTGAACATCGCATCGAGCTCGCCCACCTTGTACATGTTCATGACCGTGGAATTGTCGAGGACCGGGTAGAAGTAAAGTTCGTCCAGTCCTACGTGCGCCGCATCCCAGTACATCGGATCGCGCTCGAGCACTAGCTGGTCATAAGGTTTCCACATCTTGACCTTGAACGGACCACAACTAACGATGTGTTCCGCGAGGGCCCACTTAGTACCGAACTGCTCGACTGTTTTGCGCGGTACGACCCGGAAAACCTGGTGTGCCAATAACCCGAGAAAGAATGGCGCCGGTTGGACCAGCGAGATGCGGACGGTGTACTTATCAGGCGCTTCGACACCGATGTCTTCTGCTTTTACCGGCACGAACTCTTTGCCGGCCACTGCGGCTTTCAGCTTTGCATTCGCCTCGAGACGCTCATTGCGCGACTTCTGATCGCCCGGAAGAGTCAGTCTCGTCGCGGTATGCATCAGCTGATGAAATGCCGAATCAAGTTGCGGACTCGTATCTTTCGGATCGGGCGGATATTCATTCTTTGCCGGATCAATCGGACTGCTGCTCAACGGCTCAGGCGGAAAATCTGCGTCAAGATCCCTGGCCAGCAAAAACTCACCCGTTTTCGGATCACGCACAAAAACCTGTTGCTGGTTGTAGGCCTGCGCGTACTTGATGTACGCCATCAGGTAAGCGTTGCGAGATGCGGTCGCTTTCGACAGGTTGCGGCGAAACGTATATACAAAATCATTTGCATCGATTGGATCACCGTTGGACCAACGACCGGTGGTGCGTAGGTGAAAGGTGTACTCGGATGAGTCGCTGTTTACGCGCCACCGCTCGGCGAGAGCGGGCTCTGGTTTAAGTGTTTTCGGGCTGTATTCGACGAGTCCTTCAAACAACGCCATGTACAGACGGGCTTCGGGTTGACCGTTGCTGATCGCTGGATCGAGTGATTCGGGTTCATCGCCGGTTACGTAACGGAAGATGTTTCGCGATGGCGGAGTGGTGCTGCCGAAGAATTCTTCGTTGCTCGCACTGACAGTGCATGAGTAGTTGGCGCATGCCAGCGACGCCAGCAAGACGAGTCCGAGAATCTGTCTAAACTTGTCACTACCCATTAGGCACCTCCAAAACTCAATGCCGTCCGCTTTTGTTCAGCGCGAGTCAAGAGGAAACCCGCAAATGACGAGACCGAAGGAAGTTAGCACGCGAAAGAAACATTAATCAAGAATTTCCTGTGAGAGTTTAAGGAACTTACGAACGTACTGTAGGGGCGGCCCTCTGTGGCCGCCCTTGTGTTAGCCTTGCCGAAATCAAGAGTCGACCACCTCGGGTTTAGCGAACACGATTTCAAACCAAGGGCGGCCACGGAGGGCCGCCCCTACAGTACGTTCCGCATGGTCCAGATCTTTATGAAGTCTTCACTGCGTAGCCGAGCCCATCTCCAACCGGCAGTACTTCGCCGAGCAGTTGTGGATGATTGATGAAGTAAGGATTGAATTCTCGGAGAGCGACTGTTGAACTCTCAGTATCATCGCTCGCGACTCTACCACCCCAAAGCAGATTGTCGACGATCACGACACCACCCGTTCGGAGTCGTGGCAAACCAAGATCGAGATACTGCGCATACTCTTCTTTGACAGCATCGATAAAAAGCAGATCGAACGTCTCATCGAGGCTCGGCATCACTTCCAACGCCTTACCTCGGTTGATCTCGACACGATCGAACAACCCGGCGCGTTTCAGATAACCGGTCGACGCGTTAATCATCTCGTCACTCGGTTCGATCGTCACCACTCGTCCCTGCTCGCCCATACCGCGCGCCAGATGGACCACCGAGTAACCGATCGCCATTCCAATCTCCAACGCCTTCCGCGCTCCCGAAAGCCGCGCCGTGATTTCTATGAAACGCGCCACTTCGCGATCAGCGATCGGCACGCGATGCTCAGCCGCGTAGGCTTCCATCTCCGCGAGCAGAGAATCTTTTTGAGTAAGCAATTGATCCAGGTACTCAGCCTGGTCAGCTTGGATGATTGCGTCGAGTTTTGCCTTCATATCTTTCTGTCAACTGTCAGGATTATCTTGCGCCTCGTTCACTGAAACATAGCGTCGGCCGAGGCCGAGCTGGCGTAACTTATGTTGCAACGACTGGCGGTGCATGTCCAGGATCTCGGCCGCGCGGGTGACGTTACCTTGCGTGTATTCGAGGCAGCGGGTGATATAGCGACGCTCAAACTCACGTCGATCTTCGCGAAAATCCGCGGTAAACGGCACTCTCAAACCGTCCGTTTCCGACTCGCCTTCGACAATGCCGTTCCTGGTCGTACCGGCCGTTATCTCGTCAGGTAAGTCTTTCGGCGCGATTTCATCGCCGTCGGCCATGATCACGGCACGGTCGATCGTGTTTTTCAACTCACGCACATTGCCGGGCCAGTTGTATTCGACGAGCCGTCTGAGAGCTCCCTGGCTCAAAGATCGCTGCGGTAATTCATAGCGCTCGGCGGCGAGTCGCGTGAAAGTCTCAATTAATAAAGGAATGTCTTCCCGGCGATCGCGCAGTGGAGCAATCTCTACAGTCACAACGCGCAAACGATAAAACAGATCCGCGCGGAAATTGCCGTTTGCGATCTCCTGTTCGAGTGGACGATGTGTTGCACTCACGATGCGAACATCAACAGGAATCGATTCGTTCGCGCCAAGTCGTTCGATACGTCTTTCTTCCAAAGCACGCAGTAACTTGGCCTGCACGTTGGAGCTCATGTCGCCGATTTCATCGAGGAACAACGTACCGCCGTCTGCTTGTTCGAACTTCCCTTCCCGTCGTGCTGCAGCGCCCGTAAACGCGCCTTTTTCGTGGCCGAAGAGCTCTGACTCGATTAGTTCCGATGGTAATGCAGCGCAGTTGACGGCGACGAATGAACCGTTACGGCGCACGCTGTTGCGTTCGTGAAGTTCGCGCGCTACCAATTCCTTTCCCGTACCTGACTCGCCACGCACGAGGACCGTCGCATCAGTCTCCGCCACTTTCTCGATCATGGCGCGCACTTTCTGCATTGCGTCCGAATTGCCGATCAGCGCGCCACGCTGAGAACGTTCGACTTCGATCCGGCGTCGCAGCGAATAGTTCTCACGTCTCAACTGAACGGTTTCGGCTGCATTCTTGATGACCAGACGGAGATCGTCGAGCTCGAAGGGCTTGGAAAGATAATCATAAGCGCCCGCTTTGACAGCTTCGACGGCCATGCGTTCGGAGCCATGCGCGGTGACAATGATCACGAGTGGTCCACTGCCGTTTGAGCCTTTGATCTCGCGCAGGAAGTCGAGCCCGCTCATTCCCGGAAGGTTCACATCGAGGAGCAGCAGATCGGGTTCGGTTTGTTTTAGGAGAGCGCGGGCGGCCTCGGCGGAGCCAGCTTCGGTAATGTTGTAACCAAGGGTGGAGAGGGCTCGCCGCATGCCGTAGCGGGCGGCTTCTTCGTCGTCAACAATCATTAATCGCAACGCGTCTTTTCTCACTTCCTGAGTAGTTTAGGGCCCTGCGGCCCTAAACTCCTAGCGCATCGCGTGCCACAATTTGGAGTGCGGCGGCTTATTTCGTTCTCTTTGCCGAGACGACCAGAATGATCGCGTCGCCGGATGGCCCAACGTTGAGCGTCCCGACGATAACCGGTTCCGACTCGCGCATGCTGATGTCAGTCGCAACCCCCGTGCTTTCATAACTGACGGTGGGCGCCACGGTGCCGTTCGCTGCGATTGCGCCCGGGGTCTGAATCGGAATCCGCGCGCCAAAATTGAATCCCAGCATTTGTACTACCGGCTGGTTTTCGCTGTTACGTACCAGCTTAACTTGACGCACTTTGAATTGACTGAAGCTTGGCGTGGTTGGTGAAGCAACTCCTGACTGCGAGGCGATTGGTCCACCGATCCAACTCAGATCCAGGCGACCTTCATTCTTCACACGATTTATTAAAGTCGCGGCGAGGCGGTAATTCTTGAACGGCAACGTCGCTCGAAGTTGTTTCACCACCGAATCCAGGGCCGCCGGCAAGCGCGCGTCATCCACGTCCTGATTAGTGCCAACGATCAAATACAGTTGTGTATCGAGATTTGGTTCATCGGGATCTGTATTTTGCGCCTGCACTGTTAAGCCGCCGCTCACCAGGAACAATGCGAGCAGCATCGCGCTTAGAAATATCTGCTTCTTCATTACTGTCATCTCCTTCAATCAAATAGCAGTTCACCAGGTCGGAAGCTAACACGCACCTGCCTGAATAAAGTTCCACTTGTGCTTTTTGTGGCTAAAGAGGAAGGCGTAGCTGAAAGAGGGCGCCGCGACCGTTGCGGCTGACGTCGAGTGAGGCTGAGCCGCCGACTTCCTGAACGCGTTTGCGAACGATGGCTAGTCCCAAGCCGGTGCCACGTTGTCGTGTGGTGAAGAATGGTTCCCAAATGCGTTCGCGCAGATCCGCAGGCACGCCTGAGCCGCTGTCCTGAACGCTGATCAATAACTCGTTGCCCGCCGCTGCTGCGATTAGTTCGACCCTGCCGCCGTGCGGCGTTGCCTGAAGCGCGTTGAGTATCAGATTCGAGAGTGCGTCACGCAGTGCCGAAACAGATTTGCCGGCGAGCTCTGTCTCAACCCTCACTTCGCAATCCAACACAATTCCCTGTTCTCTAGCACTGGCCCTGAAGAGATCCACCACCGAACGCAGCAACTCATCAACACTCAACGGCTGCACAGCCGGACTCTCCCTCCTTGCAAAGCTCAACAACTGCGTCACGCTCTGACTCAACCGGTCAGTTTCGCCGACAATCAAACCGAGATCGCGTTCGTAGTCGTTACGCAGAGTCTCGTCTTCACGCATCACCTGCGCGATCGACTTAATCGCAGAAAGAGGGTTCTTGATCTCGTGTGCGACGGTCGCTGCCATCCGACCGAGTGCCGCGAGACGCTCTCGTTCTGCCAACTCTCGTTCGAGTCGCAGATTCTCTTCCGTCAGTCTCGAGTCGTCAATCGCGATTGCAACCTGGTCAGCAAGTAGTCCAATTATCGAACGTGCGTCCGGGCTGAGACTTGCTGAAGCCGCGTCAACTGCCAGCAGTCCCTCAACTTTATCTTCACGACGCAACGGATATGCGATCTTGAAGCCCTCGTCGGTGAGCGCGGGCTCATCTTCAACAGCCTCCCAACCATTCGCCTTCGAGCTGTCGAGCACTTGCTTTACCCACGGCTCCGACTCGCCGTCCTCAATAAAGATCTTGAGCCGTCGCAAACCGAGCACGCCCGTCGTTCGCTCTTCAACAAAGTGCAGCAGGTCGGAAAGATCCTTGTACTGGCCCGCATACGAACCGATGCGAGCCACGATCTCTTTGTAAAGCGCCGCTTCCCGCTCGAACAGCTTGTGAAATCGTTGGGCCAGCCAGCCGCGCAATGGCGCCGCAAGTAACGCGAGCGCAAGGATCAGGAGCGCTTCGACGAGACCCGGTCGGACTCCATATCGTTGCGTCATCCAGTCGCCGATTGTGCGAATGCCGAATACGTAAACGGTCAGCACCACCGTCGCAAACGTCACCACGATCAGGCTTTCTTCGATGATGATCTCGAGATACCGATAACGATAGATGTAGTAAGCCAGCAAAACCGAAGGCAGCAGCGATCCGAGATTCGCGATCGTCTTGAGATAGAGACCGGCAACGGTTCCCTCACCAACACCCGCCGCGAGAGCCGCAAAGATCACCACGCCGACGCCGATGAACGAGAAAGCGAGCGTCCGCATAATTCTCTTCTCGCTGCGGTTGGCGCTCTTTCTCGCAATCAACAGTTCCGTCAAGGCGATCAAACCGAGCACGTACGCAATCCAGAAGGCGAATGGAATCACGAAGAACGAAAGCTTCGTGAACATGGGCGCGTATTCGCCGGTCCATAATTGCGGCACCGCGAGGACAAGAAAGATCGTGGGGACGTACGAGAGATAGATGCGGACGTGCTCGCTTTTATTTAGCGGACGGCTCTGCGCGTTGGCCCAGAGGTAGAGATGGACGTGAAGCAGGAATGAGTATGCGAACGTGATACTGACAACCGCCACGGTATCCGCGAACCGCAGCAACATGGTCCAGGTATCAGGACCGAGATCGAAAAGACCGTGGAGGGTAACGACGAGATTGCTCGTGTGCCAGCCACCCATCGTGAGGGCCAAAAGCGCCAGCAGTCGTTCGATATTGGTTAACTTACTGCGGTGAGTGACAAGTTGAAACAGCATCCAGAGCGGCAGTAACGCGCCGATGCTGTAACCGATGACCTGAAGTATTTCGAGCGGATCGAGTGGGGACATCTTGCGCCGAGAGTTGTAGCCACAGATGCCCCGAATTAGTTACGGATTCAATCCATAATCCATCCGTAGTCAAGCCGTGTTATCTGTGGCTAACTTAATTCGCCGCCGTACTCTTTGCTACCTGAGACGTAAACGTTATCTCAACGCGGCGATTCTTTTTCTGGCCTGCTACCGTTGTGTTTGGAGCAAGCGGGTTGGAAGCGCCCATTCCGTTAGCCTGAATGCGCATTGGATCTACGCCCGCTGATTGAAAGCGATCTGAAAGCACACGGGCGCGTTCCTGGGTCAGTTGTTGGAGTGAAACTTCGTTGCCTTTGCTGTCAGTGTAGGCTTCGATCAGGATCTGGTAATCAGGATTGCTCGCCAGCAACGCTGCCAGCGGTTCGAGTTTCGCAGTCGACGCGGCAGACAGGGTTGCAGCTCGTGTGCTGGTCCAAATAGTCTCCGGCAGCACCAGACGGAAGCCTGTCGCAGTTTCTTTGAGCGTGCCGTACTTCGCGAGCGTTTCCTTCAGGTTTGCTTCAGCGGCGCGTCTTTCTGCTGCCTGCCGCTCGGCTTCAACGCGCGCGGTTTCGGCTTGCTTCTCACCTTCCATACGCGCGAGTTTCAACTTTGCGGAATCGCCTTCGGAACGCAGCGTGGCGATCTCGTCGCGGAGCTGCGCTATCTCGACTCGCTTCTCACGAAGTTGATCGTTTGCAGTTCCGGCGTCTCGCTCGGCGAGCTCGCGTGCCCGTTGTTCTTTCTCGAGTGCTGCACGCAGTTGTGCGACCTCTTTTTGCGAAGCTTCAGCGCTCTGTTCGGCGCTGCGCACCGCCTCGTCACGACGTCGAATGTCCTCCCGTCGAAGACGAGCTGCCTTTCGTGCAATCGCGACTTCCTCCGCGTGTGCGCCCGACGAAGTTGCACGACGCGCTTCCATATCAACTTCCGCAATGGGCTGATTCAAACGCCACGCCTTCTCTGCCGCCTGCAACTGGTCTTCAGCCGTTTGCAACTCATCAGGCGCATCCCCGGCCGCTCCTGCGTACTTCGCAAGATTCACTGCCTGTCGCGCACCGAGCAGCGAGACCGGTGTGGTGCGGTAATCCTGATCGGCTATCTCCGGAACACGAGCGTCGCGAAAGTAATCACTTGAATTACCGATGTAACGGACATCTGCTGTTTCAACCTGACTTCCGTTTGGTCGCTGCGGTGGAAGATTTTCCATCACCACCATGCGACTCGGAACCTTCATCAGGAAGTGTGGCTCGGCAGTAAGGATCAACGCGAACGTCTGTAGTGGTGTGGTGACATCGAGCTTTGAATTAACGAAGCTGCTGCCGCTGCGCTTGATCTCGCCAAGACTGTCGACGTGTCCATCGGGTGAGATAGCCCAAAGGATGTATGTCGTATAGATGCCACCCAACTCCGATGCACGTGGGAGATCGTCGATGCTCAACTCGACACGCGTACCACGGCGTCCGGCACGTTTCACTTTCGCCTCACCCTTCAGTCGCGGCAAAAGCGTTGTCCCACGAAACTTGACCGTGACTGTCTCGTCCAACGGATAAGTGATGGCGACGGTCTTTCGCTCAACGTCCTGGGCAATTGCCACTGACACAAAGAGTAGAAAAGCACTGAGCGCAAAAGCGAGGTGTCGACCAATACGGCTGAAACTCATGGTGTAACAACTCCTGATCTGCGAATTGGGAGCAACGGACAGCAGTTAAAAGATGCCATAAACAGGCGCATTGTTGCCGAACGAGGTTGTGAGGTCAAGACGATTTTATCCGCAGATCGTACGGATTCGGTTCGTGTTTACCGGCGACGCCGTGTTCTGCGGTAGGCTGCGGTTTGAATTATTAGAAGGCAAATACCCGAGATCAGCAGTAGCGGGCCCCATCCACGCGGCATAATTAACCAGAGAATAAGCCACGCAACTATCAGTGCTGTCCCGATCCACCAAAGCATCAGGGAATCTCGTTCAGCTTGTAACCGACTCCGCGAACTGTGAGTACGTAACGCGGATTCTTGGGATCCGTTTCGAGCTTTTTACGAAGACGATTGATATGTGGGTCGATGTTTCGTTGGTAACCTTCGTAGTCGGTGCTCCAGACTCGATCGAGCAAAGCATTTCTGGACCATGCACGTCCGGGTTCGGATGCAAGCAGTTCGAGAATCTGGAATTCGAGCGGTGTCAGATCGACGCGCGAGCCGTTACGAATAACTTCATGACGACGCTTGTCGATCACCAGATCGCCCACTTCGATGCGCTCACCATCGGTTTCCGGCGGCGCTACACCGCCACGGCGCAACAGTGCTTCGACTCGATATTCGAGTTCCCGCGGGCTAAATGGTTTCGCCAGATAGTCATCCGCGCCTGCTTCAAAACCGGCGACTTTGTCTGAAAGTGCGTCGTGTGCGGTCAGGAACAGAGCCGGTGTCTGAATTCCACGGTCCCGAACGCGCTTGAGCAGTTCAATACCCGACATCCCAGGCATCGAAACATCAAAGATGAAACAATCAAATCTCCCGCCGATGGTCGCTTCCAGCGCCGCGCTGCCGCTGTCTCGTTCTTCGACTTGAAATCCCAACCGTCGGAAGTACTCGGCCAGGAGAAGTCTCATATCGGTATCGTCATCCGCGATTAGAAGACGTTTACCCGCGTGCTTGTTGTTTGATGTCGCTTGCTGTGCCAAATGTTCTGATCCTGTCGGAGTGGATCTAATATCGTTAGTGACTCAGACGAGGGATTATAACCCAAATTTGCGCAGACTCATTCGACGGAAAAGATTTGCATGAGTTCACGCCCAGAAGAAATCGAGCAAATCAGTCAGCCTTGACGCAAATAAGTGGGGGTAAGTATAGTTCTTTCTTAAGACTTTGGACCGTCTTCAACCTTCCTTATAGCAACTGATCAGAGATTTTCGCAACCAGAGATGCGTGATCTTCGCCGCCTGTTAAAGTATTTGAGACCTCACTGGCCAATCTTCACATTGGCTGTTCTGGCGATGGTCGTAGTGGGTTTGCTCGAGAGCGCCATTGGCGGTCTGGTGGTGCCCATCTTCGATCAGGCGTTTGTGTCTGGCGCAGGTCAGCGTACCCCCACAATTTTCGGACTGCAACATCTCATTCCTCAGGCACCCTTCGGCGCCTGGAAGATGATTTCGATCCTGCTGGTTGTCTTCACGTTTTCAAAAGGTATCGCCGAGTACTTATCGACTTACCTGATGGCGCGGATCGGACAGTCAGCCGTGCTCAAGCTGCGACAGGATCTCTACAACCATCTACTTGCACAGTCCGCGACATTCTTTGAGAGACATCGCACGAACTACCTGGTTTCGAGACTTGTGTCGAGTGCTGCCGCGATCGAGACTGCGGTAACAAACACTTTTCGCGACATGCTGCGCGAGAGTTTCACGCTTATCTTCTTTCTCGGCGCGTCTTTTTATTACAGTTGGCGACTCTCGCTCCTATCACTCGTAATCGCACCTGTGATCGCGTTACTCACTGCGAAGTTTGGCCGCGCACTGCGCAACCTCGCCCGGGAGAGTTTTGAAGGCAGCAAAGAGTTGACGGACACTGCTCAGGAAGCGCTTGCGAATCAGGGGATCGTGAAAGCGTATCGGGCCGAGAAACGCGAGTCGGATCGTTTTACGACCGTGGCGAAGCGAATCGTACGCGCAAATCTTCGCAGCGCGAGTATCGCCGGTGCATCTCCCCCAACAATCGAGATGATCGGAATTCTCTTCGTTGTGCTGCTTCTCTTTTTTGGTCAACGTGAAATCATTGACGGCCGCATGAACACGGCACAGTTTGTCACGTTCCTCTTCTTCCTGTTTCGCAGTTACGATCCGATGCGCAAGCTCTCGCGATTGCAGAACAGCATGGAACAGGCGCTCGCCGCCGCGCGTCACGTTTGGGAAGTGATGGACGAGCATGCGGCTATTCACGAGAAACCAGGCGCGGGTGAACTGCCGGCACTCAAAAAAGAAATCGAGCTCCAGAATGTTTCGTTTGGTTATGGGAATGAGACGCGCTCGGTTTTGCGTGACGTGAGTCTGAAAGTACCAGCCGGAACGATGGTGGCTCTCGTGGGTGAGTCGGGTGGTGGAAAATCAACTCTCACCAAACTGCTCCCGCGTTTTCACGATCCGAGTTCAGGCGCCGTGCTTTGGGACGGCATGGACATTCGCGATGTAACGATTTCGAGTCTGAGAAAACAGATCGCACTCGTTACTCAGGAGACCGTGCTCTTCAACGATACGGTTCGCCACAACATCGCCTACGGCAAACCTGAAGCGAGTGAACGAGAGATTGAAGAGGCAGCTTTAATCGCATTTGCACACGATTTCATTCGCGAATTACCTGATGGTTACGATACGATTGTCGGCGAGCGCGGCATTTTTCTTTCCGGCGGCCAACGCCAGCGACTCGCTATCGCCCGTGCAATCCTGGTTAATGCGCCTGTCCTGATTTTGGATGAGGCTACATCGGCACTCGACGCGGAGTCTGAGCGCCTGGTGCAAAGTGCAATCAGCAATCTGGTTCGCAACCGAACGACGATCGTGATTGCTCATCGTCTATCGACAGTACGACGAGCCAACATGATTGTCGTGATGGAAGCAGGACGGATTATCGAAACCGGAACGCACGCTGAACTGCTGGCGCGTGGCGGACAATACAAGAAACTCTACGAACTGCAATTCGCGGACGAGGAAGAGGAGTTGCCACATATGGCACAGATTTAATCATGAAATCAATGACCGGATACGGCAAGGCGATGGTGGCGGGTGACGATTACTCCGTCTCTGTCGATCTGAAGACCGTTAACAATCGATTCCTCGATATCCACCTGCGCGTCGGCTCCGAACTGGCTTCACTCGAGCCGTCCATCAAGAAACGAATCACCTCTCGATTGTCACGCGGTCGTGTGGACGTCACGGTGAGCGTTGAACGCGTCGCGCAGATCGCTTACGAAATCAATCGTCCTCTCATTGCCGGTTACGTCAGTGCGTTGAAACAACTACAACAGGACTTCGGTATCGCAGGCGAACTCGACATCAACGTCATCGCGCGCATTCCCGGCGCGCTCCAACCTGCTCGCAACGGCATCGACGACCGGATCACCGGTGCACTCGAACGCGCCCTGGACCAGGCGCTCGACGAGCTCGAGAAAATGCGTATGCAGGAAGGTGAAGCACTCAAGCAGGAACTCCGCGATCGCGTGCAGAAGATTGAGACGCTTGTTCCGATCATTGAATCGTCAGCGGCAGGACTCGCTGATGCTTATCGTCTACGTTTGCAAAAGCGAATTGGAGAACTGCTGAATCGCGGTGGTCAGGTTATCGAAATCGATCCGGTGCGACTGGCCCAGGAAGTCGCTTACCTCGCCGATCGCAGTGACGTGAGTGAAGAGATGGTGCGCTTGCGCAGCCATCTGTCGCAGTTTCAGGAAGCGCTTGATGCTCCGGGTGAGGCAGGAAAAATGCTCGACTTCCTGCTCCAGGAGCTCAATCGTGAGGCAAATACAACGCTTTCCAAGTCTACCGACCTTGCCATCAAGGAGGCAGGCCTGGCTATCAAAGCAGAAGTGGAGAAACTTCGCGAACAGGTTCAGAATGTCGAGTAAAGTGAAAGAATTGCAACTGGCGGGGCCAGTCAGTCACCCTTCTCCGAGAGGCACACTCTTCGTCGTCAGCTCGCCATCGGGCGGCGGCAAAGGCACGATTATTCGTCGCGTGCGGGAAGACTTGCTGGAGTCCCTGGAGAATCTCAGCTATTCTGTCTCGTACACGAC